>NZ_JBBKZU010000009.1:0-294680 GCF_037889935.1 Variovorax ureilyticus
AAACGCCTCAGCGCCGATGATAGTGCGGGTTCCCGTGTGAAAGTAGGTCATCGTCAGGCTCTTACAGCCCCAAAAAGCCCAGCCCTCATCAGGCTGGGCTTTTTGCTTTTGCGCAGATTCCGATTCTGAGCGGATTGCGAATACGGGGGCGAGCCGATTTTCTCTGTTTAATGATTCGAAGCCGCTCGCAGTTCCCTGCGCAGAATCTTTCCGACGTTCGTTTTCGGCAGCGAATCTCGAAATTCAATGTGTTTTGGGCGCTTGTAGCCGGTCAGTTGGTCGTGGCAGTAGCGCATGACCGCTTCCTCCGTCACTGACGCGTCCTTTCGAACCACGAACACCTTGATCGCCTCGCCCTGCTTTTCGTCGGCAACGCCCACTGCTGCGCATTCGACGACGCCCGGACACAGGGAGATCACGTTTTCGAGTTCGTTGGGAAAAACGTTGAAGCCGCTCACGAGGATCATGTCCTTCTTCCGGTCCACGATGCGGCTATAGCCATCGGGCTGCATCACAGCGATGTCGCCCGTGCGCATGAAGCCATCGGTCGTGAATGCTGCCGCGGTCTCTGCCGGCTGGTTGTAGTAGCCAGCCATGACATTCGGACCCTTGATGCAAAGCTCCCCCGCCTCTCCGGCGGGCAGTGTGCGCCCTTCATCGTCTTTGATCGCGATCTCGATGCCCGGCAACGGCAGGCCGATCGTTCCAGTGAACTTGGAGTTCGAAACCGGGTTGTTGGTCCCGATCGCACACGTCTCGCTCATGCCCCAGCCTTCGATCATCGGGCACCCCGTGACCTCGAACCACTTGCGGGCCGTGCCCTCCGAGGCCGCCATCCCTCCGGCCTGCGAGACGAAGAGCGATGAGAAATCGACCGTCTTGAACTCTGGATGCACCAGCAAGGCGTTGAACAAGGTGTTGACCGCCGGCAGCATGTGGAAGGGCCGCCGCTTAAGCACGCCGACGAACTTGTCGAAATCACGTGGATTAGGAATCAGCGTGAGATGCGAGCCCTGCCGGATCGCCAGCAGGCACAGCGTCAGCGCAAAGATGTGATACAGCGGCAGCGCCGCAATGCTGTTGATCTTCGAGAGATCCCCCGCGCGCGCGAGCGCCGGCGTGAACCAGGCTTCGGCCTGCAGCGTCGCCGCAACGATGTTGCGGTGCGTGAGCACCGCGCCCTTCGACAGGCCGGTGGTGCCACCCGTGTACTGAAGGAATGCGACCGAGTTCAGCGTGCTGGGGTCCGCAGCCAATGGGCGACCACGACCTTCTCCGATCACCTTCGCGAACGGCGTGACTGTCCGGCCCCTGTCGAGCGGCAACTTGTACGCCGGCACCATCTTGGCGAGATGTCTGACGGCCAACGTGATCCAGGCGCCATAGACGCCCCCCAGAAGATCGCCCATCGATGCGACGACCACGTGCTGGATCGCGGTCCGGTCGATGACCTGCTCGAGCGTTGCCGCGAAGTTCTCGAGGATCACGATCGCTGTTGCGCCCGAATCCTTGAGCTGATGCTCGAGTTCGCGCGCGGTGTAGAGCGGATTGACATTGACGCAGGTGAATCCTGCGCGCAGAACGCCACACATCGTCACAGGAAACTGCGGGACGTTCGGAAGCATGATGGCCACGCGGGCCCCGGGCTCGAGACCGCGCGCCTGGAGCCATGCGCCCATGGCTTGCGACAACGTGTCGAGCTCCCCGTAGGACATCCACCTCTCCATGCACACAGAGAAAGGCCGCGTCGCATAACGCGTGAACGACTCGCCGAAGAGCTGCCCCAAATTGCGGTACTGCTCGGGGTGCACTTCGTGCGGAACACCGGGCGGATAGTTCAGTCGTGCAGCGTCCTGCATGTGATCTCCTTTGGCGCGGATTGTCGAAGCGAGTGCCTCCTTGCGCCCTCCGGGCTTGTCCTAGGAGCCGGATGCCGCCGCCACGCATGCGATAGTTGCGCCCATGATTGCGCGACTACAGCGATGGTTGGTGTTGGGCTCGCTCGTCATCGCCATGCTGTGGGTGAGTGCGTGGTGGATGCGCTCGCCGCCGACCGCGATCGCGGGACTGTGTGTTCTGTTTCTCGGCCATGCAGGATTCCTCGCATTCGAATTCATCGCGAGCTACCGCGTCGGGGCAGATGATCCGATTCAGCGTGCCACCGTCATGCAATACGTCGGCGCCTGGCTTGCCGAGTGCTGCGTTGCGCCGCGCGTCTTCTGCTGGCAGCAGCCTTTTCGCTGGGCATCGATCCCCGATCGGTTGCTCCCGGACGAACGCCGCGGCGCGGTCCTGATTCACGGCTTCGTCTGCAACCGCGGCTTCTGGAACCCATGGCTGCGCGAACTGCGCGCGAGGGGGCGGGCTTTCGTCGCAGTCAATCTGGAGCCGCCTTTCGGCTCCATCGACAACTATGTCCGGATCGTCGACGAGGCCATCGCGCGCGTGAGCGCCGCGACCGGTCGGCCGCCGCTCCTGATCTGTCACAGCATGGGCGGTCTTGCGGCCCGGGCATGGCTGCGGGATGCGGATGGCGCGCGTGTGCACCGCATCGTCACGATTGCCACGCCGCACCGCGGCACCTGGCTTGCGCGATTCGGCCGCACGGTCAATGGGCGGGAAATGCGGATGGACGGCGAATGGCTTCGGAAGGTCGATTGCGAGCAGACCAGCGCACGGCAAGTGCCCTTCACCTGCTGGTACTCGAACAGCGACAACATCGTGTTCCCCCCTTCCGTCGCCACGCTGCCGGGCGCCGACAACCGCCCGGTCGTGGGTCAGGGCCATGTGGAAATTGCCTTCGACAGGACGGTCCGGCGAGAGACCCTGGCGTTGCTCGATTGACCCGAGCCCAGTCCGGTGCTACTTGAGCCAGCGATCCATCGTGCGCTGGAACTCGCCGCCCGCCTGCGACAAGTGCAGCCATTGATCCACATACGCCTTGAACGCAACGTCGTCGCGCGGCAGCATCCAGGCCATCTCGCCGTACTGCAGCGGCTTGTCGGGGTTGATCGCGCACAGGCCCGGCTTGAGCTTCTGCTGCGTGATCGCCTCGGCCGATTCGGTGACGAAGACGTCGGCGCGATTGGCGAGGATCTCGTCGAAGATCGTCACGTTCTCGCCATGCAGCGTGAGCTTGGCGCGCTTGAAGTTCGTGCGTGCGAAACGCTCGTTGCTGCCGCCGGGGTTGAAGATCACGCGAACCTCGGGCTTGTCGATCTGCTCGACCGTCTGGTACTTGGCCACGTCCGCGCAGCGCGCAATCGGCGTCTTGCCGTTGACCATGTAGGGCGCACTGAAGAATGCACGCTTCTGCCGGTCGGTGGTCACCGAAACGCCACCGACGGCCATGTCGCACTTGCCCGCCGCGAGATCCGGCAACAGGTTGGCCCAGGTCGTCTTGATCCACTCGGGCTTCGCGCCAAGGCTGCCGCCGAACGCGGTCATCAGGTCGACGTCGATGCCTTCGTAGCTCGTGTCCGCCTTCTGGAAGCTGAACGGCCGGTAGTCGCCCGGCGTACAGATGCGAAGCACGCCGGACTTCTGCACTGCGTCGAGGCGCGACGCGGTCATCGAAGCACCCTGCTGCGCGGGCATCGCGCATCCGCCCAACGTCAACGCCACAGCCACCATGGAAAGAGATGAACGAAGCGATGTCGTCAGACGCATGCGAAGCCCCTGTAGATGAAAGGAGCGCTATTGTGCGGCGGCGAGCACGCCGCGGCGCATCTGGTCGAGCTCGATGCTCTCGAACAGCGCCTTGAAGTTGCCTTCGCCGAAGCCCTCGTCACCCTTGCGCTGGATGAACTCGAAGAAGATCGGGCCGAGCTGGTTCTCGCTGAAGATCTGCAGCAGCAGCGCGCCCTTCTTGCCGTCGACGAGGATCTTGCGCTTCTTCAGCTCCGCGACATTCTCGCCGTGGCCCGGGATACGCTTGTCGATCAGCTCGTAGTACGTGTCGATCGTGTCCAGCAGCTTGACGCCCGACGCACGCAGTGCATCCACCGAGTGCTTGAGGTCGCGCGAGCCCAGCGCGATGTGCTGGATGCCTTCGCCGTGATAGCTGTCCAGGTATTCCTGGATCTGCCCGGCCTTTTCGTTGCCCTCTTCGTTGATCGGGATGCGGATCTTGCCGCACGGGCTCGTCATGGCCTTGCTCTTCACGCCGGTGACCTGGCCTTCGATGTCGAAATAGCGGATCTCGCGGAAGTTGAACAGGCGCTCGTAGAAGTCCGCCCACTCCTTGAGCCGTCCACGGTGGACGTTGTGCGTGAGGTGGTCGATGTAGGTCAGCCCGTGGCCTGCGGGCGCGAGTGCTTCGACCGCTGTGAGGCCCGGCAGCGCTTCGAAGTCCACGTCGTAGAAGCCGATGTTGCCGATGTCGCCAGGCTGCGCACCGTTCTTGCCGCGCCAGCGGTCGACGAAATAGATCAGGCTGTCGCCGATGCCCTTGATGGCCGGGATGTTCAGCTCGCCAGGGCCGGCGCCGGGAGCGAAGCCCCAGGCGCCCAGCGAAATGGCGCGCTCATAGGCGGCCTTCGCGTCCTGCACGCGGAATGCGATCGCGCAGATGCTCGGGCCGTGCTGGCGGGCGAAGCGCTGCGCGAACGAGTCCGGCTCGGAGTTGATGATGAAGTTGATGGTGCCCTGCCGATAAAGCAGCACATTCTTGTGGCGGTGCTTCGCGATCGGCCGGAAGCCCATCTGTTCAAAGACCTTGCCCATCGCGGCGGGGTCCGGTGCCGCGTACTCGATGAATTCGAAGCCGTCGGTGCCCATCGGATTGTCCCAAGGCGTGAAAGCGGTAGTGTCGGTGCTGCTCATGGCGCGGTCTCCGGGGTGGGTTCGGGTTGCTTTCAGTTTCACGCCGCAAGGCTTGCGACGTCCGTTTGCAACTGTAAGAGCGCCGCCGATCACGCTCTCGGTGTTGTCGGGCCTGTCTCAAGCAACCTTGCAGGAAGACTGCAAAATCTCTCGCATGGACGCATTGGACAAGATCGATAGACAAATTTTGAGCAGCCTGCAGGCCGACGGGCGTGCCACTTACGACCAACTGGCGGAAGAGGTAGTGGTCGAATGCGCGGCACTCATGGGGGATATGGACTATTTCCTGCGCCTCGTCGTCGCCGACATGGCCCACTGCAGGCGCTTCATCATGGACACACTGCTCAAGCACCCCAGCGTTGGACCGCGTGAAGGCGACCAAGGCTGTGCCGGTGTAACGCCGGCGCGACAGATTGGCGACATCTTCGATCACCTTCGGACTGGGTCACCCATGAAACGCCAAAGCAACCCCATGCCCTTGAGGGCTAGGGGAAAACCCTTATATTTGGGCCATGCTTACCGCCAAGGCCCTCCTCAAAGCCTCACTCGGCGTCGGCTCGTTCCTCAAGGCGCCGATGGTTGAGGCGCAACCGCGGGCGGCCGCGCCCGCCCCAGTGATGGTTCCGATCCGATCGATCGGGCCTCGCGAGCGTGACCGCATCGCGCAGCACCTCCTCGCACTATCCACCCACGACCGCTACTTGCGCTTCGGCTATGCCGCCTCGGACGAGCAGGTGCAGCGCTATGTCGATGGGCTCGATTTCGAACGCGACGAATTGTTCGGCATCTACAACCGCCGGCTCGACCTGATCGCGATGGCTCACTTGGCCTTTCCGCCTGCCGACCAAGAGCAGGATTGCGCCGAGTTCGGTGTTTCCGTCGCCGAACATGCGCGTGGCCGAGGCTACGGCGCCCGCCTGTTCGAGCGCGCGGTGGTCGTCGCCCGCAACGAAGGCGTCGGCATGCTGTTCATCCACGCGCTCAGTGAGAACGCCGCCATGCTGAAGATCGCCCGCAACGCCGGCGCGACCGTCGTGCGCAGCGGCTCCGAATCCGAAGCCCACCTCGAACTGCCCGCCGCGACCTTCGACAGCCGCATGAGCGAGATCGCCCTGCAGCACTATGCGCAGGTCGACTACCAGCTCAAGACGCGCGCCAAGCAGTTCTGGGCTTTCCTGGCCGAGCTGCAGGACATCCGCAGCGGCGTCCGGGCCGCGCGCGAGCGGTCCGCGCAGTAGCTTTGCTCGCCCCCGGGCTTGCTCACTTCGTGTAGCCGCCCACCCCCTGCCAGGGGCGCTGCCGGTGGCCCGGCGCAGCCGGCTCCACGGCGGCCCGCGAACGGACGGGCGCGTTGCGCCGACTGGGAGTCCGGCCGGCGCAGCCGGGCCCGATCGTGAAACACTGCGGAACCGACTCCGCCGGGCCGCCGGTGTTGCCCCCTGCAAGGGGGTGCCCGAGCCACACGCAGTGGGCGAGGCTGGGGGTGTATCCTTGTCATCCCCCAACTCCGCCCTCCTGCAGTGGCCGAACCTCACCCTGAACGCGCGCCCGGCGAACGCGAAGACAAGCGCAGCTTTTTCCAGAAGCTCGCGGAATTCATCAATCCTGGCCCGGATTCGCGCGACGAGCTGATCGAAACGCTCGCCGACGCCGAGGACAACGAGGTCATCGGCGCCGAGTCGCGCGTGATGCTCGAAGGCGTGCTTCGCATGGCCGACATGACGGCTGGGGACGTGATGGTGGCGGCGCCGCGCATGGACCTGGTCAACATCGATGCGCCGTACGACACGCTGCTGAACCTGGTCATCGACACGGCGCACTCGCGCTTCCCCGTCTACGAGGGAGAGAAGGAAAACATCATCGGCATCCTGCTGGCGAAGGATCTCCTCAAGCTGCAGCGGGCGCCGGGCCTGAACATCCGCGCGCTGCTGCGGCCCGCCACCTTCGTGCCCGAAAGCAAGGGCCTGAACGACCTTCTGCGCGAATTCCGCGGCAACCGCAATCACCTCGCGGTGGTCATCGACGAGTTCGGCCGCGTGGCCGGCCTGATCACCATCGAGGACGTGCTCGAGCAGATCGTCGGCGAGATCGAGGACGAGTTCGACATTCCCGAGGACGAGGGCGACATCTTCGGCCTCGCCGACCACACCTATCGGGTCGCGGGCGATACGCCGATCGAGCGCGTCGCCGAGGCCTTCGGCATCAACTTCGACGATCGGGCGCGTGGCGAGGACTTCGACACCATCGGCGGCCTGATCGCGCATGAGATGGGCCACGTGCCCAAGCGCGGCGAACACTATGCGCTCGGCAGCTTCGATTTCGTCGTGCTGCACACCAAGGGTGGTGCGGTGCGCTGGTTCAAGGTCTCGCCGGCGCGCGGCGACGACGCGGCCGATTGAACGCGCCGATCCGCGCCCTGGGCTTCGGGCTTGCGGGGCTCGCCCAGGCGGCTTCCATCGCCGCACCATGGAACGGCCAGCCGCAGTGGTGGCTCCAGCTTCTTTCGCTCGCGGCGCTCGTCTGGCTGCTCGACGGAATGCGCCATGCCGACGGCCGCCGCGGCGCGTGGCGCAGCGGTGCGTTCCAGGGCTGGATCTTCACGACCACCTGGCTGTGCGGCACCTTCTGGTGGCTCTTCATCTCGATGCACACCTACGGGGGCCTGCCGGCGCCGCTTGCCGCGGTTGCGGTGTTCGCGCTGTCGGCCGCGCTTGCGCTGTACTACCTCGTCGCCTGCGGTCTCTACGTGGCCTTTGCGCCGACGAATGCCTTGGGCTCGGTCGCGTTCTTCGCTGCCTTGTGGACGATCGCGGAGCTCGTGCGCGGCAGCTGGTTCACCGGCTTTCCGTGGGGCGCCGGCGGCTATGCCCACGTCGAGGGTCCGCTGGCTGTGTATGCGCCGTGGATCGGTGTCTATGGAATCGGTGCCGTCTCCGCGGCCATCGCGGCGCTCGTGGCCATCGCCTTGCGCCGTGCCCGAGGCCGTTCAATGGCGATCCATGCCGGCCTGGCGTTCGTCCTGCTTTCTGTACCGGCGCTGCTCGTCGCCATCCGCGGCACTCCCGCTGACGACGCCGCGCGCTCGCACGGCCAGCTCCGCATCGCGCTCCTGCAGGGCAACATTCCTCAGGACGAAAAGTTCATCCCCGGCGGCGGCATTGCGACCGCGCTGCGCTGGTACGGCGAACAGCTCCACACCGCCACCGCGCCGCTGGTCATCACACCGGAAACCGCCTTGCCGCTGCTGCCCACGCAGTTGCCGCCCGGCTACCTCGAAGCCATCGCGGCGCGCTACGCGAGCGGCGGCCAGGCCGCGATCGTCGGCCTGCCGCTCGGCGACCGCAACGGCTACAGCAACGCGGTGGTCGGCTTTCGCCCCGGCGAGTCGCAGCCTTATCGGTACGAGAAGCACCACCTGGTGCCCTTCGGCGAATTCATCCCGGGCCTGTTCCGCTGGTTCACGGAGATGATGAACATCCCCCTCGGCGACTTCAACAGCGGCGGGCTCGCGCAGGCGCCGTTCGTTTGGCAGGGCCAGCGCATCGCGCCGAACATCTGCTACGAGGATCTCTTCGGCGACGAGATCGGCGCCAATTTCCGCCACGAGGCCGACGCGCCGACGATCCTGCTGAACGTGAGCAACATCGCGTGGTTCGGCGATTCGATCGCGATCGACCAGCACCTCGCGATCTCGCGCATGCGTGCGCTCGAATTCCAGCGGCCGATGGTGCGCGCGACGAACACCGGCGCCACCGCGGTCATCGACCACCGCGGCCGCGTGACGCACGCGCTGCCGCGGCTCACGCGCGGCGTGCTCGAAGCCGAAGTCGAAGGCCGTACGGGCCTCACGCCCTACGCCTTCTGGGTCTCGCGCTTGCGGCTTTGGCCGTTGTGGGGCCTTGCGCTGGCCGTCGTCGCGGCCACGCTGTGGGCGCAACGCCGCCGACGCGCGCAGGCCGCCGCCGTCATCGGCTGACCGGCCAGTCGCGCAGCTTCCCCGGATTCAGCAGGCCCTGCGGGTCGAAGCGCTTCTTCATCGCGATGACCTCTGGCGGCAGTGCGCCGCCGGCCTTGCCGTCCTCGACGACGAAGGTGTGCGGGTTGTTGATGCGCACGCCGTGCTCGCGGTGCATGCGGATGATCTCGTCCAGCCGCTCTTCGGTGGTGAAGCGCACCAGTTGCAGCGCGCTGCAGGTGACGAGGCCATCGAGATTGCGCAGGAACTCCGCGTGCATCAGGACCTCGCCGGCGAAGAGCTTCTCCATCGCCGTGATCTGCTCGACCTGATGCCCCGGCACGAAGCTGCTTTGCAGATAGGTCAGCGACTTGTCGACCTTCAGCGCGTGCAGCGTCGTGTGGTTCCAGGTGAACTCCATCAGCGTGCGATTGCTCTTGCGGACTTCCTCGGCCGTCTTGCGATAGCTCATCGAGCCGCCGTGCGCCTGCAGCAGTTCGAGCATCGTGGATTCGGACGATTCATCGACCAGCGACAACACCGCGTGGCAGCCCTTCGGCAGATATTCGGCCAACTGCGCGAGATGGTCGGGCACCGGGCTGGCGAAGAACGCGACCTCGCGCTTCACGATGCCCGGCGCGTTCGCGAGCGCATTGCCGAAGGCCAGGGCGTTGTCGAAGGCGTCGAAGACAACCAGGCTTTCGAGCCACGGATGCGCAGGCGCCAGCGCGACTTCGAGTTCCAGCACCAGGCCGTTCGTGCCCCACAGGTGATGCATGCGCAATGCCTCGGCGCCGCGCAGTTCGACGATCTGCGGCTCGGGTTCGATCGTCATCGCGCGCAATCCCAGCACGTTGCCTGGTGCACCCAGCGGCCCGTAATTGATCGATCCCACGCCGCCGAAGCCGCCACCGAACAGGCCGCCCAGCGTGGCGCTGCGGTAGGTCGACGGGATGCAGCGCAGTTCCTGTCCGCTGGCCTTGGCGTGCTTTTCGAGTTCGCCGAGCCGGATGCCGGCCTGCGCGCGCGCCACGCCGGGCCGCACCCATTGCACCGCGTTGTAGCCGGTCATGTCGAGCACCACGCCGCCGGCGAGCGGCGTCGTCTGGCCGTAGTTGCCGGTGCCGCTGCCGCGGATGGTGATGGGCACGGAAAGGCGCGCGCAGGCGCTCACCAGGGCGCGAACCTCTTCTTCGGTGCGCGGGCGCACGACCGCATCGGCGCGCTTGTCCTTGAGCTGCCGGTCCAGCACCGGACTGAACCATGCGAAGTCCTGCGACAGCCGCGCGATGCGGCCCGGGTCGGTGATCCAGTCGAGCTCGGGCAGTTCGAGGTGCAGTCGCTCGATGGGGGAAACGGGTGCGTTCATCGAATCAATCCTGTGAGAGTTCGCTGGCGTGCCAGGAACCGAGTGCGAGTTTGGTGAGCCACGCCATCAGGACGAACAGCGCCACACCGGTCAGTGAAATCAGAAGCAGCGCGGCGAACATGCGCGGGATGTTGAGCTGGAAGCCCGCCTGCAGGATCTGGTAGGCGAGCCCCGCGCCGGAACCGCCGGTGCCGGCGACGAACTCCGCCACCACCGCGCCGATCAGCGCGAGGCCGCTGGAGATGCGCAGACCGCCGAAGAAATAGGGCAGCGCACTCGGAATGCGCAACCGCACCAGTTGCTGCCAGCGCGACGCGTGATTGAGCTTGAAGTAGCTCTGCAGGTCGGGCTCCACGCTGCGCAGGCCGAGCGTGGTGTTGCTGATGATCGGGAACAGCGCCACCAGCGCTGCGCAGACCACCATCGCGGCGGTCGGGTTCTTCACCCAGATGATGATCAGCGGCGCGACCGCGACGATCGGCGTCACCTGCAGCAGCACCGCGTACGGGAAGAGCGCGGTCTCGATCAGCTTGCTCTGCACGAAGAGGAACGAGATCAGCACGCCGGCGATGGTCGCGACGACGAACGAGAGCACCGTGATCTTCAGCGTCACCAGGAGCGCCATGCCGAGCGGCATCCAGTCGGTGACCAGCGTCTGCATCATCAGGTAGGGCGATGGCACGAGGTACGGCGGCAGCTCCAAGGCCGTGACGAGCCCCTGCCAGAGTGCCACCAGCACCACGCCGACCAGCAGCGGATAAGCGACGCGCTGGACGCGCGGCTGTTGCAGCAGCGGCGTGCGCCTGGCTTTTGCCGGGGCTTGCGGCTTCAAGGGGTTCTGGGACACGGCTCGGACCTTGGCCGATGCGGAGGGGGCGGAGGCCGGACTCGTCGTCGGGGCGAGCGCGCTCATGCGGCCACCTCGTCGGCTGCGGTACTCGCGCGCAGAAGACTGTCCTGCAGCTTCTTCGCGTAGCGGCTGAATTGCGGCGACACCATGAAGTCGGCGGTGCGCGGATAGGGCTCGGGAATCTCGAACTCCTCGACCACGCGGCCGGGCCGCGCTGCCATCATGATCACGCGGCTCGACAGGAACACGGCTTCATGGATCGAGTGCGTCACGAAGATCACCGTGAGCTTCTTCTCCCGCCACAGGTCGAGCAGCTCCGCGTCGAGCTTGTGGCGCGTGATCTCGTCGAGTGCGCCGAAGGGCTCGTCCATCAGCAGCAGGTCGGGCTGGGTGACGAGGCCGCGTGCGATCGAGACCCGCATCTGCATGCCGCCCGAGAGCGCACGCGGCAATGCCGACGCGAACTTCTCGAGCCCGACCAGATCGAGCGCTTCCGAGACGCGCGCCTCCGCTTCCTTGCGCGGCACGCCGGCCAGGTCCAGCGGCAGCCGCACGTTCGTGCGCACGCTGGCCCACGGCATCAGCGTGGGCGACTGGAAGACGAAGGCCATGCGCCGGCCGCTCGATTCGATCTGCTGCACCGGCTTGCGGAACACCTTGAGCCGGCCGTCGGTCGGTTCCAGCATGCCGGCGACCATCTTCAAGAGCGTGCTCTTGCCGCACCCCGAGGGGCCGAGCAGCGTGACGAACTCGCCTTCGCCAATAGTCAGGTCCACGGGCATCAACGCCCGCGTGCCGTTCGGATAAGTCTTTTCTGCCGAGAGCACTTCGACGGCGGGCGTCGATGCGACGCGTGTCGGCAGGTCGTAGGTGGCGGATTCGGGTGCGTTCATGCAAAGCCTTTCGAGAGGAGGCCCGCGCGGGCCCCCGGTGTTTCAGGGCAGGACCTTCGCGTCCTTCACGAATTCGGTGGTGTAGGTCTTGGCGATGTCGACCTTCGCGGGGTCGAGCAGCTTGGCGGACACGAGGAAGTCATAGCTCGCCTTGGTGCGCGCGTCGGTGATCACGCCGATGCCCTGCGTCTGCGCATCGCCGCCGGTGACCATGCCCATTTCCTTCAGCTTCGCGACGCTGTAGGCGAGCTGGTCGTCGGTCATGTTGGGGTTGTCCTTCTTGATCAGCGCATTGGCGGGCGCCGGATCGGCGAGGTAGCTCTTCCAGCCTTCGGCCGAGGCCTTCACGAAGGCGGCGACCTGCTTGGCACGCTCCTTCACCGTCTTGTCCATGCAGGTCACGGTGGTCGCATAGGACGGGAAGCCGTGGTCGCTGAACATCAGCACCGTCGCCTTCACGCCGGCCTTCTGGATGGCGTAAGGCTCTGACGTGAGATAGCCCTGCTGCGCGACGTTCTTGTCCGCGACGAAGGGCTGGATGTTGAAGGTGTACGGCCGCGTCTGTTCGTCGGTGAAGCCGAACTTGGCCTTCAACCACGGCCAGTAGCCGCGGTTGGCCTGCGAGCCGATCAGGATCGTCTTGCCCTTCAGGTCCTCGAACTTCTTCACGTCGTCATGCGCGATGAGCACCTGCGGGTCCTTCTGGAAGAAGGCCGCCACGTTGACCACGGGCACGCCGCCTTCGCGCACCTGCATCATCTGGATGTCGCTCGAACCCATGATGCAGTCGGCTTGGCCGGCGGCCATCATCTGCGTGATGTTGACCTGCGGGCCACCCATCTTGATGGTCACGTCCAGCCCGTACTTCTTGTAGATGCCCTGGGCCACCGCCTGGTAGAAGCCGCCGTGCTCGGCTTGCGCGTACCAGTTGGTCATGTAGACGAACTTGTCCTCCGCGTGCGCGGGCGCAGTCGCCGCGATGGCGAGCGCCGCGGCAGCGGCAAGACGACCGAGGGTGGGAGCGAAGTGTTGGCGCATGGTGAGGACCTTCGAGGTGGGAAAAGAAATGGACGGGACGTGTCGGTGCAAGGAATGAGCCTCAGCCCATGCATCAGCCGGTGAAGGCCGGCTGGGCCGACTGGACGAAGCCCTGCTCGTGGCCGCGTCCCCAGGTGGGTTCGTCGCGCACCACCCAGCGCAGGGCGTACAGCTCGGTCAGCGCCTGCACCCAGCTGTCGGCCAGCGTGTCGAGGATTTCCTCGCCCTGCTCGCGCGTCGCACTGGTCGGGTCGCCGATCACGCCACTGGGGCCGAAGTCGCGCGCGGTCCATGCGCAGGCGGGCCGGCCGTCGGCCGACAGCAGCTTGATCGGAAAGGGCGGCGGGAAGTTGGCGGCCGCACGTTCCATGTGCACCGTGTCGGGCGCGAGGGCGAGCATCAGCGCGGTTTCGGAATGCCCTGCGTGCATCGCGAGGCGCTTCTCCTGCTCGCTCACCTGCTTGCTCGCCGCGCTCGGCAGCCGCGAGACGCCGTGCGGCACGACAACGAAATCGCCATGGCGCAGACGCAACTCGCGCGCCGCCATTTCGAGCACCTGCGGCTGGCCGCCGTGCCCGTTCGCGAACAGCAGCTTGCGAAAGCCCGAGCGGTACACCGACTCGCCGATCTCGATCACCGTCGCGAGCAGCGTGGTGCCCGTCAACGTCATCGTGCCCGGGAAGTGCAGGTGCTCTTCCGACTTGCCGTAGGTGATCGTCGGCAGCGCGAAGGCGCGCACCTCGGCGGGCAGCCGTTCGAGCGCCTTGCCCATCACGCCGGAGGAGATGACGCTGTCGACCGAGCACGGCAGATGCGGGCCGTGCTGTTCGATCGCACCGCAGGGCAGCACGATCACGGTGTTCTCGCGATCGGGCAGCGCGTCGATCTCGGTCCAGCTCAGGTAAGGCAGGAATCGGTGGGGTGGGATGTAGCCGTGGAGCATGAGGAAAGTCCTGGTGGAAGCGTTTGGCGTTTCAGGCAAAGCGCGCCATCGCACTGCCCACGCGCGCAAGGAAGCGCCTCCGTTGCGGCTCGGTCGCGACGTTCATGTGGTAGTGCGCGTGGTAGTCCACCCGCGCCTGCTTGCCGGTCAGGCGGCGCATGTAGCGCGTGACGATCTTGCGCGGCGGGTCGCCCATGTACCACGCGACCCAGCGCGGCCTTCCGTAGGTGACGACCGCCGAGATGCGCTGGATGTTCGTCAGCATCGGCTTGACGTTCTGCGGGTCGCGGAGGTCGAAGGCCACGCCCGGCATGAAGAGCCGGTCGAAGTAGCCCTTGAGCATCGCCGGCAGCCCGAAGCACCAGGTCGGAAAGCAGAACACGATGCCCTCGGCCCACTGCAGCCGTTCGACGTAGGGCTTGAGCGGAATCTGGTTGCTTGGCACCTCGTGGTAGCCCAGCCGCTCCTCGCGCGACAGCACCGGATCGAAGCCCTCGGCGTACAGGTCGCAGTCGTCCACCTCGTGGCCGGCGGCGCGAAGGTTGCGCACCACCTCCTCGTGCAGGGCGGCATGAAAGCTGGTTTCGACCGGATGGCAGTAGACGACGAGCACTAGCATGGTGTGTTGACCGCTTAATCAGAGCAAGTGGTCAGGTTACGCAAGCGACGTGCCAACCAGCCTGCACCAAATGCGGGAGAGGTTGGCGAACGCAAGGTCGAGCTTGGGCCTTCGCAGGTTGTGGGTATTCCAGGCGGACGTCTCTCGGCTAGGGTTTTCCCTAAAATCGAGCATTCCGATTCAGAAGGCTCCCATGCTCACCCTCGCGCTTGTACTCGTTGCTGCCGCTGGCCTCGTCGTCCACGGCGTCCACACGTCCGACGGTGACTCGCAGCTCTGATCGACCCGATGTCTCCTCAGGTCCGGCAAGGACCTGATCTCGGCCCCGCGCAGCGATGCCCGGGGCCTTTTCTTTGCGCGTCGTCAGGTCATCGAGCCATGCAGGCGGCGTCGGGGGCTTGGGTGACAATGGCCCGGCCCTGTTGAGCGCCCGAAAGCCCGTCACGAAATGACCGCGCCAGAAACTCGCTATGCCAAAGTCGGCGATGACCGCGTTGCCTACCAGGTGCTGGGCGAGGGTCCGCGCGATCTGGTCTTCACGACGGGTTGGTGGGCATCCCTGGATCTCGAATGGGAGGAGCCTGCCATTGCGCGCTTCCTGCGGCGCCTGGCCTCGTTCAGCCGTGTCATCCGCTTCAGCGCTCGCGGCTCCGGGCTGTCCGACCCGCGCCCCCAGGATGGGTGCGATGCCGTGCACCATTGGACGGAGGACCTCCTGGCGGTCATGCATGCGGCCGGTTCGCGCACGTCGACCATCGTCGGCGTGACCGACGGCGGGTCCATGGCGCTGCAATTCGCGGCCGCTCATCCCGGGCGGACCTCGGCGCTGGTCTTGCTGAACACCACCGCACGCTGGGTGGCTGCAGCAGACTATCCAGCCGGGTTTCCGGCAGAAGCCCTCGCCGGGTTTTCCGGGTTCGCGCGCAAGCACTTCGGAACCGAGCGCTTTGCGCGCACGCAGAATCCGAGCCTTGCGCAAGACGAACGCGCTTTGCGCTGGCAATCCAAGCTGGCGCGGGCCATCGGGTCGCCCAAAACCGTCGCCGAGAATTTCGCGATCCAGTCGAAGAGGGACGTCCGTCCGGCGCTGTCCGCCGTCGGAGTTCCCACCCTGGTGATGACGCGCCGCAATTGCGCGTGGGCCTCGGTGCCCCAGGGGCGCTACATCGCCGAGCATGTCGCGGGCGCGCGCTTCGAGGCGTTGCCGGGCACGGACTATCTTCCCTATTGGGAGACCCCTGATCTCATCCTCGACCATGTCGAGGAATTCCTGACCGGAACCCGCCGGGGCGGCGAGTCCGATCGCGCCCTGGCGGCCGTGCTGTTCACCGACATCGTCGAGTCGACCCAGCGTGCCGCGCAGCTCGGCGACGCGGCGTGGCGGACGCTGCTCGATCGGCACGAAGAGATCCTGCGTGAGCAACTCGGGCTCTTCCGGGGGCGCCTGGTGGATACGGCCGGCGACGGCGTCTTTGCCACCTTCGACCGTCCCGACCGTGCGATCGAATGTGCGCAGGCGCTGCATACCGCATTGGCGAGTCTGGAGCTCTCGATTCGCGCCGGCATTCATTTCGGCGATGTCGAATTGCGCAGCGATGGCCGGGTGGGCGGCATGACCGTGCATATCGGCGCGCGCGTGCAGGCGCTGGCCAAGGCTGGCGAGGTGCTGGTCTCGCGCACCGTGCACGACATTCTCGTGGGCTCCCACTTCTGCTTCGTCGGGCGCGGCGTCCATGAGCTCAAAGGCGTGCCCGGCCGCTGGGAGGTCTG
Organism: Variovorax ureilyticus; assembly: GCF_037889935.1. NCBI lineage: Bacteria > Pseudomonadati > Pseudomonadota > Betaproteobacteria > Burkholderiales > Comamonadaceae > Variovorax > Variovorax ureilyticus. Next base: position 16,262 of record NZ_JBBKZU010000009.1, read on the forward strand.
CGCGGTCAGCGAGCGCGCCGAGCCCGCGGACCCGTGATGTGAAGCGCCGGGCCGCGGTCGCGCCGGGGGCTAGGCCTTGATGCCGCAGCCGCCCAGCACGAAGGCGATCAGCTCGCGCGCGATCGGCTCGCGGTCGATCGGCGCATCGGGCGGCAGGCCCAGCATCACGCGCGTCTGCAGTGCGTAGTCCGCATAGCTCTGGGTCATGGCCCAGATGTGCATCAACAGCAGGCGCGCATCGAGCGGGCGCATCTGCCCGCGCGCGATCCAGCCGTTGATGATGTCCACCTTCTTCTGCGTCCACATGCGCGCGTTGGGCCAGTAGCGCTCCAGGTTGCGTCCGCCGTCCAGCACTTCGCGCGTGAAGATGCGCGAGATCTCCGGGTTGTCGAAGGCGTGGTCGAGCTTCTTGCGGATGTAGTCGCCCAGCACAGCGCCGGGGTCGTTCGCGTTCTCCTGGAAGTCGAAGACCACCTTCCAGTCGTGCAGCACCTGCATCAGCAGCTCTTCGTACAACTCCTCCTTGCCGGGGATGTAGTAGTGGAGCTGCGGCTTGGTGAGACCGGCGCGCGCCGCGATCGCCTGCGTCGATGCGCCCTTGAGCCCGTGCAGGCTGAACTCCGCGATGGCCGCCGCGCGGATCGCCGCGAGGATGCGTTCGCGCCCCGGCCTCGCGCGTGACAGCGGCCCCGTCGGGACGGGCATCTGCTGGGCACTCGCGGCGGCGGAAGTTGATGTATCGGTCATCGCGTCGGCGATGGTAGCGCTTGCCCGAATCCATCCACAGTCGCATGCTTGCCGAGCTGGCCGCATGACGGCATGCGAGCTTGGCATTGCGTGCATGTGCCGTGAAGGCGTGGTTTGGCTATCGTCTCGCCCGCTTCGTCACACAACTGTCAAAGGAGCTTCCATGTACTTCGCTTCCAGACTCCGCGCATTCGCGGGCGCGGCCGCATTGATCACCGCCAGCGCCATCGCGCATGCACAGGCGGCCCTGCCCAATGTGGTCATCCTTGCCACCGGCGGCACCATCGCGGGCGCCGGCGCCTCGGCCGTCAACAGCGCCACCTACTCGGCCGCCAAGGTGCCGGTCGACAAACTCATCGCCGGCCTGCCCGAGCTGTCGAAGGTCGCCAACGTGCGCGGCGAACAGGTCTTCCAGGTCGCCTCCGAAAGCCTGACCAACGACAACCTGATGATCCTCGCCAAGCGGGTCTCGGCGCTGTCGAAGCAGGCCGACGTGGACGGCATCGTCATCACCCACGGCACCGACACGCTCGAAGAGACCGCCTACTTCCTGACGCTCACCGTCCACACCACCAAGCCGATCATCGTGGTCGGGTCGATGCGCCCGGGCACCGCGTTGTCGGCCGATGGCGCGCTCAACCTCTTCGATGCGGTCAACGTCGCCGCCAGCAAGGACGCGGCGGGCAAGGGCGTGCTCGTCACGATGAACGACGAGATCCAGACCGCGCGCGACGTGGCCAAGACCGTCAACATCAAGACCGAGGCCTTCAAGAGCCAGTGGGGCCCGCTCGGCATGATCGTGGAGGGCAAGAACTACTGGTTCCGCGCCCCGGTCAAGCGCCACACCATGCAGTCGGAATTCGACATCGACACCATCACCGCGCTGCCTGCGGTCGAGATCGTCTACGGCTACCAGAGCGTGCCATCGACGGCGATCGACGCCTTCGCCAAGAGCGGCGTCAAGGCCATCGTCCATGCCGGCACCGGCAATGGCTCCGTCGCCGACCGCATCGTTCCGGTGCTGCAGAAGGTGCGCTCCGACGGCGCGATCGTGGTACGCAGTTCCCGTGTGCCGGACGGCTTCGTGATCCGCAACGCCGAGCAGCCCGACGACAAGTACGACTGGGTCGTCGCGCACGACCTGCGGCCGCAGAAGGCGCGCATCCTGACGATGGTCGCGCTGACGAAGACCAACGACACCAAGGAACTGCAGCGGATCTTCTGGGAGTACTGAGCGCCGCGGCTAGATCGACAGGCAGATGCCGATCAGGCCGAGCATCACGAGGCCGAGCCCGAGCAACTCGCGCGGGCTCAGCGCCTGTTCCTGGAAGATCCTGCGGGACACCAGGTAGCTGAAGAAGACCTCCACCAGCCCCAGCGTGCGAACCTGCGCCGCCGGCTGCATGGCGAACGCGGTGAACCAGCCGATGGATGCCATCGCACCCATCAGCCCGGCCAACAGCGACACCCGCCAGCCGGTCAGCACCGCGCGCACCGTCTGCGGCGAGCGCCACAGCAGCCAGGCCAGCATCAGCGCAGATTGCACCGCCTGCGCCCACATCACGCCCCAGGCGCCGGCCAGCCATGGCGACAATTCGGGCACCTGCAACGAAGCGCCGCGATAGCCCACCGCGGAAATCGCGAACCCGGCCCCGGACGCCAGCCCGTACATCGCGGGCCGATAGTCCGTGAGCTTCGAGCCGCCGCCCTCCGCGACCGACCCACCCCGCTGCAACGACAGCAGAACGATGCCCGTGCTGGCGATCACCATCGCTGCCAGCACGACCGAGCCGGGCACCTCGCCCAGAAACAGGGCGCTGAAGAGAGCGACCTGCAGCACCTCCGTCTTCGAGAAGGCCACGCCCACGACGAACTGCCGGGTCTTCATGGCCGCGAGCAGGAACGCGGTCGCGGCGATCTGCCCGATGGCCCCGGCCAGCAGCCACGCGAAGTACCCGATGCCGAAGTGCGCCGCGGGCGCCGTCGTGGCGGGCAACGCCTGCAGCAGCGCGACCCACAGGGCCGCAAAGGGCAGTCCGTACAGAAATCGAACCAGGGTCGCCCCCAGAGTGCCGGCCTGCGCCACCAGCGAGCGCTGTGCGGCATTGCGCACCGACTGCGCCGCCGCGGCGAACACCACGATCACGATCCAGGCCCAGGGTGGGAGCAAATGAGAAACCGACATAGAGCCCCCGATCTTGCGGCACGCGGCGGCGGCGTGCTACATCGCTTGGATAGGGGGTCCGTCGCCGTATGCGAAGGGTCGCCGCGGGCTCTTAAAATCCCCGGTTCGCCGTGGCGGGGCTCCCTGCCTCCAGCGGCCACCGGGCTCACCATGCTGACTTTCCAACAAATCATCCTCAAGCTTCAGGCCTACTGGGCCGACCAGGGCTGCGCGCTGCTGCAGCCGTACGACATGGAGGTCGGCGCGGGCACATCGCACACTGCCACCTTCCTGCGCGCCATCGGCCCGGAGCCCTGGAAAGCCGCCTACGTGCAGCCCAGCCGCCGCCCCAAGGACGGCCGCTACGGCGAGAACCCCAACCGCCTGCAGCACTACTACCAGTACCAGGTGGTGCTCAAGCCCGCGCCGAGCAACATCCTCGAGCTCTACCTCGGCTCGCTCGAAGCGCTCGGCTTCGATCTCAAGAAGAACGACATCCGCTTCGTCGAGGACGATTGGGAGAACCCCACGCTCGGCGCCTGGGGCCTGGGCTGGGAGGTCTGGCTCAACGGCATGGAAGTGACCCAGTTCACCTACTTCCAGCAGGTCGGCGGCATCGACTGCCGACCGATCACGGGCGAGATCACCTACGGCCTCGAACGCCTCGCGATGTACCTGCAGGGCGTGGACAACGTCTACAACCTCACCTGGACCGAAGGCCTGAGCTATGGCGACGTCTACAAGCAGAACGAGGTGGAGCAGTCGACCTACAACTTCGAGCACAGCGACGCCGACTTCCTCTTCACCGCCTTCGCGGCGCACGAGAAGCAGGCCAGGCATTTGATGGAAACGCAACTCGCGCTGCCTGCCTACGAGCAGGTGCTCAAGGCCGCGCACAGCTTCAACCTGCTCGATGCGCGCGGCGCCATCAGCGTGACCGAACGCGCGGCCTACATCGGCCGCATCCGCAATCTCGCGCGCAGCGTCGCGCAAAGCTACTACGACAGCCGCGAGCGCCTGGGCTTCCCCATGGCGCCGCGCGAGTGGGTCGCGCAAATCCCGAAGAAGGCGGCCTGATCGATGACCACCAAGAACAACCTGCTCGTCGAACTCTTCGTCGAGGAACTCCCCCCCAAGGCCTTGCGCAAGCTGGGCGAGGCCTTCGCCAATGTGCTGCGCGACCAGCTCGTCGCCGCCGGCCTGGCCGATGCCGGCTCGGTGCTCACGCCCTACGCATCGCCGCGCCGCCTCGCTGCGCACCTCACCAACGTGGCCGCGCAGGCCGCCGACAAGGCCGTCTCGCAAAAGTTGATGCCGGTCTCGGTCGGCCTCGACGCATCGGGCAACGCCACGCCCGCGCTGCTCAAGCGGCTGGGCGCGCTCGGCGCCGACGCCAGCGCGGTGCCCGAACTGCGCCGCGCCATGGACGGCAAGGCCGAAGCGCTCTTCTACGAAAGTACCGCCAAGGGCGCGACCCTCGCGGAAGGGCTCCAGAAGGCCCTCGCCGAAGCCATCGCCAAGCTGCCCATCCCGAAGGTGATGAGCTATCAGCTCGAATCCGGCTGCGAACTGCCGGGCTGGACCAGCGTGAGCTTCGTGCGTCCCGCGCATGCACTCGTCGCGCTGCATGGCGACACCGTCGTGCCCGTCGAGGCGCTGGGCCTGCAGGCCGGCCGCGAGACCCACGGCCACCGCTTCGAGGCTTTGGTCGATCCCGTCGTGCTGCGCGATGCCAACAGCTACGCCCAGCAGATGCAGGATGAAGGCGCCGTCATTCCCGGCTTCGAGGCCCGCCGCGCCGAGATCGCGCGCCAGCTCGCCGAAGCCGCCATCAAGGTCGGCGGCGGCACGCAGCCGATCAATGACGACGCGCTGCTCGACGAAGTCACTGCGCTGGTCGAACGGCCGAACGTGCTCACCTGCGAATTCGAACGCGAGTTCCTCGACGTGCCGCAGGAATGCCTCATCCTCACGATGAAGGCCAACCAGAAGTACTTCCCGCTGCTCGATGCGCACGGCCGCCTGACCCACAAGTTCCTCGTCGTCAGCAACATCAACCCGGCGGATGCGAGCGCCGTCATCGGCGGCAACGAGCGCGTGGTGCGTCCGCGCCTGGCCGACGCCAAGTTCTTCTTCGACCAGGACCGCAAGAAGTCGCTCGCCTCGCGCGTCGAATCGCTCGGCAAGGTCGTCTATCACAACAAGCTCGGCACGCAGGGCCAGCGCGTGGAGCGCGTCATGCGCATCGCGCACGCCATCGGCGAGCAGATCGGCGCGCCCACCGGCGACGCCCACCTCGCGCCGCGCGCGGTGCAGGCCGCGCAACTCGCCAAGGCCGATCTCGTCACCGACATGGTCGGCGAGTTCCCCGAGCTGCAGGGCATCATGGGCCGCTACTACGCGCTGCACGACGGCCTGGAGCACACCGTCGCCGACGCCATCGAGGACCACTACAAGCCGCGCTTTGCCGGCGACGAGCTGCCGCGCAGCAACGTCGGCATCGTCGTCGCGCTGGCCGACAAGCTCGAAACCCTCGTCGGCATGTTCGGCATCGGCAACCTGCCCACGGGCGACCGCGACCCCTTCGCGCTGCGCCGCCATGCGCTGGGCGTCATCCGCATGCTCATCGAGCGCAATCTCTCGCTCGACCTGCGCACCATGCTCAGCGACGCCTACGCCGCCTTCAGCGCGCACAGGGGCGGAGAGATCGCGCTGAACGACCCCACCGACGCGCTCGAGGCCTTCATCTACGACCGCCTCGCCGGCAGCCTGCGCGAGCAGGGCGCCAGCGCGCAGGAAGTCGAAGCCGTGCTCAGCCCGCGCCCGCAGCGCCTGGCCGAAGTGCCCAAGCTCCTCGCCGCCGTGCGCGCCTTCGCCGCACTGCCCGAGGCGCCCGCGCTCGCCGCCGCCAACAAGCGCATCGGCAACATCCTCAAGAAGTCGCCCGAGGCCGACGCGCACGTGAGCGAACTGCTCCTGAAGGAACCCGCCGAAAAAGCGCTGCACGCCGCCATGCAGAAGGTCGTGCCCCAGGCCAACAGCCAGTTCGAAGCCGGCGACTACACCGCATCGCTGCAAACCCTCGCTGCGCTTCGCGACCCGGTCGATGCCTTCTTCGACGGCGTCATGGTCAACGCCGAGCAATCCGACCTGCGCCTCAACCGCCTCGGCCTGCTCATGATCCTGCACGGCGCGATGAATCGTGTTGCACAACTCGAGCGGCTGGCGGCGTAAGCTTCAAGCACCATGAAACTCGTCATCCTCGACCGCAACGGCACCCTCAACGTGCACCGTGAGGATTTCGTCAAGAGCGACATCGAGTGGACGCCGCTGCCCGGTGCGCTCGAAGCGGTGGCGAGGCTCAACCATGCGGGCTGGCATGTCGTGATCGCGTCCAACCAGTCCGGTCTCGGCCGCGGGCTCTTTGACGTCGCATCGCTCAACGCCATGCACGCCAAGATGCACAAGATGCTCGCCGCGGTCGGCGGGCGCATCGAAGCCATCTTCTACTGCCCGCACAGCCCCGACGAGAACTGCGACTGCCGCAAGCCCAAGCCCGGCCTGTTCTTCCAGATCGGCGAACGCTTCGGGGTCGACCTCTCCCACATCCCGGTTGCCGGCGACAGCCTGCGCGACCTGCAGGCCGGTGCCGCCGCCGGGTGCGAGCCGCACCTGCTGCTCACCGGCATGGGCGCCTCCTGCCGCGGCGTGGACCCGCTGCCGCCCGAATATCCACCCAACACCCGCGTTCACGAAGACCTCGCCGCCTTTGTCGACTTCCTCCTCGAACGCGAAGAAAAAGCCGCCTTGAAGGTGGCCGTCTGATGTCCTTCATCCGTTCTGTCATCCACGCGCTGTGGATGCTCGTCACCGTGGTTCCGTGGGGAATCATCATGTGCGTCAACTCCCTCTGGAAGCGCGGCATACCGCTCTACTGGATGGCCGTGCAGTGGCTCCGCTGGGCCATCGGCGGTGCGCGGCTGATCCTCGGCATCCGGTACCGCGTCACCGGCATGGAAAACCTGCCGCAGGACAAGCTCGCCGGCGCCATCCTGCTGGTCAAGCACCAGTCCACCTACGAGACCTTCCTGATGCCCACGCTCATGCCGCACCCGCTGGCATTCGTCTTCAAGAAGGAACTCATCTACGTGCCCTTCTTCGGCTGGGCCATGGCGCGGCTCGACATGATCCACATCGACCGCAGCCAGCGCACGCAGGCCTTCAACAAGGTCGTCTCGCAAGGCCGCGAACTGCTCGCGCAGGGCATCTGGATCATCATGTTCCCCGAAGGCACGCGCATCCCGCGCGGCAAGCAGGGCAACTACAAGACCGGCGGCACCCGCCTCGCGTGCGAAACCGGCGTGCCCGTCATCCCCATCGCCGTCAGCTCCGCCAAGGTCTGGCCGCGCAAGGCCTTCGTCAAGACGCCGGGCGTCGTCGATGTCTCCATCGGCGCCGCCATCCCCAGCGTCGGCCGCCGCCCCGACGAACTCATGCGCGAAGTCGAGGCCTGGATCGAAGGCGAGATGCGCCGCCTCGACCCCGAGGCCTACGCCACCGAAGCCGCGCCCGCCGCATCCACCACCGCCTGAGGCCCGCATGCGCGCGCTGCTGCAGTTCACGCTCGACCTGTTCGACCCGCCCGCGCCTGCGCCCACGCGCACGCCGCGACAACAGCAGCCCACTGCCGACGACGCACGGCAGCATCCCCCGGCCATCCCGCTCGGCGATGTGCTGAGCCGCGTCAGCTTCGTCCACCCGCGCGCGAGCCGCGAAGTCGTCCTCGGCAACGCCCGCGTCGCCTACGAATTCACGCGCGGCAAGCGCCGCACCATCGGCTTCGTCGTCGGCGCCGAAGGGCTCTCGGTGCGCGCACCGCGGTGGGTCGCGCTGCGCGATGTCGATGCCGCCGTTGTCGAGAAGTCGAACTGGATCCTGCGCAAGCTCTCCGAAACCCAGCAGCGCCAGGACCGCCTCGAAGCCACCCGCATCGACTGGAAAGACGGCGTCAGCTTTCCCTTCCTCGGCCAACAGGTCACCGTGCGGCTCAATCCGCACCATGCCTTCGACGGCGTGGGCGCCGTGCTCGACGCCATCGCCGACGACGGCCTGCCGACCCTGCGCCTTGCGCTCGCCAACAACGCCGGCTCCGCCCAGATCCGCGACGCCGCACAGGCGTGGCTCATGCGGCAGGCCAGGCGCATCTTCATCGAGCGCCTCGACCACTTCGCGCCGCGCCTCGGCGTGCGGTGGAAGAAGCTCAGCCTCTCCAACGCCGCCACCCGCTGGGGCAGCGCCAGCGCCGATGGCGGCATCCGCCTGCACTGGCGGCTGGTGCACTTCCGCATGTCCGTGATCGACTACGTCGTCGCGCACGAACTGAGCCACCTGCGCGTGATGGACCACAGCCCGCGGTTCTGGGAAACCGTCGAAAGCGTCGTGCCTGATTACGAGCTGCTGCGGCGACAGCTCAAGGACGAGGCCGTTCCTCGCTGGTAGGTCCGTCGCGGCCCCGCAGCCGCGCCCACAGCGCACGCAGCCTTCGGGCGCGATCCTCGAAGACGTACGAGCCCGCCAGCGCCAGCAGGCCCGAAACAACCCCCGTCGCCACGGCCTCCAGATGCGGAATGCCGTAGTGCCCCGGATGCGAGAAGGTGTCGCCAACCATGGTCAGCAAGCCGACCAGCAGCGCGTTGCCATAGCGATTGCCGAACAGCTTCATCGCCGGCGTGAAGGTCAGGATCAGTGCGAGAACTCCGGTGAACAAACCGGTCTGCAACGCAAGCGCCCAATGGGGCGCGCTCAGGAGGTTCGAGAGGCTCCCGGGCATGCAGGTCATGCACGCGCTGGTCGGTTGCCAGAAGCGCTTGATGAACAGGACGAATCGACGCTTCCATGGATTTGCTGGCATCACACGCACCCCGCCAAATGCATCGACCGCCATCGTCGCACAGCAGTGGGCGGATGGCTCGCGCCACGCCGGAGGTCACCGCCGCCATCAGGGCGCTGCGGGCCACAGCCCCGGGCGGCCCACGGCTCCTTCGTCAGGCCTCCTGGAGATCGGCGAAGCGCGCCGCCAGGAAGTCCACCAGGGCACGGACCCCTGGCAGCAGTCCTCGCCTCGAGGGGAAAACGATGTGGATGACTTCCGGGCGGGGTGCCCAGTCGGGCAGCAACCGCAGCAGATCACCACGCGCGATCGACTCGCCCACCAGCATCGTGGGCAGTTGCACCGCCCCCACGCCGGCCAGTGCGGCCGCGTGCAACGCGCTCATGCTGCGCGTGACCAGTCGCGGCTGATGGGAGATCGTGGATTGCGCGCCGTCCGGCCCCACGAGCCGCCACACATGTTCGTTCTGCGGCAGGCCCAGGTCCATGCTGGGCAGGCTCGACAAGTCCGCCGGTGAGCGCGGCGCGGCGCGTCCGGCCAGCAGCTTTGGCGCGACGACCAGGCACTGCCCGCGTTCGCCGAGCACGCGGACGACGAGATCGCTGTCTTCGAGTGGCGGCGGGCGTACGCGGATCGCGAGGTCGATGCCTTCGCCAACGAGGTCGACACGGCGGTTGGTGTCCTCCAGATGGACCTGCACGCGAGGATAGGCTGCCATGAACGTGGCCACCATGCGGGCGACGCGCAGGTCGAGCAGCATGGTCGGGCAGCTCATTCGAACGGTGCCGCAGGGCTCGGCGTGTGTCAGCAAGGCGGCCTCTTCCGCCGCGTCGGCCTCCACCAGCATCGCCTTGCAGTGCTCGTAGTAGATCTGCCCGATCTCGGTCACGGCGAAACGTCGGCTGGTGCGTTGGATCAGGCGTACGCCCAGCCTTTCCTCCAGCAGGAAGAGGCGGCGCGAAAGCCGCGACTTGGGCAGTCCCAAGGCGCGCGCCGCAGGTGCAAAGCCGCCGTGCTCCACCACGTGGGCATAGAAGTACAGATCGTTGAGATCTTTCATCGTTCACCAGGAAGAACGCTGGGTGTCGATTTTGCCGACTTTCGCCTGCGTCGTTGCGCCCATATTCTTCGTTTCATGGCGGCGCAGGGCGGCCAATTCTTCAGGAGTGAGCATGAGCAAGGTCATCGGTATTCACAGCGCACCACGCCCGCACTGGGTGGGGGATGGCTTTCCCGTGCGCTCGCTCTTCGGCTACGACGGACTCGGCCGGCATCTCAGTCCTTTCCTCATGCTGGATCACGCAGCGCCCACGTCTTTCGCGCCCGCCTCCCGTCCGCGCGGCGTGGGCCAGCATCCGCACCGCGGCTTCGAGACCGTGACCATCGTCTACCAGGGCGAACTGGAACATCGGGACTCCACCGGCGCCGGTGGCCTGATCGGCCCTGGAGATGTCCAGTGGATGACCGCGGCTGGCGGCATCCTTCATGAGGAGTTTCACTCGCGAGCCTTCACCGAGCGCGGTGGAACCATCGAAATGGTGCAGTTGTGGGTGAACCTGCCCGCCAAGGACAAGATGGCCGATCCGGGCTACCAGACGCTGCTGGACCGCGACATTCCTTCGGTGGAACTGCCGGACGGCGCGGGACGCGTGCGGGTCATCGCGGGCGAGTTCGACGGCCGACGCGGGCCGGCACATACCTTCACGCCGATCGACGTGTGGGACGTGCGAATTGCCCAGGGTGCCGCTACACGCCTGCAAGCAACCGCCGGCCGGACGCTGGCCGTGGTGGTGCTGCGAGGCACGGTGCTGATCGATGGCAAGGAGGTCGCGCGCGAGGGCCAACTCGTGCACTTCGACCGCAGCGGCGGCGCGGTGACCATCGAGGCCAACAGCGATGCCACCCTGCTGTGGCTGGCCGGCGAGCCGATCGACGAGCCCGTGGTCGGCTATGGCCCCTTCGTGATGAACAGCGATCAGGAGATCCGCCAGGCGATCGCGGATTTCAACAGTGGGCGCTTCGGGCGCATGGCGACGGCTTGAGTCAGGCCGAGTTTGCGGAAGCCTGGCGTGCGAAGCACCGAGGAACCTACTCTTCATGGACAGATGGGCGCGGCGGGAGCACGATCCACTGTCCCCGCTCTTTGAGCCCGGCAACAGGCAAGCGCGCTGTTCCGCAGCACTGGAGGAAGCAGGCCATGAGTGACTTCTTCATCGTGGTATCGCTATACGCGAAAGCGGGGCTTGAAGATCAACTCCGAGAACAGCTGGTAGCGGTGGTGGAGCCTTCTCGTTCGGACGAAGGAAATCTACGGTACGAGCTGTTTGCGGATCGGGACGACCCGAGGCGATTTGTCTTCGTCGAACACTGGGCCAGTCCGCAAGCGCAGCAATGCCATCACACGGCAACCGCGCACATACGGCGGTTCAACGAGACCGGCGCAAGCGCGGTCGAGAAGATCGAATTTCTTTACAAGCTCGACAGCCTCGTGTGAGCGGCATCGTTTTGCGCTCCCGAGTCACGGGCGGGGAAGCCCATTGATGCTTCGTTCTTGACCGGAATCGTCCCTGCAGAGTCTGCCTTCGGGCAACAGCGCGTGCTGCGTTTCAGCACATCCTCATCCTTGCGAGAACATCATGGCCAGTGAATCCATTCGCGATCCCATCGGGGACATCCTCCTGACGCCGAAGAATGCAGCGTTCGTCATCATCGACTACCAGCCCGTACAGGTGAACTCGATCGCCTCCATGGACAGGCAATTGCTGATCAACAACATCGTGGGTGCATCCAAGGCGGCCAGGGCTTATGGGCTACCCATCATTCACTCGACCGTCAACGTCAAGACGGGGCTGAACAAGCCGCCGATTCCCCAGATTCGCAAGGCGCTCGAAGGCATCCCCACGTATGACCGGACATCCATCAATTCGTGGGAGGACGTGGAATTCCGCGCGGCGGTGAAGGAGGCAGGTCGGAAGAAGTTGATCATGACCGCCCTGTGGACCGAAGCCTGCCTGACCTTCCCGGCCCTCGATGCGCTCAACGAGGGGTACGAGGTCTACGTTGTCGCGGATGCCGTGGGCGGCACCTCCGTCGCAGCGCATGAAGCCGCCTTGCGCCGCATCGAGCAGGCGGGCGGCAAGATGATCAGCGTGCCGCAGATGTTCTGCGAACTGCAGCGGGACTGGGCGCGCAAGGAGACGGTGCCCGCTTTCATCAACCTGTTCATCGAGACCGGCGGCACGGCCGGGATCCAGTTCTCTTACGACCGCGAGTGAACAATGGCCAGAGGCGAGGCTGACCGACGAGGCTGGCCTTCTGCCCATCGGAGTTCTCATGGCTGTCCGTGCTGAGGCAGGCTGCCGTGGGGCGAATGCGCTCTGCCTGATGTTCCTTCTGGTTCTTGCATTGGGCGGATGCGCGCGTCTGCCGGTGAACGTCGAGCGTCCTGCATCGGCAGCGCTCGACAACCCGGCCGCGACGAAGCTGGGGCAACTGGCGATGGCCTCCACCCCCGATCCGGAACTCAGTGGTTTTCGCCTGCTGCCTCTGCCGGCTTTTTCGCTGGACGCGCGGCTCGAACTGGCTCGGCGGGCCGAGAGATCGCTGGATGTCCAGTACTACCTGATCCAGAACGACGTCACCGGCCGCATTCTCCTTCGCGCATTGCGTGACGCCGCGTCGCGCGGGGTTCGGGTACGAATCCTGGTCGACGATCTCTATACCGCCCAGTCCGAAGCGCTGCTGCGTGCGCTTGCCGCCTATCCGCAGATCGAGGTCCGTCTTTTCAATCCGTTCCCGGCCGGCCGGGGCAGCCTGTCCACCCGAGTCGCCGCCTCGCTGTTCGACTTCGACCGGATCAATCGCAGAATGCACAACAAGCTGTTCATCGCGGACAACGCAATGGCGGTGGCCGGTGGACGAAACATGGCGGATGGCTATTTCCAGCGCGACAGCCTGGCCAACTTCATCGACATGGATGTCCTTGCGGCCGGGCCTGTCGTCGTGCGGCTCTCCTCCTTCTTCGACGTCTTCTGGAACAGTCCGCAGGTCTATCCGATCGAGTCGCTGGTGCCGTCCGATGCACCGGATGCGGTGCTTCGCGCGCGCTTCGATGCCATGACGTCGCCCATCACCACACCTGCACCCGTCGCGCCTGATTCCGAGGATCGGCTTGGGTACAACGCGCTGAGTCGCGACTTCGCCATGCGCGCCGATCTCATCTCGCTCACCTGGTCGCATGCCGAGGCCTTCTCCGACCTTCCGAGCAAGGTGCTCTCGACGGCGGCGGCCGGAGAGCCATTGACGGATGCCGCGCACGACACGGTGCTGTTCAACGTGCGACAACTCGTTCGTGCGGCGGAGCACGAGGTTTTCGAGACGATGCCCTACCTCATTCCGGGTCCCGAAGGCATGCGGTCCATTCGCCTTCTTCGGGCGCGTGGCGTCAGGTTCAACATCGTGACGAATTCACTCGCAGCGTCCGATGAACCCCTGGTCCATTCCGGCTATCGGCGCTACCGGATGGAACTGCTTCACCTCGGCGTGGAACTCTACGAGCTGAGTCCTCGCAGGACCGCGAATGCGGCCGGCTTCGGAACCTTGGGATCAGTGGGAGGCCGCCTGCATGGAAAGCTCGCCGTGGTCGACGGCAAGTCCGTTTTCGTCGGCTCGATGAATTTCGACCCACGCTCCGACGCTCGCAATACCGAGCTTGGCCTGATCATTTCGAGCAGCGCCATCGCACAGCAGATGCGGGCGCTGATCACAGGTCTCGAGCGCGAAGGCGCATACCGTGTGCAGCTCAATCCAGACGACCGACGACTTGAGTGGCTCGAACCGGAGACGAACGCGGATGAACGCGGCCCGGTCATCCATCGCACGGAGCCGGAGGCGGATTTCTGGACGCGCTGGAAGCTGGAGCTCCTCGCTCCCTTGATACCCGAGAGCCTGCTCTAGGACACCCATCGACACCCGCCCGCCGACGACGGCGGAAGAGGGGCAGGCGAGTGAAGTCCACGAATCCGGGCGGAATGACGAAGCATGTGCTCAGCGCGAAGGAGGCCTGCGCCTTTCAATCCACAGTGGCCCCCGACTCCTTGACGATCTTCGCCCACTTCGGCAGATCGCTCTTGATCAGTGCCGCAAACTGATCCGGCGAGCTCTTGTACGGCTCGCACCCCACGCCGTCCAGCCGGCTCTTCACGTCCGCGTCATCCAACGCCTTGCTGATCTCGGTCTGCAGGCGCGCGACGATCTCCTTGGGCGTTCCGTGCGGCGCGAGCACCCCGTACCACGGCGTGGAGCCGAAGCCCTTGATCGTCTCGCCGATGGTCGGCGCATCGGGCAGCGCGGCGACGCGCTTCTCGTTCACCACGCCGAGCACCTTCACCGCGCCGGACTTGATGAACTGGAGGGACGAAGGCAGGCTCTGCACCGACACCTGCACCTGTCCGGCGATCAGGTCGTTCATGGACGCCGCCGAGCCCTTGTACGGCACGTGCATCAACTGGATGCCGGCCTCCTTCTGCAGCATTTCGCCGATCAGGTGGTTCAGCGTGCCGTTGCCCGCGGACGAGATGGCGATCTTGCCGGGCTGGGCTTTGGCGGCCTTGATGAGGTCGGCGACGTTGTTGGGCGCGAAGTTCTTGTTGGCGACGAGCACGTAGCCGGCGGTCGCGACGGGGGTGATGGGCTCGAAGTCCTTCACCGGGTCGAAGCCGGTGCTCTTGTAAAGCGCGGGGTTGATCACCTGCGCGCTGTTCACGGTCAGCAGCAGGGTGTAGCCGTCGGGCTTCGCGCGGGCCGCCTGGGCGGTGCCCACGTTGCCGCCGGCGCCGGGTCGGTTGTCGACGACGAAGGACTGGCCCATCTGCTCGCCGAGCTTCTGCGCGACGATGCGCGCGATGGTGTCGTTGGCGCCGCCGGCGGCCTGCGGAACGATGAGGGTCACCGGGCGGCTGGGGTACTTGTCTTCCGCGACGGCGTTGCCGGCTGCGCTGGCGGCGAGGGTCGCGGCGATCAGGAAGGTGGCGGTGCGGCGGGTGAATCGCATGGTGGTTGTCTCCGATGGTGGTGGGTCGACGCGCCGTGTGTTCGTCGTGGGGATGCCCCGGCGCCGGGCCGCTCTCTTGCTGGCGGATGGCGCGATTCTGGAATCGCCCAGCCTGCGGCGGAAGGGCAAAGCGGCGTTTCCAGCTTTCGCGGTTGGCGAAAGCTCGGCCGGGTTAACCCTGGGCCGGCGGCTTCGATCGGGACGGCGACTCGCAGAGGTGATCGATGAGCATCCGCACGTGGCGCGGCACCGCAGCGGCGTCGCGCAGGCCGATCAGCAGGTGCCGGCTCGCCCATTCGTCTTCGAGTTCGATCTGCCGCAGGTCCATCGACTTCACATGCGGTAGGATCGATTCGCGCGGCAGCACGGCCACGCCCATGCCGGCCGCGACCATCTGGCACATGGCGTCGAAGCTGCGCACCTGGATGCGGATCTTCAGCCGCCGCCCGAGCGCTTCGGTTTCCGCCTGCAGGCGCTTGGCGAGCGAAGTGCCCTTGGAGAGGCAGACGAAGTCATGCTCGATGGCTTCCTCGAAGCGCACCGAGCGGCGCCGCGCCAGCGCATGGCCGCGCGGCACGACGAGACCCAGGCGGTCGGAGCGGTAGTTCATCACCTGCAGGCCGGGCGCGGGCGTGCGGTCCGCGAAGATGCCGATGTCGGCGCGGCCGTCCATGACCGCGAGCACGACTTCGTTGCTGTCTTCTTCTTCGAGTTCGATGCGGATGCCCGGATTGGTCTGCGCGAAGCTCGCGATGTCCTTCGGCAGGAACTGCGTGACCGCCGAGGTGTTGCACCACAGACGCACCACGCCGACGAGGCCCGATGCGTAGTCCGACAGGTCGGCCGCGAGCTGGTCGACATCGCCGAGGATGCGCTGCGCATGCCGGTGCAGCGCCTGCCCCGCCACGGTCAGCGTCACGCCGCGCGAGTGCCGCTCCAGGAGCGGCGTGCCAACGGCGGCTTCGAGGTCGGTGATGCGCTTGCTGGCCGCGCCCACCGCCAGCAGCGCGAGTTCCGCGCCCTTGCTGATGCTGCCGCTGCGCGCGACGAGGCTGAACAGTTGCAGCGAAACCAGATCGAGGCGGTGGAGGTTCACGGTGGGAGAACGCGGCCGGGTGGGCCGGATTCTCTACCGCCGGGCTTCAGGTGCGCAACGCGCGGGCGGGTGCGGTGGCCTAGCGCGCTTCGAGCCGCTGGAACAGCAGGCTGCCGCCGACCTGCCGGCGGTCGATGTGGTGTGCGGTGGGCAACTACATCTCGGCGCCGATGAGCGATACGGTGCGCCGCCCGGCAATGAGGAAGGCCACGAAGCCCACCCCGATCGCGCTGCCCATCACGAAGGCGAGCGACGGATCCCACGTGCCGGCGAGGTCCAGGAAGCCCAGCACCTTGGCCGGATCAGCCATGCCGGAGACGATGAGGCCGAGCCCGAACACGAGGCCGGCGAGAAGCGAGGTCAGAAGGATGGCCATGGAAGTTGCCTCACGAACCGAGAAGGTGGCGCACGACGAAGACGGTGGCGAAGCCCGCGCCCATGAATGGCGAGTCGGCATGCTGCGCCGAGAATGGCGCGATGCCATCACCCGAGACCGAAGGGGCGCCATGAAGCAGATGACCTGCTCGAAATGCGGCAATCGCGTTTTCTTCGAGAACCTGCGCTGCGAGGTCTGCGCCTCGACGCTCGGCTACGCGCCGGACGAGCAGCGCATGCTCGCCTTCGAGGAGTCGAGCGGGGATTCATGGCGCCGGCTGGGTCCGGAAGGCCCCGCATACAGGCCGTGCGCCAACCGCAAGGCGAATGTGTGCAACTGGATGGTGCCTTCGTCCACCCAGCATCGGTTTTGCCTGTCGTGCCGGACGACGCACACGATTCCCGCGCTGGCCACGCCGCAGAACCACGGCTACTGGGCCGCGCTCGAGCAGGCCAAGCGCCGTCTTTTTTACACGCTGATCGAACTCGTGCTGCCGACGCCGAACAAGCTCGAGGACCCCGCCAACGGCCTGTCGTTCGAATTTCTCGAGCAGGTGAGCCTGCAGGAGCATGTGCTCACCGGACACGACCAAGGCGTCATCACGCTCAACATCGCCGAGGCGGACGATGCGCGCCGCGAGTACATCCGCCAGTCGATGCACGAGCCCAGCCGTACGCTGCTGGGGCACTTCCGCCACGAGATCGGCCACTACTACTGGGATCGGCTGGTGCGCGGCACGCAATGGATCGAGGAGTTCCGCTCGCTCTTCGGCGATGAGCGTGCGGACTACGACTCGGCGTTGAAGGCGCACTATGTGTGGCCGCTTGTCGACTGGCCGCAGCGATTCATCAGTGCCTACGCGAGTTCACATCCATGGGAGGACTGGGCCGAGACCTGGGCCCACTACCTGCACATGGTGGACGGCCTGGAAACCGCCGCCTCCTGGGGCACGCATCTGGAGCTGGCGTCGCCGTCCGGTCCGGCCCTGAAGGTGCGCCCGCTGGACCTGAACGCCGAATCCATCCGCGAGCCCATCGTGGAGCAATGGCTGCCGGTCTCGCAGTTCATCAACGCGATGGACCGCAGCCTAGGCGCGCACGACAGCTATCCGTTCATCGTGGTCCCGCCGGTGATCGAAAAGCTCGACTTCATCCATCGCGTGGTGCGAGCCGGAAGCGCGGGCCGTGTGCCCATGAACTTCCTGCCGCGCTCCTGATTCCGCAACGGACGACCTGCTGGAGCCGCCGTTCGCGCAATCCGGTTTCCCAAACCCGCCCGTTGGACGACAATGGGAAGGCGTTCCTGGCCGATCCACTGTCAGGGGCGTGATCCGGTGATCGTCTTCGCGCCACAGCGCATTGCTGTTGTGACTCTTAACCCCACCGCTTCATGTTTGGTGGTTTGAATTAGGAGTCCTCAATGGGCAAGAAACTTTACGTGGGCAACCTCGCCTACTCCGTGCGCGACAACGACCTTGAACAGGCTTTCGGCCAGTATGGGGCGGTCGCCAGTGCCAAGGTCATGATGGAGCGTGATACCGACCGCTCCAAAGGCTTCGGCTTTGTCGAAATGGGCACCGACGCGGAAGCGCTGGCGGCGATCGAAGGTCTGAATGGCCGTTCGCTGGGGGGGCGCAACCTGACCGTCAATGAAGCCCGCCCGATGGAGCCGCGCTCTGGCGGCGGCTATGGTGGTGGCCGCAGTGGCGGGTATGGTGGCGGCGGTGGCGGATATGGCGGCGGCAATCGCAATGGCGGTGGCCGCGGCGGATACTGAGCGCTTACGGCGTCATCAAAAAGCTCCTCCGGGAGCTTTTTTTGTTGATGGCTTCGAGGTCCTGGAGCCTTGCGATGCCCGACGATGGCGGGTGGGGAACATGGGGTTTTCCCGTGCGAGAAATCGAGATGCCTCGATCTCGCATCCTGCGCGTGGTCGCTCGATTCACCCAGGAGTCTTTTCGGCAGTACCTGCGGTAGTGCCATGAATCCGAACCGCTTCGAGCAGCTCGAACAGCCCCATGCCGGCCAGCATGGCCGCCACGAACACCAGCGCCTTGAACTCGCCCATGCCGAGCGCGACGAGGCCCGGCCCCGGGCAGAAGCCGGCGATCCCCCAGCCGATGCCGAACAGCAGGCTGCCGCCGACCAGCCGGCGATCGATGCGGCGTGCGGCGGGCAGCCTCATCTCGGCGCCGATGAAGGACAGGGTCCGCCGCCCGGCAATGAAGAAGGCCACGAGGCCCACCGCGATCGCGCCGCCCATCACGAAGGCGAGCGATGGATCCCACGAACCGGCGAGGTCCAGAAACCCCAGCACCTTGGCCGGATCGGCCATGCCGGAGACGATGAGGCCGAGCCCGAACACGAGGCCGGCGAGAAGCGAAGTCAGAAGAAGTGCCATGGAAGTTGCCTCACGAACCGAGAAGGTGGCGCACGACGAAGACGGTGACGAAGCCCGCGCCCATGAATGACAAGGTGGCGACCAGCGAACGCGGCGAGAGGCGCGACAGCCCGCAGACGCCGTGCCCGCTGGTGCAGCCCGCGCCGTAGCGCGTGCCGAGGCCGACCAGCAGTCCGGCAAGCACGAGCGCGCCGTAGCTCGCGTCGATGTGCGGTCGCGGCAGGGCGGCAAACAGCAGGTAGACGATCGGCGCGCCGACCAGGCCCAGGACGAAGGCCGCGCGCCAGGCGATGTCGCCCTTGGCCGGCCTGAGCAATCCGCCCAGAACACCGCTGATGCCGGCGATGCGGCCGTTGAGCAGCGCGAACATCGCCGCGGCCAGTCCGATGAGAACGCCGCCCAGGAGGGAGGCGATGGGTGTGAAGTGGTTCCAGTCGATCGACATCATTTCTCCGTGGGGCAGTAGATGCGGTAGAGCACCGCGAGGATTTCGAGCAGCGCCGGATCGGCCACGCTGTAGTAGATGTTCTTGCCTTCGCGCCGCGTATCGACCACGCCTTCGTTGCGCAGCACGCCGAGTTGCTGCGACAGCGTCGGCTGCCGGATGCCGAGCGCTTCTTCGAGATCGCTCACGCACATCTCGCCCTGCGACAACTGGCACAGCAGCAGCAGGCGGTCTTCGTTGGCCAGTACCTTGAGGGCGCCGACCGCGTTGCCTGCAGCGGCGCGCAGTCGTTCGGGGTCGATGGTGGGGGCTCGCTTCATGGTCTTGGAATTTCTCGCTTATGGACTTAATATTATGTTGAAACATATAATGTAAGTCAATCAAGTGAGAATCGCCGCCAAGGAGCACTTCATGTCGACCCGCACCACCACCCAAGGCTTTTTCGATCCCCGCACATGGACGATCTCCTACGTCGTCTGGGACCACGCCACGCGCCGCGCGGCCGTCATCGATCCGGTGCTCGACTTCGATTTCAAGTCAGGGCACACCAGCACGGCCTCGGCCGATGCCGTGCTGGCCTACATTCGCGGCGAGGGTTTGCAGATCGAATGGATTCTTGAAACCCATGCGCACGCGGACCACCTCTCGGGCGCGCGCTACATCCAGTCGCAGGCGGGCGGGCGCATCGGCATCGGCGAGAACATTTGCACGGTGCAGGCAACGTTCAAGAAGCTCTTCAACCTCGAACGCAGCTTCCTGCCGGACGGCAGCCAGTTCGATCATCTCTTCAAGGACGGTGAGGTGTTCAGGATCGGCGACACCGAGGCCACAGCGTTGCTCGTGCCCGGCCACACGCCTGCGGACATGGCCTATCTCGTCGATGGGGCGGTCTTCGTCGGCGATACGCTTTTCATGCCGGACGTCGGCACCGCGCGCGCGGATTTCCCGGGCGGCGATGCGCGCCAGCTCCATGCGTCGATCCAACGTCTGCTGGCGCTGCCGGATCAGACGACGATGTACGTCTGCCACGACTACCCGCCCGCCACGCGGGCGCCCCAGTGGCAGACCACGGTGGCCGAGCAGCGCGCGCACAACATCCATGTGCACGACGGCATCAGCGAGGCCGAATTCGTCGCCATGCGCACCGCGCGCGATGTGACGCTCGATGTGCCGACGCTGATCCTTCCCTCGATCCAGGTGAACGTGCGTGCCGGGCAGTTACCGCCTGCGGACGAGAACGGCGTGGCCTATTTGCGCATTCCGTTGAACGCGCTGCCGGTTCACTCGCCGGCAGAGGTCCGCCCGGCGGCCTGAGGCAGCGCCGCCGCGGCGGGCGCGTTCAGCGCGCGTGCGTCACGCCGCCGTCGACGATGAGCGTCGAGCCCATCACGTAGTCGCCCGCGCGCGAAGCGAGGTAGATCGCCGCGCCGGCCATGTCTTCCGGCTCGCCGATGCGGCCGGCTGGGATGTGGCCCTTGATCTCGTCGGCGTGGTCGCGCGCTTCCTTGTTCATGTTCGACGCGAAGGCGCCCGGGGCGATCGCGCTGACCACGATGCGGTCCTGCGCCAGGCGCAGCGCCATGCGTCGGGTGAGCTGGATCAGGCCGGCCTTGCTCGCGGCGTACGAGTAGGTTTCCTGCGGGTTGACCGAGATGCCGTCGATCGATGCGATGTTGATGACCTTCGCGAGATGGTCGGTCGCGGCCTTCTTGAGCATGGGCGTGAGCGCCTTGGTCAGGAAGAAGGGCGTCTTGAGGTTGAGGTCGACGACCTTGTCCCAGCCGCTTTCCGGAAACTCCTCATACGGCGCGCCCCAGGCGGCGCCGGCGTTGTTGACGAGGATGTCGAGCTTGTCCTCATGCCCGGCGTAGGCATCGACCAGCGCCTGCGCGCCTTCGAGCGTGGAGACATCCGCCGGCAGCGAAACGCAGTGGCCGAAGGCGGAAAGCTCCTTCGCGGTCTGGTCGCAGGCCTCGGCCTTGCGCGCCGAGATGTAGACGCGCGCGCCCTGCGCCAGGAAGCCTTCGGCAATCATGCGGCCGATGCCGCGCGAGCCGCCGGTGATGAGGGCGGTGCGGCCCTCGAGCGAGAAGAGTTGGGTCGTGTCCATGCGGTTGTCTCCTGATGAAGCTGCCGCAAGCTTAGTGCGGGGCGCCGGAGAACCGCGTCACCTAGGCGGCAGGACGAGCGAGCGCTGGCTGGCGAAGAAGCGTTCCGCGCCGCTGAGCGGATCGCGAAAGCGCACCTCGCGCGCCAGCAGTTGCAGCGGGCGCGCGTAGTCGTCGGTGCCTTCGGGGCGCAGCACCGGGTAGATCGCGTCGTTCAGGATCGGCATGCCGAGCGCATGGCAGTGCACCCGCAACTGGTGCCGGCGGCCGGTGACCGGCGAGAGCGACAGGTGCGCCCAGTCCGCGCGGGTAGCGAGCACCTCGATGTGCGTCTCGGAATTGGGCTCGCCGGGGACTTCGCGCATGCGCATGAAATGGGCGTCGTCTTCGAGGCGGCTGCGGCGCATGGCCGGTGGCGCGAAATCTGCGGCGCGATGCACGATCGCCTCGTAGCGCTTCTCGATCGTGCGTTCGGCGAAGAGCTGCACGTACGCGCCCCGGCTCGCGCGCTGCACCGAGAAGAGAACAACCCCGGCCGTCTCGCGGTCGATGCGGTGCAGCGGCACGAGTTCGTCGATGCCCAGTTTGCGTTTGAGGCGCACCAGCAGCGTCTGCTGGACGTACTTGCCCACGGGCGAGATCGAGAGGAAATGCGGCTTGTCCACCGCGAGCAGGTGCTCGTCGCGGAAGAGAACGTGTTCCTCGAAAGGTACGTGGGGCTCGGAATCGAGATGGCGGTAGTAGTAGATGCGCAGGTGCTCTTCGAAGCGCCGCGTTTCGGTGATCGGCACGCCGTGCACGTCGACCACCTCGCCGGCGCCCATGCGGGCCTGCCATTGCGGGCGCGTGACCGCCGTGAAGCGATGCACGAAGTAGTCGAGCACCGTGGGCCAGTCGCCCGCGGGCAACACCACGCAGCTCGGGCCGACGCCGTCGCGCACGGGGAGCGGCAGTGCGCGCTGGGTCATTGACTTACCTCGCGCGGCAGCGCTTCGGTATTTGCGTTCGGAGCGGCCGGGCGGCTCATGCCGAAAGCAGCGAAGCGATTTCCGCGAACGCGGGGCGCGCGGCGATGTCGGCGCTCATGCATCTCGACTGCAATTGCGCGAGAAGGGCGTGGCGTGCCCGTTCGCCGTCCGCGACGGGATCGCAATGCGCCAGCAGTTCTTCGAGCAAACACCCGAAAGCCCGCGCCTCGATGCGTTCCAGAGTCCGGCTGGTGGCCTCGTCGTCGCGCGGCAGGAAGCACGCGGCGCCGAAGTCGCCGAGCATCACGTCGCCTTCGCCGTTCCAGAGCATGTTGTGCGCGTACAGGTCGGCGTGGACAGTGCCGTGCGCGTGCAGTTGCGCGACCGCCGACGCGATGCCGCCCGCCATGCGCCAGGCGGTCGCGAAGGACCAGCGCGCATCCTCGGCATACACATCGCGCGTGCACGACTCGAAACTCGGCGGCCCCGCCAGATTGCAAAACGATGGGTCGACCAGCTTCAGCACGAGCCCGGGCGTGCCCGCCGGATGGTCGTGGATGCGGCCCAGCACTTCGATCAGGTTCGGATGCCGGTCGGCCGCGATGCACGCGGCCATTTCGCTGTGCGGCCAGCCGTCGCTGGTGACTTCGCCCTTGAAGAGCTTGACCGCGACCGCTTGCGTGCTGCCGTCGGCACGCTGCCAATCCGCTTGATGGATCACGCCGGAAGCGCCTTCGCCCAGCTTGTGCCGCAGCGAGAGTTGCCGCCACGGTACGGATTCCGTCGGCACCGCATTCATCGCGGCCACTTCCGGCCCTTCATCGAACGGATTGCCCGAGAAGGCCAGCCAGGAGAGGCGCGGCAGCGAAAGCAGCCACGCGGGCAGTGCATCGAATTCGTTGGCGGAGATGCGGACCAGCTCCAACGCCTGGCAGGCGGCCATTTCGGGTGGCAGCGCGCGCAGCCGGTTTCCCGCGAGCATCAGTTTTTGCAGTCGCGGCCGATTGCCGAGCTCCGCTGGCAGCGATTCGATCCGGTTGTTGGTCAGGATCAGCCAGCGCAGCCGAGGCGGCAGCGACTCGGCAGGCACGGTGCGGATGCGATTGGCCTTGAAGGCGACCATTTCGAGCCTGGGGCATTGCCCCAGCGCCGCCGGCATTTCGGTGAACGGGTTGTCGGAGCAGAACAGCACGCGCAGTTGCGCGAGCCGGTGCAGGTCGTCGGGCAGCGCGTCCATCGCATTGCCGGAGAGATCCAGCACTTCCAACGAATCCGCGAGATCGAAGACTTCGCGTGGAAATTCGGTGAGTCCGCAGCCGCGGAGATCCAGCCGCCGCACCCCGGCCAACTGGCCGGCGCGGAGCTGGTCGATCACGCTCATTGGAAGGCGCCGAAGCGATAAATGCCGTCTTCGCCGCGCCGGCGCTGCACCTGGCCCGAATCCCAGAGGAGGTGCAGGTGGGCCACGGTTTCGCCCATCGCGAAAGTCATCTGGTGCAGGTCGAGGGCGCGCTTGAAGAGGATCGGCAGCCCTTCCGCCGCACTCAGCGGCTTGGCGACGCAGGCTTCGAGCAGTTCGGCGAGCCGGTCGCGATGGTGCTCCTTCAGCTGCTCTACCCGCCGGTGCACGCCGGTGAAGGGCTTGCCGTGCGACGGAAGGCCCAGCACGTCTTCCGGCAGTTCCTTGAATCGCTCGATGCTGTCGAGGAAGAGCTTGAGCGAATTGGCCTCAGGCTCGCCCGCATGCACGCTGACGTTGGTCGAGATGCGCGGCAGCATCATGTCGCCGCCGAGCAGTGCATTGAGTTCTTCGCAGTAGAGCGCGATGTGTTCCGGCGCGTGGCCGTAGCCGCTGATGCAGCGCCATGCGCGGCCGCCGACGTGCACGATTTCGCCGTCCAGCATGCGCACGAAGGACGCGGGCACGGCGGGCACCATGTTCGCGTAGTAGCTCGTTCGCGCGCGGATCTTGGCGACGGATTCCGCATCGACCAGGCCGTGCGACGCGAAGAAATCCGCTGCCGCATCGCCGCCGGCGAGCGTGTCGCCCGCGGTGGTGAGCACGCGCGCCACGTGGTAGTCGGTCGAACTGATCCACAGCGGCGCATTCCAGCGCTTGCACAGCCAGTCGGCGAGCCCGATGTGGTCGGGGTGCATGTGGGTGACGATGACGCGCAGGATCGGCAGGCCGTCGAGCTGTGTGTTGAAGATCTGCTCCCACTGCGCGCGCGCGGCGTCGTGCGAAATGCAGGTGTCGACCACCGACCATCCGTCCACGCCGTCGATGTTGTCGCGCAGCAGCCAGAGGTTGATGTGGTCGAGCGCAAAGGGCAGTGCCATGCGGATCCAGCGCACGCCGGGGGCCACTTCGATCGCCTCGCCGGGGCCCGGCAGGGTGTCACCGTGGGGGTATTTGAGTTCGCGTTCGAGTAGGTTCATGTACGATTGACGTTAACGTAAACGTCATGGCAAGGAGCCGTCATTGTAGGCAGTGCGTCCCGAACCTGCTGTCGCGCTCGTTTCGATCCGGATTACATGCCGTCACAAACCTTCACCATCGGCGAGCTCGCGAAGGAGTTCGACCTCACCACGCGGGCGATCCGCTTCTATGAGGACATGGGCCTGCTCGCGCCCGAGCGGGCGGGGCTGCAGCGCATCTACAGCTCGCGCGACCGGGCCCGGCTGACGCTGACGCTGCGCGCCAAGCGGCTGGGGCTGACGTTGACCGAGGCGAAGGAGATCCTCGACATGTACGACAGTCCGCGCGACACCGCGGCGCAGCTGCAGCGATTCCTGGGCGTGCTCGGCAACCATCGGCAGCAGCTCGAAGCGCAGTTGACGGATCTGCAGGCCAACATCGACGAGATCCGTGCGCAGGAGAAGAAGGCACGCGCCGCACTGGCGCGGACCGAGAAACCGAAGGTGCGCTGAGCGCGCCACCGCATCAACACACCCCCATCATCACGAAGACACCCATGGACAACAACGCCACAGACAACCTCGAAGACCTGTTCGCCCACAACCGCTCCTGGTCCGCGCGCATGGAGCGCGACCGTCCCGGCTTCTTCACCAGCCTGGTGAAGCAGCAGACGCCCAAGTACATGTGGATCGGCTGCTCCGACAGCCGCGTGCCCGCGAACCAGATCACCGGGCTGGAGCCGGGCGAGGTCTTCGTGCATCGCAACGTCGCGAACATCGTGGTCCATTCCGATCTGAATGCGCTCTCGGCGATCCAGTTCGCGGTGGAGCGGCTCAAGGTGCGGCACATCATGGTGGTCGGCCACTACGGCTGCTCGGGCGTCCAGGCCGCGCTCGAAGGCGCGCGCATCGGCATCGCGGACAACTGGCTGCGCCACATCCAGGACGTGCGCGACCGCCATCACGTGATGCTCGACACGCTGCCCGAAGCCGCTCGCGCCAACGCGCTGTGCGAGCTGAACGTGGCGGAGCAGGTGGTCAACGTGGCCGTCAGCACCGTGATGCAGGACGCATGGGGCCGCGGCCAGTCGGTCACGATCCACGGCTGGGCCTTCGGCGTGCACGACGGCCTCATCCAGGACCTCGAGATCACCGTCGACGGCACCAAGGCGATGGAGAACCTCTATCGCGCGGCGGTGCAGCGCATCCGCTACAAGTGGAGCAAGCCGGCGGAGACGCCGACCTCCGAGTACATCAAGTAAGCGCACCGGCGCCCGCCGCACGGCCCATGTTCCCGCAGCGCCTCGATTCGCCGCTGGCCTATGACATCGCCAAGGCGATGCGGGACGGGTTCGACCGGCACTACCGCTTGTTCCGGGCCGAATCGGCGCGCGCCAAGCACCGCTTCGAGACGGCCGACTGGCACGGGCAGCAGCGCGCGCAGCGCGAGCGCATCGAGTTCTATGACCTGCGGGTGGGCGAGGCGGTGGCGCGCCTCGAAAAAGAGTTCAAGGCCGGCGAGCAGCCGATGGAGGTGTGGCACCAGGTCAAGCTGCACTTCATCGGCCTGCTGGTCGACCATCACCAGCCGGAGCTGGCCGAGACCTTCTTCAACTCGGTCACGACCAAGATCCTGCATCGCGCGTATTTCCAGAACGACTTCATCTTCGTGCGGCCGGCGATCAGCACCGAGTACATCGAGCAGCAAGGCGCGCCGACCTACCGCGCCTACTACCCGACGCCGGAAACGCTGCCCGGCGTGATCCAGTCGCTGCTGCTGGACTACCGCCTGCAGGGGCGCGGCTACGCCAACCTCGAGCGCGATGCCGGCCGCGTCGCGACCGCGATCCTCAGCCGCTTCCATCAGGTGAAGCTGCGCGCCAACTTCCAGTTGCAGGTGCTCTCGGGGCTCTTCTATCGCAACAAGGGCGCGTACGTGGTGGGCAAGATCATCAACGGCTTCACCGAGCTGCCGCTTGCGCTGCCGATCCTGCACGACGCGGACAACAGGTTCTACATCGATGCGGTGCTCTTCGGCGAGGAGGACCTGCAGATGCTCTTCAGCTTCGCGCGGGCCTACTTCATGGTCGAGATGGAAGTGCCGTCGGCCTATGTGCAGTTCCTGCGTTCGCTGATGCCGCGCAAGCCGCGCGCCGAGATCTACAACGCCCTCGGGCTCGCCAAGCAGGGCAAGACGCTCTTCTACCGCGACTTCCTCGCCCACCTGAACTATTCGAGCGACAAGTTCCGCAGCGCGCCGGGCATCAAGGGCATGGTGATGCTGGTGTTCGACCTGCCGTCGTTCCCGTACGTCTTCAAGCTGATCCGCGACTACTACCCGCCGCAGAAGGACACCACGCGCGAGCAGATCAAGAGCAAGTACATGCTGGTGAAGCAGCACGACCGCGTGGGCCGCATGGCAGACACGCTGGAGTACAGCAACGTCGGCTTTCCGCTGGACCGCTTCGAGCCCGAGCTGATCGAGGAGATCAAGCGCTTCGCCCCGAGCCAGCTCGAGATCGGCGACCGCGACGGCAACGGGGAGATGGAAGTGGTGCTCAAGCACTGCTACATCGAGCGGCGCATGATCCCGCTCAACATCTACCTGCAGGAGGCGTTCGACCTGCTCGACCAGCCCGAGCATGCCCACCGTGCGAGCAAGCAGCTGGAGCATGCGGTGGTCGAGTACGGCAATGCGATCAAGGACATGGTGGCCGCGAACATCTTTCCGGGCGACATGCTGTGGAAGAACTTCGGCGTCACGCGCGGCGGCAAGGTCGTGTTCTACGACTACGACGAGATCGAATACCTGACCGACTGCAACTTCCGCAAGGTGCCCGCGCCGCGTACCGAGGAAGAGGAGATGAGCGGCGAGGTCTGGTATGCGGTGGGGCCCAAGGATGTGTTTCCGGAGACCTTCGGCCCTTTTCTCCTCGGCAACGCCGCGGTGCGCGAAGCCTTCATGGCCCACCACGCGGACCTGCTCGACGCGGCCTTCTGGCAGAGCCACAAGGAGCGCATCCAGGCGGGCCAGATGCTCGATGTCTTTCCCTATGACGAGGCCCAGCGTTTCAAGCACGTGGGCCATGAACCCTATTTTTGACAACCATCTGAAGGAGCAACTTCCATGAGCGAATCGATCGTGATCGTCGGCGCGGCCCGTACCCCGATGGGCGGCTTCCAGGGCGATTTTTCTTCTCTTGCGGCGCACGACCTGGGCGGCGTGGCGATCAAGGCCGCCGTCGAGCGCGCCGGCATCAGCGCCGACAGCGTGGGCGAAGTGCTCTTCGGCAACTGCCTGATGGCCGGCCAGGGCCAGGCGCCGGCGCGGCAGGCCGCGTACAAGGGCGGCCTGCCCGACAGCGCGGGCGCGGTCACGCTCAGCAAGATGTGCGGCTCGGCCATGAAGGCGGCCATGATGGCGCACGACATGCTGCTCGCGGGCACGCACGAAGTGATGGTGGCCGGCGGCATGGAAAGCATGACCAACGCGCCCTACCTGATGCTCAAGGGCCGCGGCGGCTACCGCATGGGCCATGACCGCATCTTCGACCACATGATGCTCGACGGCCTCGAGGACGCCTACCAGCCGGGCCGCTCCATGGGCACCTTCGGCGAGGACTGCGCGGCCAAGTACAAGTTCACGCGCGAGCAGCAGGATGCCTTCGCGATCGCCAGCGTGGAGCGCGCGAAGGCCGCAACCACGTCGGGCGCGTTCAAGGCCGAGATCGCTGCGGTGACCGTCAAGGGCCGCGGCGGCGAGACCGTGATCGACATCGACGAAGGCCCGGGCAAGGTCAAGCTCGACAAGATCCCGACGCTCAAGCCGGCGTTCAAGAAGGACGGTGGCACGATCACCGCCGCGTCGAGCTCGTCGATCAACGACGGCGCCGCTGCGCTGGTGATGATGACCGAGAGCACCGCGAAGAAGTACGGCGCGAGGCCGATCGCGCGCCTCGTCGGGCACACCACGCACGCGCAGCAGCCCGAGTGGTTCTCCACTGCACCGGTCGGTGCGGTCGCCAAGCTGTTCAAGAAGACCGGCTGGGGCGTGAAGGACGTCGACCTCTGGGAAGTCAACGAGGCCTTCGCGGTGGTGCCGATGGCGCTGATGCACGAGCTGTCGGTGGCGCACGACATCGTCAACGTGAACGGCGGCGCCTGCGCGCTGGGCCACCCGATCGGCGCGAGCGGCGCGCGCATCATGGTCACGCTGATCCATGCGCTGCAGCAGCGCGGCAAGAAGCGCGGCGTCGCGACGCTGTGCATCGGCGGCGGCGAAGGCACGGCCGTCGCGATCGAACTGGTCTGATTTTTTCGCGGCCCCGTGACGGCCGCTGCCCGCACTGTCGTGTGATGGTGCGGGCTCTTTTTTGTCCATCCATGCAGCGGTCGGCTCTATGTCGCTGCCTAGAATCAAAAGCTTTCATTCAGGAGACACTTCTTCATGCATCCGGCCTTTCCCCGCAGCGCCATCGCGACGCTGCTTGCTTCCGTATTCCTCGCCTCCGCCGCCCACGCGCAGACCCGCGACCAGGCCCTGTTCGACGCCGCCACCGCTGAAAAGCCGGCGGTCATCAAGACGCTCGAGAACCTGGTCAACATCGAAACCGGCACCGGCGACGCGGAAGGCCTCGAAGCGGCCGGCAAGTACCTCGAAGACCAGCTCAAGTCGCTCGGCTTCGCCGTCACGCGCAGCAAGTCGGCCGGCATCGTGGTCGGCGACAACATCGTCGGCAAGATCAAGGGCAAGGGCGGCAAGAACCTGCTGCTGATCTCGCACATGGACACGGTCTACCTCAAGGGCATCCTCGCCAAGGCGCCGTTCCGCATCGAGGGCGACAAGGCGTACGGCCCTGGCATCGCCGACGACAAGGGCGGCAACGCGGTGATCATCCACACGCTCAAGCTGCTCAAGGCACGCGGCTTCGAGGACTTCGGCAGCATCACGGTGCTGTTCAACACCGACGAGGAGAAGGGCTCCTTCGGCTCGCGCGACCTGATCCAGGAAGAAGCCGCGAAGTCCGACTACGTGCTGTCCTTCGAGCCCACCGGCGTGGGCAAGGAAGACCTTTCGCTCGGCACCTCGGGCATCGCCTACGTGCAGGCCAACATCACCGGCAAGGCATCGCATGCGGGCGCGGCGCCGGAACTCGGCGTCAATGCGCTGGTCGAGGCGTCGGACCTCGTGCTGCGCACGCAGGACATCGACGACAAGGCCAAGGGCCTTCGCTTCAACTGGACCATCGCCAAGGCCGGCGCGGTGTCGAACATCATCCCCGCGAGCGCCACGCTCAACGCCGACGTGCGCTACGCGAAGAACGAAGACTTCGAGGCCGCCATGAAGACGCTCGAAACCCGCGCACAGAAGAAGAAGCTGCCGGACGCCGACGTCAAGGTGGTCGTCACGCGCGGCCGTCCGGCCTTCAATGCGGGCGAAGGCGGCCGCAAGCTGGTCGACAAGGCAGTGGCCTACTACAAGGAAGCCGGCGGCGAGCTCGCGGTGACCGAGCGCACCGGCGGCGGCACCGATGCGGCCTACGCGGCGCTCTCGGGCAAGCCGGTCATCGAAAGCCTGGGCCTGCCGGGCTTCGGCTACCACAGCGACAAGGCCGAGTACGTGGACACCAGCGCGATTCCGCGTCGCCTGTACATGGCCGGCAAGCTGATCATGGACCTCGGCCGAGACAACGACGCACGACAGGCCATGCACTGAACAAGGAGTCCGCCATGCTGCTCAACACCGACCAGGAAGCCATTCGCGACGCCGTGCGCGCCTTCGCGCAGGCCGAACTGTGGCCCCACGCGCCCCAATGGGACCGCGACCACAGCTTTCCGAAAGCGGCCCACGAGGGCCTGGCGGCGCTGGGCGCCTACGGCATCTGCGTGCCGGAGGAAGACGGTGGCGCGGGGCTCGATTACCTGACGCTCGCGCTGGTGCTCGAGGAAATCGCCGCGGGCGACGGCGGCACCAGCACCTCGATCAGCGTGACCAACTGCCCGGTCAACGCGATCCTGATGCGCTATGGCAATGCGGCGCAGAAGAGGAAATGGCTGCAGCCGCTCGCGCAGGGCAAGATGCTCGGCGCCTTCTGCCTCACCGAGCCGCAGGCGGGCAGCGATGCCTCGTCGCTGCGCACCACGGCGCGCAAGGACGGCGACGGCTATGTGATCGACGGCGTGAAGCAGTTCATCACCAGCGGCAAGAACGGGCAGGTCGCGATCGTGATCGCGGTCACCGACAAGGGCGCGGGCAAGCGCGGCATGAGCGCCTTCATCGTGCCGACCGATGCGCCGGGCTACAACGTCGCGCGCCTCGAAGACAAGCTGGGACAGCATTCGAGCGACACCGCGCAGATCAACTTCGACGGCTGCCGCATCCCGGCCGAGAACCTGATCGGGCAGGAAGGCGAGGGCTACAAGATCGCGCTGGGTGCGCTCGAAGGCGGGCGCATCGGCATCGCCGCGCAGAGCGTGGGCATGGCGCGCAGCGCGTTCGAGTTCGCGGTCAACTACGCGAAGGAGCGCCAGGCCTTCGGCGGCTCGATCTTCGAGCAGCAGGCGGTGGGCTTCCGGCTCGCGGAATGCGCGACGCAGATCGAGGCGGCCCGCCAGCTGATCTGGCACGCCGCCAGCCTGCGCGACGCCGGCCTGCCGTGCCTCAAGGAAGCGGCGATGGCCAAGCTCTTCGCCAGCGAGATGGCCGAGCGCGTCTGCAGCGCGGCCATCCAGACGCTGGGCGGCTACGGCTACGTCAACGACTTCCCGCTGGAGCGCATCTACCGCGACGTGCGGGTGTGCCAGATCTACGAAGGCACGTCGGACATCCAGAAGCTGCTGATCCAGCGGGCGCTGGCCTGAAGCGCAGACCCCCTGTCATCGATTTCGATGACAGACAAGCGAGGCACGGCGTAGCAGCATGGGGCTCCTTGTCGGAGGTCCTGTCATGCCTTGTTCGTTCACATCTTCCGCCCTGCGTGCAGCGGCGGTGCTTTCCATCACCGCGGCCGGATTGCCGGCGTCGGCGCAATCCGCCACGCCGGATCTGGCGAAGCTGACAGCCAGCGAGGCCGCGCGGCAGATTTGTGCGGGTTCGCTCAGCAGCGAGCAGCTGGTGTCGGCCTACATCGCCAAGGCCAAGGCGAAGCCGCAGCTGAATGCCTTTGTCACGCTCGACGAAGCGGGCGCGCTGGCGGCGGCGCGTGCGGCGGACGCGGCGCGCAAGCGGGGCGGCGCCTGCCTGCCCCTGGCCGGTGTTCCGGTGGTCGTGAAGGACAACATCCAGGTGAAGGGCCTGCCCGCCACGGCCGGCACGCCCTCGCTCAAGAATTTCGTGCCCACGGCCGATGCCCCGGTGGTCGCCAAGCTGCGCTCGGCCGGCGCGATCGTGCTGGGCAAGACGCACATGCACGAACTGGCGTTCGGCGTCACTGGCTACAACCCGGCGTTCCAGACGGGCCCGGAGGTGGGCGTGCGCAATGCCTACGACAGCAGCCGCATCGCGGGCGGGTCGTCCTCGGGCACCGGCGCGGCGCTCGGCGCCCGCATGGCGCCGGCCGGTCTGGGCACCGACACCGGGGGCTCGGTCCGCATCCCGTGCGCGTTCAACGGCTGCGCTTCGCTGCGCCCGACGGTGGGGCGCTATTCGCAGGACGGCATCACGCCGATCTCGCACACGCGCGACACGGCAGGGCCGATGGCTGTCTCGGTGGCCGATGTCGCCTTGCTCGATCGCGTCATCGCCGGCGGGACGGCGGTCAAGCCGGCCAGCCTGAAGCACGTGCGGCTCGGTGTGGTGAAGGAGTTCCACGCGAACCTCGATGCCGATACGCGCGGTGCCGTCGACGCGGCGCTCGCCAAGCTGCGCGGAGCCGGCGTCACGCTGGTGGATGTGGATATGCCGAACCTGGCGGAGCTCAACGGCGCCGTCGGATTTCCGGTCGCGCTCTACGAGGCGCATGACGACATCGCGACCTATCTGGCCAGGTACCACACCGGCGTCGATCTGGCGCAGTTGGCGGCCGGGATCGCCAGTCCGGATGTCAAGGGCACTTTCGACGGCCTGATCATCCCGCGCAAGCTGCCGGCACCCAACGGCGTGGTGGATGCGAAGCCCGCCTACGACAACGCGATGGGCGTGGCCCGGCCGGCGCTGCAGAAGCTCTATCGCGACACCTTCACGAAGAACAGGCT
Organism: Variovorax ureilyticus; assembly: GCF_037889935.1. NCBI lineage: Bacteria > Pseudomonadati > Pseudomonadota > Betaproteobacteria > Burkholderiales > Comamonadaceae > Variovorax > Variovorax ureilyticus. The sequence goes on from NZ_JBBKZU010000009.1 coordinate 49,119, forward strand.
GGATGCGCTGGTGTTCCCGACGGTGCCTCGCGTGGCGCTCGCGGCCACGCCGGATGCGAGCAGCGTGGAAAACTTCGTCGCCCTGATCCAGAACACGGACCCCGGCAGCAACGCCGGCATCCCGGGGCTGCAACTGCCTGTGGCATTGGGTGCCACGAGCGGTCTTCCCGTGGGCCTGGAACTGGATGGGCCGGCGGGCAGCGACCGCAAGCTGCTGGCGCTGGGCCTTGCGATCGAGCCCTTGCTGGGCCGGCTGCCGGCGCCGGCGAAGTAGGCGCGGACCGTTCCTCAGTCAGGGCGATCCGGCCCCGCGAGGCCGGCCAGCGCCGCGCGGCGTTCGATGCCGAGCTTGTCGAAGATGCGCCGCAGGTAGGTGCGCACGGTCGGCACGCCGATGCCCATGCGCCGCGCGATGTCCTTGTCGGTGAGTCCCCGGCACACGGCTGCCGCGACCTCGCGCTCGCGTTCGCTCAGCCGCGACCACGCGGGTGCGTTGTCGGCGGCCGCCGGCGCGGTCTTCCCCGGCGCTTCACGCCGTGCGCGTTGCAGCGCGCCGGCGAAGGCCGGTTCGATGAGGTCGAGCAGCGCCTTGTCGTGGTCGCTGAAATCGCCGCGGTCCCGGCGGCGCCAGATGCGCAGGTCGCCCAGCGCGCGGTCGCCGTGAAAGGCGTGGAGATTCATGCCCCAGTGCAGTCCGTCGCGCGAGAGGAAGTCGGTGAAGAACGCGGTTCGCATCAACTCCCGCTGCGGCATTACTTCGGTGACGCGGGTGGCATGGCGGCGCGCCTGCAGCACGAAGGTGATGGGGTCGTGGTACTGGTGCCAGCGGTTGTAGCCGTCGAGATTGGCCGGATCCATGTTGAGCGCGACCCGGCCGCCGAAGGTGCCGCTGGCGGCATCCCACACGAAGGAGGCGAACTGGTCTGCCCGCAACAGGTCGAGCAGCGCCCAGCCGGTGCGCTCGCGGACCTCGCGCTCGCTCTGGTCTTCCGCGAGCAGCGCGAAGATGCCGCGCAGCGCGTGTTGCTCCGAACCGCTCAGGTACATGGTCGCTCCATGGAAGTCGCCCGGAGCTTAGCCGCGCTGCGGGTGCCGCGCCATCGGCTCGATTCAGGGTTTGCGCGAGGCGGGCGGGGCGTGTCTGCACAATACGCGACGGCTTTCCGTCCCCGATCCCCCATGTCCAAGTCCTCTTCGGGCTCCGCCCTCGTTCAATGCCCCTGTGGGCGCCGCGATCGCAAGGGCTCTGCGCTGCCCTACGCCCAATGTTGCGGCCGCTATGTGGACGACTTCGAGCGCACGCCGGCGCCCGATGCGGAATCGCTCATGCGCTCGCGCTACACCGCCTTCGTGCGCGAGCGGGCGGACTATCTGCTCGCGACCTGGCACCGCACCACCCGCCCCGGGTCGCTCGATTTCGAGCCGGAAGTGAAGTGGCTCGGACTCGACGTCCGTTCGCGATCGGCATCGGATGCAGACCAGGCCGAAGTGGAGTTCGTCGCCCGCCAGCGCGGCAAGACCGGCGCCGCAGTGCGGCTGCACGAGCGCAGCCGCTTCGTCCGCGAACCTGACGGCGAGCTGAAACGCTGGTACTACGTCGACGGCGATCTGCGCTGATTGGCGTCGATCCGGACCATGCGGCGCTGGATTGTGTCCGCCATCGATACAGTCCGATTCCTTTTGGCCTATTTATCTTGCGACGTCGAACCCTCACACTTCGTCCTCGTGGGTAAAAGCGTCCAGCACGCTTGCCCGAAAGACCAACAACACGAGGCAGGAGTGCGACATGACGTTCAGCAAGACGGTTCGTAATGTGCAGTGGCGGCGCATCGCATCCGCGTTGCCGCTGGCGGCAGCGCTGCTGGCCGCTCCTCTGGTCCACGCGGCGGGCGAAGCACCGCTCCTGACGCCCTTCTCCAGTGCGCAGGGCGCGCAGGCACCGCAGCCGTGGCGCTTCACCACGCTGCCCAACAAGGCCGCCACGCGTTTCGAAGTGGTCCAGGAAGACGGCAAGCGCGTGCTCAAGGTCGATTCCGACCAGTCGTACGGCAACCTCGTGCATCCGACGCACCTGCCGCTGAACGTCAATTCGACGCTGGCATGGCGCTGGCGCGTCGACGAATTCGTGGAGGGCGCCGATCTGCGCACGCGCTCCGGCGACGACGGCGCGGCCAAGGTCTGCGTGTTCTTCGACTTCCCGACCGACAAGCTGCCGGTAAGCGAGCGCACACGCCTTGCGCTGGCGCGCAAGGCCACCGGCGAAGACGTGCCGAGCGAAGCGCTCTGCTACGTCTGGGACGCCAAGGAAGCCAAGGGCACGGCGTTCGCGAATGCCTTCACGAAGCGCGTGCGGATGTTCGTTCTCGAGTCCGGCCCGGCCTCCAAGCCCGGCACCTGGGTCGCGGAGCGCCGCAATCTGCTCGCGGACTACAAGCGCGCCTTCGCTGACGAGGCCGGCGATACAGTGCCGGACATCGTGGCGATCGCGATCTCGGCGGACTCGGACAACACGCACGGCCACGGCATCGCCTATTTCACCGACGTTGAACTGCACGGCGGACCTTCGACCCAGGAAGCGGCGACGCAACCCAAGGAATAGCCAGGCATCCATCCACCCTCACCTCCAGGTTCCGGAAATGAACGACTTCGTTGCACTACTCGCCAGCCAGGGTTCGGTCCTGGTGTTCGTCGCCACGCTGGCGGCGCGGCTGGGTGCGCCGGTGCCGGCCGTTCCTTTTCTCGTGGTGGCCGGTGGATTGACGGTCGACGGCGAGGTTTCGTTCGTCGCGGTCACGCTGGCGGCGCTCCTGGGCAACATCCTGGGCGACGGGGCATGGTTCGTTGCCGGGCGGCGCTGGGGTTATCGCGTGATGCGCCTGCTGTGCCGGATCTCGCTGTCGGCGGATTCGTGCGTCAAGCGCAGCGAGAACATCATCGGCCGCTGGGGCGGCCTGTCGCTGATCGCGGCCAAGTTCGTGCCGGGCGTGTCGGTGGTGGCGCCGCCGATGGCGGGTGCGCTGGGCATGTCGAACGCGCGCTTCCTGTCCTACGAGACGCTGGCCGCGCTGATCTGGACCCTGGGCTTCCTGCTCGTCGGGCGCGTGTTTCATGCGGCGATCCAGGATGTGCTGGCGGTGCTCTCCAGCGTGGGCGTGACCGCCGCGGCGGTGATCGCCGTGCTTCTCGGCGTCTTCGTCGCGTGGCGCTACTGGCAACGCCGGGTTGCGCTGCAGGCGGATGACGTCGATCGCATCGAAGTGGGCGCCTTGCGCGCAGCACTCTCGGCGGGCACGGACGTGACGGTGATCGACGTGCGTTCCAACGAGGCACGCCTTCTGGACGGCCGAGCCATTCCGGGGGCGATCGGCGTGTCGCTCAAGCACATTCCGTCGCGCATCGACGGTTTTGCGGATGGGCGGGAACTGGTCGTGTACTGCGATTGCCCGGAGGACGGCGGTGCCATTGCGGCGGCGCGTCTCTTCATCGCCGCGGGCGTGCCTCGCGTCCGCGTGCTGGCGGGCGGCATCGATGCATGGATGGCCGAGACCGCCGTCGAAGCGCCGGCCGCCGCGCCGATGGCCGTCGCCACTCCCGCATGATCGCCACCTGATTGCAGGCTGGTCGCCGGCTGACCCACGGCTGACTCCATCGCGCGTCGCTTGCTCCCCCGCGCAGCCAGCGCCTAGAATCGGCCCCGCTCCGGGGTGCGCGCAATGAGGCGCGCTGAGATGGCCAGAGGCCGAACCCGCGAACTTGATCTGGTTCATGCCAGCGTAAGAAGAGCTGCAACTCCCGCGATGCCCAAGGCCCATCATCCAAGGCCGGCATCCATCCCTGGAGCGATTGCGGAGCACCCCGTTGAACCCAACCTGGAGTGCCCCGCATGAATGCAGTCGACAAGTTCGCCTCCCTCCTCACGCTGACGCGTGAGCCTTTCCCCGCTTCTACCAAGAGCGCCATCACCGGCAGCCGGCCCGACCTGCGGGTGCCGGTGCGCGACGTGCTCTTGACCAACGGCGAGTGCGTGTCGCTCTACGACACCTCCGGCCCGTACACCGATCCTTCGGTCGAGATCGACGTGCGGCGCGGCCTGCCGGGCGTGCGCGAAGCGTGGATCGCCGAGCGCGGCGACACCGAGAGCTACGAAGGCCGCATCCACAAGGCCATCGACGACGGCGCGACGCACGCCGACCGCGATGCCCAGCGCATCGCCGAGCTGCGCGCCGGCGCCGCGAGCCTGCAGCGCACGCCGCGCCGCGCGAAGGCCGGCGCCAACGTCACGCAGATGCACTACGCGCGCCGCGGCATCGTCACGCCCGAGATGGAATACGTCGCGCTGCGCGAGAACGGCCGCCGCGAATGGATGGCCGAGTACATGGCCGATGCGGCGCGCGAGAAGCGCCTCGCCGGCAACCCGATGGGCGCGAGCATCCCGAAGATCATCACGCCCGAATTCGTGCGCGACGAAGTGGCGCGCGGCCGCGCGATCATCCCGGCCAACATCAACCACCCGGAAGTCGAACCGATGGCGATCGGCCGCAACTTCAAGGTCAAGATCAACGCCAACATCGGCAACTCGGCCGTGACCTCGAGCATCGAGGAAGAGGTGGAGAAGCTCGTGTGGGCGATCCGCTGGGGCGCCGACAACGTGATGGACCTTTCCACCGGCCGCAACATCCACACCACGCGCGACTGGATCGTGCGCAACAGCCCGGTGCCGATCGGCACGGTGCCGATCTACCAGGCGCTCGAGAAGGTGGGCGGCATCGCCGAGGACCTCACCTGGGAGATCTACCGCGACACGCTGATCGAGCAGGCGGAGCAGGGCGTCGACTACTTCACCATCCACGCGGGGCTGCGGCTGCCGTTCATCCACCTCACGGCCAACCGCCGCACCGGCATCGTCTCGCGCGGCGGCTCGATCATGGCCAAGTGGTGCATCGCCCATCACAAGGAGAGCTTCCTCTACACGCACTTCGAGGACATCTGCGAGATCATGAAGGCCTACGACGTGAGCTTCTCGCTCGGCGACGGCCTGCGGCCCGGCTGCGCCTCGGATGCCAACGACGAGGCCCAGTTCGCCGAGCTGCGCACGCTCGGCGAGCTCACGCAGATCGCGTGGAAGCACGATGTGCAGACCATGATCGAAGGCCCGGGCCATGTGCCGATGCACCTGATCCAGGCCAACATGGACGAGCAGCTCAAGCACTGCCACGAGGCGCCCTTCTACACGCTCGGCCCGCTGACCATCGACATCGCGCCGGGCTACGACCACATCGCCAGCGCGATCGGCGCCGCGATGATCGGCTGGTTCGGCACCGCGATGCTGTGCTACGTCACGCCGAAGGAGCACCTGGGCCTGCCGGACCGCGACGATGTGAAGCAGGGGATCATCGCGTACAAGATCGCGGCGCATGCGGCGGACGTCGCCAAGGGGCACCCCGGTGCGCGGGCGCGCGACGACGCGCTCTCGCAGGCGCGCTTCGACTTCCGCTGGCAGGACCAGTTCAACCTGGGCCTCGACCCCGACACCGCGCGCGAATTCCACGACGAGACGCTGCCCAAGGACAGCAGCAAGGTCGCGCACTTCTGCTCGATGTGCGGGCCGAAGTTCTGCTCGATGAAGATCACGCAGGAAGTGCGCGAGTACGCGGCGCAGAAGGGCCTCGACGAAGGCGCCGCCGTCGAGGCGGGCATGGCCGGCAAGTCCGCCGAATTCAAGGCGGGCGGCGGCGAGATCTACATCCCGGTCAAGCCCGTCGTCTGACATGGAGCTGAAAGGGCTTCGTTGATAGGATCGGCGCCATGAGTGCCTTTCCTTTCGATGCCGTCCTTTTTGATTGCGACGGCGTCCTCGTCGACTCCGAACCCATCACCAATCGCGTCCTGGCAGAAATGCTCGGCGAACTGGGCTGGGCGTTGACCGTCGATGAATGCATGCGCATCTTCACCGGCAAGGCGGTCAAGGACGAGGCGACGCTGATCGAGGCGCGAACCGGCTTCAGGCTCACGCCGCAGTGGCTCGTCGGCTTCCGTGAGCGGCGCAACGTCGCGCTGGAGCGCGAACTCGTGGCCATTCCGGGCGCTGCAACCGCCGTGCGGGCGCTGCATGCGGCGCTCGAAGGCCGCATCGCCTGCGCATCGGGCGCAGATCGCTTCAAGGTCGAACTGCAGCTCGACAAGATCGGCATCCTCGACTGCTTCAAGGGCCGGGTCTTCAGCGGGCACGAGATGCCGCGCTCCAAGCCGGCGCCCGACGTGTACCTCGCGGCGGCGGAGGCGCTCGGCGTCGATCCGGCGCGCTGCGCGGTGGTCGAGGACACGGTCACCGGTGCCAGCGCCGGGGTTGCGGCCGGTGCGACCGTCTTCGGCTACAGCCCGAGCGAGCTGGGCCACAGCGGGCCCGAGGCGCTGCGCGCAGTCGGCGCAGCGCATGTGTTCACGGACATGGCGCAGCTTCCCGGGCTGCTTGCCGATTGGCGTCTCGTCCCAGCCTGAGCACTTATGCGGGGCCTGCGCGCGTTCTGGCCTCTCCTGATCGCGGCATGCCTTTCGGCCTGCTCGTCGCTGCGGCCGTGGATCAACGACCCGCTGCCTGAGAATCCGCCCCCGCGATCGATCGTCATCGCGACCGCGCAGCGCGATCCGACCATCCTGGTGGCGGTCACGCTGTCCGGCGGCGGTGCGCGCGCGGCGGCTTTCGGCTTTGGCGTGCTCGAGGAACTGCGCGACACCAGGTTCCAGTGGAACGGCCGCGAGACCGACCTGCTCAACGCGACCGACGTCATCAGCGGTGTCTCGGGCGGGAGCATCCTGGCGGCCTACTACGCGGCTTTCGGCGCCGAGGGCCTGCCGAATTTCGAAACCATCTTCCTGCGCCAGAACTTCCAGAACAGCCTGATCCTGCAGGCGCTGCGGCCGAGCAGCCTGCACGACCTGAGTTCGCCCTGGTACGGCCGCTCGCATCTGCTGGCCCGGCGGCTCGACGAGATCTACCAGGGCAAGACCTACGGCGACATCGAGAACGATCCGCGGCACCCGCAACTGGTGATCGCGGCGACGGACATGTCGCTCGGAACTCCCTTCGAATTCACGCAGGACCAGTTCGAGCTGATCTGCTCCGACCTGCAGAGCGTGCCGCTGTCCTTCGCGGTCGCGGCTTCGTCGGCGGTGCCGGTGCTCCTGAGCCCGATGACGCTCAAGAACCACTCCCAGGAGTGCCGCGACCGGGGCATCACGCCGCGCCTGGCCACCGTCGGCGGCGCGAACTACCGCGCGCGCATGTTCCGCATGCAGGCGAACAGCTATCTCGACGCCGAAGCGCGGCCCTTCATCCACCTGGTCGACGGCGGAGTCGCGGACAACCTCGCCGTGCGGCGGCTGCTCGACCGGGCGCTGCTCGGCGGTGGGCTTCGCGAGAGCTTCGAGGAGGTCGGCATCCCGCCGGGCAGCGTGCGGAAACTGGTGGTGATCAGCGTGAATTCGGCGCGCGACCCGGCCAACAACGTCGACCAGAGCGACCGGGTGCCCGGCATGCGCCAGGTGACGGACACGCTGCTTTTCGGCGCCGGGGCGCGCGCCACGCTGGAGACGCAGGAGTTCCTTCTGGATACCGCTCGGCAGTGGCGAGAAGACCTGCGCCGCCGGAGCGCCGGCGCCGATGCCTTCGCGCCCGACGCGGAAATCCACGTGGTGCAGGCCAACCTGCGGGATGCGGCGGATGGCGAATTGCGGCTGCGCTTGTTACAAGTGCCGACCGCGTTTTCCATCAGCGACGAGGAGGTCACCCGCCTGATCGCCGCCGGCCGCAGCGCGATGCGGCGCTCCGCCGATTTCCAGGCGCTGAGACGGTCGCTGGGGGTGAAAGACGATTGAGACGCGCGGGCGGGAGCAGGACCGCCCGGGAGGGGAAAAGTATCAGCGGTTGCCGAGCGCGGAGGCGGCCTTGGCCACGGCGACCAGCGACTGGGTCATGGCCTGCGCACGGCCCGCCCACATGTTCATGACCAGTTGGTCGGCGTTCTCGTTCACGAAAGCCCCGTTGCGCGTGCGTCCCGACGTGGCGATGAAATCCATCAGATCGGCGAAATCGCTGCTGTCGGTGTCGGGAATTTGTTGCATTTCGTAATACTAGGGCCGTACTGATGAGCTGCCGGGCTCGGAGGCACTCCTGGAGCGCTTCCGTCGCGGAATTGTTCACGGATTAACTGAGGAAAGCCGGACTTGGCGTGTAGGAGAAGTTCGCTCAAACGGCGCTGCGCTGGAGCAGTCCCCGCTGCCTGAACGCCCCGGGCGTCAGCCCGCTCCAGGCACGGAACGCCCGCGAAAAGCTCTTTTCGTTGCGAAAACCCACCGCCAGCGCGATCTGCTTGATCGGCCGTTCGGTGCGGCGGAGTTGTTCGGCGGCGAGTTCGTGGCGCACCTCGTCCTTCAGCGCCTGGAGCGAGATGCCTTCTTCCTGCAACTGGCGGTGCAGGGTGCGGCTGGAGAGGTTCAGCAGCGCCGCGATCGATTCGGCGTTGCCGGCCTCCGGGCCCCGGGTGCGCAGCAGTTCGCGCACGCGCTGGCCCAGCAGCCGGTCGCGCCGGTATTGCAGCACCGTCAGCGGCAGGGCGCGCCGGAGCATCGTCCGCAGCGCGCGCTCGTCTCGCAGCAGGGGCATCGCGAGGTAACGCTCGTCGAAGCTGTAGCTGGCGCGCTCGACGCCGAAGCGCAGTTCGCCGCCGAACATCAGCGGATAGGCGTCGCGGTGGCGCGGCGGCGCGTAGGGGAAGGCGGCCGCGCTCAGCGACACGCGCGAATCGATCGCCCAGCTGGCGTAGCCGTGCAGGAACCGGAGGCTGGTGACCAGGCAGAACTCGCGGAACGGGCCGAGGTCGCGGCGTTCGGTGATCGCCACGGTCGCCGTGCCGCCGGCCGTCGACAGGTCGAGCGCGATGTCGTCCGTGAGCAGGCGGTGGTGGCGGCACCAGCGCTTGATCGCCACGCCGAGGTCGGGCGCGCCGAGCGATGCGCGGCAGAGCATCCCGTAGGTGCCCCAGGGCAGGCGGCGCGAGAACCAGCCGAGCGCCTCGTCGTCGAGCTCCTGCATCGCGAAGCCCGACAGCACCTCGAACTGCGCCGCCGTCACCCGGGCGTCGGGGTTTTCCACCTCATGCGGCGCGATCTGTGCCTCCGCCAAGGCGGCCGACGGGTCCATGCCGTAGCGCTCATAGCCCAGCGTGATGGCTTTGACGAAGGCCATCGGCGTGGCCGCGCGGCGGCTGCTGCGGAGGGGGGACGAGGACATGAGCGGGCGTCAGAGAGTGGCGCGATTTGCAACCATTGTGGCGCCAATTGCAACGGCACACGGCGTAAGCTGCAACTTTTCCGCGCGTGACTTGTCGCGCGCCGCCGACCCCACAGGAGACAACCCTATGCACGATCCCGGCCTGAACTTCGACCTGGGCGACACCATCGATTCGCTGCGCGATGCCATCCAGCACTTCGCCGCCGAGGAAATCGCGCCGCGCGCGGCCGCCATCGACCGCGACAACCTGTTCCCGCACGACCTGTGGAAGAAGCTCGGCGACCTCGGCCTGCACGGCATGACCGTGAGCGAGGAATACGGCGGCACCGAGCTCGGCTACCTCGCGCACATCGTGGCGATGGAGGAAGTCTCGCGCGCCTCGGCGTCGGTCGGCCTCTCGTACGGCGCGCACTCCAACCTGTGCGTGAACCAGATCCACCGCAACGGCAGCGAGGCGCAGAAGAAGAAATACCTGCCCAAGCTGGTGAGCGGCGAACACGTCGGCGCCCTGGCGATGAGCGAGCCCAACGCCGGCTCCGACGTGGTCAGCATGAAGCTGCGCGCCGAGAAGAAGGGCGACCGCTACGTGCTCAACGGCGGCAAGATGTGGATCACCAACGGCGGCGACGCCGACACGCTGGTGATCTACGCCAAGACCGAGCCCGAGATGGGCGCGCGCGGCATGACCGCCTTCATCGTCGAGAAGGGCTTCAAGGGCTTCTCGGCCGGCACCAAGCTCGACAAGCTCGGCATGCGCGGATCGAACACCTTCCCGCTCTTCTTCGACAACTGCGAAGTGCCGGAAGAAAACGTGCTCGGCGGCGAAGGCATGGGCGCCAAGGTGCTGATGAGCGGCCTCGATTACGAACGCGCGGTGCTCTCGGGTGGCCCGTTGGGCATCATGGCCGCGTGCATGGACACGGTGCTGCCCTTCATTCACGAGCGCAAGCAGTTCGGCCAGAGCATCGGCGAGTTCCAGCTGATGCAGGGCAAGGTGGCCGACATGTATTCGACCTGGCAGGCCACCCGCGCCTACGTGTACGCGGTCGGCAAGGCCTGCGACCGCAACGACCATGCGCGCACCTTCCGCAAGGATGCGGCCGGAGCGATCCTTTACTCGGCCGAGAAAGCGACGTGGATGGCCGGCGAGGCGATCCAGGCGCTCGGCGGCGTGGGCTACACCAAGGACTTCCCGGTCGAGCGCCTGTGGCGCGATGCCAAGCTCTACGAGATCGGCGCGGGCACCAGCGAAATCCGCCGCATGCTGATCGGCCGCGAACTGTTCAGCGAGACCGCCTGAGGAGGCGCCATGACCACGAAGCCCAGCATCGCTCAAGGCGCCACCGACGTGCCGCTGATCGAGCAGACGATCGGCGATTTCTTCGACGACATGGCCGCGCGGCAAGGCGACCGCGATGCGCTGGTCAGCGCGCACGAGAAGAAGCGCCTGAGCTACCTTGAACTGCAGCGCGAATCGAACCGGCTCGCCAGCGCGCTCTTCAAGCTCGGACTTCGGCCCGGCGACCGCGTCGGCATCTGGTCGCACAACAACGTGCCATGGGTGCTGATGCAGCTTGCGACCGCGAAGGCCGGGATCATCCTGGTCAACATCAACCCGGCCTACCGCACCTCGGAGCTCGAATACGCGCTCAACAAGGTCGCGTGCAAGGCGCTGGTGACGATGAAGAGCTTCAAGACCAGCGACTACGTCGGGATGCTGCGCGAGCTGGCGCCCGAACTCGCAACCGCGCAGCCCGGCGAGCTGCAGGCCGCGCGGCTGCCCCACCTGCGCACCGTGGCGTGGATCGACACACCGGCCGACAGCGGCGAGCTGCCGGGGCTGATGCGCTTCTCTGCGCTGCTCGAAAGCGGCTCGGCCGACGATGCGAAAGTCGCCGCCACGTCGAAGACGCTGCGGGCGACGGACCCGATCAACATCCAGTTCACCAGCGGCACCACGGGCTTTCCGAAGGGCGCGACGCTCACGCATCGCAACATCCTCAACAACGGCTTCTTCATCGGCGAGTGCATGAAGCTCACGCCGGAGGATCGCCTCTGCATCCCGGTGCCGCTCTACCACTGCTTCGGCATGGTGCTCGGCAACCTCGCGTGCCTCACGCACGGCAGCACCATCGTCTACCCGAACGACGGCTTCGATCCGATCACGGTGCTGCAGACGGTGCAGGCCGAGAAGTGCACCGGCTTGCACGGCGTGCCGACCATGTTCATCGCCGAGCTGGACCATCCGCGCTTCAAGGAGTTCGATCTTTCGACGCTGCGCACCGGCATCATGGCCGGCTCGCCGTGCCCGACCGAAGTGATGAAGCGCGTGGTGGAGCAGATGCACCTGCGCGAGATCACCATCGCCTACGGCATGACCGAGACCAGCCCGGTGAGCTGCCAGAGCTCCACCGACACGCCGCTCGAAAAGCGCGTGTCGACGGTCGGCACGGTGCAGCCGCACCTGGAGATCAAGATCATCGACCCGGCCAGCGGCGACATCGTCCCGCGCGGCCAGTCCGGCGAGTTCTGCACCCGCGGCTATTCGGTGATGCATGGCTACTGGGAAGACCCCGAGAAGACCCGCGAAGCCATCGACTCCGACGGCTGGATGCACACCGGCGACCTCGCGACGATGGACGACGAGGGCTACGTCAACATCGTCGGCCGCATCAAGGACCTCGTGATCCGCGGCGGCGAGAACATCTATCCGCGCGAGATCGAGGAATTCCTCTACCGCCACCCGAAGGTGCAGGACGTGCAGGTGGTCGGCCTGCCCGACAAGAAGTACGGCGAAGAGCTCTGCGCCTGGATCATCGTCAAGCCGGGCCAGACCGCGACGGCCGACGAGATCCGCGACTTCTGCAAGGGCCAGATCGCGCACTACAAGGTGCCGCGCTACATCGAGTTCGTCACCGAATTCCCGATGACCGTGACCGGCAAGATCCAGAAATTCAAGATCCGCGAAGCGATGAAGGGGCGCCTCGGCCTCGACGAAGAAAGAACTGCATGAAGCTGGAGACCCAACTCAACGCCCGTTCGGCCGAATTCCAGGCCAATGCCACCGCGATGCGCGCGCTGGTCGACGACCTGCGCGAGCAGTTCGCCAAGGTCGAGGCGGGCGGCGGCGAGGCCGCGCGCAGCAAGCACACCGCGCGCGGCAAGCTGCTGCCTCGCGACCGTGTAGCACAGCTTCTCGACCCCGGCACGCCGTTCCTCGAAATCGCGCCGCTGGCGGCGCATGCGATGTACCACGGCGCGGCGCCCGGTGCGGGCCTGATCGCGGGCATCGGCCGCGTGAGCGGCGTCGACTGCATGATCGTGTGCAACGACGCGACGGTGAAGGGCGGCACCTACTACCCGATGACCGTCAAGAAGCACCTGCGCGCGCAGGAGATCGCCGAGCAGAACCGCCTGCCGTGCATCTACCTCGTCGATTCGGGCGGCGCGAACCTGCCGAACCAGGACGAGGTGTTCCCGGACCGCGAGCACTTCGGCCGCATCTTCTACAACCAGGCCAACATGAGTGCGCAGGGCATCTCGCAGATCGCGGTGGTGATGGGCTCGTGCACCGCGGGCGGCGCCTACGTTCCGGCGATGAGCGACGAAAGCATCATCGTGAAGAACCAGGGCACCATCTTCCTGGGCGGCCCGCCGCTGGTGAAGGCGGCGACCGGCGAGGTCGTGACGGCGGAAGACCTCGGCGGGGGCGACGTGCACACGCGCCTGTCGGGCGTGGCCGATCACCTCGCGCAGAACGACCTGCATGCACTCGCGCTGGCGCGCACGGCGGTCAAGAACCTGGGCGAAAACCGGGCGCAAGCGCCCGGTCCTTCTGTGGTTTGCGCCCCCTCCTATCCTGCGGAGGAGTTGTATGGCGTGATCCCCGTCGACACCCGCAAGCCCTTCGACGTGCGCGAGATCATCGCGCGCATCGTCGACGGCAGCGAGTTCCACGAGTTCAAGGCCCGCTTCGGCAACACGCTGGTTTGCGGCTTCGCCGAAATCGAGGGAATGCCGGTGGGCATCGTCGCCAACAACGGCATCCTGTTCTCCGAATCGGCGCAGAAGGGCGCGCACTTCATCGAGCTGTGCTGCCAGCGCAAGATCCCGCTGGTGTTCCTGCAGAACATCACCGGCTTCATGGTCGGCCGCAAGTACGAGAACGAAGGCATCGCGCGCCACGGCGCGAAGATGGTGACGGCGGTGGCCACGGCCAACGTGCCCAAGTTCACGATCATCATCGGCGGCAGCTTCGGCGCGGGCAACTACGGCATGTGCGGCCGCGCGTACTCGCCGCGCTTCCTCTGGATGTGGCCCAACGCGCGCATCAGCGTGATGGGCGGCGAGCAGGCCGCGAGCGTGCTGGCCACGGTCAAGCGCGACGGCATCGAGGCCAAGGGCGGCCAATGGAGCGCGGACGAGGAAGAAGCCTTCAAGGCCCCGATCCGCCAGCAGTACGAGGTGCAGGGCCATCCCTACTACGCCACGGCGCGGCTGTGGGACGACGGCATCATCGACCCCGCCGACACGCGCCGCGTGCTGGCGCTCGGGCTGGCCGCCGCGCGCAACGCGCCGATCCCCGAGCCGAAGTTCGGCGTCTTCCGCATGTAGGTTTGCCATGCGAGCCACGACGCATGAAACTGGCGCAGCCCATTCCAGGGCACCCGCGGAACCGGCTTTGCCGGGCCGCTGGGTGCGCCCCCCTCCCGCCGAAGGCGAGAGAGGGGGGAGCCGCGAAGCGGCTTGGGGGGTGTTTTGAAAGGTCCGTCATGACGCTGCCGAACTACTTCGCGAGCCTCGCGCGCTATCACGTCTGGGCCACGCAAAAGCTGATCGACACGAATCTGCGCGGCCTGTCGGACGATGACTGGCACCGCGATTGCGGGCTGTTCTTTCGTTCGGTGCACCGCACGGTGAACCACCTTCTCTTGACCGACAACATCTGGTTCTCGCGCTTCGCCGAAGGTCGCTCACAGCGCGTGCCGCTCGACACCGAACTGCACCAGGACCGCGCCGAAGTCTGCAAGGCGCTCGGCAAGGCGGTGACGCGCTGGAGCCCATGGCTCACGACGCTAACGCCGGATCGCTTCGACGGCGACCTGAGCTATGTGCGCAACAACGGCGAGCAGGTGCGCATTCCCTTCGCGCCGGCGCTCGGCCATGTCTTCAACCATGCGACCCACCACCGCGGCCAGCTCACGGCCGCATTGACGGCAATGGTCCATCCGGGCCCGGAACTCGATTGGGTCTATCTCCTGCAACAAGAGGCACGTTCCCCCACATGAGCACATCGTTCACCACACTCGAACTGTCCATCGAAGGCGCGGTCGCGCGCATCTGGCTCAACCGGCCCGAACTGCGCAATGCCTTCGACGACGTCGTGATCGCCGAATTGACGCAGGCGTTCGTCGAAGCGGGCGAGGCGCCGCAGGTCAGGGCCATCGTCCTTGGCGCGAACGGGCCGGCCTTCTGCGCGGGCGCGAACCTCAACTGGATGAAGCGCATGGCCGACTACACGCGTGACGAGAACGTCGCCGATGCAGGCAAGCTGGCGACCATGCTGCGCACCATCGCCGACTGCCCCAAGCCCACCATCGCGTGCGTGCAGGGCGATGTCTACGCGGGCGGCGTGGGCCTGGTGGCCGCGTGCGACATCGCGGTCAGCGTGGACACCGCGTGGTATTGCCTGAGCGAAGTGAAGATCGGCCTGATCCCGGCGACCATCAGCCCCTACGTGCTGCGCGCGATGGGCACGCGTGCGGCGCAACGGTATTTCCTGACGGCGGAGCGCTTCTCCGCGGCGGAGGCGCATCGCATCGGCTTCGTGCACGAGGTGGTTGCCGCCGATGCGCTCGATGCCAAGGTGGCCGAGATCGCGAAGGCACTGACCGGGGCGAGTCCCGCCGCGGTGCGCGCCTGCAAGACCTTGATCGCCGACGTCGCCGGCCAGGACATCGACGACGCGCTGATCGCGAAGACGGTGCAGGGCATCGCCGACATCCGCGCGAGCGAAGAGGGCCGCGAAGGCGTCCGGTCCTTCCTCGAAAAGCGCAAGCCCGGTTGGCTCGCCTGACGGAACGGACGCATCGTGGACTCGTTGGACATGCCTCAATTGCTCGCGCTGGCCGCGGCATTGGGCTGGGCCAGCGGCGTGCGGTTGTATCTGGTGGTGCTGCTCACTGGCCTTGCCGGCTATCTGGGCTGGATTCAGTTGCCGGGCGGCCTCCAGTTGCTGGCACATCCCGTGGTGCTGGTCGCAAGCGGCTTCATGGTGTTCGTCGAGTTCTTCGCCGACAAGATTCCCGGGCTCGATTCGCTGTGGGACATGGTCCACACCGTGATCCGCATCCCGGCCGGAGCCGCTCTGGCGGCGGGCGTATTCGGTGCCGACCATGCGGTGATGGCGCTCGTCGCGGCGCTGCTGGGCGGCGGCTTCGCGGCCACGGCGCATGCGGCCAAGGCGACCACGCGCGCGGCCATCAACACCTCGCCGGAACCCTTCACCAATGTCGGCGCATCGCTCGTCGAAGACAGCATGGTGCCGGCCGGGCTCTGGCTCGCGGTCGCGCATCCGCTGGTGTTCGGCATCCTCTTCATCGCCGTGCTCGTGCTCAGCGTGTGGCTGATCCACAAGAGCTGGCGCTTCCTCAGATCCCTCTTCGCCCGCGTGGCCCGCATCTTCAGCGGGCGGCCCGATCCCGGTGTGACGCCGGCCTTCCAGCTCAAGAAGAATCCCCCTGGAGACTCATCGAATGTTTAAGAAGATCCTGATCGCCAATCGCGGCGAGATCGCCTGTCGTGTGGCTGCCACCGCCCGTCGCATGGCCGTGCGCACCGTCGCGGTGTATTCCGATGCCGACGCGCACGCCAACCACGTGCGCGCCTGCGACGAATCGGTCCACCTCGGCGGCAGCGCGCCGAAGGAAAGCTACCTGCGCTGGGAAAAGATCCTCGAAGCCGCCAAGGCGAAGGGTGCCGAAGCGGTACACCCGGGCTACGGCTTCCTGAGCGAGAACGAGGAATTCGCGCAGGCCTGCGCCGATGCGGGCCTGGTCTTCATCGGCCCGCCGCCCTCGGCGATCAAGGCGATGGGCCTCAAGGCCGAATCCAAGCAACTCATGGAAAAGGCCGATGTGCCGCTGGTGCCCGGCTACCACGGCAGCGACCAGAACCCTGAACTGCTGCAGCGAGAAGCTGACCGCATCGGCTACCCCGTGCTCATCAAGGCGAGCGCCGGCGGCGGCGGCAAGGGCATGCGCATCGTCGAGAAGAAGGGCGACTTCGCCGCCGCGCTCGCCTCGTGCCAGCGGGAGGCGATCAACAGCTTCGGCGACGACGCGGTGCTGATCGAGAAGTACGTACAGCGCCCGCGCCACATCGAGATCCAGGTCTTCGGCGACATGCACGGCAACTATGTCTATCTGTTCGAGCGCGACTGCTCGGTGCAGCGCCGCCATCAGAAGGTACTGGAGGAAGCGCCCGCGCCCGGCATGACCGAGGCGATGCGCAGGCAGATGGGCGAAGCGGCCGTTGCGGCCGCACGCGCGGTGAACTACGTCGGGGCAGGCACGGTGGAATTCATCGTCGAGCAGCGCGACGACGGCAGCATGAACTTCTTCTTCATGGAGATGAACACGCGCCTGCAGGTGGAGCACCCCGTGACCGAGGCGATCACCGGCCTGGACCTCGTCGAATGGCAGTTGCGCGTGGCCTCGGGCGAGCCGCTGCCGCTCAAGCAGGAGCAGTTGCAGATCCACGGCCACGCGATCGAGGCGCGCATCTGCGCCGAGAATCCCGACAACAACTTCCTGCCTGCCACCGGCACGCTGCACGTCTATCGCAAGCCGCAGGCCACCGCCTTCCAGCGCAGCCGCGTGCGCATCGACGACGGCGTGCGCGAAGGCGGCGTGATCTCGCCCTTCTACGATTCGATGATCGCCAAGCTCATCGTGCACGGCGCAACGCGCGAAGAGGCGCTCGCGCGGCTCGATCAGGCGCTGGCGCAGATTCACATCGTGGGCGTGGCGACCAATGTGCAGTTCCTGCGCGGCATCCTGCGCACCGATTCGTTCGCCCAGGCGAAGCTCGACACCGCCTTGATCGAGCGCGAGCGCGCGGTGCTGTTCGACCAGGAGCCGCTGGGGCTTCCGCTCGCAGCGGCCGCATCGATCGCGAAGACCCTTCTTGCCGAACGCGCGACGGCGAGCGCCGATCCCTTCAGCCGCCGCGACGGCTGGCAGTCGCACGGCATCGCCGCGCGGCCCTTCGAGTTCGAGTTCCGCGGCGAGACGAAGAGCGCCCAGCTGCGCTATCTGCATGGCGGCGCGCTCGCACTCAGCGTGGGGGATGTTTCCGGCCCGCTGGAGATCGGCAGCTTCCCGACGGGCGAAATCGAACTGATGTTCGACGGCCACCGCCACACGCTCAACGTCTACGAGGACCAGTCGACCGCGCACGTTTTCGCCGCCGATGGCGCGACCCGGATCACCGCGATCGACCGCCTCGCGCACGCGGGCGACACGCACGCCGAAGGGGGCCGCCTCACCGCCCCGATGCCGGGCAAGGTGGTGTCCTTCGCGGTCAAGGCGGGCGACAAAGTCAGCCGGGGCCAGGCGCTGGCGGTGATGGAGGCGATGAAGATGGAGCACACCATCGCCGCGCCCGCGGACGGGACGGTCGAGGAGTTGCTTTTCGCGCCGGGCGACCAGGTCACCGAGGGGGCGGAGCTGCTTCGGCTGGCGGCTTAAGCTCGGGGGATGACTTCCCGAATGCGAATCCTCGTCAGCCTGACCGACCTTCGTCCCGATGCATGGGTCGCTGGATTGAAGGCGGCCTTCCCTGAAGCCGAAGTGGAACCCTGGCAGCCGGGCGCAGCGCCGGCCGATCACGCGGTCGTCTGGGCGCCGCCCCAGCAGATGCTGGATGAGCAACCCAGCCTGAAGGGGCTCTTCAACATCGGCGCGGGCGTCGATGCGCTGCTCAAGCTCAAGGTGCCGCCGCAGACCCGCGTCGTGCGGCTCGACGATGCCGGCATGGCGGTGCAGATGGCCGAGTACGTCTGCCATTACCTGATCCGCCACTTCCGCGAGTTCGACGCCTACGAGGCCGAGTCGCGCGCGGGCCGCTGGAGCTTTCGCAAGCCGCGCGAGCGCGAGGATTTCCCGGTCGGGATCATGGGGCTGGGCGTGCTCGGCGAGCGGGTCGCGAAGGCGGTGCAGCTCTTCGAGTTCCCGGTCCATGGCTGGAGCCGGTCACCCAAGGATCTGCCTGGCGTGCGGTGTCATGCCGGCGAGAAGGACTTCGATGCCTTCCTCGGCGCGAGCCGCGTGCTGGTCAACCTGCTGCCGCTCACGCCCGACACGCGCGGCATCATGAACCGCGAGACGCTTTCGAAGCTGGACGGCGGCAAGCCGGGCGGCTACGTCATCAACGTCGCGCGGGGCGCGCATCTGGTCGAAGCCGACCTCATCCCGCTTCTGGACAGCGGACAACTCGCGGGCGCGACGCTCGATGTGTTCGAGGTCGAGCCGCTGCCGGCCAGGCATCCTTTCTGGCACCACCCGAAGATCAACGTTACGCCCCACGGCTCGGCGCGGACGATGCGCGAGGCGTCGATCGCGCAGATCGCCGGCAAGATCCGCGCGATGGCGCGTGGAGAACCCATTGCCGGCGTGGTCGACGCTCAACGCGGATACTGATCCGCTCACGGAGAACTCCCCATGAAGTACCCCACCAAAGTCAGGATCGTCGACGTCGGCCCGCGCGATGGCCTGCAGAACGAGAAGCAGCCGGTTCCCGCGGAGGTCAAGATCAGCCTCGTGCATCGCCTGCAGGACGCGGGCCTCAAGGAAATCGAAGTCACCAGCTTCGTCTCTCCCAAGTGGGTTCCGCAGATGGCGGACAACGCGGAGGTGATGCACGGCATCCGTCGCCAGCCGGGCGTGCGCTACTCGGTGCTCACGCCGAACATGAAGGGCTTCGAGGCCGCGATCGCCGCGCCGCGCGAGGAATGGCCCGACGAGATCGTGGTGTTCGGCGCCGCGAGCGAGGCCTTCAGCCAGAAGAACATCAACTGCTCCATCGCCGAAAGCATCGAGCGTTTCGCGCCTGTCGCCGAAGCCGCACGCGCCAAGGGGATCCAGGTCCGGGGCGCGATGAGCTGCACGGTGGGCTGTCCCTACGAGGGCGACATCTCCCCCGACAAGGTGGACTACCTCGCCCGGCTGATGAAGGGCATCGGCGTGCAGCGCGTGGACGTGGCCGACACGATCGGCGTGGGTACGCCGCGCAAGGTGCAGCGCGCCATCGAGGCCACGCTCGCGCACTTCGGCATCGACGACGTCTCGGGCCATTTCCACGACACCTATGGCCAGGCGCTCGCCAATACGCTGGCCGCGCTGGAAATGGGCGTGTGGAATTTCCAGTCCTCGGTGGCTGGCCTGGGCGGTTGCCCCTATGCCAAGGGCGCGACCGGCAACGTCGCGACCGAGGACGTGGTCTACATGCTGCACGGCATGGGCATCGAGACCGGGATCGATCTCGACCGCCTGATCGATGCCGGCGCCTACATCAGCGAGGCGCTGGGCCGCGAACCGAATTCGCGCGCGTCGAAGGCCATCCGCACGAAGAGGGCGGCATGAGCGTCGCCGGGCCGGCCCAAGACGCGAAGGCCCCCTCGGGGGGCAGCGCAGCACACGATGTGGCGAGCGTGGGAGCTTCATGATGTGTGGTGCCGAACTGACCTCATTGCCTGAGGGCGTGCAGCGCGTCGCGCGCGTGCTGCAGGACAAGGGCCATCCGCATTCGCCGCGCATGCTCGACGACGCCGCGCGCACCGCGCAGCAGGCCGCCGATGCGCTGGGCATCGAACTGGGCCAGATCGCCAAGAGCATCGTGTTCCGCCGCAAGTCGGACGAGAGCGCCGTGCTGGTGGTGACCTCCGGCGACAGGCGCGTGGACGAGAAGAAGGTCGAGGCCATCGTGGGCAAGCTGGGCCGCGCCGATGCGGACTTCGTGAAGTCGCGCACCGGCTTTTCGATCGGCGGCGTGTCGCCCTTCGGCCATGCGACCGAGCCCGTGATGCTGATCGACCGCGACCTGTTCCGCTTCGACGAGATCTGGGCGGCCGCGGGCCATCCGCATGCGGTGGTGCGGCTGCGTCCGCAGGACCTCGAAGGCCTCACCGGCGCGCCGGTGGCGGATGTGGTGTGAGCGTCGTCGAGCGCGCCATTGCCGCACGTGCTGCAGCGAGCGACGTACCGTCGCCCTGCATCTCGATCTGCCGGATCGAACCGGAGAGCGGCTTCTGCGAAGGCTGTCTGCGCACCATCGACGAGATCGCGGCATGGAGCCGCATGTCCGATGCGGACAAGCGCGGCGTGTGGCGCGCGATCGAACTGCGCGCGCAGGCCGGCTTCCTGGCCAGCGCCGGAGACAAGCCATGAAGCACATCACCTTCCATCTCGACTTCATCTCGCCTTACGCCTATCTCGCGTTCGAGCATCTGCCGCAGGCGCTCGAAGGGCTGACCTACAGCGTGGCGTACAGGCCGCTGCTTTTCAGTGCGCTGCTCAAGCACCACGGGCAGCTCGGGCCGGCCGAGATTCCGCCCAAGCGCACGTGGACCTACCGGCACGTCCTCTGGCAAGGCCGCGAGCACGACATCCCGGTGCAGATGCCGGCGACGCATCCGTTCAATCCGTTGCCGCATCTTCGGCTCGCGCTGGCGACATCGACCGACGGCGACATCAATCGCCATGTGACCGAGACCGTCTTCCGCGAGATCTGGCGCACCGGCGGCGAGCCGGGCGACAAGGACCGCCTTGCCGCGCTCGCTGCGCAACTGCGCCAGGTGCGCGATCCGGCCGGCGACGAGGTGAAGGCGCAACTCAAGAAGAACACCGACGAGGCCATCGCGCGCGGCATCTTCGGCGTGCCCACTTTCGAGGTCGACGGCCGCCAGTTCTGGGGCTTCGAAGGTCTCGGCATGCTGCGCGCGTACCTCAGCGGCGACGACTGGTTCGACAGTGCCGAGTGGTCCACGGCCGACCAGCGTCCTTCGCTGCGCCGCAACAATTCTTGACATTTTCTACAGGCTGAAAAGCGACCCGCGGGTTAGACCCTAAGCTGTCAGCAACGATTCAGTTTGGCGACAGCCACGGGTCAGTCGGCTCTCCAAGAATGCAGTACGTCCCACGCCGTGGGCGAAACACTAGAAGGAGACGACATGGCAGCCACACTAGATTCACGGGGAGCGCCGACCAGCGGTCCCCGTCCCATGACCGCCGAGGAGAAGAAGGTCATCTTCGCTTCTTCCCTCGGTACGGTCTTCGAGTGGTACGACTTCTACCTCTACGGTTCGCTCGCGGCGATCATCGCCAAGCAGTTCTTCAGCGGCCTGGATGCCGGTGCGGCCTTCATCTTCGCGCTGCTGGCCTTCGCGGCGGGCTTCCTCGTCCGTCCCTTCGGCGCCATCGTGTTCGGCCGTCTCGGCGACATGATCGGGCGCAAGTACACCTTCCTGGTCACGATCCTGATCATGGGCCTGTCGACCTTCATCGTCGGCCTGCTGCCCAGCTACGCGACCATCGGCGTCGCGGCGCCGGTGATCCTCATCGCATTGCGGCTGCTGCAGGGCCTCGCGCTCGGCGGCGAATACGGCGGTGCGGCCACCTACGTGGCCGAGCACTCGCCGCACGGCAAGCGCGGTGCGTACACGTCGTGGATCCAGACCACCGCCACGCTCGGCTTGTTCCTGAGCCTCTTGGTCATCCTCGGCGTGCGCGAAGGCGTCGGCGAAGCAGCCTTCGCCGATTGGGCATGGCGCATCCCGTTCCTGGTCTCGATCCTGCTCTTGGGCGTCTCGGTGTGGATCCGCCTGTCGCTGTCCGAATCGCCGGCGTTCCAGCGCATGAAGGCCGAGGGCAAGACTTCGAAGGCGCCGCTCGCCGAGTCCTTCGGCGAGTGGAAGAACCTCAAGATCGTGATCCTGGCGCTCATCGGCCTCACCGCCGGCCAGGCCGTGGTCTGGTATTCGGGCCAGTTCTACGCGCTGTTCTTCCTGACGCAGCAGCTCAAGGTCGATGCGACCACCGCCAACCTGATGATCGCGGCCGCGCTGCTCCTCGGCACGCCGTTCTTCGTGGTGTGGGGCACGCTCTCCGACAAGATCGGCCGCAAGTCGATCATCCTGGCCGGCTGCCTGCTGGCGGTGGTGACCTACTTCCCGGTCTTCAAGATGCTGACCGAAGCCGCCAACCCCGACCTCGCCAAGGCCCAGGCCACTGCGGGCGTCACGGTCTCCGCCGACCCGGCCTCCTGCTCGTTCCAGGGCAACCCGGTGGCACGCGAAATCGACTTCCGCAGCTCCTGCGATATCGCCAAGCGCTTCCTGGTCCAGAACTCGGTGAGCTATGAGCGCATCGACGCGCCGGCCGGCTCGCCGGCCGTGGTGAAGATCGGCGACGTGGCGATCACCTCGCCGGTCGGCAACGTGGTCAACCACAAGTTCGACGAAGCATCGAGCAAGGAGATCGCCACCTTCAAGAAGAACGTGACCGAGAAGCTCAAGGCCGCCGGCTATCCCAGCAAGGCCGATCCCGCCAAGATGAACAAGGGCCTGACGGTGGCCCTGCTGTTCTGGCTGGTGCTGCTGGTGACGATGGTCTACGGTCCGATCGCCGCGATGCTGGTCGAGATGTTCCCGACCCGCATCCGCTACACCTCGATGAGCCTGCCCTACCACGTCGGCAACGGCTGGTTCGGCGGCCTGCTGCCCACCACCGCGTTCGCGATCGTGGCCAGCACCGGCAACATGTACAACGGCCTGTGGTATCCGATCGTGATCGCTGCGATGACGCTGGTGGTCGGCACGATCTTCATTCGCGAGACCAAGGACGTGGACATCTACGCGAATGATTAGGCACACCCCCAGCCTCGCTCACTTCGTGTAGCGACCGACGGGCGGCCGCCAGAGGCGGCTGCTCTTCGGGCACGTCCAGGCCTGCGCAGGCAGGCCCGGAGCCGCGGCCCTCAGCCCCCTTGCAGGGGGCAATACCAGCGGCCCGGCCAAGCCGGTTCCGCGGTATTTCCCGGTTGGCTGGATCGAAGGCCTCGTGCCGCCCACGGCGCGGGGCCTTTTCTTTTGATCGAGAAGGTATTGAGGAGATTCAGAGCATGTGGAAACTCATCGTCGGCTTCATCGTGTTTGCGGCCATCGTGATGTTCGTGTTGATGAAGGCCGGCGGCAGTGTCGACATGTCGGGCGAGAAGCACGGCGGGGATTCGACGCATGCGCCGGCGCCAGCGGCGGGCGGCGAATCGAAATAGTCTGCGGGGTGCCCAATTTGGAGGCAATGCAGCGCCAAGCCGCGTGGATCCTGCCTCCGGGCACGGGCGTCCTCGTACAACTCACAACGTTATCCACAGAAATCCGGTGCAACTCGGTCAGGTCGCGTGTTGATCGATCCAGCCGACCACGCCCTTGAGGCTGCGGAATTCATCCGCGGACCTCGCGGGGATGTCGGCGTGCCGATCGTTCCACATGCGCGCCAGCGCCTGCCCGGGGCCGATTTCGAGCACGCAGCGCACGCGCCGGGATGCGATGCCTTCCATGCATTCGTCCCAGCGCACGGTGTGGTCGATCTGGCGCGCGAGAGCTGTCCTGGCCTCGTCGGCATTGCGCACGCGGCCGGCGACGTTGCTCAGCAAAGGGGAGCGCGGCGATCCGAATGAACGCGCGGCGAGCAAGGCCTCGAAAGCGCGCGCCGCTTCATTCATCCACGCGGTGTGCGATGCGACGTTGACGTTGAGTCCGGTCACGTGAGCGCCGAGGCTCCGCGCCGACTCGGCCGCCGGTGCGAGCGCGGTCTTGGGGCCGCCAAGCACGACGCTGACCGCATCGTTGCGAATGGCCAATGCGAGACCGAATTCGGCGCACAACGCTTCGACGGGCGCGGCGCCGAGGCCGCTCACCGCGACGAGGCCGCAGGCGCAGCGCTCCGCATCGCGGTCCATGAGTTCGGCGCGATGCCGCACCAGATCGATGGCGGTCGGCGCGTCGTAGACGCCGGCGGCGGCGAAGGCCGCCACCTCGCCGACGCTGTAGCCCGCGACGACTTCGGGCGCGGGAAGGTGCGGGGCCAATGCCGTCCATGCGGCGAGGCCCAGGCCGGTCAACAGCAACTGCGCGTGCGCATTGCGACCCGCCCAATCCGGATTCCGCAGGCGCTCTCGCCAATCGAGGCCCAGCTGGCGTTGCACACCCTGCAGCAGCTCGCCATCGGCCAGCCACGGCAGCATGGCGGGATGCTGCATGCCCTGGCCCGAGAAGATCAGCGCGTAGCTCATGGGGCAAGCTCCGTGCTTCGTACTGCGGTGCGAGCGCTTTCGGACGGCCGGGCGGCGCTCATGCCAACCGTGCGCAGACGCGCCGCATGAAGCAGGCAGCCGCGAGCGTGTCGGCCGCGCCGCCGGGCGACAGGCGGCGCGCCACGAGATCGCGATGGATGGCCCATGCGGCTTCTAGGTGTTCGTCGGCCGCCGCGCCGCCGCCTTCGAGATAGTCGCGCGCGGTGCTTCGCGCGTGCTGCAGGCCCGCGAGGCCGCCGCGATGCGCGAGGTTGCTGTCGTCGAGCGACGCCATGACCGCGAACAGCGTGTCCAGGCGCGCACGTTGCGAGTCCAGCCCACGCCGGGTCGCCGCGGCAAGTGCGGGCACGGCGATGTCGAACAGCACCGGGAATCCGAGTGCCGCTTCTTCCGAGGCGCTGCGCAGGCCGTATCGGCGCGCGGCAATGCCACCGGGCAACATCGACGTGCGGCGGCTGCGCGCGTGGAGCGCCTCGCCCCAATGCCGACCCAGCGCGCGGCGCAACGCGTTGGGCGACAGCGCTTGTCCTTCGCGCGCGAGCGCACCCGCCGACGCGCAAAGCAGGCCGAGCGTGAAGATCGCACCGCGATGCGTGTTGATGCCGCCGGTCGCAGCGAGCATCCGCCGTTCGGCCGCGACGCCGCAGCCCTCCAGCGCCCCGAACGGCACATGCGCTTCGCCCAATGCCGCGATCTGCACGAAGTAGTGACGCAATGCGAACAGGCTGCGCATGAAGGTGTGCGCGTCCATGTCGGAATGGCTGCCGCTGTCGATGAACGACACCAGCCCCGGCTTGGGCGCGAGTTCGAGTTCGTCGTGCAATGCGAGCGTCGCGGCGCGGCCGATGTCGCCAGCGGTGAGGTGCGTCGAACGATGCGCGTCGCGCGAGATCGCAAGCGCGGTCATGCCGCCATCTCCAGCGCTGGGGCATGCCGCCGCACGAAGGGCGCATCCGCCATCGAGGCGCCGTCCAGGCGCTTCACGAGCAGGTGGCGCGCACGGCCGGTTCGCCATGCCTGCCATTCGCGCCACGCGACCGCCGTGCCGTCCTCGAAGACCAGTTCGCCATCGAGCCGCGGATGGCGGGGCGCGAAGGCATCGAGGTGGTGGGCAACGGCGTCGGCCTGCTCGGCGTCGCGCACGCCGATCCACACGTCGATGTCGGAGCTTTCGCGGATGCAGGGGAGGCCGGTCAGCAATTGCCAGCCATAGGCGCCGTAGATGCGCGCCGAGGCATCGCAGCCCGCGAGCTGCCGCACCAGCGCGCGCCAGGCAGCGCGCGGAATGCGCGGCAGCAGACCCGCGGCATCTTCCGCGCGCGGGAATTCATCGAACCAGGCCAGCGCGCTGCGGGGCACGTGGATCGCGAGGCGGCGCCGGTCCCACTGCAGTGGCGCCGGCAGGCCGAGCGCGATCGGGCCTTCGCTCGCATCGGCCTGCGGCTGGCGCGTGACGACCAGCGGCAGGCGGTGCGCGGCCCAGTGCTCGATGCAGGCCTGCGCCTGCGCGTCCCACGCACGGGCGCGAACGTCGGCCCAGCCCGTGTCCGAGAGAAAGGCCAGCCGGTGGCGGCGCAGCGGCATCATGGCGAGCCTCAGGCGGCGTCGAGAACGCGTTGCGCAACGGCGGCCGCCAGCCGGCGGCCGCCGCGCTCGGCGCCGTCGATGGCGCGCCGGTCGTCCGTCGGCGTGTCCGCCAGGGCGGCGCGCAGGGCGGCGCGCAGGGCGGCGGGCATGTCTCCGTCCCAGAGCGAACGCACGCCGCCCATCGCGACGTAGTTCGCGACACCGGGCGCGAACACGGGATTCGACTGCGACAGCGTGGTGAGCATCTCTTCCGGCAGCTTGGTGACGCGCGCCATGGCGGGGATGCGCATCACGCGGATCTCGGCTTCGGGCAGCGCATGGCAGGCATCCGCGATCAGGCCCGACGTGATGAAGCCGCCCGAGAGCGCCTGGTCGTACACCAGCCCGATCACGCGATGGCCGCGCCGCCGCGCAAGATCGATGCTGGCGCCCAGGTGCGCCATCGCGCGGTTGATGCCGAGCAGTTCGTCGCGCCGGCGCAGTTGCTGGCCCTGCGTGTCGATGAGCAGCAGGATCGGCCGCTCGGGATGCTGCGCGACGGTGTCGAGCACCACGCGCGCCTGCGCCAGCGCTACCCGCACGCCGATGGGCGCATGGTTGGTGGTGCCGACCACGGTGATCGGCCGTCCGTCGAAGCGCGCGGTGCCGTGCAGGAAGTCGCCATCCGCGGCAATGCCATGGTCGGCGCCGAAAAGCCGGGTGGCAAGAAGGTTCCAGTCCATCGTCTCGCTCCTCATTCGGGTCGCAGCGCGCGCACCGCGGTCACATCCATCTCGGGCACGCGCTCGGCGCCGGGGATGCCCAGGCGAGTCCACAGCGCGATCGCGTCGTCGCCGCCTTCGTCCGCGGGCGGCAGCATGCGCTGGCGCGCACTCAGCAGGGCGTGTTCGCGTTCCAGCGCGTCGAGCGTCACCGGCTTTGCCGCGCCGATCGCGTCGAGCGCGGCCTGCCTGAACGCGGCCACGTCGTCCTCGACGAGCACGTCGCAATCGCCGGTCAGCCAGCGATGCTTGCCGCCGGTGGTGCGCCACACCAGCGCGCGGTCGCGCGAGTCGAACTCCTCCACGCCGTGCGAGGCCTCGATCACCTCCGGGCCGGACATCGCGAGCCGCCCGACATCGCTCATCACGATATGGTCGGTGCAGCGCGCGACGATCCCCATGCCGCCGAAGCAGCCGTTGACGCCGCCGATCAGCGTGATCACGGGCACGCCGGCCGAGCGCACGTCGAGCACGGCGCGCATGA
The DNA here is from genome assembly GCF_037889935.1 of Variovorax ureilyticus. Lineage (NCBI taxonomy): Bacteria > Pseudomonadati > Pseudomonadota > Betaproteobacteria > Burkholderiales > Comamonadaceae > Variovorax > Variovorax ureilyticus. Next base: position 76,612 of record NZ_JBBKZU010000009.1, read on the forward strand.
CCTCCGACACCGCGATCAGTCCTGCGTTGGCTTCGTGCAGGCGCACGCCGCCCGATTCGGCCAGCAGCAGCACGGCGGCCGGCCGGTCGCGCAGCGCGCGGCGCAACAGCCCGACCAGCTTGGCGCCGTGCACCTCGCCGACGCCGCCGCCCATGAAGGCGCCTTCCTGCGCGGCGACGAACACATCCACGCCGCCGAGCGTCGCGCGCCCGATCGCCACGCCGTCGTCGAACGACGAAGGCACGCCGAGCTGCGCGAGATGCCGACTGGTGAGCCGCTCGGCCGGCGGCAGCCATTCATGGAAGCTGCCCGCATCGAGCACCTGCGCGAGACGTTCGCGCGCCGAGCATTCGGCATAGCTGATCATGGCCGTCCTCCTTGCGCCGCATGCGGCAGTTCGGCCACGGCCTGGTCGAGCCGCAGGCTGACGACGGCGGGTGTCGCACCCATGTCGTTGATCGAGACGCGCACGCCGGCCAGCGGATGCCGCTCGTGGAAGTCGCCGAGCACGGCTTCCCAGATCGGGCCGAAGCCGCGCGCCGAGGTCTCGACGCGGACGCTGCATGCGTCCCCGCCGGCCGCTTCGAGCAGCACCTCCAGGTTGCCCGAGCCGACGACGCCGACCAGCACCGGCGCGAAGGCACCGGCCGGCCGGGTGCCGGTGAAGGAGAAATCGAGGGCTTCGAGCCCTGCGGGAATGGTCATGGTCGTTCTCCGATCACCAGTTTCTGAATCTTTTCGGGGGCTGATACAAGCCACCCGATGCACGCACGAGATCGCGCATGCTCCGCGCCGCCAGCAGGTTGCGCGTGGCCTCGCGCGGATCGATGCCGAGGTCTTCCGGCCGGCGGATCACGCCGCGATCGCGCAGGTTCTCGACCGCGCGCCGGTCGCGTCCCAGGCCGATGGCGGTGTAGCCGGCCACGCCGCGGATCGCCTGCTCGCGCTCCGCATCGGTGCGGCACAGCAGCAGGTTGGCGATGCCTTCCTCGGTGAGGATGTGCGTGACGTCGTCGCCGTAGATCATGATCGGCGGCAGGTCCATGCCGGCCTGCTCCTGCAGCGTCCACGCATCGAGCCGGTCGACGAACGCCGGCTGCATGTGCTCGCGGAAGGTCTCGACCATCTGCACCACCAGCTTCTGCCCGCGCGGCGTGCCGGCCGCGCCGCCGCGTCCGCTGCGCGCCTCGCGTCCCGCCTTGAGCCATGCGGGGCTGGCATGGCGGCGCCCGCGCGCATCGGCACCCATGTTGGGCGCGCCGCCGAAGCCGGCGATGCGGCCGAGCGTCGCGGTCGAGCTGTTGCCGTCGAGATCGATCTGCAGCGTGGAGCCGATGAACAGGTCGCACGCATAGTGGCCCGCCGCCTGGCACAGCGCGCGGTTGCTGCGCAGGCTGCCGTCGGGGCCCGTGAAGAAGACATCGGAGCGCGCGCGGATGTAGTCCTCCATGCCCAGCTCCGAGCCGAAGGAATGCACCGACTCGACCCAGCCGGCCTCGATGGCGGGGATCAGCGCCGGATGCGGGTTCAGCGCCCAGTGCCTGCAGATCTTGCCCTTGAGGCCGAGCGACTCGGCATAGGTCGGCAGAAGCAGCTCGATCGCCGCGGTGTCGAAGCCGATGCCGTGGTTCAGGCGCTGCACGCCGTACTCCGCATAGATGCCCTTGATGGCCATCATCGCCATCAGCACCTGGATCTCGCTGATCTGCGCGGGGTCGCGTGTGAAGAGCGGCTCGATGAAGTTGGGGCGCGGCGCCTTGACGACGAAGGAGACCCAGTCGGCCGGGATGTCCACGCGCGGCAGCGTGGTCGTCTGGCCGTCGACCAGCTCGTTGACCTGCGCGATCAGGATGCCGCCCGAGAAGGCCGTGGCCTCCGCGATGACCGGCGTGTCCTCGGTGTTGGGGCCGGTGTAGAGATTCCCTTCTGCATCGGCCGCATGCGCGGCCACCAGTGCCACCTGCGGCGTGAGGTCGACGAAGTAGCGCGCGAACAGTTCGAGGTAGGTGTGGATCGCGCCGATCTCGATGCGCCCGCCCGACACCAGCTTTGCGAGGCGCGCGCCCTGCGGGCCCGAGAAGCTGAAGTCCAGCCGCGCCGCGATGCCGTTCTCGAACACGTCGAGATGCTCCGGCAGCGCGAGCACCGACTGCACCATGTGCAGGCCATGCACCTTCGCCGGATCGACCTCCACCAGCGCGCGCGCCAGGAAGTCGGCCTGCTTCTGGTTGTTGCCTTCGAGGCAGACCCGGTCGCCCGGCTCCAGCACCGCTTCGAGCAGCTTGCCGATGGCCTCGGTCGCGACGCGCTTGCCTGCGAGATCCGCCCCGAGCGCGTTGGCCGCCCGCGAAAGACGCGCCGCGCGGTTCCCGGCCTTGGTGTTCCAGTTCATTCGGTCCATGGAGATTCCTCAGCCCACCAATGCCTTGGTGGCAAAAAACAGCACCGACGGCCCCATCAGGCAGCCGAGGCCGGTATGGAAAGTGGCGACCAGCGCGCCGTAGGGCACCAGCTTGCGATCGGTCGCGGCGAGCCCGGCCGAGACGCCGCTCACGGTCCCCGCGAGGCCGCCGAACACCATCGCGGAGCGCGGTGTCTTCAGCGCCAGGAAGCGCGCCGCGATCGGCGTACCCACCATCACGATGATGGCCTTGACCAGGCCCGTCGCGATGCTCAGCGCCATCACGTCCGGGCTCGCGCCGATGGCCGCGCCCGTGACCGGGCCGACGATGTAGGTGACGGCGCCCGCGCCGATGGTGGTCATGCTCACCGCGTCGGAGTAGCCGAAGCTCCACGCGATGGCCGCGCCGACGATGAAGGGCAGCACCGTGCCCAGCAGCAGCGACACCACGCCGATCAACCCGGCCTTGCGCGCTTCGGTGGCCTGCACTTCGAAGGCGGTCGCGACGATCGCGAAATCGCGCAGCATCGCGCCGCCCATCAATCCGATGCCGCCGAAGAGCGACATGTCGGCCAGCCCCTTGTGGCCGCCCGTTTGCGTGCCGCCCCAGTAGGCGAGCGCCAGGCCGATCACGATCGCGATGGCCGAGCCGTGCACGCGGCCGAAGGTCAGCCGGCGCGAGATCTGGCCCGAGACCAGGATGATCAGGCCGACCACCGCGAAGGCGGTCACGAGGCCGTTGTGGATGGCTGCTTTTTCGAGGATTTCGATCATGGTGTGACTCCTGGACTCGGTTACTCGGCTTCGGTCAGCAGGGGGTTGTCGTGCAGTCGTGGCGCGCTCTCCTCTTCCACGTGAGCCCGTTCGGAGCGATTGATCGCCGCGATCACGCAGGCGCAGATCGCGACCGCGGCAATGGCCGAGAGCACCGCGACGGGGCCGCCGCGCAGCGCCGACACCATGTCCTGCTGAGCCGCCATAGCAACCACGACGGGGATGTACATCGCGCCCCAGTACTCCACGCCGAGTTCCGTGAGCTTCGGCAGCATGTCGCGCTTCTGCATGTAGAGCCGCGCGAAGATGAGCAGCAGCATGGCGATGCCGACGCCGCCGACGTTGGTCTTCACGTCGAGCGCCTGCCCCAGCAGGTCGCCGAGAAAGATGCCCAGCAGATGGCACACGGCCAGCAGGGCGGTTCCGAAAATGATCATGGGCGTCTCCTTTTGTGTGCCGCGCGGAATGCGTGGCGCTCTGGGGACGTACGGTATCGGCGGCCCCCCGCACGATCAATTAACGGGGTGCGGGGATGCTTACGGTGCGTGAAACGGTCGCGGGTTAACCCTCGGGCCTCGGGTCAGGCGAGTTCGGCCTTCGAACTGCGGCACAGCGCCAGCAGCGCCAGCAGATTGGGGTCGCGCTCGCGCGTGCGCAGGAAGTTCACGGCGATCGTCTGGCGCACCAGGTACTTCGGCTGCAGCGGCACCAGCCGCACGTTCTGCGGCAGGGCCCCGCGCACGCGGCCCGGCAGCAGCGTGTAACCGACCCCGCCGCTCACGAGGTTCATCAGCGAGAAGATGTCGCCGGTGCGCATCACCACGTCGGGCGTGAAGTCCGCGATGCGGAACGATTCCATGAAGCCGCTGTAGGTCACGAAGCCTTCGGACAGGCTCACGAAGCGCTCGTGCCGGCAGGCGCCCAGATCGACTTCGGCCATCTCCGCATAGCGCGAACCTGTGGGCGCGGCGAAGAAGATGTCGTCCTCGAAGAGCGGCTCGGATTCGACGTCCTGCGCGTCGTCGGGGATTGCCATCAGCACCGCGTCGACCGCGCCGTCGCGCAGCTTCTGCAGCAGGTCGGCATTGGAGCCGAGCACGAGCTCGGTGTGCAGGTCGGGCTTGCGCAGCTTCATGCCCATGATCACCTTCGGTACCGTGCGGCTGGTCAGCGAATAGAGCGAGCCGATGCGGATGCGGTCGGCCGAGTAGCCCGCCACTTCGCGCGTGGCGCGGACGCCTTCGGACATCGTGCGCACCACCTCGCGCGCCACGTCGGCCAGCGTCCTCGCCGCGTCCGTGGGGAGCAGGTTGCGCCCCTCGAGCCGGAACAGCGCGCAGCGAGCGCCCGTTTCCAGCGAGTGCAGGGCGCGATGCACGCTCACCGTGCTGATGTCGAGCTTTTCGGCAGTCCGCGCGAGATTGCCGGTTTCCATGAAGGCCAGCAGGATCTCCAGTTTCCGGAACGTGATTTCTTCGTCGACGAGGAATGTCATGGCTTGGCAGGATGTCCGCGTTGAGCCGGATTGTGGGGCTGCTTGCGGTGCCCGCCGATGTGTGTCGGCGTGTAAGCGATCCGCCCGCGATCGCCTTGGGCCGCCGCAAGCGAAGGTGCGCCCGAATTCCTAGAATGTCTGCCCCATTCCGCAAGGCACTCATGACACAGGGCTCCATCCGCATTCGCGGCGCACGCCAGCACAACCTCCAGAACCTCGATCTCGACATCCGCACCGGCGAGATGACGGTGGTCACCGGGCCGAGCGGCTCGGGCAAGTCGAGCCTGGTGTTCGACACCCTCTACGCCGAAGGCCAGCGGCGCTACGTCGAGACCTTCTCGGCGTATGCCCGGCAGTTCCTCGACCGCATGGACAAGCCGGCCGTCGACAAGGTGGAAGGCGTTCCGCCCGCGATCGCGATCGACCAGACGAACCCGGTGCGCTCGTCGCGTTCGACCGTCGGCACGATGACCGAACTCAACGACCACCTGAAGCTGCTGTTCGCACGCGCGGCACAACTGTTCGATCGCGAGACCGCGCTGCCGGTGCGGCACGATTCCCCGGATTCGATCTATGCGGAGATGGTCTCGCGCGCTGCGGCGAAGGATCCGCGCGTCGTCCTCACGTTCCCCGTCGAATTGCCGGCGAGCACCTCGGCGGAAGAGGTCACGCAATGGCTTTCCGCGAGCGGCTTCACGCGCATCCAGGCCGAGCGCGAGGTCGCGACGCCGACCGGCCCGCGCAAGGTGCTCGACGTGGTGGCTGACCGCTTCCGTATGTCGAACGCCGAACGCGCGCGGGTCATCGAGGCGATCGAGGTGGCGATCAAACGGGGCAGCGGGCGGCTCAGCGTCTATGCATTGGCGGCCGAAGAAGGTGCCGAGCCGGAGATGTGGAGGTTCTCCACCGGCCTGCATTGCCCCGAAAGCGACATCCGCTATGCGGACCCGATCCCGTCGATGTTCTCGTTCAACTCGGCCGTGGGCGCGTGCGAGACGTGCCGGGGCTTCGGCCGCGTGATCGGCGTCGATCTCGGCCTCGTGATCCCCAACGACAAGCTCACGCTGCGCGCCGGCGCGATCAAGACCATCCAGACGCCCGCGTGGAAAGAGGCGCAGGACGACCTCATGCGCCACGCCGAGTCCGCCGGCATTCCGCGCGACACGCCCTGGAGCAAGCTCACGGAAGAGCAGAAGCAGTGGGTCATCGAGGGCACGCCCAACTACAAGGAAGGCAACTGGAGCCGGCAGTGGTACGGCATCCGCCGCTTCTTCGGCTACCTGGAGAGCAAGGCGTACAAGATGCACATCCGCGTGCTCTTGTCCAAGTACCGCAGCTACACGCCGTGTCCGACCTGCGCGGGCGCGCGGCTCAAGCTCGAAAGCCTCTTGTGGCGCATCGGCAGCAAGGAAGACGCCGATGCGGTGCTCGACCCTTCGAAACGCTTCATGCCCAAGGGCGCGAAGTGGTCGCGCGCGCAGCTCGAATCGCTGCCCGGGTTGTGCCTGCACGACCTGATGCTGCTACCCATCGAGCGGCTGCGCCGCTTCTTCGACGGCATCGAGAGCCATGGCAACCAGAGCAACGCGAGCGAAGGCGAGGTGCAGGCGCTCAAGCTGCTGTTCGACGAGATCACGACGCGCCTGCGCTACCTGCATGACGTCGGCATCGGCTATCTCACGCTCGACCGCCAGAGCCGCACGCTGAGCGGCGGCGAGGTGCAGCGCATCAACCTCACGACCGCGCTCGGCACCTCGCTGGTGAACACGCTGTTCGTGCTCGACGAGCCCAGCATCGGCCTGCATCCGCGTGACATGAACCGCATCACCGAAGCGATGCTGCGCCTGCGCGATGCCGGCAACACGCTGGTGGTGGTGGAGCACGACCCGGCGGTGATGCTCGCCGCCGACCGCGTGATCGACATGGGACCCGGCCCCGGCGTGCGCGGCGGCCGCGTGGTGTTCGACGGCAGCACCCACGCGCTGCGCGACGCCGACACGCTCACCGGCCAATACCTCGGCGGCCGCAAGCAGATCGGCATGGGCTTCCGCCGCATGGTGAGCGAGAACACGCCGCGCCTCATCCTCGAAGGCGTGCGCGAGCACAACCTGAAGGATGTGACGGTGGAGATCCCGCTGTCGCGCCTCGTCTGCATCACCGGCGTGAGCGGGTCGGGCAAGTCGACGCTGGTGCAGGACGTGCTTGCGCCCGCGCTGATGCGGCACTTCGGCCGCGCGACCGAATCCCCCGGCGCGCATGACCGGCTGCTGGGCGCCGATCACCTGAGCGACGTGGTCTTCGTCGACCAGTCGCCGATCGGCAAGACCGCGCGCTCCAACCCGGCGAGCTACGTCGGCGCCTGGGATGCGATCCGCGAGATCTTCGCGACCGCGGCACTCTCGCGGCAGCGCGGCTACACCTCGTCGAAGTTCAGCTTCAACAGCGGCGACGGGCGCTGCCCGACCTGTGGCGGCTCGGGCTTCGAGCATGTGGAGATGCAGTTCCTCTCCGACGTGTACCTGCGCTGCCCGGATTGCGACGGCAAGCGCTATCGGCCCGAGATCCTCGAAGTCACGATCGAGCGCAAGGGCCGCACGATGAACGTGGCCGACGTGCTCGAACTCACGGTGGCCGAAGCGGCGGCGCTGTTCGGCGCCGGGCCGCCCCAAGCCGAACAAGCCCCCTCGGGGGGCAGCGACCCGCGTAGCGGCGGAGCGTGGGGGCCCAAGTCCATCGGCGATCGGGAAGTGCTGCGCATGCTGCAGCCGATCGTCGATGTCGGCCTCGACTACGTGAAGCTCGGCCAGCCCGTGCCCACGCTCAGCGGCGGCGAGGCGCAGCGCCTGAAGCTCGCGGGCTTTCTCGCGGAAGCCGCGAAGAGCGGCAGCGCGAGCAAGCAGCCGCTGGCGCGCAAGGGCCAGCTCTTCCTCTTCGACGAACCGACCACCGGCCTGCACTTCGACGACATCGCACGCCTGATGCGTGCGCTGCGCAAGCTGCTCGACGCGGGGCATTCGCTGGTCGTGATCGAACACAACCTCGACGTGATCCGCGCGAGCGACTGGATCATCGACCTCGGCCCCGAAGGCGGCGAGGGCGGCGGCCAGATCATTGCGGTCGGCACGCCGGAGCAGGTGCGCGAGAACCGCGCATCGCTGACCGGCGAGGCGCTCGCCGACTACGAACTCGCGATCGGCCCCGGCGCCTTCAAGGTGGCCGAGCGGGCGGCGCGCGACTATGCGGCGCATGCGCAACCGGCGCCGGGGCGCGATGCGATCCAGATCGTGAATGCGCGCGAGCACAACCTCAAGCACCTGTCGGTCGACATCCCGCGCGGCAAGTTCAGCGTGGTGACCGGCGTGAGCGGCTCGGGCAAGTCGACGCTGGCCTTCGACATCCTCTTCAACGAAGGGCAGCGGCGCTATCTCGAATCGCTCAACGCCTATGCGCGCAGCATCGTCCAGCCAGCGGGGAGGCCTGAAGTCGATGCGGTGTACGGCATTCCGCCGACGGTGGCGATCGAGCAGCGGCTCTCGCGCGGCGGCCGCAAGAGCACGGTGGGCACGACGACCGAGGTGTGGCACTTCCTGCGGCTGCTGTACGTCAAGCTCGGCGTGCAGCACTGCATCCACGACGGCGCGGCGGTGCAGCCGCAGACACAAGACAGCATCGCGGCGCAGCTCTTGAAGAACTTCAAGGGCCAGCACATCGGCCTGCTCGCACCGCTGGTGAGCAATCGCAAGGGCGTCTACACCGAGCTGGCCGACTGGGCGCGGCCGCGCGGCTATACGCACCTGCGGGTGGATGGCGAATTCCTGCCGACCACCGGCTTCCCGCGCATCGACCGCTTCAAGGAGCACAACATCGAGCTCCCGGTGGCAAGCCTCGACGTTCTGCCATCGCAGGAGACCGAACTGCGGCAGGCGCTCGCGCGTGCGCTGGAGCACGGCAAGGGCGTGGTCCATGTGATGAGCGAGCTCACCGGCCTGCGCGGCGCGATGATGGCCGGCGCGCCGACGCATGGCATCGGGCGTGCACATGTCTTCTCGACCCTGCGCGCGTGCCCGGTGTGCAGCACCAGCTACGCGGAGCTCGATCCGCGCCTGTTCTCCTACAACAGCAAGCACGGCTGGTGCCCCGACTGCGTGGGCACGGGCGTCAAGCTCACGAAGGAGCAGCGCAAGGTTTATGACGATTCGGTGATGGCCGACGACCAGAAGGGGCGCGAGCAGACTTTCGCCGAGCCGGAAGCCGAGGACGTGGGCGACGTGGTGTGCCCGACCTGCGAGGGCACGCGACTCAACGCGACGGCGCGTGCGGTGCTGTTCGGTGCTTCGGATGCCTCGGGCAACGGCGGCATCGGCATCACGCAACTGGCGCGCATGAGCGTGAGCGATATCCGCACGTGGTTCGAAGGCCTGCAGCTGTCGGGGCGCGAGGCGCAGATCGCGCGCGACCTCGTGCCGGAGATCCGCAGCCGGCTCGAATTCCTCGAAGAGGTGGGGCTGGGCTATCTGACGCTCGACCGCGGCGCGCCGACCTTGAGCGGCGGCGAGGCGCAGCGCATTCGCCTCGCGGCGCAGCTCGGCAGCAACCTGCAGGGCGTCTGCTACGTGCTCGACGAACCGACCATCGGGCTGCATGCGCGCGACAACCAGATCCTGCTGGATGCCCTGCACAAGCTGGGCGACAAGGGAAACACGCTGGTGGTGGTGGAGCACGACGAGGACACGATCCGCCGCGCCGATCACATCATCGACATCGGCCCGAGTGCCGGCAAGCGTGGCGGTCGGCTGGTGGCGGAGGGCAGCGTCGCCGAGATCCAGGCGGCGAACGATTCGCAGACGGGGCGCTATCTGCGCGATGCGATCAAGCATCCTTTGCAGGCGAGGCGGCCGGTGCCTTCGCCCGAGGCTGGTGCGCCGGACTGGCTGACGGTGCGCGGTGCCGACATGCACAACCTGCAGGACGTGACGGTGTCGCTGCCGCTCAAGCGCCTCGTCGTCGTGACCGGCGTGAGCGGATCGGGGAAGTCGACGCTGGCGCGCGATGTGTTGCTGGCCAATGTGCATGCCGTGGTGGTGCAACGCATGACGAAGGCGGGGCGCGATGCGGATGCCGCGGGCAAGCGCCCCGCATGGGCCGGATGCCGGGCGGTCGAGGGCTACGAGACGATCGACCGCGTGCTCGAAGTCGACCAGACGCCCATCGGCAAGACGCCGCGCAGCTGCCCTGCGACCTATATCGGCTTCTGGGACACGATCCGCAAGCTGTTCGCGGACACGCTGGAGGCGAAGGCGCGAGGCTATGGTCCGGCGCGATTCAGCTTCAACACGGGCGAGGGGCGTTGTCCGGGGTGCGAGGGCGCGGGCGTCCGCACGATCGAGATGAGCTTCCTGCCCGATGTGAAGGTGCCCTGCGAGGTGTGCCATGGCGCGCGCTTCAATCCCGAGACGCTGGCGGTGAGCTGGCGCGGCAAGAGCATCGGCGATGTGCTGCAAATGGAGGTGGACGAAGCGGTGGAGTTCTTCGCCTCGATGCCGAACATCAGCCATCCGCTGCAGTTGCTGAAGGACGTGGGGCTGGGGTATCTCACTCTGGGGCAGCCTTCGCCGACGTTGTCGGGCGGCGAGGCGCAGCGGATCAAGCTCGTGACGGAGCTGAGCAAGGTGCGCGACGACGTCACGCGGCGGGGCAACAAGACGCCGCATACGCTCTACGTGCTCGACGAGCCGACCGTGGGCCTGCACATGGCCGATGTCGAGAAGCTCATCCACGTGCTGCATCGGCTGGTGAACGGCGGGCACAGCGTGGTGGTGATCGAACATGACCTCGACGTGATTGCCGAGGCGGACTGGCTGATCGACCTGGGGCCTGAAGGCGGGAGCGCGGGGGGGCGGATCGTGGCGGCTGCGCCGCCTGAAGAAGTCGTTGCGCTTCGGACGCACACCGGGGTGGCTCTGGGACCGGTGCTGGCCCGGGCGGCGCGGTCGGCGAATGTGGTCGTGCCGCTGCCTGTTCTGGACGAGGCCTCGGAAGGGTTGCGGCGGGAGGCCTGAGTGCTTTCCCCTGGAGCGTCCGCCCGGTCTGCGATGCGGCGCTGCGGGCTTCACTGCGCCGGCCGCTTCGCGGCTGCCCTGCGGTGCTCGCCTCTGGCGGGGTCTCGCGCAAACTCGCTTCGCTCAGACAAGCGCGAGCCCTGATCCGCGAAAGGCTGCGCTCCTCGGCGACGCAGAGGCGCCCGCAGCGCCGCACCGCAGACCGGGCTCTGTGGCTGGATGACTGGAAGGCCCATTGGTGTGGTCGTGGACACGCGCTAACCTTGCGCGATGCTCACCGTCTTCAATCACCTCCACACCGTGCACCACGGCAAGGTGGAGATGTTCCGCGGCCAACTGGTGCCGTGCTTCGAGGTGCCGGCCCGCGCCGACTACGTCCTGCGCGAATTGCAGGAGCGCAACCTCGGGCCGATCGAGTCTCCCGCCGAGTTCGACGGCTCCGCATTCGCGCGGGTTCATTCATCGCGCTATCTCGACTTCCTTGCCAATGCATGGGACGAGTGGGTCGCGCTGGATCCGGCCAATGCAGAGCGCGATGCCTTTCCTTCGTACTGGCCGATCCGCACCTTCCGCTCCGACGTGCTGCCCGCGAGCTTCGCGGCGCGCATGGGCCTGTTCTCGTACGACGCCGGCACGCCGTTGACATCGGGCACATGGCGGGCGGCGCGCGCAGGCGCCTGCTGTGCATTGACCGCCGCTTCGCACGTGCTGAAAGGCGCGCGCGCCGCGTTCGCGTTGACCCGGCCGCCGGGGCATCACGCCGGCCCGGATTTCTTCGGCGGCTACTGCTTCCTGAACAACGCGGCGATCGCCGCACAGGCGCTGCGCGATGCGGGCGTCGATCGGGTGGCGGTGCTCGACATCGACTACCACCACGGCAACGGGACGCAGGCCATCTTCTACGACCGCGCCGATGTGCAGTTCACCAGCATCCACGGCGATCCGCACACCGAATACCCGTACTACCTCGGCTACGCCGACGAGCGCGGTGCGGGTGGGGGGCTGGGCTTCAATCGCAACCTTCCATTGCCGCGCGGCACGGGATTCGAGCAGTGGCGCGAGGCCTTGATCGAGGCGCTGCGCGGCATCGCCGCATTCAAGGCGGGCGCGCTCGTCGTCTCGCTCGGCCTCGACACCTTCGAAGGCGACCCGATCGCGGGCTTCACGCTGGCCACGCCCGACTACCTGCGCATCGGCGAGGACCTCGCGCGGGCCGGGCTGCCGACCGTCTTCGTCTTCGAAGGCGGCTATGCGGTGGCCGAGGTCGGCGCCAACGCGGTCAACGTGCTGGAGGGATTCATGCAGCAGGCAGGCTGACCGGGGGCTTACCCGGTTGCCCGGCGAATATCCCGGCGGCCAAATGCGGGCCTGACTCCGGGAGCAACCAGATGATTCGTCGACACCTCTTGTGCGCCGCCTTGCTTGGCGCCGCAGCAACCACCGGCGCCTACGCGCAGAGTTTTCCGAGCCGGCCGATCAAGCTCATCATCGCGTTCCCGGCGGGCGGGCCGACCGACATCACGATGCGGCAACTGGCCGACAACGCGTCGAAGATCATCGGCCAGCCGATCGTGATCGAGAACAAGCCCGGTGCCGGCGGCACGCTGCCGGCGCAGGCCTTGCAGACCTCGGCTCCGGACGGCTACACCATCGCCCAGATCCCGCTCGGCGTGTTCCGCCTGCCTTACACCACCAGGATCACGTGGGACCCGGTGAAGGACATCAGCTATGTCATCAATCTCACCGGCTACGCGTTCGGCATCGCGGTGCCGGCCGACAGTCCGTTCAAGAACTGGAACGATTTCGTCGCCTACGCGAAGGCCAACCCGGGCAAGCTCACCTACGGTTCGACGGGCAATCTCACCAGCCCGCACCTGACGACCGAGCTGATCGCGCAGCAGCTCGGCATCCAGCTTCAGCATGTGCCGTACAAGGGCAGCGCCGATCTCTCGCAGGCGGTGCTCGGCGGACACCTGATGGCGATCGCGGATTCGACCGGCTTCGCGCCGCTGGTCGAAGCGGGCAAGCTCAGGGTGCTCAACACCTGGGGCGACAAGAGGCTCGCGAAATTCCCCGATGCGCCGACGCTCAAGGAGCTCGGCATCGACGTGGTGCAGAACTCGCCCTTCGGCATCGGTGCGCCGAAGGGCACGCCACCGGAGGTCGTGAAGAAGCTGCACGACGCGTTCAAGCAGGCGATGGAGGAGCAGAGCTACGTCGCCTCGCTCGGCCGTTACGACATGCTGCCGATCTACATGAGTTCGGCCGACTACACGAAATTCGCGCAGACGACGTTCACGCGCGAGAAGGCGCTGATCGAGAAGTTGGGGCTGGCGAAGCCGCAGTGATCGCGGCCCGACGCCCATGAAAAAGCCCCGCATCGCGGGGCTTTTCTGTCGGGCACGCGCCGAATCTAGTGCTTGCGCGCCTCGATGGTCTGCTCGGCCTTGGTCACGAGTTCGTTGCCGACCGTGGACTTCCACTTGTTGTAGACCGGGCGGGTGGCCTTGACGAAGGCGTCGCGCTCGGCCGGCGTGAGGTTGGTCACGGTCACGCCCATGGCGGCGATGTCCTTGAGCACGGGCTTGTCGGCCTCCACGAGTCCCTTGCGGGCGAGCGCGATGTTCTGCTTGCCGGCATCGATCGCGGCCTGGCGCACGATCGCCTGATCGGCCGGCGTCCACGAGGACCAGATCTCCTTGTTGACGACGAACACCAGCGGGTCGCAGACGTAGCCCCAGGTGGTCACGAACTTCTGGCCGACGGTGTGCATCTTGAGCACGGTGAAGAGGAAGAGCGGGTTCTCCTGGCCGTCGACCGCGCCGCTTGCGAGTGCCGGTTGCGCATCGGCCCAGCTCATCTGGGTCGGGTTGGCGCCGAGCGCTGTGAAGGTGTCCGAGAAGATCGGCGAGCCGACGACGCGGATCTTCATGCCCTTGAGGTCTTCGGGCGACTTGATGGGCTTCTTGGAGTTGGTGATTTCGCGGAAGCCGTTCTCGCCCCACGCGAGCGGCACGACGCCGGCCTTCTCGAGGGTTGCGAACATGTCCTTGCCGACGGCCCCTTGCGTGAGGGCGTCGACGGCGGCGTAGTCGGGCATCAGGAAGGGCATGGAGAACAGGTTCAGCTGCTTGACCTGCGGCGACCAGTTGATGGTGGAACCGACGGCCATGTCGATGACGCCCTGGCGCAGCGCACTGAATTCGCGGGTCTGGTCGCCCTGGATCAGCGAGACGCCGGGGTACAGCTTGATGTTGATGCGGCCCTGGGTGCGCTCCTTGACGAGGTCGGCCCAAAGGCGGCCGGCTTCACCCCACGGGGTCGGGGGGCCGAGGACCAGCGACATCTTGTATTCGGCCTTGTAGTTCTGGGCGGTGGCGCTGACGGAGAAGCCGCCCAGGGCGGCGGCGACGGCCAGGAGGCCGATGAGGGAGCGACGGAATTTCATTTGCTAGGTCTCCTTGGGTTGACTGATGTGGTTCGTTGGGGGCTGCGCGCGTTGCGGGGTCCGCCCGGTCTGCGGTGCAGCGCTGCGGGCTTCACTACGCCGGCCGCTTCGCGGCTCCCCTGCGGTGCTCGCCTTTCGCGGGGTCTCGCGCAAACTCGCTTCGCCCAGACAAGCGCGAGCCCTGATCCGCGAAAGGCTGCGCTCCTCGGCGGCGCAGAGGCGCCCGCAGCGCCGCACCGCAGACCGGGCTCCGGGGTGGGCGCCAGATGTGGGGCCTCTATCCATCAATAACCCAGTTCGTGGGGCAGCCAGAGCGCCAGACTGGGCCAGATGATCACGGCCACCATCACGAGGAACATCGCGAACAGCATCCACCCGACCCACCGCACGGTCTCTTCCATGCGGACGTTGGCGATGCGGCACGACACCATCAGGTTCACGGCCAGCGGCGGCGTGAACTGGCCGAGCGCGACCTTGAGCGTGAGGATCACGCCGAACCACACCGGGTCCCACTTGTAGTGCTGCACGATCGGCCACAGCAGCGGCACGAAGATCAGGAAGATGGACACGCCGTCGAGGAACATGCCGACGGTGATGAGCAGCAGGATCAGCAGCGACAGCACGCCGTATTCGCCCAGCCCCGAGTTGACGATCGCGCGCGTGACGGGATCGATCACGCCCAGCGTCGAGAGCGAATACGCGAAGATGCCCGCCAGCGATACGACGAGCAGGATCACCGCCGACAACTCGCCCGATTCGCGCAGGATCGCGAACAGGTCGCGCAGCTGGATCGTGCGGTGGATCGCCATGCCGACGAAGAGGCCGTAGAACACCGCCACCACCGCCGCTTCGGTCGGCGTGAAGAGGCCGGCGCGCATGCCGCCGAGGATCAGCACCGGCGCCGCGAGGCCCCAGGTCGCTTCACGGAAGCTCTTCCAGAACGGCGGGCGCGGCAGGCTGGATTCGAGCGCCCCCATCTTGTGCTTGCGCGCGAGCCACACCGCCGGAACGATCAGCGCGATGCCCGCGAGGATGCCCGGAATCATGCCCGCCGCGAACAGCGCCGGCACCGATGCGCCCGGCACCAGCACCGAGTACACGATGAAGGCGACCGAAGGTGGGATCAGGATGTCCGTCGCCGCCGCAGCGCCGACCACGCTGGCCGAATACGCATCGGGATAGCCCGCGCGCGACATCGCCGCGATCATCACCGCGCCGACCGCCGCCGCATTGGCCGGTCCCGAGCCCGAGATGCCGCCGAGGAACATCGCGACCACGATCGCCACCAGCGGCAGCATGCCGGGACCGCGCCCGACGATCGCGATCGCGAAATTCACCAGCCGCAGTGCCACGCCGGAGCGGTCGAAGATCGAGCCCACCAGCACGAACATCGGGATCGCGAGCAACGGGTACTTGCCGAGGCCGGCATAGAAGTTCTGCGGCACCGCGAGCAGGCCGAACCATTGCGCGTCGCCATTGGCCAGCGCGATGCAGGCCGCGCCCGCGAGGCCCAGGGCCGCGCCGATCGGCACGCCCACCAGCATCATCACGATGAAGGCGGCGAAGAGGAGCGTCGGGATCATGGCTTGGCACTTCCGTCGTTCGCGTCCATCGTCCTGCGGCCGCGGCGGATGAACAGGCCCACGGCACGCAGCGCGATCGCCAGCGACACGATCGGCAGCCAGATCGAATACCACCACTGCGGGACACCGATGCCCGGGGAAGTTTCTTCGAAGCGATAGTCGTCCCACACCACGCGAACGCTCAGCGCCGCGACCAGGAGGAACAGCAGCGCCACCATCGCCGCGCCGAACTGCGCGAGGCGTTTGCGGCGCGCCATCGAGCCGCCCTCGGCGAAGTACTCGATGCGGATGTGGCGGTCGCGCGCCACCGCGGCCGAGCCGGCCACGAGCGCGAGCAGGATCATGAGGAACACCGAGAACTCCTCCGTCCAAGCGAAGGAGGAGTCGGTGAAATAGCGCACCAGCACGTTGGCGAAGGTGATGCACGCCAGCAGCCCCATGATGACCACCGTCGCCCAGTCCTCGATGGCGAGCGGGACGCGCGTCTTTTCGTCGGCGGCTTCGATTTCAGGGGGGAGGGGGCTGGCGGCGTCCAGCACGGGGCCGGACTCGTTCGGGGTGGTCATCGGGCAAGTGAGGGATACGCCGTGTCGCCGGCCGGTCGCCGGGACGCGATCCGTACACCTCGACAGGGAAGCGGTGATCGATCCTAACGATCGATGACCTTTCATCCATCGGGGGATTTCCCCAGCCGGCCCCCGATGGCCGGCGTCCCCGAAGGCCGGTCAGTCGAAGTAGGCGCGCGCCCGGTCCAGGTGCTCCCGGCACTCCCGCACCATGCGCTCGAGCAGCTCCGCGCAGGTCGGCACGTCGTCGATCAGCCCGATGCACTGGCCCGCCGAAACGACGCCGCCGTTGACCTCGCCCGACGCCAGCGCTGCCCGTCCGCGGACGCCGGCGACGAGTGGGCGGATGTCCTCGAACTGGCAGCCGCCCGGACGGTTCTCGGTCGCGACCACTTCCTCGGAGATCGCGTTGCGGAACACGCGCGCGGTGTTCTTCATGGTGCGGAACATCAGCTTGGTGTCGCGCTCCGAAGCCGCGACCAGCGCCTGCTTGATGTTGTAGTGGATCGGCGCTTCCTGCGTCACGCAGAAGCGCGTGCCCATGTTCACGCCTTCCGCGCCGAGCGACAGCGCCGCCGCCATGCCGCGCCCGTCGGCGATGCCGCCCGACGCGATGATCGGAATGCTGAGCGCGCGCGCCGCGATCGGCAGCAGCACGAGGCCCGGCACATCGTCCTCGCCCGGATGTCCCGCGCATTCGAAGCCGTCGACCGACACCGCGTCCACGCCGTTGCGCTCGGCCGAGAGCGCATGGCGCACCGAGGTGCATTTGTGGACGATCCTGATGCCATGTGCCTTGAACTGCGCGATGAAGTCCCGCGGGCTGTTGCCGGCCGTCTCGACGATCTTCACGCCGCTGTCGATGATGGCCTGCACGTATTCGGCATACGGCGGCGGCTTCATCGCGGGCAGGATCGTGAGGTTCACGCCGAACGGCCTGTCGGTCATCGTGCGCGTGCGCTCGATCTCGCGGCGCAGGTCGTCGGGCGTCTGCTGCGTGAGCGCCGTCAGGATGCCGAGGCCGCCGGCGTTGGAGACCGCCGAGGCCAGCTCTGCCAGTCCCACCCATTGCATGCCGCCCTGGATGATCGGGTAGCGAATGCCGAGCAGTTCGGTGACGCGGGTCTTCATGGTGGGTCCTTTCGGAGAAGGCTCAGAGCGCCTTGACGAGTTCCGGCACGGCCGTGAAGAGATCGGCCACGAGGCCGTAGTCGGCCACCGAGAAGATCGGGGCCTCTTCGTCCTTGTTGATCGCGACGATGACCTTGGAGTCCTTCATGCCCGCCAGGTGCTGGATCGCGCCGGAGATGCCCGCTGCGATGTAGAGCTGCGGGGCGACGATCTTGCCCGTCTGGCCCACCTGCCAGTCGTTCGGGGCGTAGCCCGCGTCGACGGCGGCGCGGCTGGCACCGAGGCCTGCACCGAGCTTGTCCGCCAGCGGCGTCATGACTTCGTTGAACTTCTCGGCGCTGCCGAGGGCTCTTCCACCGCTGACGATGATCTTGGCGGCGGTGAGTTCGGGGCGGTCGCTCTTGGTGACTTCACGGCCCACGAAGCTGCTCTTGCCGCTGTCGGCAACACCTTCGGCGTTCTCGACGGCGGCGCTGCCGCCCGTGGCGGCTGCCGCGTCGAAGCCGGTCGTGCGCACCGTGATCACCTTGATCGGGTCTGCGCTCTGCACCGTGGCAATGGCGTTGCCGGCGTAGATCGGGCGCTCGAAGGTGTCCGGGCTGTCCACCTTGGTGATGTCGCTGATCTGCGCGACATCCAGCTTGGCGGCCACGCGCGGCGCCACGTTCTTGCCGTTGGCCGTGGCCGGGAACAGGATGTGGCTGTAGTTCTTGGCAATCGCCAGAACCTGCGCTGCGACGTTCTCGGCGAGGTTTTCCGCCAGGCTCGGGCTGTCGGCCACGATCACCTTGGCAACGCCAGCCACCTGGGAGGCGGCCTTGCCAGCTTCTGCAGCATTGGCACCTGCGACGAGGACGTGCACATCGCCACCGCAAGCAATGCCTGCAGTCACGGTGTTCAGGGTCGCCGGCTTGAGGGTGGCGTGGTCGTGTTCCGCAATAACTAGTACGGTCATGTCAGTCTTCCTCAGATCACCTTGGCTTCGTTCTTCAGCTTGTCCACCAGCGTGGCGACATCGGGCACCTTGATGCCGGCGCCGCGCTTCGGGGGCTCTGTCACCTTCAGGGTCTTCAGGCGCGGCTTGACGTCCACGCCGAGGTCTTCGGGCTTTACGGTATCGAGCTGCTTCTTCTTGGCCTTCATGATGTTGGGCAAGGTCACGTAGCGCGGCTCGTTCAGGCGCAGGTCGGAGGTGATGACGGCGGGAAGAGACAGGGACAGGGTTTCGAGGCCGCCGTCGACTTCACGCGTGACGCTGACCCTTTCGCCGGCGACTTCGACCTTGGAGGCAAAGGTGGCTTGCGGCAGATCCGCCAGCGCAGCCAGCATCTGGCCGGTCTGGTTGTTGTCGTCGTCGATGGCCTGCTTGCCGAGGATGACAAGTTGGGGCTGTTCCTTGTCGACCAGCGCCTTGAGCAGCTTGGCGATTGCAAGGGGTTGCAGTTCTTCGGCGGTCTCCACGAGGATGCCGCGATCGGCACCGATCGCCATCGCGGTGCGCAGCGTCTCCTGGCACTTCGCATCACCGCAGGACACAGCGATGATTTCCGTCGCCACGCCCTTCTCCTTCAGGCGCACTGCCTCTTCGACGGCGATCTCGTCGAAGGGGTTCATGCTCATCTTGACGTTGGCAATGTCCACACCGGTGCCGTCGCTCTTCACGCGCACCTTCACGTTGTAGTCGACGACCCGCTTGACGGGAACAAGGATCTTCACGGTCTCACTCCTTCAATTGAAAAATTCATTCGAGCTTCGCGCCCGATTGCTTGATGAGGCGTTCCCACACCGGGCGCTCCTGCTTGTAGGCGGCGGCAAAGGCTTCGGGCGAACTGTCCTTGACCTCGAAGCCCATGGCCGCGATGCGCGTCTGCACGTCGGGCTGCTGCGTCGCCTTGCGCACTTCGTCCGCGATGCGCTGCACGATCGGCTGGGGCGTCTTGGCCGGCAACGCGATCGCGAGCCAGCCGGTCACGCGGTAGGCCTCGTCCTTCAGGCCCTGCTCGGCCAGCGTGGGCACGTTCGGCAGCACGCTCATGCGGCGCTCGCCACTCACGCCGATGGCCCTGAGCTTGCCGGCCTCGATGTGCGGCTTGGCCACGAGCGCGCTCGCGAAGGCCATCTGGATCTGGCCGCTGATCAGGTCCGTGATCATCGGCGCCTCGCCCTTGTAGGCCACATGGTTCATGTCGGCCTGCTGCGTCAGGCTCATGTGCGCGCCGGCCAGGTGCGGATAGGCACCGATGCCGTACGAGCCGTAGGCGACCTTGCCCTTGTTCGCACTGACGTACTTGAGCAGTTCGGGAGCGGTCTTGACCGGCATGCTCGGGTGCACCACCAGCACCAGCGGCGCGGCCGCGATCTGGTAGACCATGGTGAGGTCGCGCTGCGGGTCGTAGGGCAGCTTCTCGTAGAGGAACTGGTTGGTCAAGAGCGAATTGCTCAGCGACAGCACGATGGTGTAGCCGTCGGGCGCGGACTTCGCGACCGCATCGGTGCCGATGATGCCGGCCGCGCCGGCCCGGTTGTCGACGATGACCGGCTGGCCCATGCTGGCCGCCATCTTCTCGCCGATCACGCGGGCGAGCACATCGGTCGCGCCGCCGGCCGGGAAGGGCACGACCAGCTTGATCGGCTTGGTGGGATAGGTCTGTGCGTGGACGGGAGCGAAGCTGCCGCACAGCGCGACCGTGCACGCTGCTGCCTGCAGCCACGCGCGGCGGCTGGAAATCGATCTGTTCATGGTTTGTCTCCGGAAGTTTGTTCGGCGAAGTTATTGCAGGACCACCTGCGTCTTGAACGGCAGTCGTCCCAGCACCTGCTGCAGTTGCGCGTGCAATTGCGCGGCCTGGGCACCGGCGGCCGCCGCATCGACGACGACCTTGAGCGCGCTTTCACCATCCGTCTCGACCCGCGGCCGGGCCGCTTCGTCGAGGCCGAGTGACGCGCAGGCTTCGTCGACGATCGACTCCGCCACCTTGCGCGCGGCCATCGCGCGCAACTGGGGCTTGTAGATCTTGCCGACGTTGGTCATCGGCATGTGCTCGATCACGATCACCGACTTGGGCTTGGCGGGCGCTTCATCGACGCGTTCGCCGGTGAAGGCGAGCAGCTCCGCCTCGGTCGCGGATGCGCCGGGCGCCAGCGTCGCGAAGACCACCGGCAGTTCGCCCGCATAGGCGTCGGGCGCCCCCACCGCGGCGCAGAGCTGCACCGCGGGATGCGCGCCGAGCGCGTCCTCGATGACCTTGGGATCGATGTTGTGGCCGCTGCGGATGATCAGGTCCTTGGAGCGGCCCGAGAGATTGAGCCGACCTTCATCGTCCAGCCAGCCCAGGTCGCCGGTCGCGAGCCAGCCATCGGCGGTGAACGCCTTCGCGGTGTCGGCCGGATCGACGAAACCCGAGAACACGTTGGGCGACTTGAACAGCACCATGCCCTGCTCGCCGGGCGGCAGGTCGCGGTCGCTCGCGTTGCCGTTCGAATCGAGCGCCACGATGCGCATCTGCGCGTAGGGAAGCCGGAAGCCAACGCAACCCGCGGGTCCGTTCACGCCCGGCGGCGTGATGGTGGAGATGCCCGCCATCTCGGTCATGCCGAGGCTCTCGTGCACATGCAGGCCGAAGAGCCGCTCGAATCGCGCCGCCAGCTCGGGCGGCAGCACCGCCGCGCCGGTGCGGCAGTAGTGGATCGACGAGATGTCCGCGCCGGCGAGCGGCACGTTGGCCAGCGCCGCGAGCACGGTGGGCACCGCCGAGAGCGAAGTCGCCCGGTACTTCTCGACCAGCCGCCAGTAGTTGGCCACCACCTCCTTGTTACGCAGCAGCGATGGCGTCGGAATGATCATTTCCACGCCCGCCGACAGCAGCGCCAGCGAAGCCGGCAGGACGCCCGCGACATGGAACAGCGGGTAGCCGTTGATCGAGGTGTCCTTCGCGCTTTGGCCGGTGAGCTTGATGCTGGCCCATGCGGTGAAGACCTGCGCGCCGTGGCTGTGCCGCGCGAGCTTGGGCGCGCCGGTGGTGCCGCCGGTGTGGAAGTACGCGGCGATGTCGCTCGACTGGATGTCGCGTCCGCTCGCCAGGTGATCGGCCGGCTCTTTCGCGCGTTCCGTGACGAAGTCCAGCACGCCCGCCGGCAACGCGCCGGGGCTGCCCGGCGCTTCGTCGTGCGGCGCGACGCGCAGCACCGTCGTGAGCGAGGGCACCTGTTCTCGCAGGCGCATCGCCTTCGACCACATGCCGGATTCGACATCGTTGCCATAGGCGATCAGCACCTTCGCGCGACCGGCCTTCATCAGCGAGACCAGCTTCTCGTCCGTCAGCAGCGGATTGAGCGGCTGCGCGATGCCGGCCGCCGCCCCGCCCCAGAGCGCGAGGTGGTATTCGAGACAGCCCGGCAGCAGGATCGCGACCGCGTCGTCCGGCCCGACGCCCAGGCGGTGCAGCAGGTTCGCGGTCTGGTGGATGCCGTTCATCAACTGTGCATACGACCAGCGGATCGGTGCGTCGTCCGGATTGCCGGTGCGCAGGAAGGTCAGCGCGGTCTTGTCGCCGAAGGCCGCGGCCGAGTTGCGGAAGATCTCGTAGGTGCTTCGCACCGTGAGCGCTTCGGCGAGCGGCGTTTCCTCGAGCCTGCGGATGTCGGCTTCGCTGCGGATCGGAAACGATGCCGTGAAGGGCGCCGCGATCGGCGGATGGTTCGTGCTCATGGCGGCGGCTCTCTCAGGCGCGGCCGAGCGCAATGTAGCGCTGCAGGTGATGGTCCTCGTCGCCGAGCTGGTGGTCGATCATCACCAGCCGCTTGGCGAAGTGCGCGAGCGGCAGTTCCCAGGTCATGCCGATGCCGCCGTGCATCTGGATGCTTTCCTGCGCGACCAGCGTGCCGATGCGGCCGATGCTGAACTTGGCGGCCGACAGCGCGCGCTCGCGGGTGACGCGATCCGCGTCCATCGCGGCTGCCGCGTTGATGACGGCGGAGCGCGCCTGTTCGATTTCCAGCAGCAGGTCGGCCATGCGGTGCTGCAGCGCCTGGAAGCTGCCGATGAAAACGCCGAACTGCTTGCGCGTGCGCAGGTACTCCAGCGTGGCGTCCTTGGCCGATTCCATGGCGCCGAGCGCTTCGGCGCACAGCGCGAGCACGCCGCGGCCAATGGCGCGTTCGAGCGCGTCGAATCCCTTGCCTTCACCGCCTAGCAAGGCGTCGGCGCCCAGCTTCGCGTTGTCGAAAGTCAGCTCTGCCACACGGCCGCCGTCGATCGCGGGGCTACCGCGTACCTTGAGACCCGGGGCGTTCGCCGGCACGAGGAAGAGCGAGATGCCCGCCTCGTCGTCCATGCCGCCCGAAGTGCGCGCCGAGACCACGAAGAGGCTCGCCTGCTCGCCCTGCTGCACCACGGCTTTCACGCCATCGAGCACCCAGCCGTCGCCGCTGCGTTCGGCACGCGTCTGCACGCGCGACAGCTCGTAGTGCGATTGGGGCTCGTCATGTGCGAAGGCGGCGACGGTCGCGCCGCTCATGATCTCGCCGAGCCTGGCCTTCTGCGCATCGTCGCCCGCGACCGAGATCGCCTCGCCGGCCATCACCGCACCGAGCAGCGGCTCCACCACGAGCCCGCGCCCGAGCGCCTCGAAGACCACGGCGACATCGAAGCCCGCGCCGCCGAAGCCGCCATCGGCTTCGCTGAACAGCGCGCCGATCACGCCCAACTCGGCGAACTGCTGCCAGATCGCCTTGCTGAATCCTTCCTTCGATTGCGCGATGCGATTGCGCGATTCGAATCCGTACTGCTCCGCGATGAAACGGTTCAGGCTGTCGGCGAGCATGCGCCGGTCTTCGGTGTGTTCGAAGTTCATGACTGTGCCTCTCAGAGCCCGAGGATCATCTTGGAGATGATGTTCTTCTGGATTTCGTTCGAGCCGCCGAAGATCGACAGCTTGCGGTTGTTGAAGTAGCGTGCCGCCGCAGCCGGCGCGGGGCTGAACGCCTCGCCGGCAAAGCCTTCCGTCAGCGCCTCGGCGACGAAGGGCCGCGCCTGCGCACCCATCGCGCGCCGGGTGAGCGACGAGATCTCCTGGCGGATCTCGGTGCCGCGGATCTTGAGCATCGAGCTTTCCGCGCCCGGCACGCCGCCGCCGGCCACCGCCGCGATCACGCGCAGGTTGGTGGTCTTCATGTTCTCCAGGTCGATCTCGACCTTCGCCATGCGCGCCGCGAACGCCGGGTCTTCGGCGAGCGGGCGGCCGTTCTTCTTCTGACTGGCAGCGATGACCTTGAGCTGCTCCATCGCCGCGACCGAGAAGCCCACGCCCGCGATGTTGGTGCGCTCGTAGGTCAACAGGTACTTGGCGCAGGTCCAGCCCTTGTCTTCCTCGCCGACGAGGTTCCCGGCGGGCACGCGCACGTCGGAGAAGAACACCTCGTTGACCTCATGCTCGCCGTCGAGCGTGATGATCGGCCGCACTTCCACGCCCGGCGACTTCATGTCGATCAGGAGGAAGCTGATGCCTTCCTGCTTCTTGGCGTCCTTGTTGGTGCGTACCAGGCAGAAGATCATGTCGGCATGCTGGCCCAGCGTGGTCCAGGTCTTCTGGCCGTTGACGATGTAGTGGTCGCCCTCTGCATCGCGGCCGCGGACCGCCGAGGTCTTGACCGAGGCGAGGTCCGAGCCCGCGCCCGGTTCCGAGTAGCCCTGGCACCACCAGTCGCTGCCGTCGAGGATGCGCGGCAGCCAATATTGCTTCTGCGCCTCGTTGCCGTACTTGATGAGCACCGGGCCGAGCATGTTCACGCCGAAGGGCACGATGCGCGGCGCATGCGCGAGCGCGCATTCGTTCTCGAAGATGAACTTCTCCACTGCGTTCCATCCCGGTCCGCCGTATTGTTTCGGCCAGTGGTTGGCGAGCCAGCCGCGCTCGTTGAGGATGGCGTGCCACTCCTGCATGTCGGCCTTGGTCAGGTGCTTGCCGGTCGCGACCTTGTCGGACAGGCGCTTGGGCAGCTTCGCGGCCAGGAAGGCGCGCACCTCGTCGCGGAACGCCTCTTCCGCGGGCGTGAAATTGAGGTCCATGGGATCCCCTTTCAGTTGGTTCTACGAATGTCCGTGAAACACCGCGGAACCGGCTTTGCCGGGCCGCTGGTGTTGCCCCCTGCAAGGGGGTTGGAGAAGCGACACGAAGTGCGCGCAGCCTGGGGGTGGGTCAGTAGATTTCAAAGAGGCCCGCGGCGCCCATGCCGCCGGCGATGCACATCGTGACCACCGCGTACTTCGCGCCGCGGCGCTTGCCTTCGATCAGCACGTGGCCCGCGAGGCGCGCGCCGGTCATGCCGAAGGGATGGCCGATGGAGATCGCGCCGCCGTCGACGTTGAGGCGTTCCGACGGAATCCCCAGCTTCTCCTGGCAGTAGATCGATTGCGAAGCGAAGGCTTCGTTGAGTTCCCACAGGTCGATGTCCTGAACCTTCAGCCCGTGGCGCGCGAGCAGCTTCGGCACCGCGAAGACCGGGCCGATGCCCATTTCGTCCGGCTCGCAGCCGGCGACTGCGAGCCCGCGGAAAGCGCCGAGCGGCTGGAGGTTGGCGCGCTCGGCGTCCTTCGCTTCCATCAGCACGCAGGCCGAGGCGCCGTCGGACAGCTGCGAGGCGTTGCCGGCGGTGACGAACTTGTCGTCGCCCATCACCGGCTTCAGCTTGGCGAGCGCTTCGTACGTCGTGCCGCGGCGGTTGCAGTTGTCTTCGGTGGCGGTGACTTCGCGGTGGGTGACTTCCTTCGTCTCCTTGTCGGTCACGGCCATCGTGGTGGTGCACGCCACGATCTCGTCCTTGTAGCGGCCGGCGAGCTGCGCTTCCTCGGTCTTGCGCTGGCTTTCGGCGGAGAAGCGGTCCTGCGCCTCGCGGCTGATGTTGTAGCGCTGGGCGACGATGTCGGCGGTCTCGATCATCGCCATGTAGAGCGCGGGCTTGTGCTCCACGATCCACGGGTCCATGCCGCTGTCGCCGCTGTCGGTGGCGCTGCGGGTGCGGATCTGCGAGATGCTCTCGACGCCGCCCGCGATCATGGCCGGCACGCCTTCCCCCACGATGCGGCCCGCGGCCATCGCGATCGCCTGCAGGCCCGAGGCGCAGAAGCGGTTCACCGTGGTGCCGGCGATCGAGATCGGCAGGCCCGCGCGGATGATCGACTGGCGCGCGATGTTGCGGCCCGTGGTGCCTTCGGGGTAGCCGCAACCGAGGATCGCGTCCTCGATCAGCGCGGGGTCGATGCCCGAACGCTCCACCGCGGCCTTCACCGCGAAGGCGGCCAGCGTGGGGCCGGGCGTGATGTTGAATTCGCCGCGGTGCGCCTTGGTGAGCGGCGTGCGGGCGGTCGAAACGATGACGGCTTCGCGCATGGTGGTGTCTCCTTGGATGCTGGGATTACTCGGACTGGTTGAGGCTCGCGAAGTCGGCGCCGCGCTCGACCAGCTCGACGAGCAGCGGCGAGGGCTTCCAGAACACCGGGTCCTGCTTCTCGAATTCGCGGATGTCGGCGAGCACCTTGGCGAGGCCCACGGTGTCGGCGTACTTCATCGGGCCGCCGCGATGGCGCGGAAAGCCGTAGCCGTAGAGGAAGGTCACGTCCACGTCGAGCGGACGCAGCGCGATGCGCTGGTGCACCACGTTCGCGCCTTCGTTGATCATCGCGGCCATGTAGCGGCGGATGATTTCCTCGTCGGTGAAGGGGCGCGGCGTGATGCCGGCGCGCTGGCGCTCGGCGTCGATGATCGCGAGCACTTCGGGGTCGGGCTGGCCGGTGCGCGCGCCTTCGGGGTAGAGGTAGTAGCCGCGCTGCGTCTTCTGGCCGAACCAGCCGCGCTCGCAGATGCGGTCGGCCACCTGCACGTAGCGCGCCTTCGGGTCGCGCGTGGCGGCCTTGCGCTTGCGCGTCGCCCAGCCGATGTCGCCGCCCGCGAGGTCGGACACCTGGAACGGGCCCATCGGGTAGCCGAAGTCGCGCACCGCCTGGTCGATCTGGTAGGGCGAGGCGCCGTCTTCCATCATGTGGTCGGCCGCCTGCCGGTAGACCGCGAGGATGCGGTTGCCGATGAAGCCGTCGCACACGCCGGCGCGCACCGGCACCTTCTTGAGCTTCTTGGCGAGCTCGAAGCCGGTGGCGACCACGTCGGCGCTGACCTTGGCGGGCACCACGATCTCGAGCAGCTTCATGATGTTGGCCGGCGAGAAGAAGTGCAGGCCGACCACTTCCTGCGGGCGCGAGATGCTGGCGGCGATCTCGTCGATGTCGAGGTACGAGGTGTTGGTGGCGATCACCGCGCCGGGCTTGCACACGCGGTCGAGCTCGGCGAAGACCGCCTTCTTGACGCCCATTTCCTCGAACACGGCCTCGACCACGATGTCGACCTTCGCGAGCGCGTCGTACGAGGTGGAGCCGGTGAAGCGCGCCATCACGGCGGCCTTGGCTTCCTGTGTCATGCGGCCCTTCTGGATCAGGCCGTCGTAGACCTTCTCGACATTGGCGCGGCCGCGCGCGAGCTGCGCATCGTCGCGCTCGATCATGGTGACCGGGATGCCGGCGTCGAGCATCGACACCGCGATGCCCGCGCCCATGGTGCCGCCACCGACGATGCCGGCCGAATCGAGCGGACGGGGCTTGGCGACCTTGGTCTCGGGTGCCTTCAGCACTTCGCGCTCGGCGAAGAAGGCGTGGATGAGGCCGGCGCGCTGCGGGCTCTCGATGCATTGCAGGAAAAGCTTGCGTTCGAGCGCCATGCCTTCGTCGAAGGGCAGCGTCAGCGCGGCCTCGACCGCTTCGACGATCTTCATCGGCGAGAACAGGCCGCGGCTCTTCTTGGCGGTGTCGGCGCGCGCGGCGTCGAGGGCGGCGCGGCTGGCGGCAGCATCGGCGAGCGCCTGCGCGTCGCGCGTGCGGCGCACCGGGGCCTTGGCGGCGATCAGTTCCTTGGCGTAGGCGAGACCTTCGGCGGTGGCATCGGCGGCTTCGCCGAGACGGTCGACGAGCCCGAGGGACAGAGCCTCCTTCGCGCCCGCGTGCCGGCCGCTCAGCATCAGCTCGATCGCCGGCTTCACGCCGATCAGGCGCGGCGTGCGCTGCGTGCCGCCGGAGCCCGGGATCAGGCCGAGCGCCACTTCAGGCAGCCCCAGCTTGGCCGAGGGCGCCGCGAGGCGGTAGTGGGCGGACAGGGCGATCTCCAGCCCGCCGCCGAGCGCCGCGCCGTGGATCGCGGCCACCACCGGCTTGTTGCAGTCCTCGATGCGCTTGCAGACCTCGGGCAGCGAGGGCGGCTGCGGCGTCTTGCCGAATTCGCGGATGTCGGCGCCGGCGATGAAGTTGCGGCCCGCGCCCACGATCAGCACGGCGGCCGCGTTCGCGTCGGCCTCCGCCGCTTCGATGGCGGCGACGATGCCGCGGCGGACGTCGACGCCGAGCGCGTTGACCGGCGGGTTGTCGATGGTGACGACGAACACGTCGCCATCGCGGCGGAAGCTGACGGGAGAAGACGCGGAAGAGGGCGTGGAAGAAGCGGGGGAAGCCATGCTGTGTGTCTCCGTGGGCGTGAACCAGAACGGTTCCTTGAGGGTGAACCTCGGATTCTTGGCCCCGCGACGGCCTTTGACAATTGCATTGGCGATTGACAGACTGTCAAAGTATTTTTGACAAAATCGGGCTTGCATGGATCTGCAATCGCTCACTCTCCTCGTCGAAATCCTGGACGCCGGCAACCTCAGCGAGGCCGCGCGCCGGCTCAAGATGACCCGCGCGAACGTGAGCTACCACCTGAACCAGCTCGAACGCTCGGTCGGCGCGCAGCTCGTGCGCCGCACCACGCGCCGTGCGGAGCCGACCGAGATCGGGCTGCGGCTGTACCAGCACGGGCTCGCGATCCAGAGCGAACTCGCCGCCGCTCGCGAGTCGGTCACCACTCTGGGGCAGAGCCTGCTCGGCCGGGTCCGCCTGAGCGTTCCGAGCGGCTACGGGCAGATCGTGATGTCCGAATGGCTGATCGACTTCAAGCGCCAATACCCGGGCATCGTGCTCGACGTGCTGTTCGAGAACCGCATCGAGGACCTGCTGCGTGACGAAGTCGATATCGCGATCCGCGTGATTCCGGAGCCGCCGCAGAACCTCGTCGCGCGCGATCTCGGCCCGGTGCGCTACGTCGCCTGCGCGTCGCGCGAGTACGCCGCGCAGCACGGCCTGCCAATGCAGCTCGACCAGCTGCAGTCCGCGCCGGTGGTCACCGCGGCGGTCATCGGGCGCCAATTGCGCGTTGCCGCCTACCAGGGCGAGGAGCGCCGCGAAGTGGTGCTGGAGCCGACGCTGATCTCGGAGAACTTCCTCTTCCTGCGGCAGGCGATCCTCGCAGGGCTCGGCATTGGGCTGGTTCCGGACTACCTGATGAACGACGACGTGCGGCGCGGCGATGTGCTGACCACGCTCGACGACTGGCGGCTCAGCATCTTCGGCACCCAGATGTACATGCTCTACATGCCCAACCGACAGCACACGCGCGCCACCCGGACCTTCATCGATTTCATCCTCGCCCGGGTGCGGGGCGCCGCTCCAGTAGCATCGGAGGGATGAGCTTCGAAAACCTGACGATGAGGAGCCCTGGGTCGGATTCGTACGTGCTTGGCACGCCGATCGAGGTGTTGGACGGTGACGCCAGTGTGGGAATCGTACGAACGGTCGTGCTTGCAGCGACGGGCGACGAGATCCTGCTGGGCGATTTCGAGGCCACCAACCAGGCGGACTTTCTGGCCAGGCGCATCGCGAAGCTCGTCATCGCCGAAGTGGTGAACTTCGTGGCGACCAGTTACGAGGCGATCAGCGCCATCGAGATCATGCTGGGCCGCGACATCGACGGCTTCGAAGGCCGCCAGGCCTATCTGGCGCAAGCCCGCGCGGACCTGCTGCAGAGCATCGGCGTGCGCAACGTCCAGGTCGCGCCGAAGCCGTTGCCCGGCAAGGAAGCGCATTTTGCGGTCAGCGGCATGTGGGCCTACGACCGCCCCAGCCTCGAAGCGCTCGAAGCCGTGCTGCACGCGGAGCGCGCCGCCTACGCACAGTTCAAGGCGGCGCAGATCGCGGCCGCGCCCGCGCCCCGGCGTCGCTCGGTGCTCAGCCGCGTGTTCACGTCGAACGACTGAACATTCGTTTCGGGCGCCGCGGCGGCGCGATGGGACAATCCGGCCCCATGAACAGCCCCGCCGACACCCTCACCATCACCCGCCCCGACGACTGGCACCTGCATGTGCGCGATGGCGTCGCGCTCGAAGCCGTGGTCCCCCATTCCGCGCGCCAGTTCGGCCGCGCGCTGATCATGCCGAACCTGCGCCCGCCGGTGACCACCGCCGAGCAGGCCGTGGCCTACCGCGAACGTATCCGCGCCGCAGTGCCCGCCGGCACGGATTTCGAGCCGGTGATGTCGCTCTATCTCACCGACAACCTGCCGCCCGACGAAATCCAGCGCGCCGCCGACGCCGGCGTGCGCGCCCTCAAGCTCTATCCGGCCGGCGCCACCACCAACAGCGATGCCGGCGTGACCGACATCCGCAAGACCTATCCGACGCTCGAAGCCATGCAGAAGCACGGCCTGCTGCTGCTGGTGCACGGCGAGGTGACCGATCCGGCGGTCGATCTCTTCGATCGCGAGGCGGTGTTCATCGACCGCGTGATGATTCCGCTGCGCCGCGACTTCCCGGAACTCAAGGTGGTGTTCGAGCACCTCACGACGATGGAAGGCGCGCACTACGTGCGCGACGCGAGCCGCTTCACCGCCGCGACCATCACCGCGCACCATCTGCTCTACAACCGCAACGCGATCTTCACCGGCGGCATCCGGCCGCACTACTACTGCCTGCCGGTGCTCAAGCGCGAGACGCATCGCGTGGCGCTGGTCGAGGTGGCGACCAGCGGCAGCGACCGGTTCTTCCTCGGCACCGACAGCGCCCCGCATCCCGCACACCTCAAGGAGCATGCGCTCGGCTGCGCAGGCTGCTACACCGGACTCACCGCGCTCGAGCTGTATGCCGAAGCCTTCGACAAGGCCGGCGCGCTCGACAAACTGGAAGGCTTCGCGAGCTTCCATGGCGCCGACTTCTACGGCCTGCCGCGCAACAAGGGCACCGTGACCCTGCG
Organism: Variovorax ureilyticus; assembly: GCF_037889935.1. NCBI lineage: Bacteria > Pseudomonadati > Pseudomonadota > Betaproteobacteria > Burkholderiales > Comamonadaceae > Variovorax > Variovorax ureilyticus. The sequence goes on from NZ_JBBKZU010000009.1 coordinate 107,225, forward strand.
CCGCGAAAGCTGGACCGTGCCCGAGACCGTGCCCTACGGCGACGCCACGCTGAAGCCGCTGCGCGGCGGCGAAACCGTCGGCTGGAGAATGGCATGAACGCTTCGCCGCGCGTGGCGCTGCTGATCGATGCCGACAACGTATCCGCCGATGTGATCGAGCAGGCCGTGCAGCGCACGATGACCGAGCACGGCAACATCCACGTGCGGCGCGCCTACTGCAACGCGGAGACGGCGCTCAAGCAGCAAGCGCTCTTCAAGCGGTTGTCGGTGCGGCCGATGGTCAACCTCTCCGCCGGCAAGAACAGCACCGACATCGCGATGGCGGTCGACGCCATGGACCTCGTCATCGCCGAGCGGCCGGATGTGGTGGTGCTGGTGTCGTCGGATTCGGACTTCGCGCCGCTCGTGATCCGCCTGCGCGAAAAAGGCTGCCGCGTGTGCGGCATCGGCCAGCAGGGCAAGACGGGCGACGAGACCGTGGCCATCTACGACAGCTTCGTCGATCTGCTGCATCACCAGGCGCCGAAGGCCTCGCCGGCCAAGAAGCGCACCACCCGGCGCGCCAAGGCAGCGCCGGCGGCCGCGCCGAGCGTGCCTGCGTTGCCCGACGATGTGGTCCGCATCCTCGACGCGGTGACGGAGCTGGCGACGGGCAACAAGGTCGAACTCAACCTGGCCGCCGAACGCCTGCGCGCCGCAAAGCTGCTCGGCAAGAGCGCGAGCTCGCCCAAGCTGTTCAAGAAGCATCCCGAACTGTTCCTGCTGACACCCGAAAAGACGCCCAACAAGGTGCAGTACGTCGGCCCCGTTCGCTCGTGAGCGCATCCAGCGACGTCTGGAGCTTCGACATCGGCACGCCGTGGCTGGCGCCTTACGCGTCGCGCGCTACGCGTGTCGCGGAGAAAGTGTTTCGCGGCGCCAGCGTCAGTGAGGCGCTCTCGGGTGAATCCGCATCCATCGCGTTGGTTTCGGGCCCGCTGCGGTTCGTGCCCGGTGACAGCGCGCGGCCGGGCGAGGCTTATGAGGCCTTCATCCATCGAACCGCATGCGTCCCCACGCGCGACAACCTGCACGACTTCTTCAATGGGTTGATGTGGCTGCATTTCCCCGAAACCAAGCGGCGCCTGAACGAACTGCAGGCGGCCGAGATCGCGCGCGACGGCATCGGCGCCACGCGCGGCCGAGTGCGCGATGCGCTGACGCTGTTCGACGAGAACGGCGCCGTGCTCGATGCGCCCGAGCCGTTGTGGCATGCCTTGCGCGCCCGGGACTGGCGAGGCCTCTTCGTCACGCAACGATCGCTGTGGCGTGACGCGCGACTGCTCGTCTTCGGCCATGCCCTGCTGGAGAAGCTGACCGCGCCGCGCAAGGCCGCCACCGCCCATGTCCTCATCGCGGCGGGGGAAATGGATTCGCACGCCTTGGACGATGCGACCATTGCCGCCTCGCTCCATCCTGCGCATCTGGCGACCAAGCCTTTCACCCCGCTGCCGGTGCTCGGTGTGCCAGGCTGGTGCGTTCAAAACGAGAACTTTTCCTTCTATGATGATTCGGAAATCTTTCGTCCACGCAGGGGCGCAGAACGAAGTCCAACCCCCAGTCCCTGCGACGGCGGCGCAGCTTGAAGCGGGCCGGTCCGGCCCCCATCTGCGCCACGTTCGCCTCACGGAGAAATCAACTTGAAACGCATCCTTCTGTTCGTGCTGACCAACGTCCTGGTCGTGGCGGTGCTCGGCGTCGTCGCGAGCCTGCTCGGCGTCAACCGCTTCCTGACCGCCAACGGCCTGAACCTGGGCGCGCTGCTCGGCTTCGCGCTCGTCATGGGCTTCGGCGGCGCGATCATCTCGCTCCTGATCAGCAAGCCGATGGCCAAGTGGTCGGCGGGCGTTCACATCATCAACGACCCGCAGTCGCCCGACGAAGCCTGGATCGTGCAGACGGTCAAGAAGTTCGCCGACAAGGCCGGCATCGGCATGCCCGAAGTCGGCATCTTCGAAGGCGAACCCAATGCCTTCGCCACCGGTGCATTCAAGAACTCGGCGCTGGTCGCTGTCTCGACCGGTCTGCTGCAGAACATGACCCGCGAGGAAGTCGAAGCCGTGATCGGCCACGAAATCGCGCACGTCGCCAACGGGGACATGGTCACGATGACGCTGATCCAGGGCGTGATGAACACCTTCGTCGTGTTCCTCTCGCGCGTGATCGGCTATGCGGTCGACAGCTTCCTGCGCCGCGGCGACGACCGTTCCTCGGGCCCCGGCATCGGCTACATGGTGACCACGCTCGTGCTCGACATCGTGCTCGGCTTCGCCGCCGCGATCGTCGTCGCCTGGTTCTCGCGTCAGCGCGAGTACCGTGCCGACGCGGGCTCGGCGCAACTCATGGGTCGCAAGCAGCCGATGGTGAACGCGCTCGCTCGCCTGGGTGGCCTGCCTCCGGGCGAACTGCCGAAGTCGGTCGAGGCGATGGGCATCACCGGCAAGCTGGGCAGCCTGTTCGCCACGCACCCGCCGATCGAACAACGCATCGCTGCGCTTCAGGCTTCGCAGCAGGCCTGATCGAAAAAGGGGCCGCAGGGCAAAGTCAAAGCCGCCTTCGGGCGGCTTTTTTTGTTCAGGCGGGTTGCGCGGCGATGCTCGTCGCGACCGCTTCGGCCACCTTGAGACCATCGACGCCCGCCGACAGAATCCCGCCCGCATAGCCGGCGCCTTCGCCGGCCGGATAGAGGCCTCGAACGTTGAGGCTCTGGAAGTCCTCGCCGCGCCCGATGCGGATCGGCGACGAGGTGCGCGTCTCGACGCCGGTCAGCACGGCGTCGTGCAGGTCGAAGTCCTTGATCTTGCGGCCGAAGGCCGGGAAGGCTTCGCGCATCGCTTCGATCGCGTAAGCGGGCAGCGCGGCATGCAGATCGCCGAGCGTCACCCCGGGCTTGTACGACGGCTCGACGCTGCCGAGTGCCGTCGATGGCTTGCCCGCGACGAAGTCACCCACCAGTTGGCCCGGCGCGCGGTAATTGCTGCCGCCGAGCACGTAGGCATTCGATTCCAGCGACCTCTGCAGCTCGATGCCCGCGAGCGGCGAACCGGTGCGGCCTTCCTCCCAACCCGGATAGTCGCTCGGCTCGATGCCGACCACGATGCCGGCGTTGGCATTGCGCTCGTTGCGCGAGTACTGGCTCATGCCGTTGGTCACGACACGCCCCGGCTCGCTGGTCGCCGCGACGACGGTGCCGCCCGGGCACATGCAGAAGCTGTAAACCGAGCGGCCGTTGCTCGCGTGATGGACCAGCTTGTAGTCGGCCGCGCCCAGCAACGGATGTCCGGCATGCCGGCCCCAGCGTGCGCGGTCGATCAGGCCCTGCGGATGCTCCACGCGGAAGCCGATCGAGAAGGGCTTGGCCTCGATGTCGACGCCGCGCTCGTGCAGCATCGCGAAGGTGTCGCGCGAACTGTGGCCGAGCGCCATCACCACCTGGTCGGCGCGCAGCTCGCTGGTCTGGCCGGTGCGCTGGTCGAGCACCGTCAGGCCGCGCAGGTGCTTGCCGCCCGGGCCGTCCTCGAGCAGCACGTCGGTCACGCGCTGCTCGAAGCGGATCTCGCCGCCCAGTTCGATGATCTGCTCGCGGATGTTCTCGACCACCTTCACCAGCTTGAAGGTGCCGATGTGCGGGTGCGCCACGTAGAGGATTTCCGGCGGCGCGCCGGCCTTGACGAACTCCTCCATCACCTTGCGGCCGAGGAAGCGCGGGTCCTTGATCTGGCTGTAGAGCTTGCCGTCGGAGAAGGTGCCGGCGCCGCCTTCGCCGAACTGCACGTTGGACTCCGGGTTCAGCACGCTCTTGCGCCAGAGACCCCAGGTGTCCTTGGTGCGCTCGCGCACCGTCTTGCCGCGCTCCAGCACGATCGGCCTGAAGCCCATCTGCGCGAGTGCGAGCGCGGCGAAGATGCCGCAGGGGCCGAAGCCGACCACCACCGGGCGCAGTGCGAGCCCGGCGGGGGCCTGGGCCGGCGGGTGCCATGCCATGTCGGGCGTCGGCGCCACGCGGGGGTTCTCGGCGAGCTTGGCGAGCAACTGTGCTTCGAGCGTCGGGTCCGCGAGCGTCACGTCGACGATATAGACCTGCAGCAGCTGCGCCTTGCGCGCATCGAAGCTGCGCTTGTAGACCTTGATTTCCGTTACCGCGCCGGGCGGCGTGCCCAGCAGGGAGTCGACGGCGTGGCGCAGCGCCGCTTCGTCATGGTCGAGAGGGAGTTTGAGTTCGGATAGTCGGAGCATCGTGCGGGCTCGTATTCATCAAGCAAGCTCCGAATATAGGCGGACCCAGGCAAGCACAGCGAAGCCCCTTCGCGGGCACCCGCGGAACCGGCTTCGCCGGGCCGCAGGGGTGCGTCCCCTTGAGGGGGTGCAGAGCCACACGAAGTGGGCGAGGCTGGGGGTGGTCTGGCTACGCGGGCAGGAATCCGTCGACGGAAAGATAGCGCTCGCCCGTGTCGTAGTTGAAGCCGAGCACCACTGCATCGGGCGGCAGCGAGGGCAGTTTCTGCGCAATGGCGGTCAGCGTGGCACCCGACGAGATGCCGACCAGGATGCCTTCTTCCCGCGCGCAGCGCCGCGCCATCTCGCGCGCCGGTTCGGCGTCCACCTGGATCACGCCGTCGAGCAGCGATGTGTCGAGGTTCCTCGGAATGAATCCTGCGCCGATGCCCTGGATCGGGTGCGGCGACGGCTGGCCGCCGGAAATCACCGGCGAGGCCACCGGCTCGACCGCGAACACCTTGAGCTTCGGCCACTTCTTCTTGAGGATCCGCGCGCAGCCGGTGATGTGGCCGCCGGTGCCCACGCCGGTGATCAGCACGTCGACGCCCTGGGGGAAGTCGGCCGCGATCTCCTCGGCCGTGGTGCGCTCGTGCACCGCCACATTGGCCGGGTTGTCGAACTGCTGCGGCATCCAGGCGCCGGGCGTGCCGGCGACGATCTCCTCGGCGCGGGCGATGGAGCCCTTCATGCCTTTCTCGCGCGGCGTGAGGTCGAAGGTCGCGCCGTAGGCCAGCATGAGGCGGCGCCGTTCGACCGACATGCTGTCGGGCATCACCAGAACGAGCTTGTAGCCCTTGACCGCCGCGACCATCGCCAGGCCGATGCCGGTGTTGCCCGAGGTCGGCTCGACGATCGTGCCGCCGGGCTTGAGCGCGCCGGAGCGCTCGGCGTCTTCGACCATCGAGAGCGCGATGCGATCCTTGATCGAGCCGCCGGGGTTGGCGCGCTCGGACTTGATCCAGACCTGCTGCGTCGCGTTGCCGAACAGTCGCTGGATGCGGATGTGCGGCGTGTTGCCGATGGTCTGAAGGATGTTGTCTGCTTTCATGTTGTTGCTCGCCCCCAGGCTGCGCGCACTTCGTGTCGCTTCGCCAACCCCCTGCCGGGGGCAATGCCAGTGGCCCGGCGAAGCCGGTTCCACGGCATTCCTGATTTGGCGAGTGTGCGAAAGCGGTGACCGATGGACTTGTGAGTGAACGGGAGCGCCATTGTGGCGATAATCGCCGCGTGAAGCACGCCGGACCGCCGCTGGTGCATGTCTCGAAAGAGCGCACTGGAGGAACGTCCGGACTGCACAGGACAGCGCAGGAGCTAACGGCTCTCCACCGCGAGGTGAGGATCAGAGCAACAGAGACGAGTCGGCCAGGGGCAACCCCGGTCGGGTGAAACGGGCAATCTCTGCGCGCAGCAACACCAAGTAGGCCAGCGTCGATGTGGTTCCGCAGAGCTGGCGGGTAGGTGGCACCGAGCCGTTTGGCGACAAACGGCCCAGAGTAATGGCGGTCACGCTGGGGTTCGCAAGAGCTTCAGTGCACAGAATCCGGCTTACAGGCGTGCTTCACACTATTTTCAACCCATCTCATGCCAACGACAGCGCGTCGAGGAATCTGCGCGCCACGACCGGTGGGGCGAACTGCGCCACGTGCGCCCTCGCGCCTTGCAGGTAGCGGCGATAGCCCGATGCTTCGCCCTGGCGCCAGTCATGGGAGCGAACCTGCGCCATGCCGGATACCACCGCGCCGGCCAATGCATCGATGTCAGCCGTCGCTACAAGTCGAGCCAAGCCGCCGGTGATGGCCGGCACGTTCGAGTTCCCGTAGGCGACGACGCTGCAGCCGCTCGCGATGGCCTCAATGATGGGAACGCAAAAACCTTCATGGTAGGTGGGCAGGACAAACATGTCCGCGGACGCGAGGATCGAATGCTTGAGCTGATCCGATGCATTTCCCTGCAGATGGATTTCGAGCTGCGGAAACGATTCGCGCAGTCGTCTGATGTCGTGATCCAGCTGAGCAAGCAGCGATGCGTCCGAAAACTGGAGGTTGCCGATGAGATCGAGCCGGACCCGTCCTGCCAAAGCGGAACAACGTTGTTCTCGCCGCAGGACGCACTCCATGGCGCGGAGAAGATCCTGCGGTCCCTTGGCGCGCGTGAAGCGGCCGACAAAAGCGATTCGGATCTGATCATCGTCGAAGCTGGGTTTGGTTTCAGGCGCGGCCAGCGCAGACGTTATTGCCAGCGGCACCACCACCGCGTCCGTCCTGATGCCGCGCCCTTCGAGGACCTGCAGATTGCTGGTGCTGTCGCAGACCACACGATCGGCCCACCGGATGTTGTCCAACTGGACGAAGGACTTCTCGATCAGCCAGTGGTCACGGGAAGGAACAAGTTCCTTCGGTGTGACGTTGTGGAAGACGACGATCCGCTTCGAGCCCTTGGGGGCAGCTGGAAGCAGGTCGAACAGCGGGTAGTAGACGCCAAAATGAAAGACGACGATGTCGCTGGCTTGAAAATGAGGACTCAGCGCGATGTTTGAAGTCCGCTCGACGCAGCTGTGCGGCAGGTCCGAATAGTCGCAGGCATGCGTATAGAGATGTACGTCCCTGTAGCCTGCATCATTCAGGAATCCGAGTTCGTCGCGAATGGCATTGGAGATAGCGTCATGATGGACACACACGCCGTTGATGTAGGAGATCTTCATTCGCTGGGTTTCCGGAAGTTTGCTTGCGCCAACCGGTACAACTCGACACTGCCCTCTGCCATGCGCGCGGCGGTGAATCGTTCCTCGAAGACGTGACGTCCGGCTTTCCCCAATCGATCCCTGGACTCAGGTGATCGAATGAGTTCGAGCAATGCCGCGATCAGTTCATCCGCATTTCCGGGCTTGACCAAGAGTCCGGTTTGCTGATGTCGGATGATTTCCGGCATGCCGCCGACGGCGCATCCAATGACGGGCTTCGCCTCGCGCATCGCTTCGAGAAACACCAATCCGAAAGATTCGAACCGGCTCGGGGCGACGAAGATATGGCAACCGGCGTAGGCGGTGCGCAACTGCTCGTCAGTCACGCGGCCTTCGAAGACGACCTTTCCCTTCCATCGCCGGCCCTCGTCACTCTTCTCGAATTCCTGCGAAGGGTTGTAGCCGTGCGGATCCGTGATCGTGTTGTCGCCCAGGATCCGGAATCGCACATCGGGCGCGCGTTCCAGGACTCGGGGGATTGCCTGCAGGAGGACATCGATGCCCTTTCGGTGTTCGAGGCGGCCTACGAAAAGCACCGTGCAGACCCCATCCGTCGGCGCTTCTGCGCTGTGTGTCTCAGATAAGAGGCCCAAGGGAAGCACCCTGAGCGTCTCTGGCCGGAAGCGCATGTCGTATGCCGCCTCGATGTCGCATCGAATCGCGTTGCTGATGGATCGCACGGCGTCGGATCCGATCATCAACGCTCGCTCCGCACGAAGCATGGGCGTCCCGAATGCTGTCATCCAGTCCGCGTCATTTCTGCGTTCGGGATGAGATTCGAGCCAAAAATGAAGTGTCGTCTGAAGGCTGGTTGTGAGCGCCCAGCGACGATCCAGCAGGAAGGCTATCCCTTCGCAATCCCAGATGGGCGCTTCCACGACATCAACGCGGCGGTGACTGGCGATGCGGGCCGTCTCCTCATGTGCCACCGCCGACCAATTCCAGATGTGTTGTGGCAATCGCAGCGTGACCGCAGCCGGAGGGCGCTCCATTTGCCTCGGAACGAGACGATGAATCCAGACGCCATTCTCGAAGTCGACGCGGTTGATGTCCGAACTTTGCGTGATGACGTGCACGGTGTTCCCGCGTGCGGCGTAGGCCTCGGCGAGATCCTTGGTAAACGTCGCAATCCCGCCACTGTGACCCGGCGGAAAGTCCTTGGAGATCAGAACGAGGGTGGACGAGTCCGTCTCGCGCAGGGGATGGAACCGATGGAAATCGCCCGCCCATTGCAGACGCTTCGCAGCCGTGAGCATCATGTCGGGCTTGGCGCCTTCAAGGCCCCGTTGCAGGCCCACGGTGAGCGCAAGATCGATGTCGTTCTGGAAAGCTTCGTGTTCGCTTTGCGATATCAGACCATCGGACGCGGCCCACGTCATTTCGTCGCGTTGGCGTTGGACGAAGTCAGCCTGCTCCTTGAGCACCCGATCCATGGAATGAAACTCCCGCCCATGCTTGAGCGAGAAATAGACCTTGTTCTTGATGATCGGGTAGCGATTGCGCACAACACGGTTGACGCCTCTCAGATTGCTGGATGCGAATTTGTGATGAACATAGGCATTGGGCAACTGCGCGATCAGGTAGCCCGCATCCACGATGCGCAGGCAGACGTCCGTCTCGTCGAGGAAATACTCGTACTCTTCGTCGAATCCGCCGATTTCAAGGAGGGCCTGGGTTCGGAACGAAGAGTTGGCGCCGAGAAGATGCGGGAAGCGGTAGCTCTTGGGAAAGCAGAGGTCGGGCGTTGCGCCGGAAGGCGTCAGGTCGGCATTGCCGAACCGGTCGACCAGACAGTAGCGATACTGGAACGAGTAGCCGGTATGGTCGAACACAAAGCCGCCAGCGGCGCCGACCATCGGGTTGTCGTAGGCCGACGCCAACTGATCGAGCCACTCTGGTTCGGGTATCGCGTCATCGTCGATGAATGCGACGATTTGACCGCGCGCCATGCAGATCCCTATGTTTCTGGATACGGACAGGTTGGCGACGGGGCAGCGCGCAGTTCTTATGGACCCGCTCCATTGCTCGATGACTTGCTCGGAATGGTCCGTCGAGGGTCCGTTGACGACGATGACTTCGAACGCTCCGGTGTAGCGTAGCCAGCGAAAGCTCTCCAAAGTGGCCTGCAGGCTGGAGGCTCGGTCCAGGGTGTTGATGACAATCGACACCGAGGGACGGTGCGGGGATGCCCCGATCTGCGGTGAACTCATGGCGAATCCGTCTGCTTCGTCGCCACGATCTCGAATTCGTAGCAATCACCGTTCCGGCGCCCGCTTTCAACGATGCGCACATTCATGAAGCCCGCTTCTTGCATCAGTTCGGTCAGGGATGCCGGCGTGAACATGTTGAAGTGAAAATCGCCCTCATAGTCTTGACCGCCAAAGGTGACTTCTCGAAGCGACTGGTATGGGTATTCGCCGCGCGAGTAGTGCTCCATCATGGCCTCTGCGTCCGGCACCACGGCGCGCAGCATTCCGCCCGCCCGGAGCAGGCGATGCCAATAGGGCAACAGCGATCGACGTAGTTGTTCTTGTGGAAAGTGCTCGAGGACGTGAGCGGAGTGGATTTCCGCGATTTCCCTGTCCTGGAATGGCAGGTCGTCGATCTCCGCGACGAGATCCACGCCCGGGAGTGCGCGCCGATCGACGTTGAGGTATCCATCGAGCGGTACATGTCCGCATCCGAGATTGAGCCTGAGGCCCTTTTCCCTCGCATCCTTCAGCTTTTCCGGGGCCAGTATCTGGGTGGTTGCTTGGAGTCTTTCGCCTGCGCGGTGCTCCATCGAGGCGCCATAGCGAAGCTCGTACAGCAGTTCACGTCGAACGAACTCGACGCGCCCGAACAGATAGCCGGTTGCGTTTGACAACTCCGAGACTTTTTGGTCCTGCCTCCCGTTGATTTCTTCAGTGCTGGCAATCCGTTGCCCGAGTTCGATGCTCTGATGATGGATGTCTCGTCGAATGGCGCGCAGGGCCACAGGAACCGATTGCGCGAGGGATTCCTGTTCCGCGGCAATCCTGGATTGGCGGTGATTGATCTCGGACAGTGATTCGAGAATCTTGGGGAACTCGTGATGGAAGAAGGCCGTAAAGCGCTCGTTGTCCGCAAGCAGTTGCGCCTGCCGCTCGCGCAGCTGCGCGTGTGAATCGGCCAGGTGCACCTGCGCCTCCGTCAGTTGCGCGCGGGCATCCAGTAGCTGCGGGCCCCGGATGATTGCCACGCCGATCCGGGCGAACCGCCCCACCAACGGCCAGCTACCGATGCGGCGGATCGTGCGTCGCAGGCGAGGCTTCAAGCCTTGTGCGGCGATGTCGCTCACGGTTGCGCTCCCGACGCATGCGCGCACGGGGCAACCGATCGGATGCGGGCTGTCGTTGAATGGTATGACGAGGCTGTTGGCATTTACTTCTCCCTGAGTTGCAATGCTGCGCCGGTGGTGGCGCAGCGGATAGTCGAAATCTGGTGCAGAGCCCGCACGTGCGGCCGGTGACACGGCGCTCGCGGGGCGACCGATAGGCGATCGGTCTCTCGAGGTTCGATCAGTCGATGAGGTCGGCGATCCGTACGTGGCGCGGGCTGTCGCCGGGAATCGCGAGGATGTTGATGAAGCCGCCAGACGCAGGATCAATGTCGGAGGAAAGTCGCGCCTGCAGGCGCCGACGGGTGAGCGTGACCAGTCTCGGATGGGCCTCCGAGACCTCGTACATCAGATAGCCCAACTGCTCGAGCCGATCCGGAACCGCATGGGGTCCATCGCCGGAATGCTGAAGGCCAAAAGGCCAGAACTCGAGCAGCATCACGGGCCGCCAGCCGGCATCGAGGAGCTGGCGCGCTCCCGAGAGCATCCGCGCTTCCGAGCCTTGCGTATCCGACTTGACGATGTCGGGAAGACGCTGTTCTCCACCGAGAACGGTGTCGAGACTGCCGATAGGGACATCGACGAACGAGCGCGATGTGCCGTCGTCGAAGACCCGATGGTCGCCGAGATTCGTGTCTGAAAGGTAGAGCCGTGCGGTTCCATTGGTTTCGCCGACCGCTTCGCAGCGCAGTTCGGCAAGAGGAGCCACCGCGTTGCGCCCGACGTTGCGGCGAAGCAGCGCATGGTTGAGCGGATCCGGTTCGAAGCACATGAGACGTCCGCGTTCGCCGATCAGCTTCGAGGCGACGACCGAGTACCAGCCAATGTTGGCGCCAATGTCCAGCACGAAGTCACCGGGACTGCAGAGCCGCCGAAATACCTCGGTCTCGAATGGCTCCCAGACATGGTCGCGCGCCAGGTCACCGGAGATGTATTGGTCCGGCTTGCGGTGAATCTCGAATTGAAAGTGCGGGAGATTCGGCGCGCGGGCTTCGATGATCCAGGGACGTTCGACGCACTGCCGTATTACTGCGCTCTTCAGCCAGCGGAGGCTGCTGCGATGTCCGCTTCCATGCCCGGCGAGCCAATATCGCGGGGGTTGATACAGCGTTCGCGCCGTATGGACTGGAAAGCAATGGGCGAGATCCTGCCGGACAAAGAAGGCGTTGACTCCGCTCAGCCCGCAGCTGACCAGCCGATAGCCTTCCAGGCCATCCACCCAGGTCTCGAGGGATGCGCCGAAATAGTCATCGCCCGACCAGCGGTGGTCGGGGTCGTAGTCCATTTCGAGACGGCACGGTGGTGGGAACTTCGCGTTGTATTCGACGCACAGCAGCTTGGGCCGCACCCATTCGAGCGCGGCCCGCGTCAAATGCGTGTCGTTGCCGTCGATGTCGAGCGAAAGGAAATCGACTTCATCGGTGCCGAGAAAGGCTTTGGCATCCCGGACGACGTTGTCGATGGAGTCGAGCGTCAGGAATGCATGGAGGACGTGCAGCATCGGAGTCTGGAGGCTTCCGAGCTGTGACTCGATGAACTTGATCTTCGCTGCGTCGCCATCGACCCAGAACCCGGCGAAGCCTTCCAGAGCCAGTTGGTGCGTATTGTTTTCGAGGCCGTCGGAACAGCCGATTTCGATGAACGTGCGCGAGAGCGGAGTGGCGTTCGCAATGCGCTGGAGACACTCGCCAATGATCCCGTCTTCATCGCATTGCGAATAGGAGCGCCAGCCCTGGATCGCAGGATTGCCCGGTGTGGTCCGGGCCAATGCGATCTTCAATGCGGCGATGCATTGCTCCGCTTCGTGTTGAAGGTTCGGCTGCGCAGGTGCTGAAACCCGACGCAGAAGCTCGATCGAGCCTGAGTCGATGTGCTCCACCCGGCCATCGCTGACGGATGGCACGCGCGCGGCCGCAATTGACGCTGCTTCGGCCAATGATGTTCTCCCTGAACGTTTTGAATCATTGTATTCAACCGAATTTGCGCCGAGCACCAGATTTGTCAGAAACGCTCGTGCGGCAAGAGATAGCGCCACTGGCTGGGGAGCAGCCCCGCCAGAGGTATGCGCCCGATCCGGATACGCTTCATCGACAGGATGCGCAGCCCGGCCTGGGTGCACAGGTTGGCGATCTGCCCGGGGCGCGGGCCCTTGATCGCGAAGCGCAGGCCGGTGTGGCCCTCGCCGCGCTGGCCGACGCTCACGCGCGCGGGCGAGCGGTCGAAGTGCGCGAGGGTCTCGGGGCCGATCGCGCCTTCCACATCCACCATGATCTCGTGCTCGATGATGGCGGCGTCCTCCTGCAATCTGCGCTCGATGCGCCATTCCTGCGTGAAGACGATCAGGCCGCTGGCGCCGGTCTCGAGCGGCGTCATGCAGCGCTGTCCGGCGACGTGGCGCGGCAGGAAGCGCAGGCCGGCACGTTCGGGATCGTGGTGGTTCGCAGGCACGAGCAGCCGATGCGCGTTGTCTGTCGGCATGCCGGCGGGCTTGTGCAGCAGCAGGGTGACCGACACCACCGGCTGGGGACGCGCGCCGGGTTCGATCTCCACGCGCTGGTGCGGCAGCACGCGCATCTGCGGCACCAGGGAGGGTTCGCCGTCGACGCGGACTGCGCCGTTCTCGATCAGCAATTCGGCCTCGCGTCGCGAGCAACCGGCGAGCGCCGCCACGCGCTTGGCGAGACGGATGCCTTCTTCCGCGTCGGTCATCGCACGAACCTCATGCCTGCGAGACCTGGCGGATGCGCTCGACGTGCGCCGCCAGCGAACGTGCCGCCACCGGCCACATGCGCTGCGGCACGTCGTCGTAGGCGAGCGGCAGCCAGTCTTCCGGCGTGCCTTCGGGCAGCTTGCGCATCGCGGCCGCGATCTTGGCTTCGCGCTTGAGCCGGTGCGCTTTGAGATGCGCGAGCGCCGCGCGCGCATGGCCGAGCACATAGCCGTGCGCGGGCAGGATGAAGTCGATGCCGCCCTGCTCGCAAGCTGCGTCGAGCTTGTCGAGGGAGTCGAGGTAGGCGTTCATGTTGCCGTCGGGTGGGTCGATGACTGTGGTGCTGCCGTTGAGCACATGGTCGCCGGAGAAGAGCAGGCCGTCTTCCTCCAGCACCAGGCACAGGTGGTTGGCCGCGTGGCCCGGCGTGTGGACCGCGCGCAGGGTGTGCGTGTGCGTTCCCGAGCCGAGGACGACCCGTTCGCCATCCACCAGTTCGCGGTCGGGCGTGAAGCGCGCGGACGATCGCGCAGTCCACGCCGACGCCAGTCCGAGGATCGGCGGGGGCGTCTTGCACAGCCGCTGCAGCGGCGCGGCGCCGGGCGAATGATCGGCGTGCGAATGCGTGCAGACGATCACGCGGATGTCGCCGCCGGTCGCGCGCCAGAGCCGGTCGATGTGCCCGGCGTCGTTCGGGCCAGGATCGATCACGAGGTAGCCGGTGGACGCATCACCCACGATGTAGCTGTTGGTGCCGGGGCCGGTCATCGCGCCAGGGTTGGGCGCCGTCAGGCGCCGCACGTTCTTCAGCAGCGGCACGGGCTTGTCGCACTGCCAGTCGAGCGTGTGCACGATCTGGCCGTCTGGGCTCACCAGCGCGAGTTCGCCGAAAGCCGACTCGTGTTCCATGAAGCGCGCGTCCTTCCCGCGAAGCAGGCCGGCACGCGGGCAACTGGTCCACAGCGGACCTTCGCCGCCCTCGCGGTTCCCGCAGGCATCGAGCAACGCATCCACCGACTCGTAGGCGGCGAGCCGCTCCAGTGTGCGCAGCGTCGGGAAGATCATGAAGAAGGTGCCGGCCTCGTGGCGTGCCAGTGCATCGGCGGGTCGCACCCAGCACGGCTCGAACTGCTCGGCTTCGTCGGCGCTCGGCGTCTGGCCTTCGGGCATGCGCGCCACGAGGAAGGGCACGTCGAAGCGCTTGGGCAGATCGCGATCGGTGATCCAGTGCGCGAGCGTGAAGACCTGGTCGGTGGACAGCCGCAGGCCGCGCTGCGCGCACTGCTCGGCGAAGGCGACCGTGGTCGCGGCGGTGCTGCGGTCCATGGTGGCGAATTCATCGGCGGTCACCGGCCGTCCATCCGGGTGGTGGGCCAGCAGCACGCCCAGTTCCTCGAAGCTTTCTCGAATCGCGGCGATGGCCTGCGTGAGCTGCTCGTCGCTCTGCGTGCCGCGGCGCGTGGCAATGGCACGTGCGGTCGCGTCGCCCTCGTCGATGCGGCCGCCCGGGAAGACGTACGCGCCCGGTGCGAAGCTGGCGTTGGCCGATCGGCGCGTCATGAGCACTTCGACGCCTTCGGGCGTGTCGCGCAGCAGGAGCACGGTCGCAGCGGAATAGGGGCGCGCCGGTTCGCGCTGCGGATGGAGCAGTTGGGTGGGTCGTACCATGATCCAGGGATTATCGGGAGAAGCCCGCCGGCGCGCCCCGCAGCGCTTGCCGGTGCATAAGCTCCGAACGGATCGGGCATGAGCGACGCGCCACAATCCTGCCGTTGACCCGATCGAAAGAACGCCCATGACCGCTCCATCTTCCGGCCGCATCTGCCGACTCCTCGTGCTCGCCGCGCTGGCGGCCTCCGCGGTGGCGCCGGCCGCCTTCGCCCAGTCCGACTGGCCGCATCAGCCGATCACGTTGATCATGGGCTTCCCGGCCGGCTCGGGCGTCGACGTGGTCGCGCGCACGATCCAGGAGCCGTTGCAGCGCAAGCTCGGACAGCCGGTGGTGATCGACTACCGCGCCGGCGCGGCCGGCAACATCGCCAGCGAATACGTCGCGCACGCCAAGCCCGACGGCTACACGCTCTCCTTCGGCACCGCGGCGACGCACGGCAGCAATGCGGCGCTCTACAAGAAGCTGCCCTTCGACGTGGAAGCCGACTTCGTGCCGGTCGCGCCGGTGCTCGATGTGTCGAACGTGCTCACGATCAACCCCGACGTGATCAACGTGAAGACGCTCAAGGAATTCGTCGACGTGGTGAAGGCGAACCCCGGCAAGTACAACTACGCCTCCACCGGCAACGGCGCCGGCACGCACATGGCCTTCGCGGAGTTCAATTCGCGCCTCGGGCTCGACATGGTGCACGTGCCTTACAAGGGCGGCCCGGAAGCCATCACCTCCGTCGTGCGCGGCGAGACCTGCTGCATCATGAACCAGGTCCAGACGGTGCTGCCGCAGTACAAGGCGGGCAAGGTGCGCCTCTTGGGCGTGACGACCGCGACGCCGGTGGCGGCGGTCAGGGAAGTGCCGACCATCGCGTCGAGCGGCATTCCGGGCACCAAGGGCTTCGACAGTTCGATCTGGTTCGGCGTGTTCGCGCCCAAGGGCACCGATCCGCGCATCGTCGAGAGGCTCAACGCGGCGATCCAGTCGGTGCTGGAGCAGCCCGACATCCGCGAGAAGTTCGAGAGCCAGGGCAACACGATCCGCATCGAGTCGCCGGCGCAGTTCAGGCAGACGGTTCACGCCAATCGCGTGAAGTGGGCCGAAGTCGCGAAGACCGCGAACATCAGCATTGACTGAACTCACCCCCAGGCTCGCGCACTTCGTGTCGCTCTCCACCCCCGACCGGGGGCAGCACCGGCGGCCCGGCGGAGCCGGTTCCGCGGTGCTTCACCAACGGGCCTGGCTGCGCCGGCCCAGCATGCATTCTTGGCGGCGCGCAGCGCACGCCCGCTCGTGGACTGCCGCGGAACCGGCTTCGCCGGGCCGCTGGCTGTGCCCCCCGGCGGGGGGTGCCCGAGCCACACGAAGTGGGCGAGGCCGGGGGGTCATTTCTTCTTGTAGTCGGCGATCTTTTCCTTGAGTTCGGTGTACTGCTCGCAGGGCAGCCAGCACAGCTTGTCCAGCGCCTTGAGGTGCACCTCGGCATCCGCCACGCGGCCCACCTGCAGGTAGGCCTCGCCGATGTATTCGTGGGCGTCGCGATGCTTCGGGTTGATCTGCAGGGCGCGCTCGTAGTGCTTGAAGGAGTTGTCCATGTCGCCGATGTGCCGGTAAGAGAAACCGAGCAGGTTCCACGCATCGGCATTGTTCGGGTCGACCTGGATCACCAGCGTGAGGCGGCCAATGGCTTCCTTCCACTGCTCAGCCTTGATGGCGGCCTGGGCCGCAGCGTAGTTGGGGTCGACGGGCTTCGTTTCGACGGTTCCGCCACCCCCACCTCCGCCGCCGCCACCACCCGCGGGCCAGGCGGGCAGATTCAGAAGGGCGACGCACACCGCTGCTGCCAAAGCTGTCTTGCGCATGTCGATGCTCCCGGGATGAATCATCGGGGCTGAATTCAATTCCGGCGCCTTGCGGGTGTCAACGCGGCGCCGGGCATACGCATCTCGCGTTCAGGGTGTTTCTCTCGTTTGCTCTGCTGCGATGCCATGTGACAGCGTCCCTCCCGCTCCCTAGAATGAAACGATGAGGTCCGCCAGAGCATGGTTGACGGGACTGGTCCTCTCCGCCTTCGCGGCAGGAGCGGCCGATGCCCAAGCCGTGCCCGCCGCGCCGGCCGCCGCCGCGAAGCCCGGGACGGTGGTGCTGATGGAACTCGATGGCGCCATCGGCCCCGCGTCCGTCGACTACATCCGGCGCGGACTCAAGCAGGCGGACAAGGCGGATGCGCGCCTCGCGGTGATCCAGATCGACACGCCCGGCGGGCTCGATGCCTCGATGCGCAGCATCATCAAGGACATCCTCGCATCGCCCGTCCCGGTGGCGACCTTCGTCGCACCCAACGGGGCGCGCGCCGCGAGTGCCGGCACCTACATCCTCTACGCGAGCCACATCGCGGCCATGGCGCCGGCTTCCAATCTCGGCGCGGCGACACCGGTCGCGATCGGCATGCCGAATCCGGCCGGGCCGGCCCCCAAGCCCGAGTCGTCGGGCAAGGGCGAGCCCGAGGGCGACGCGATGACCGCCAAGCGCCTTTCCGATGCCTCCGCCTACATTCGCAGCCTCGCGCAGCTGCGCGAACGCAACGCGGAGTGGGGAGAAAAGGCGGTGCGCGAATCCGTGAGCCTGTCGGCGCAGGAGGCGAAGGAGAAGAACGTCGTCGACTTCGTGGCGCGCGATGTGTCGGACCTGCTGATGCAGGCCAACGGACGCGAGGTGCGCACCATCAACGGCAAGGTGAAGCTCGCCACGCAGCGCGCCGAGTTGCTGGTCATCGATGCGGACTGGCGTACCCGGCTGCTGTCGGTGATCACCGAGCCGAGCCTGGCGCTCATCCTCCTGATGATCGGGGTCTACGGCCTGTTGTTCGAGTTCTCGAACCCCGGCTTCGTGCTGCCCGGCGTGGCGGGCGCGATCAGCCTGATGCTCGCGCTTTTCGGGCTGCAGATGCTGCCGGTCAACTATGCGGGGCTGGGGCTCATCTTCCTCGGCGTGGCGTTCCTGATCGCCGAGGCCTTCCTGCCGACCTTCGGCGTGCTCGGCGTCGGCGGCGTGGTGGCCTTCTGCATCGGCGCCGTGCTGCTGATCGACAACGAGGCGCCGGGCTTCGGCGTGCCGCTATGGCTCATCGGGCTGCTGGCGGCGGGATCGGCCGCATTCATCCTCGTCGTCGGCGGGGTTGCGGCGAAATCGCGACGACGGCCACTGGCGGTCGGCGTCTCGACGCTGGTCGGCGCGACCGGCGAGCTGGTCGAGTTCGCCGACGGCGAAGGCTGGGCACAGATCCAGGGCGACTATTGGAAGGTGCGCGGCTCCGATGCCCTGCGGCCCGGACGGCGCATCCGCGTCACACAGGTCCAGGGCCTCGCACTGCAGGTGACCGACGAAGAAGGACAGCAAAGCCCCGCCGGGGCCTGAAGCGAGGCAACCACCATGTTCATCAACTTCAGCCTCGTGCTCGTCGCCTTCTTCGTCGTGCTGCTGGCCATGCTGGCCGCCGCCTCGCTGCGCATCCTGCGCGAGTACGAACGCGGCGTGGTGTTCCAGCTCGGCCGGTTCTGGAAGGTCAAGGGGCCGGGGCTCGTGATCCTCATCCCAGGCATCCAGCAGATGGTGCGGGTGGGGCTGCGCGTGATGGTGCTCGACATCCCGAGCCAGGATCTCATCACCCGCGACAACGTTTCGGTCAAGGTGAACGCGGTGCTGTACTTCCGGGTGATCGATCCCGAGAAGGCGATCATCCAGGTCGAGAAGTACTTCGAAGCCACCAGCCAGCTCGCGCAGACCACGCTGCGCGCGGTGCTCGGCAAGCACGACCTGGACGGCCTGCTCGCCGAGCGCGAGCGGCTCAACCTCGACATCCAGAAGACCCTGGAGGCGCAGACCTTCCAGTGGGGCATCAAGGTCACCAACGTCGAGATCAAGCACGTCGACCTCAACGAGACCATGATCCGCGCGATCGCCCGGCAGGCGGAAGCGGAGCGCGAGCGGCGCGCGAAGGTGATCCATGCCGAAGGCGAGCTGCAGGCTTCCGTCAAGCTCGCCGAGGCGGCTGAGATCCTGGGGCGACACCCGCAGGCGCTGCAGCTGCGCTACCTCGAGACGCTCACGGTGATCGCGGCCGACAAGAACTCGACCATCGTGTTTCCGCTGCCCGTGGACGTCATCGGACCGTTCATGCAGGTCATGCAGGCCATGCAGCACAAGCCGGACGCACCGAAGCCCTGACTGCGGGACTCAGCGCGCGAACGGGTCCAGTCCCTGCACCAGCCGCTTCGCAAGCCGGGGCTGCCGCAGCTGGTCGAGCCACCACTGGAGGGCGCGGCCCTCCTGACCCTCCTGCTCGCCGCGCCAGGCGACATAGAGCGTGTTGGGCTCGCGCGGATTGGCGGTCTTCTTCTCGACCAGTTCGCCGCGCGCGAGCAGCGAGGCGGCGCGCTGCCGCGGCAGCCAGCCGACGCCCAGGGCCTCGCGCTGCGCGAGGATCTTGGCGCGCATCGTCGGCACCGCCAGCGTGGCCTGCCCGCCCTGGACGCCGTAGGCGCTGCCGCCGGTGGCGCGCGAGCTGTCGGCCACGACGACCGCGCGGTGGCTCGCGATCAGGTCGCGGCCGAGCGGCTCCTTCGCCTTGGCAAGCGGATGACGCGGCGACACCGCGAAGACCCATTCCATGACGCCGAGCTCGAACCAGCGCACGCCCTGGTAGGCCGGCGGTTCGTTGGTCGCGCCGACCACCAGATCGGCGCGGCCGTCGCGCAGCGCTTCCCAGGTGCCGCGGAGCACTTCGTGCGTCACACGCAGCGGCACGCCGGACTCGAGCGCATCGAAGGCGGCGATGACCGGGAGGAGCGTCTCGAACTCGATGACCTCGTCGGTCACGATCCAGAGGCGGTCCTCCCAGCCGCTGGCGACCTGCCGCACACGCTGCGAGAGCCGCGAGACATCGAGCGCCAGCCGGGCCGCTTCCTGCGCGAGCAGCTGTCCCGCGGGCGTGAGCTGCAGGCGGTAGCGCCGGCGGTCGAAAAGCAGGGCGTCGAATCTCTCCTCGAGCTGCCGGGCTGCATGAGAGACGGTCGAGGGCGCCTTGCCCAGCCGGGCGGCCGCGCGCGACAGACTCCCGCTCTCGCGGATCGCCTCCAGCAGCGCGAGTTCATCGTTCGACAGCATGTTCGGTCCCCTCCGGCGAGTTCGACGCCATGATGGCATGTCGTGCCAAAACGTTCGATGCTTTCGAACATGTTCATCGCGAAGGCGGTACGTCAAAAACCGCCGGGAAGCCGACCATTCATCCACGGTGATCGCACCGCAACCCAATGGATTCGAATGGAGAACATCATGGAACGCTTTCAAGACAAGACAGTCCTCGTCACCGGCGGCACGAGCGGCATCGGCCTCGCCGCAGCCAGGGCCTTCATCGCGGAAGGCGCCCGCGTCGTCATCACCGGCCGCGATACCGCGGCGCTCGACAAGGCGCAAGCCGAACTCGGCCCGCGCGCCGTCGCCGTGCGCAACGACGCCGCGGCGCCCGGGGCTGCGAAGGAACTCGCCGCGGCAATCTCGGGCCACGGCCTGAAGCTCGACGCGGCATTCCTCAACGCCGGCATCGCGAAGTTCGCGGGGCTGTCCGACGTGACCGAAGCCCTCTGGGACGAGACCTTCGACATCAACGTCAAGGGCTTGTTCTTCCAGGTGCAGGCCCTCGCGCCGCTGCTCGCGCAGGGTGCGTCGATCGTGATCAACGGCTCGATCAACGCCCACATCGGCATGCCGGGCAGCGCGGTCTATGCGGCGAGCAAGGCGGCGGTCGTTTCGATGGCGAAGACGCTGTCGGCCGAGCTGCTGCCGCAAGGTGCGCGGGTCAATGTCGTGAGTCCCGGGCCGATCCGCACGCCGTTGTACGGCAAGCTCGGCTTCGACGCGAGCGCGCTGGAAACGGTCGCCGCGCAGATCCAGGCGCAGGTCCCGCTCGGCCGCTTCGGCACGCCGGAAGAGTTGGCATCGACCGTGCTGCATGTGGCAGCGCCGGAGTCGGCCTTCATCGTCGGCACCGAGATCATCGTGGACGGCGGCATGAGCCAGCTCTGATCGCCCGCTGGACATGGCGGCCCATGGCAAGATGGGCCGTCTTTGTCTCCCGGGGGTGAACCGCATGCTCGTCAACTGCGTGGTCTACGAAAACGGCAACAAGCTGGCCGACATCCCGGTCGCGAGCATCAGCGAATACCTCCAGCTCCCGGGCTGCTTCGTCTGGGTGGCATTGCACGATGCGACGCCCGAAGAGCTGGAAGAGGTACGGCAGGAATTCGCGCTGCACCCGCTGGCGGTCGAGGACGCGCAGCACGGCCACCAGCGGCCGAAGGTGGAGGAATACGGCGATTCGCTCTTCGTGGTCATGCACCTGCTGGAGCCCGGGGGTGATGGGCAGCCGACACTCGGCATCGGCGAGGTCGACGTCTTCGTCGGCCAGAACTACGTGGTGTCGGTGCGCAACCGCAGCGAGCACGGCTTCACCGAAGTCCGCGCGCGCTGCGAGCGCGAGCCGGAGCTGCTGAGGAACGGCCCGGGCTTCGTTCTCTATGCGCTGATGGACGCGGTGGTGGACCGCTACTTCCCAGTCATCGATGCCTTCGAGGTCGAACTGGAGACGATCGAGGAGCGCATCTTCACCAAGGGCGAGGCGCGCGAGAACGTGCAGCGGCTCTACGAACTGAAGCAGCGGCTCACCCTGCTCAAGCATGCGGTGGCGCCGCTGCTGGAGGGCGCGGGCAAGCTTTACGGCGGCCGGGTGCCGCAGATCTGCATGGGGTCGCAGGCCTACTTCCGCGACGTGGTCGACCACCTCGGGCGCATCAATGCGTCGACCGACACGATCCGCGACACCATCGGCACCGCGATCAGCGTGAATCTCTCGATGGTGACCATCGAGGACAACGAAGTCACCAAGCGCCTCGCCGCCTGGGCCGCGATCTTCGCGGTGTGCACCTCGTTCGCGGGCATCTGGGGCATGAACTTCAAGAACATGCCGGAGCTGGAATGGCGCTACGGCTATCTCGTCGCGCTGGGGCTCATCGCCTCGCTCTGCGGCTACCTGTATTTCCGGTTCAGGCGCGCCGGCTGGGTTTGAGCCGGCGCGTCGTGCTCAGCGCTGCGGCGGTGGTGGGGGCATGAAGACCAGCCGCCCGTCCGGCGCGCGCTGGCAGGTGCCCTTGAACGGCTCGCCGTGGCGCCCGCTGAGCTGGACGACCGCGCCTTCCTGCTGACCTTCGCAGGCGCGCATGACTTCCGGCGGCGGCGGGCGTAGTTCGTGATGATGGGGCGGCGGGGGTGGCGGGGGTGGCGGAGGCGGCGGCATCACGCAGCCCTGCAGCGCGGCAGCAAGGCCGAGCAGGCTCCATCCACAGGTACGAGTCACGGGGGTATTCCTTCCTTCCATTGCGGCTTCGATGCTCGCCCGCAACTTCGGAGGAATGTGGGAGCACGCCAGTGGCGGTTCAGTCCTCCGGCGGCTCGAACGCGAAGCCGACGCCATAGACCGATCGGATCCAGTCGTGCTCCGAGCCGGTCGCGGCCATCTTGCGCCGGAGGTTCTTGACGTGGCTGTCGACGGCGCGCTCGGTCACCTCGGCGGCGTCGTCATAGGCGAGGTCCAACAGTTGCGAGCGCGAGAAGATCCGCCCGGGCTGCCGCGAAAGCGCCTGCAGCAGCCGGAATTCGAGTCGCGTGAGCGTGAGCTGCACGCCGTCGAGCGACGCGCGCCACAGCGAGTCGTCCAGCTCCAGCCGGCGATCGGCCGGCGCGGCCGGTTCGTCCTGCGCGGCGCTGCGGCGAAGCACGGCGCGCACCCGCGCGACGACTTCGCGCGGAGAGAAGGGCTTGCAGACGTAGTCGTCCGCGCCGAGCTCGAGCCCGACGAGCCGGTCGACCTCCTCGATCCGTGCGGTCAGCATGATGACCGGCCGCGCGTTGTGCTTGCGGATCTCGCGCAGCACCGACATGCCGTCCAGGCGCGGCAGCATCACGTCGAGCAGCGTGAGCGCAGGCGGGTCGGCCAGCATGCGCTGGAGCGCGCTCTCGCCATCGGCGACGCGCTCCGGCTCGTAGCCCGCGTGACGCAGGTAGTCCACCAGCACCGAAGCGATGTCGTCTTCGTCTTCGACCACGAGGATGCGCGTCGTCATGCGGCATTCTCCAGCGGCAGGGTGACGGTGAGGCGCAATCCGCCGAGCGGCGATGGCGCGGCGTCTATCGATCCGCCGTGCGCCTCGAAGGTGATGCGGCAGATGGCGAGCCCGAGCCCGGAGCCGCCGAGCGCGCGGCTGCGCGACGCCTCGCCGCGGAAGAGCCGTTCGAAGAGGCGCGGCATTTCCTCGGGTGGAACGCCGGGCGGGCTGTCGTCGAAGCGAAGCACCAGGCGGTCCCTGCCTTCGCTGGTCTCGATATGCGCATCGATGCGCATGCGACCCCCGACGTCGGTGTAGGAGAGCGTGTTCTCCAGCAGATTCATGAAGGCCTGGTGCAGCCGGCGCGCGTCGCCGCGGGCCGCGGGCGGGTGCCTGCCGGCGAGGGCGTCCAGCGCGGTGGCATCGAGCGAGATCATGCGCTGGGCGAAGCGTTCGCGCGTGAGCGCGAGCGACTCCCTGAGGATCGCCAGCGGATACACCGTGACGAAAAGAGATGAACTCTCGCTCTGCTCGCGCATGCTGCTGCGCAGATCGTCCACCAATTGCCCGAGCCGCATGACCTGCCGGTGCAGCCGCAGGGCGGTCTTCGCGTCGAAGGTGCGGATGCCGTCCTGCAGCGCCTCGATCTCGGCGCGCATCGCGGCGAGCGGCGTGCGCAGTTCGTGCGCGACGTCGGCCAGCCATTCGCGGCGCGACGCCTCGATGCTGTCGAGGCGCTCGGCCATGTCGTTGAAGGTGCGGCCCAGCAGCGCGAGTTCGTCGCTTCCGTGCACCGGCACGCGCGTGTCCAGCCGGCCCTGCGCAATGCGTTGCGCGCCCTGCGTGAGCGCGTCGATCGGCGCGAACCAGCGTCGCGCGAGCAGCCACGCGAGCAGCAGCGCGAGCGCGAGACCTGCCACGCCCGTCCAGATCACGAAGCCGGACTGGCGCGCGACGAAGGCGCGGTCCGCATCGGTCTCCAGCCCCTCCAGCGGCGCGAGCACCAGCGTGCCGATCACGCGGTCGCCGTCGCGCAGCGGCAGGCGCGCGGCGGTCGATGGATCGACCTTGGCGCCGACCACCCACGTGCCGTTCGCGTCGAGCAACCCGAGTCGTCGGTAGACGGAGTCCGGATTGCGCAGCAGAGCGCCCAGCAGGCCGGGCGGCGGGGGAAATGACTGCCGCGGCGGCAGCAGTTCGGGCGGCCCCGGCGGGCGCGAGTGAAACTCGCCGCCGGAGGGGCCGATCTCCCACGACGGCGGGCGGAAGTCGTGCGGCGGCCATGGCGGGACGCGCCGCGGCGGCTCGCCGGGCGGGCCGCCGATGGCGGAGTTGTGCTCGACCGCGCCGAAGGCCGTCATCGGCAGGCGCAGCCATGCGGCCTCGTTGCTGCGCAGGTCGTCCCAGTTGCCGTGCGCGGCATGGTGCTTGCGGAGCAGTTCGGCGAACCAGTCCATGCGGCGGATCTCGATCTCGGCCACGTAGGCGCCGAGGCCGCGCTGGAGGCCGAGCCACGAGAAGGTGGTGAAGATCGCAAGCAATGCCGCGAGCAACAGCACCAGCGCGAGAAGGATTTTCCGGAAGAGGGTGAGGCGGGGCATGGCGGCGGATGCGGGGGCGCCGCATTGTGCGGCATCCATGGCTGGCGACTGGTGGGTGCTCAGGCTGCGATGAGGCGACGCGCAACGGCGCACGCGCAGCCCTGCAACTTCATTTGGCGGCGCACTTCCTGTCGGTCGCGGTGAGCGGGGCGTGCGCGGGGCTGGTGGCCATGATCGGCGCCAGCGTCGAAGGATTGGTCGGTGCCATTGCGTTGCCGCAGGTGGTGCCCGTGGCTGCGAACAGTCCCAACACACCGATCGCGCAGATCGCACCGAGGGCATGGCCCAGGCCGGGGGCGCGGAGTGAAGACAGGACCATGTTCGTGGCTCCGGGGAGCGCGAAGCGAGAGGCGGCGAGTCTGCGCGGCGATGTGGGAGAAAAGACGGAGCTCAATACACGCTCCCGATCGCGTCCTGCAGCGGAAGCCGCAAGGTGATGCCCAGGCTGCCCAGGGGCGAGGGCGCAGCGTAGATGCGGCCCCGATGCTCGGAAACGATCTGCGTGCACAGCGCGACGCTCGCCGCCGTGTCGCCGTCGCCGCGCCCTGCTGCGGTGGCCGTGCCTGCCGCATCGAAGCAGCGCGCGAGGCGCGGTTCGCCGGCGCCGGGCGCGGCATCCATGAAGTTGACCACCGCGTGCGTGCCCTCGACGCGGCCGAGCACGCGCAAGGTGCTGCCGGCCTGCATGGCGCGGCATGCGAGATCGACGATGTGCGCAAAGACCTCCTGCATGCCCGAGCGATCGAGCAGTACCGGGAGCGGGTCGGCGGGAAGCATCATCTCGAGCGCCATGCCGGCGGCCTGGAGCCGCACGCGCAGCGAGTCCGACATCTGGCCGAGCAGCTGGCGGATGTCGGCGGCGTGTTCCGGCCGGCTCGCCATGCGGCCCTGCTGCGCGATCGATGCGGCCGGACTGGGTTCGTCGCTTTGCCGCAAAAGGATGCGCCAGAATGCATAGAGCAGGATGGTGACGAAGACGACGAGGCTGATCTGGGCTGCTTTCATGCAGTTCGACTGTTGTTGCGGTGCGTCGGATTAACGCTTGCCGAGGGCCTTTTCGCAACAACGCCCCGACCGGGCGACCGGCCTTCAAGATGTCTCCTCAATCCTGGTTCATGGAAGGAAAGAACGATGTACGAAGAGAAGTTCATGCAGCGCGCGATTGCGCTGTCGGCACAGGCGCTGGAGACGACGGGCACGGAGCCCTTCGGCGCGGTGATCGTCCGCGACGGCGCGGTGGTGGGCGAGGGCTTCAACCATTCCGTCGCGCACTTCGATCCGACGTCGCATGGCGAGGTCGAAGCCATCCGTGATGCATGCCGCAACCTGAAGACCGTGAACCTCGGCGGATGCGAACTCTACACCTCGTGCGAGCCGTGCGCATTGTGCGTGGCCGCAATGCGCATCGCGGGCATCCGCAAGCTCTACTACGCAGCGTCGCTCGCGCAGTCGGGCGAGGCCTTCGAGGGCGTGCCGGTGGCGGCGCGGCATCCGATCGACGTGGACGCGCTGCGCGCGGAAGCCGGAGCGCCGCTCGAAGCGCGCGCCATGCCGTCCGAGCAGAAGATGGATCGCGAAGCCGTGGCGGTGCTCGAAGCGTGGGCCGCTGGCCGTCGCGCATGAAAAAACCTGCGTGCTCCGCCAGGAGCAGCAGGTTCGTGGGCTGAAGAAAAGAAGGCGGGCTACGCCTGATTCGGCGTGGCGTGCGACTGGGACTGGCTATCGGACAACAGCGCACGGTAGATCAGCGCACCGATCACCGCGCCTGCCAGCGGGGCGGCCCAGAAGAGCCAGAGTTGGTCCATCGCCCAGTGCGGAGCGAACAGGGCCGGGCCGGTGCTTCGTGCCGGATTGACCGAGGTGTTCGTCACCGGGATCGACACCAGGTGGATGAGCGTGAGGCACAGGCCGATCGCGAGGCCCGCCATGCCGCCGGTCGCGCGGCTCGCCGTCGCGCCGAGGATCACGATCAGGAACACGGCCGTCGTCACCACTTCGGTGATCAGCGCGGCGGTGATGCCGTAGCCGCCGGGCGAGTGCTCGCCGAAGCCGTTGGCCGCGAAGCCACCGAGCTCGGCTCCGGGCTTCCCGCTGGCGATGAGATAGAGGATCGCGGCGGCGACGCAGGCGCCCGCCACCTGCGAGACCACGTAGCCGGGCAGCCGCCCGATCGGCATGCGGCCCGCCGCGACCAGGCCGAGCGAGACAGCGGGATTGAAGTGCCCGCCCGAGATCGGTCCGAACGCATAGGCGCCGGTGACGACCGTGAGGCCGAAGGCGAGCGAGACGCCGAGCAGGCCGATGCCGAGTTGGGGAAAGGCCGCCGCGAGCACCGCGCTGCCGCAGCCGCCGAAGGTCAGCCAGAAGGTGCCGAGGAATTCGGCGGACCAGACTTTGAGATTGCTGTTCATGTGGTTTGTGACTCCCTGAAAAAAAACCGTCCGCAATATAAGCAGCGCCTTGAATGATTCGATGTAACGAGGCGCCGATCCGATGCAAATCTCACGCGCGGCATGCACGGTGAGAAGATTCACCGATCGATCGAGGAAATCACATGAACATTGCAGTGATGGGCGCCGGCGCTGTCGGCTGTTACTACGGCGGCATGCTCGCGCGCGCCGGGCATGCGGTGACGCTGATCGGCAGGCCGCAGCATGTGGAGGCGATCCGGCGAGACGGCCTGCTGCTCGACACCCGCACCTTCAGGCAACACGTGCGGCTCGAAGCGAGCACCGAGGTGAACGCGGTGCGGGGCGCGGATCTGATCCTCTTCTGCGTCAAGTCGACCGACACCGAAATCGCCGCGGACGAGATGAAGCCTCACCTGAAGCCGCAGGCGCTGGTGCTCACGCTGCAGAACGGCGTCGACAACGCCGAGCGCCTGCAAGCGCGTCTGTCGCAGGTCGTGGTGCCGACCGTGGTGTATGTGGCCACGGAGATGGCCGGCCCGGGTCATCTCAAGCACCACGGGCGCGGCGAACTGGTCATCGCGACGACCGCCGCGAGCGAAGGCATCGCGAAGACCTTCGCAGAGGCCGGCATCCCGACGCAGGTGTCCGACAACGTGATCGGCGCGCTGTGGATGAAGCTCATCCTGAACTGCGCCTACAACGCGCTGTCGGCGATCACGCAGCTTCCCTACGGCCGCGTGGTGCCCGGCGAAAGCGTGGAAGGCGTGATGCGTGACGTGGTGCAGGAGTGCGTCGCGGTCGCGCAGGCCGGTGGCGTCAGGCTGCCCGGCGACGCGTGGCAGGTGGTTGCCGGTCTCGTGCAGACGATGCCGACGCAGTATTCGTCCACCGCCCAGGACCTCGCGCGCGGCAAGCGCAGCGAGATCGACCATCTCAACGGCTACGTGATGCGCAAGGGCGAGTCGCTCGGCGTGCCGACCCCCGTCAACCGCACGCTCTTCGCGCTCGTCAAGCTGATCGAGGCGCGGCAGGCGACGGCCGCCTGAGCCTCGCGGCTCACGCGTCGGAGGCCGGCGGCACGTACCAGCGGGTGGCGATGAGTTCCGGCTCGTCGTGCGCCTGCAGGCGGTCCCAGTGGCGGTCCGCGTCTTCGACGAACAGGTCCCGCGCGATGCCTTGCGCGAGCCGCGCGGCGCCGATGGCGAGACCCGGAATGTCCCCCGCCAGGGCGCCGTGGCTCATCGTCGCGCCCCAGTTGAAGAGCCGCATGCGCGCGAGCGCCGCCGCTTGAGGGTGCGCTGCGTCGGCACTTCGCATCTCGAACCCTGCGCCCAGATACGGGAAGCGGGCAGGCTCCGGGTGTCGCTCGGCCTCGGTCGCGGAGACGTGGTGGGCCCACGTGTCGATCTGTGCCGTGTAGGCCGCGATCTCGGGCCGGTCGAGCAGATCCACGTCGAAGCCGGTGCCGAAGATCACCGCGTCGAAGCGCTCCATGCCGCCGTTGGGCAGCGTGACGGTCACGCCGTCCTCGTCGGGCGCGACATCGACCCACGGCGTTCCCAGCCGCAGCTCGAAGGCATCGTGCGCGTCGCAGCGGCGGACGGTTTCCCACGGCGGCGGAACCTGCTCGTCGAAGATGTAGGTGTAGACGCGCCATTTGCGCGCGTCGTCGAGGCCTTCGAAGCCGCGCAGGAAGCCGTGGTTCGACGCGGCCTTGCTCTTGTTGACCTGCGGCAGGTGCGCGCGGCGCGCGAACAGGGTGACGTTGGCGGCGCCCGCCTCGAGTGCGCAGGCCGCGTTGTCGAAGGCCGAGGCGCCGGCGCCGAGCACGCCGATGCGGCAGCCTTCCCAGCCCTGGAAGTCGATCGGATCGGCGGAATGGAACACGCGCGCGGCCGCCAGCGGATCGTCCCGGCGCAGCGACGGAAAGTCCGGCCATCGCGGCGCGCCGCTTCCGTCCCGGCCCAGCGCGAGCACCAATTGGCGTGCACGCACCGTCTCCCGGCGGCCGTCCGCGTGTTCGAGCGTGATGTGCAGCAACTGGCCGTCGTCCGAATGCGAGACCGAATTCAGCGCCACGCCGTTCTCGACCGGCAGCCCGACCGTGTCGCGCACCCACAGCAGGTAGTCGCGCCAGTCCACGCGGCCGATCTTGTGCAGCGCCTGCCAGCCGGGCGCGCCCAGTCCGGACAGCACCGCACCCTCACCGTGCTGCGCCTCGTACCACGCGCGAAAGCTCAGCGATGGCACGCCGAGTTCGGGGCCGCCGATGTGCTTGGGGCTGCGCAACGTGAGCATGCGCGCATAGGTGCCCCACGGGCCTTCCTCGCCGCGCGCGGCACGGTCGATCACCCGGACATCGGTGACTCCTTCGCGGCGCAGCGCGAAGGCGGCCGTCTGGCCGCACATGCCGGCGCCGGCCACCAGCACGTCGAGCACCGGCGACTCGGGAGTGGACGATTCGGCCGGCAGCACCCAGGCGGGCGGCGGCACATTGATGCGTTCGAGGTCGGCACGCGCCTGCGCGGTCAGGCGGTCGAGCGCCTCCGTGTGGCGCGGGCTCGCGACGAATTGCAGAGGAACCGCAGGAAGCGCCGGTTCAGCGGGCGTGGGCACGGGGTCTTGGGAAGCCATCGCGCAAAGATAATCCAGATCATGATCGCGCTCGACTGCTACTACAGCCTGTCTTCTCCCTGGGCCTACCTCGGCGGCCCGCAACTCCAGGACATCGTGCGGCGCCACCATGTGAAGCTCACGCTCAAGCCCTACGACTTCCAGGCGGTGGTGCCTCAAACCGGCGGGATTCCGCTGAAGACCCGGCCCGAGGCGCGCCGGACGTATCACGCGCTCGAACTGGAGCGCTGGCGCGACTACCTCGGCATGCCGCTCGTGCTCGAGCCCGCTCACTATCCCAAGGGAGCGCCGAGCGATCGCGACTGGAACAAGTATCCCGGCTGGATGGTGATCGCCGCCCAGCTGCAGGGGCTCGACGCGCAGCCGCTGTCCCATGCGCTGCTTCGCGCCCTCTGGGCGGAAGAGCGCGACACCTCCGACGCGGCGGTGCGCATCGCGGTCGCCGACGAGAACGGCTACGACGGCGCGGCGCTGCAGGCGATGGAGCAGAAGGCCGAGACGCAGGCGGTCTATCGCGCCTACACCGCCGAGGCGGTGGACAAGGGGGTGTTCGGCTCGCCGATCTTCATCCTCGACGGCGAACGCTTCTGGGGACAGGACCGGCTGGTGTTCCTCGACCGCGCGATCGACCGCCTCCGGGCGGCGCGCGGCGCTTAGGGCCTGCTGACACTATTTTCATAGTGCCCGTTGCCCCACAAAGGTGGTGGCTGCAAGGCGCAAACCGCAGCCGGGCTGCCTGCCCGGCGAGGATTTGCAACGCCGCAGACGCCGCCTTTGCGGGGCAACCCTTCGGGCAAGGCAGTAAAAGGCCGCACTCGTCGTTGCGCGCCTTGTCCATGCATTAGCATGGACTGCGGCACGCGCCTAGATTGCGGCCTTTTACTGCCTTGCGGGCACTATGAAAATAGTGTCAGCAGGCCCCAGTCGCGGGCGGCAGCAGATAATTCCCCGATGCGAATCCGCTTCACCAAGATGCAGGGCGCCGGCAACGACTTCGTCGTGCTGGACGAAACCCGCGGGCCGCTCGGCCTCGGGCCTGCGCAATACCGCTTCCTGGCCGACCGCCATTTCGGCGTCGGCGCCGACCAGATCCTGTCGGTGCGGCCCTCGCCCGGCGAAGGCGTCGACTTCCAGTACGTGATCCACAACGCCGACGGCGGCGAGGTCGAGCAGTGCGGCAACGGCGCGCGCTGCTTCATGCGCTTCGTGCACGAGCACGGCCTCACGCCCAAGCGCACGGTGCGCGTGCAGACGCTCTCCGGCGTCATCGAGCCGCGCATGGGCGCCGACGGCCGCGTGACCGTGGACATGGGCGCGCCGATCTTCGAACCCGCACGCGTTCCGTTCGACACGGCGGGGCTCACGCCGCTGCACGAGAACGGCTGGCACAAGTGGCACCTGGCGCTCGGCACGCATGCCGACAGCGCGATCGTCTCGGTCGCGGTGCTGTCGATGGGCAATCCGCATGCTGTGCAGCTCGTCGACGACGTCGACACCGCGCCGGTGGCGAAGCAGGGCCCGCTGATCGAGCACCATCCGCGCTTTCCGCAGCGGGTCAACGCCGGCTTCATGCAGGTGGTCGATCGTTCGCACGTGCGGCTGCGCGTCTTCGAGCGCGGTGCCGGCGAGACCCTGGCATGCGGCACCGGCGCCTGCGCGGCGGTGGTCGCCGGCATCCGGCTCGGCCTGCTCGAATCGCGCGTGGATGTGGAAACGCGCGGCGGCCTTCTCACCATCGAGTGGGCCGGGGACGGCGCGCCGGTGCTGATGACCGGCCCCGCGGTTACCGTGTTCGAAGGCGACATCGAAGTCCCGGACCTGCCATGAAGAATTTCAACCAAGACGTCATGAATCCGATCACCGAAGACGACATCGCCAACTACCTGTCCAACACCCCCGATTTCTTCGAGCGCCACGCGCAGTTGCTCGGGCAGGTGCAGCTCACCAGCCCGCACGGCAACCGCGCGGTCAGCCTGCAGGAGCGGCAGGCCGAGATGCTGCGCGAGAAGATCAAGGCGCTGGAGCACCGCATCATGGACATGGTGCGCCACGGGACCGAGAACGGCGTGACGGCCGACCGGCTCCAGCGCTGGACCCGCGCGCTGCTGACCACGCGCGATCCGCGCCGGCTGCCGACCGAGATCGCCGCGCAGTTGCAGGACCTCTTCCTGGTGCCGCAGGCGGCCATCAAGGTCTGGGACTGCGACAGTGCCTACCAGGGCGAGCCCTACACCCAATCGGTGAGCGACGACGTGAAGACGCTCGTCACTTCGCTCACGGCCCCTTACTGCGGGCTGAATTCCGGTTTCGAGGCGGCGGGCTGGCTGGCCGAACCGCAAGCCGCGGTATCGATAGCGCTGATCCCGCTGCGCGATTCGGCCGAATCGCCGGCGTTCGGCCTGCTCGTGCTCGCGTCGCCCGATGCTCAGCGCTACAACGCCGAGATGGGCACCGACTTCCTGGAGCGCATCGCCGAGCTCGCCTCGAGCGCGCTGTCGCGGCTGCGGTCTTGAGTCCTGCGCTCCGGCGCGGCCTGTGGGGCGCGCTGCTGGTCTTCCTGCTCGGCTATCTCTCGATCTCCTTCACGGTGTGGCGCCATGCGCGCGAAGTGCTCGCGCATCCGCCGCAGCGCGCGGCGGACGTGGCACTGGTGCTCGGCAACCGGGCCTATCGCGACGGCAAGCCCAATCCCTGCCTGACCGGCCGCGTCGATGCCGGCATTGCGCTCGCCAAGGCGGGGCTCGTGCAGAGACTGGTCTTCAGCGGCGGCGTGGACAGCGAGGATGGCCGCATCGAGGCCGAGGTGATGGAACTGCATGCCCGTGCCTCCGGCTATGCCGGTCCGCTGCTCCTGGAGCCGCGCTCGCAATCCACGCTCGAAAACCTCCTGATGTCCGGCCCGCTGATGCAGGCGGCCGGGGTGCGCAGCGTGATCGTCGTTTCCGAGCCCTACCACCTTTGGCGTGCCGAGCGGCTGGTCCGGGGGGCCGGCTTCGACCGGACGTTCGACGTCCAGTACGCCGCCGCGCCCACGTCCTGCTGGAAGCGCTGGGGCATGGTGTTCAAGGGTGCATTGCGCGAGCCCTTCGCGATCGTGAAGAATGCCGTGAACTATTAGCTCGCCCCCAGGCTTGCCCACTTCGTGTGGTCGACCCCTGCCGGGGGGCAGCACCGGCGGCCCGGCGGAGCCGGTTCCGCGGTGTTTCTGGAAGGAATGGTCGTTGCCTCCGTTGATTGAGCGCTATCTTGAATATGTTCGCGTCGAGCGCCGCCTCGCTGCGCGCACGGTGGAGCTTTACAGCATCCACCTGAAGACGCTCGCCGAGAAGGCCGAGGCGGCCGGGGTGGCGCTCGACGAGGTCCAGACCGCCCATATGCGCCGCTGGATGGCCCAGCTCCACAGTGCCGGGCGCGAGTCGCGCGGCATCGCGCTGGTGCTGTCGTGCTGGCGCAGCTTCTATCGCTGGCTCGGCCATGAAGGGCTGGTGGGGTCGAACCCGGTGCAGGACGTTCATGCGCCGAAGGCGGACCGGCCATTGCCCAAGGCACTCGCGGTCGACGACGCCGTGCAGCTTGCGGATCTCCACGACGCGGAGGCCGACCCATGGACCGAAGCGCGCGACCGCGCCATCGTCGAGCTGCTCTACGGCTGCGGCCTGCGCGTGGGCGAATTGACCGGGCTGGACGCGCGTCCCAGCCCCGTGGCGCGCGGCTGGGTCGACCTCGAAGCGGCCGAAGCCAATGTGCTCGGCAAGGGCAGCAAGCGGCGCATCGTGCCCGTGGGTCGCAAGGCGGCGGAAGCCCTGCGTGCCTGGCTCGCGGTACGGGACGACTGTCCGGCTGCCCCGGCGGCGCGGCTGCGCGACCCTGACAGTGCGGCGGCGCTCTTCATCGGCCGCAACGGCCTGCGCTTCTCGGCCCAGTCGGTGTGGAAGCAGTTGCGGCAGCGCAGCCTGAAAGCCGGACTCGCGGTGCCGGTCCATCCGCACATGCTGCGCCACTCCTTCGCCAGCCATGTGCTGCAATCGAGCAGCGACCTGCGCGCGGTGCAGGAGCTCCTGGGCCACGCGAACATTTCCACCACGCAGGTCTACACGCGGCTGGATTTCCAGCATCTCGCGCGGGCCTACGACGCTGCCCATCCGCGGGCGCGTGCCCGGGACGAGCAAGAGCCGCCCGCGGGCGAAAGAAAGATCAAGAGCAGCAAATCATGAAAGTCCTCCGTCTCCGGCCCGGCAAGGAGCGCTCGCTGCAGCGGCGCCATCCGTGGATCTTCGAATCCGCCATCGCCAAGGGCGGCGCCGATGCGGGCGAGACCGTGCGCATCGAATCTGGCGACGGCCAGTTCCTGGCCTGGGCGGCATTCAGCCCGAATTCCAAGATCCGGGCGCGGGCCTGGAGCTTCGACGAGAAGCAGCGCATCGATGCCGCCTTCTTCGCGGCCCGGGTGGCCAGTGCGGTCGCAGCCCGGGAACTGTTCGACCTGCAGAGCGACGGCGTGCGGCTGATCCATGGCGAGGCCGACGGACTGCCGGGGCTGATCGTCGACCGCTACGGCGACACGCTGGTCGCGCAGTTCCTCTCGGCCGGCGTCGAGCGCTGGAAGGGCGCGCTGGCGGATGCGCTGCTGGCTGCCACCGGCCTGCAGAAGCTCTACGAGCGTTCCGACGCCAGCGGGCGCGAGCGCGAAGGACTGCCCCCGGTCACCGGCTGGCTGCGCGGCCATGGCGAGACCGAGCTGACGATCCGCGAGCATGAATGGCGCCTCGGCCTCGACGTCGCGACGGGCCACAAGACCGGCTTCTACCTGGACCAGCGCGACAGCCGCAAGCGCTTCGCCGAACTGGCCGCGCGACGCCGGTTCCGGCGCGTGCTCAACTGCTTCTGCTACACGGGCGGATTCACGGTCGCCGCGCTGGCGGGGCTGAAATCGGCAGGCGCGGTCTCCGGAGCCGAGCTCATCTCGATCGATTCGTCGCTGCCCGCGCTGGAGCGTGCGCGCGCCCATCTGGCGCTCAACGGGTTCGAGGAAGCCCAGGCAGAGTTCCTCGACGCCGATGTCAACGCGTCGCTGCGCCGCTTCGTCGAGGAGGGCCGGAGCTTCGATGCCATCGTGCTCGATCCGCCGAAGTTCGCGCCGACCGTCGCGCATGCCGAACGGGCCGCGCGGGCCTACAAGGACCTCAACCGGCAGGCCTTCAAGCTGCTCGCGCCGGGCGGCCATCTGCTGACCTTCTCGTGCTCCGGCGGCATCGGCGCGGACCTGTTCCACAAGATCGTGGCCTCGGCCGGCATCGATGCCGGCGTGGACGGCTACATCACCGAGCGCCTCGGCGCCGCCCCCGACCACCCGATGACCATCGAGTTTCCGGAAGGCGAGTACCTGAAAGGCTTGGTCGTGGTGCGCAAATGAGCGGCGCCGGGCCGCCCCAAGCTGCGAAGGCCCCCTCGGGGGCAGCGAGGACACGCCAGTGCTGGGCGTGGGGGCCGGATGAGTTTTGACCCTGGCCGCAGCGCGCCCGCCAGGCCATCGCTAAACTTTCGGCTTTTCACAACCACCCGCTTCACCACAACATCTGAAACTGGCCCGACCAAGCCAGGGCACCCGCGGAACCGGCTTCGCCGGGCCGCCGGGTGCGCCCCCGGAGAGGGGGTGCAGAGCCACACGAAGTGGGCGAGGCTGGGGGAGATTTCATACTTATGGCCCTCATCCCTGCGACCATCCTCACCGGCTTTCTCGGCTCCGGCAAGACCACGCTGCTCAAGCGCATCCTGACCGAGGCGCACGGGCAGAAGATCGCCGTCATCGAGAACGAGTTCGGCGAGGAAAACATCGACAACGACATCCTGGTGACCGAATCCAAGGAGCAGATCGTCCAGATGAGCAACGGTTGCATCTGTTGCACGATCCGCGAAGACCTGCGGGAGGCGCTCCAGTTGCTGGCCGCCAAGAAGCGCAAGGGGCTGCTCGACTTCGACCGCGTCGTCATCGAGACCACCGGCCTGGCCGACCCGGGCCCCGTCGCGCAGACTTTCTTCATGGACGACGAGATCGCCGAGAGCTACCTGCTCGACTCGATCCTGACCCTGGTGGACGCCAAGCACGCGCCCCAGCAGCTCAACGACCGCCAAGAAGCGCGCCGCCAGGTGGGCTTTGCCGACCAGATCTTCATCAGCAAGACCGACCTCGTCGCCTCGGACGAAACCGATGCGCTGATCCATCGCCTCAAGCACATGAACCCGCGCGCGCCGCAGCAGAAGGTGCATTTCGGCGAAGTGCCGCTCAAGGATGTGTTCGACTTGCGGGGCTTCAACCTCAACGCCAAGCTGGATATCGACCCGGACTTCCTCAAGGAAGAGGACGAGCATGACCATGACCACGCGCATGGCGAGCATTGCGACCACCCCTCGCACGATCACGACGGTCACGGCCACCACCATCACCATGACGACGACGTCAAGAGCTTCGTCTACCGCGCGGACCGGCCGTTCGATCCGGCGCGGCTCGAGGATTTCCTCGGCGCGGTGGTCAACATCTACGGACCGAAGATGCTGCGCTACAAGGGCGTGCTGCACATGCAGGGCACCGAGCGCAAGGTGATCTTCCAGGGCGTGCACCAGCTCATGGGCAGCGACCTGGGTCCCGCGTGGGGCCCCGACGAAAAGCGCAACAGCCGAATGGTCTTCATCGGCATCGACCTGCCGCGCGAAATCCTGGAGCAGGGCCTGGACCAGTGTCTGGTCTGAGACCGGCGCCGGGCCGCCCCAAGCCGGTTTGAGGCCGCCGTGGGGGGCGGGACGGCGCGCAGTGGGGAGCGTGGGGCTGTCCCACCGGGCGATTCCACTTCTCTATACAATCGCGCGCCTGTTACGGGAGCCACCCCGCCCTTCTTTTGGGGCGAGGTGTGACTTCCGGCATAAGACTGCGTGCGTTTTTGGGTCGTTTTCAGGGGTATAACCCTTGGGTTCGCCGTCGGCGAGCACCCGTGGAATTCACGGGGGAGACATCCATTGAATGTGCGTTTCGAGTTCGTCGAAGGAGCCAGTCACTGTGAAGAAGCCTGTCGCCAACGCCAAGCCAGCGTCGAAGCCTGCCGTCAAGAAGACGGCGGTTGCCCAGCAGGCTGTGCCCGCGGCGAAGAAGGTTTCAGTTGCCAAGCCCGCCCAGCCCGCCGCCGCATCCACGGCCTCCGCCACAAGCAAGGTCAAGGCGGCGACTGCCGGCGCCTCGTCCTCCAAACCGGCCGGTTTCCACGCCGTGCCACCTGCACCACCGACTCCCATGAAAAAAACGGCTGCCTCCGAATCCTCCACCGCCACGGTGACTCCTGCTGGAACCGCCTCGTCCGTGCCCGCCCGCAGCGCGCGCCCGTCGTCCCGGCTGTCGCAGGTGACCGTGCCCTCCATGCCGCAGGCGGTCGCGTCGACCGCAGCGAAATCCAGCTTCGTGCAGACCACGTCCAATCCGCTCGTGCCACCGCCGCCGGTCGCGATCAAGAAGGACCCCAAGCTCGCGAACAACTGGAAGGCCAAGTCCGCCGAGGAACTGACCGATGCCGAAGTCATCGCGATGCCGGATTCGGAGTACATGAACGACAAGCAGATGGCGTTCTTCCGCCTGAAGCTGCTGGAACTCAAGCGCGGCATCCTCGAGAACGCCGGCGAGACGACCGAGCATTTGCGTGAAGACACCGTGGTCGTGCCCGATCCGGCCGATCGCGCAACGATCGAGGAAGAGCACGCGCTCGAACTGCGCACCCGCGACCGCGAGCGCAAGCTCCTCAAGAAGATCGAGCAGTCGATCCAGCGCATCGATGCGGGCGACTACGGCTACTGCGACGAGACCGGCGAGCCGATCGGCGTCGGTCGCCTTCTGGCTCGTCCGACCGCCACGCTGTCCCTCGAGGCGCAGCAGCGTCGCGAACTCAAGCAGAAGATGTTCGGAGACTGATCCCGCGGGAGCCGGACGGAGACGAAGCGCATGGGCAAGGAAGAAACCGGCCGCCTGCTTTCCAAGGTCGCGAAGTTCGTTCGCAATCCGCTGAAGGACTGGTCGGAGCTCGACGCCGATGATTCGGCGTCGCTCGAGAACGGCTACAGCCGTGAAATGCTCAAGGAGATGATCGAGCGGCGGCAGCGGAACGACTTCGTTCGCCGCCGCGAGTTCGACATGCTCCGCAAGCTGCGGCAGCGCGAGGCCGCGGGCGGCCGCGATGCCGCTGCCACGCCGTCTTCCTTCAACGTCAGCAGCACCTCCGGCAAGTCCGAGGGCAGGGCGCTCACGCTCAAGAAGATCGACGAGATCGAAGAGCAGATGTCGCAGCAGTGGTGGAAGGCACGCAACGGCCGCTCCGAGGACAAGCCCGAAGGCGAGGCGACCGCCGAGCCGATGGCCGTGCAGCACTCGCGCGCCTACGCCGACACGGTGCCGGGCGTGCCGCAGGGCGGCGCTGCCGCACAGGCGCCTGCCGATGTGCCCACGCACGACGGCAGCATCGAGGAGGCCTCCATCCGCTTCGCCCATGGCGACGACGTCGGCGCCGAGGCGGTCCTTCTGCAGGTGCTGGCGCCCGACAGTCCCACGGGGGACCACGACGACACGTGGCGCACGCTGCTCGACTTCTATCGCGCCACGGGCGACGCCGAAAAGTTCGTCGCGACGAGCACCCGCTACGCGCAGCGCATGAAGCGCACGCCGCCCGAGTGGATCTCGTTCCGCGCGCTCGCGAATTCCGTGCGCGCGGCCTTGCCGGTGCAGCCGTCACCCGACGTGCCGAAACCGGCCGGTGCGGATTGGTCGAGCCCGCCGCGCCTGACGCGGGAGGCGCTGATCGGCCTCACGCGCGCGCTCGGTGCGGCCGGCCCCTCATGGAAGCTCGACTGGAACGCCCTCGACACCATCGAGGCCGACGCGGCCGGGCCGCTGCGCGCGCTGTTCAATCACTGGGCGGATTCGACGGTCCAACTGCGCTTTGCGGGCGCGGACCAGCTTCTTCTGGTCCTGGCGGAAGCGACGCCGGCCAACGAGCGCAGCGTCGATGCGGTCTGGTGGCAGCTCCACATGGCCGCCCTGCGCGTGATGCATCGGGCGGACGAGTTCGAACTGCTCGCGCTCAACTACTGCATCACGTACGAGGTGTCACCGCCGCCCTGGGAAGATCCCAAGGGCGACTACGCCCCGCTGCTCCTCCCGAAAGCCGCAACGCCGGCGCACAGCGGCTTCGCGCTCGGGCCGGATGGCGTGTCGAGCCCGGCCCCGTCGGCGGCCGGCGTGGCGTTGAGCGGCGACCTCGCCGGCGAGTGCGTTTCCACCTGGCAGCGGCTCGACGGCGAACTCGGCGATACCACGGCGCCGATCATCTCCTGCGCGGCCCTGGTCCGGATGGACTTCACCGCGGCGGGCACGTTGCTCAACTGGGTGACCGCGCGCCACGCACGTGGGCAGAGCGTCCAGTTCACCGATGCGCATCGCCTCATCGCGGCGTTTTTCACCGTCGTCGGCATCGCGGACCACGCGAGCGTCAAGACGCGGGGCTGAGCCCGGCACGGCCCGCCCGGGCCCGCCCTGATCGCCCCGCGCCGGAGGTGGGTGCGCACCCCCAGTACGGCGGGGCGGGGGGCGACCAAAGATAATGTCGCATGGAACAATTTCACGGAACCACGATCGTCAGCGTCCGTCGCAAGACCGCTGGCGGCGACCAGGTGGCCATCGGCGGTGACGGCCAAGTCACCCTCGGCAACATCGTCATCAAGGGCAGTGCGCGCAAGGTTCGCAGGCTCTATCACGGCAAGGTGCTCGCCGGATTCGCCGGCGCGACCGCCGACGCATTCACCCTGTTCGAACGCTTCGAGGCCAAGCTCGAGAAGCACCAGGGGCATCTGGCCCGCGCCGCGATCGAGCTCACCAAGGACTGGCGCACCGACCGTGTGCTGCGCCGTCTCGAGGCCATGCTGGCGGTGGCCGATGCGACTACCTCGCTGATCATCACCGGCAACGGCGACGTGCTGGAGCCCGAGAACGGAATCGTTGCGATCGGCTCGGGTGGCGCGTATGCGCAGGCCGCAGCCAAGGCGCTCCTCGACAGCACGGAGCTCACCGCCGAGCAGATCGTGCGCAAGTCGCTCGAGATTGCCGGCGAGCTCTGCATCTACACCAACATGCACCACACCATCGAAAGCCTGTGAGACCTCCCATGTCAATGACGCCACAGGAAATCGTTTCCGAACTCGACAACCACATCGTCGGCCAGCCCGAGGCCAAGCGCGCCGTGGCGATCGCGCTGCGCAACCGCTGGCGCCGGCAGCAGGTCGAGGAGAAGCTGCGCGCCGAGATCACGCCCAAGAACATCCTCATGATCGGCCCGACGGGCGTCGGCAAGACCGAGATCGCACGGCGCCTCGCGCGGCTGGCCGATGCGCCCTTCATCAAGGTCGAGGCGACCAAGTTCACCGAGGTGGGCTACGTCGGCAAGGACGTCGACTCGATCGTTCGCGATCTCGCCGAAATCGCGGTCAAGCAGACGCGCGAGGCCGAGAGCGCCAAGGTCCGCATGCGCGCGGAGGATGGGGCCGAAGAACGCATCCTCGACGTGCTCCTGCCGCCCGCTCGCCTGCCGGACGGCGGCAGCACTTCCGACACCGGCAACGCCACCCGGCAGGCCTTTCGCAAGAAGCTGCGCCAGCACGAGCTGGACGACAAGGAAATCGAGATCGAACTGGCCGACACCAAGATGCCGCTCGAGATCATGGGCCCGGCCGGCATGGAAGAGATGACCGAGCAGCTTCG
Source organism: Variovorax ureilyticus (assembly GCF_037889935.1). Classification (NCBI taxonomy): domain Bacteria; kingdom Pseudomonadati; phylum Pseudomonadota; class Betaproteobacteria; order Burkholderiales; family Comamonadaceae; genus Variovorax; species Variovorax ureilyticus. Next base: position 147,604 of record NZ_JBBKZU010000009.1, read on the forward strand.
CGGCATGTTCGGCCAGCTCGGTGGGGGCAAGCGCAAAACGCGCAAGCTCAAGATCTCCGAGGCGATGCGCCTGCTGATCGAAGAGGAAGCGGCCAAGCTGGTCAACGAGGACGAGATCCGCAGCCAGGCCATCCAGAACGCCGAGCAGAACGGCATCGTCTTCATCGACGAAATCGACAAGGTCGCCTCGCGCGCCGAGGGGCAGGGCGCGGATGTCTCCCGCCAGGGCGTGCAGCGCGACCTGCTGCCGCTGGTCGAAGGCACGGCCGTGAGCACCAAGTACGGCGTGGTGCGAACCGACCACATCCTCTTCATCGCGAGCGGCGCTTTCCACCTGAGCAAGCCGAGTGACCTGATCCCCGAGTTGCAGGGGCGCTTCCCGATCCGGGTCGAGCTGCAGTCGCTCTCGGTGTCGGATTTCGAAAGCATCCTGACGCAGACGCAGGCTTCCCTCGTGAAGCAGTACCAGGCGCTGCTGGCGACGGAAGGCGTGACCCTCGAATTCACGCCCGACGGCATCACCCGGCTCGCGAGCATCGCCTTCGAGGTGAACGAGCGCACCGAGAACATCGGCGCGCGGCGCCTGTCGACCGTCATGGAACGCCTGCTCGACGAGGTCAGCTTCGACGCTACCCGCCTGGGCGGCCAGTCGGTGCGCATCGATGCCGCCTACGTGGATGGGCGGCTTTCGGCATTAAGTCACGACGAAGATCTCTCTCGTTTCATTCTCTGATTCCCGCCTGTGTAACGAGCGCTTCACGCAACACATTCATTGCGTGAGCTAAGTGCTTAATTTGCAACGGAATTCGCTTTTCAGTGGTTGCAAAAACAGCGCTAAGTCGTTGATTCCATTACAAAAAATTCCGGCAACCTCCCGTTGCGCAGTAGACGTTTCCTGCTACAGTGCAAAAAAGTGCAGTTAAGTGGGAAAAAGTGTCGAGAACTGCCGCAGTGACTCATGCGGCGGCTCTTCCAACGGGGTTTTCAGGTCGTGTTTCAAGGCGCTTCATCGCTCAGTCTCGATGCCAAGGGGCGGCTCTCGGTGCCGACCCGGCACCGTGACGTCCTGAGCGCGACGGCGGGCGGCCAGCTCACGATCACCAAGCACCCCCATGGCTGCCTCATGGTGTTCCCGCGCCCCGAGTGGGAGAAATTCCGTGAGCGCATCGCCGAGCTGCCGATGTCGGCGCAATGGTGGAAGCGCGTCTTCCTCGGCAATGCGATGGACGTCGAGATGGACGGCACCGGCCGCGTGCTGGTGTCGCCCGAGCTGCGCGCCGCCGCCGGCATCACGCGCGATGCCCTGCTTCTCGGCATGGGCAACCACTTCGAGCTCTGGGACAAGGCGACCTACGATGCCAAGGAGGCCGAGGCCACCCAGGGCCAGATGCCGGACGTATTCCAGGACTTTTCGTTCTGAGGCGCGAAGTGGACGAGCCATGGACTCACACGACCGTCATGTTGAAGGAAGCGGTGGATGCCCTCTTCCTCGACGGTCCGGACGCGTCTGCGCCTTTCGGCACCTACGTGGATGCCACTTTCGGCCGCGGCGGACACAGCCGAGCGATCCTCGCGAGGCTGGGGCCGCAGGGCCGCCTCATCGCGTTCGACAAGGACGCGGAAGCGGTGGCCGAAGCAGCGCGCATCCAGGATGCGCGTTTTTCCATCCGTCACCAGGGATTCAAGGACCTGGGAGAGCTCCCGCCGGCCAGCGTGTCAGGCGTGCTGCTGGACCTTGGAATCAGCTCTCCCCAGATCGACAACCCCGCCCGGGGTTTTTCTTTTCGTTTCGAGGGCCCGCTCGACATGCGCATGGACACCACGCGCGGGGAAAGCGTGGCCGAGTGGCTGGCAACGGCCGACCAGCAGCAGATTGCGGAGGTGATTCGTGACTATGGCGAAGAACGGTTTGCTGTTCAGATTGCAAAGGCGATTGTTGCTCGCCGACAAGAACGGGGCGCAATTTCAACCACCACCGAGCTGGCCCAGCTCGTGGCTGGCGCGGTCAAAACCCGCGAGCCGGGCCAGAACCCTGCAACGCGCACATTTCAGGCTCTTCGGATTTTCATCAACGCCGAGCTTGAGGAGCTGCAACAGGCGCTAGAAGCGAGTCTCGTCGTGCTCAAGCCCCAGGGTCGGCTCGCGGTGATCAGCTTCCATTCACTGGAAGACCGCATCGTGAAGCAGTTCATCGCCAAGCATTCGCGCGAGGTCTACGACCGCCGCGCGCCTTTTGCTGCGCCGAAGGCGATGAAGCTCAAGTCCCTGGGCCGCGTGAAGCCTTCGCAAGCCGAAGTGGACGGCAATCCGCGTGCGCGCAGCGCGATCCTGCGTGTGGCCGAGCGCACGGCGGACGGGAGCTGAGCCATGGCCCGCCTGAACCTGCTCCTGCTGATCGCCGTGCTGGGCTCGGCCATGTACCTCGTGCATACGCAGTACCTGTCGCGGCAACTCTTCACCGAGCTGCATCGGGTGGAGCTGGAGACCCGGCGGCTCGAACTCGACCAGGACCGCCTGCAGGTCGAGAAGCGCGCGCAGGCCACGCCCCTGCGCATCGAGAAGCTCGCGAAGGAGCAGCTCAAGATGCGCACGGCCACGCCCGCGATCACGCAGTACGTGCGTCAGGACGGCACCGTGATCCCGGCCGTCGCCGCGCCTGCGCCTTCGACCACGACGCCGGCGCCGGCGCAGCGCCCCGCCGCCACGCGAGGAGCGCACTGACATGGCACGGCGCAGCGTCCAGTACACGACGAGCCCCCTGCTCGCGAGCAAGACCCCGGTCTGGCGGAGCAAGTTCATCGTCGCGGGCATCGCGCTGGGCTTCGGTGTGCTCGGCGCGCGCGCTGCCTACGTGCAGGTGATCGGCAACGCCTTCTTCCAGCGCCAGGGCGAGGTGCGCTTCACCCGCACGCTCGAGCTGCCGGCGAATCGCGGGCGCATCCTCGACCGCAACGGCCTGCTGCTCGCGCAGAGCGTCGTCGCACCGAGCATCTGGGCGATTCCGGAGGACATCGAGCGCGACGATCCCGAGGTCAAGGCCAAGCTGCGGCAGGTGGCCAAGCTCCTCGGGATGTCGCAGAAGGACTTCGACAAGAAGCTCGAGGACGAGGACAAGTCCTTCGTCTGGGTCAAGCGCCAGGTCGACGAGCCGATCGCGAAGGAAATCGCGGCACTCAACATCAAGGGCATCTACCAGCGCAAGGAATACAAGCGCCAGTACCCCGAAGGCGAGTCCGCGGCGCACGTGGTGGGCTTCACCAACGTCGAGGACAACGGGCAGGAAGGCATCGAGCTCGCCTTCAACAAGGACCTGGCGGGCAAGCCAGGCTCGCGCCGCGTCATCAAGGACCGCCTCGGCCGCGTCGTCGAGGGCGTGGGCGAGCAGGTGCCGCCATCCGAGGGCAAGGACATCCAGCTCAGCATCGACAGCAAGGTGCAGTTCTTCGCCTACCAGAAGCTGCGCGACGCGGTGACCTTCCACAAGGCCAAGGCCGGCAGCGTGGTGGTGCTCGACGCGGTCACGGGCGAGGTGCTCGCGCTGGCCAACTACCCGAGCTACGTGCCGGACAAGCGCCAGAACCTCACCGGCGAGCAGCTTCGCAACCGCGCGCTGACCGACGTCTTCGAGCCCGGTTCGACGATGAAGCCGATCACGGTCGCCACCGCGCTGGAGGCGGGGCGCATCAAGCCGCAGACCATCATCGAAACCTCGCCGGGGCGCTACAGCCTCGGCGGCTTCACGATCAGCGACACCCACAACTACGGCTCGCTCACCGTCGAAGGCGTGATCCAGAAGTCGAGCAACATCGGCGCGCTGAAGATCTCGCAGAAGATGACGCCCCACGAGATGTGGGACAGCTACACCGCACTTGGCTATGGCCAGAAGCCGCAGATCCAGTTCCCCGGTGCGGTCACGGGCCGTCTGCGCCCGTGGAAATCGTGGAAGCCGGTCGAGCAGGCCACGATGGCCTACGGCTACGGGCTGTCGGCCTCGCTGTTCCAGATGGCGCATTCGTACACCGCCTTCGCGCACGACGGCGACGTGATCCCGGCGACCATCCTCAAGAGCCCCGAGCCGGCGGTCGGCGTGAAGGTGTTCTCTCCGCAGACAGCCGCCTCGGTGCGCCGGATGCTGCAGATGGCGGCCGGGCCCGGCGGGACCGGTCCGCTCGCGCAGACCATCGGCTATTCGGTGGGCGGCAAGTCCGGCACCGCGCACAAGCAGGTCGGGCGGGGCTACGCGAGCAAGCAGTACCGCTCGTGGTTCACCGGCCTCGCGCCGATCGAGAAGCCGCGGATCATCGTGGCGGTGATGATCGACGAGCCGAGCAATGGCCAGTACTTCGGCGGCATCGTGGCCGCCCCGGTCTTCAGCGAAGTGGTCCAGCAAACGCTGCGCATGATGAACGTGGCGCCGGACCTCGCGGTCAAACCCCTGGTGATCACCAAGGGCGTGGAAGAGAGCTTCTGATGGCCACGACGATGCTTCGCACACCGGACGATGCCGCACGCTGGCTGCGGATGCGCGTTCGCGGGGCGCTGCATGCGGACAGTCGCTCGATCGGCGCCGGCGACGGCTTCATCGCCTGGCCCGGCGCAGCGACCGATGGCCGGCGCTTCGTGCCGTCCGCGCTGGCGCAGGGCGCGGCCGCCTGCCTCGTCGAGGCGGAAGGCAGCGGGGACTTCGGATTCGAGGGTGAGGCGATAGCGATCTATCCCGGCCTCAAGGCCGCGACGGGGCCGATCGCCGCCGCCTATTACGACAACCCGTCCGAACAGCTCGATGTGCTCGCCGTCACCGGCACCAATGGCAAGACTTCCACCGCGTGGTGGCTGGCACAGGCGATGTCGCGCGGCGGTCGGCCGCCGTGCGCGGTGGTCGGCACGCTGGGCGTCGGCGTGCCGCCCGAACTGACTTACACGGGGCTCACAACCCCCGACCCGGTGCTTCTGCAGCGCGAGCTGCGCGGCTTCGCCGATCGTGGCTTCGGTGCCTGCGCGATCGAGGCTTCCTCGATCGGCATCGTCGAGCGACGCCTTGATGGCACGCGCATCGCGGTCGCGGTGTTCACCAATTTCACCCAGGACCATCTGGACTACCACGGCAGCATGGATGCGTACTGGCAGGCCAAGGCCGAGCTGTTCCGCTGGCCCGGGCTGCGTGCGGCGGTGGTCAACGTCGACGACGTGCACGGCGCAGCGCTGGTCGGCAATCTGATCGAGACCGGCGTCGGCGCGCTCGATGTCTGGACCGTGTCCGCGGCCGGCGCGGCCGCGCGGCTCGTGGCCGAGGACATCGGCTATGACGCGGAAGGTCTCGGCTTCACCGTTCGGGAACAGGGCGTGCCGCCGGTGGGGCTGTCGACGCAGCTGATCGGGCAGTACAACGTGTCGAACCTGCTCGGCGTGATCGGTACGCTGCGAGCGGTCGGGCTGTCGCTCGAAGACGCGGTGGCCGCGTGCACCGGGCTCGACAGCGTTCCGGGGCGCATGGAGCGGCTGAGCGTGCCGGGGCATCCGCTGGCGGTGGTCGACTACGCGCACACGCCCGACGCGCTCGACAAGGCCCTTGCAGGGCTGCATCCGCTCGTGCAGCAACGCGGCGGCAAGCTGTGGTGCGTCTTCGGCTGCGGCGGGGATCGCGACTCCGCCAAGCGTCCGATGATGGCGGCGGTTGCCGAGAAGCAGGCCGACCGCGTGGTCGTGACCAGCGACAACCCGCGCAGCGAGAAGCCCGCGGCGATCATCAGCCAGATCCTGCTGGGCCTGGCGAGCCCGGAGGCCGCGCAGGTCGAGCCCGACCGCGCCAAGGCCATCGCCGACACGCTGGCCCAGGCCCGTCCCGAGGACGTGGTGCTGATCGCGGGCAAGGGCCACGAGGCCTGGCAGGAAATCGCCGGCGAGCGCATAGCATTCTCCGATCGCGTGCATGCCATCGACGCGCTCACACTGAGGAGCGGCGCATGACAGAGGCCAACGCGATGGCGCCCATGATGACCCTCGGCCAGGCGCATGCCTGGATCCAGGGTTCGCGCCTCGTCGGCGATCCAGCGACGCCGATCCTGCGCGTGCACACCGACACGCGCACGCTCGCCGCCGGCGATCTGTTCGTCGCGCTGAAGGGCGAACGCTTCGACGCCAACCAGTTCCTCGCCGATGCGAAGGCGCGCGGCGCTGTCGCGGCCATTGCGCACGCCGGTCTCGAAGCCGCGGGCCTGCCGGGCCTCGAAGTGCCGGACACGCTCGCGGCCCTCGGCGCGCTGGCGGCCGGCTGGCGCAGCCAGTTCGATCTGCCGCTCATCGCCGTCACGGGCAGCAACGGCAAGACCACTGTGACGCAGATGATCGCCTCGATCCTGCGCGTCGCCAGCGGCGAGGGCGCGCTCGCGACCGCCGGCAACTTCAACAACGAGATCGGCGTGCCGCTGACCCTGCTGCGTCTTCGGGCGCGGCACCAGCGCGCGGTGGTCGAGCTCGGGATGAATCATCCCGGCGAGATCGCGCGGCTCGGAGCGATCGCGAAGCCCACCATCGCACTGGTCAACAACGCGCAGCGCGAGCACCAGGAATTCATGGCCACCGTCGAGGCAGTGGCGCGGGAGAACGCGTCCGTCTTCTCCGCGCTGCCCGATGGCGGCACGGCGGTGTTCCCCTTCGGCGACGAGTTCACGCCGCTCTGGCAGGCCATCGCACGCGAAGGCGCGGTGCGGCGCACGTTGACCTTCGGCGTGCATCCCGACGCAGACATCGCGCTGGCATCCGCCGAATGGCAGCACGGCGCTTGGCAGTTCGAGGCGCGCACGCCGGTGGGCGAGGTGCGCTCCACGCTGCGCATCGCGGGCCGCCACAACGTGGTCAATGCGCTCGCCGCGATCGCATGCTCGCTCGCCAGCGGCGTCTCGCCGGACAAGATCGGCGAAGGGCTGGCCGCGTTCGAGCCGGTCAAGGGCCGCTCGAAGGCCGCCGAACTGAAGTTGGCCGACGGCCGCACGATCACGCTCATCGACGACACCTACAACGCCAACCCCGATTCGATGCGCGCCGCGATCGACGTGCTCGCGAGCCTGCCTGGGCCGCGCGTGCTGGTCATCGGCGACATGGGCGAGGTCGGCGACCAGGGTCCTCAATTCCATTCCGAAATCGGCGCCTGGGCGCGCGAGCGCGGCATCGAAACCGTGTTCGCGCTCGGCAGCGAGACCGTGCACAGCGTCTCGGCCTACGGCTCGCCCGCCGAGGGCGAGGCCCGGCATTTCGGCGACATCGATTCGCTCAACGCCGCCGTGCTCGCGCAATTGCCGCGCACCGCGAGCGTGCTGGTGAAGGGTTCGCGCTTCATGCAGATGGAGCGCGTGGTGCAGGCCGTCATCGCCTCGGCGCCACAACAACAAGACAGGGAGGCCGGCCATGCTTCATGAGCCGCGCGCGTTCACATCATGCTGATGACATTGGCCCAATGGCTGCAGGCGAGCTCGCCGGAATTCGGTTTCCTGCGCGTGTTCCAGTACCTCACCTTCCGCGCCATGATGGCCGCGCTGACCGCGCTGCTGCTCGGGCTGGCAGCGGGGCCCTACGTGATCCGCCGCCTCACTGCGCTCAAGATCGGCCAGCCGGTCCGCGGCTATGCCATGGAGACACACCTCACCAAGAGCGGCACGCCGACCATGGGCGGCGTGCTGGTGCTGTTCTCGATCGCGCTGGCGACCCTGCTCTGGTTCGACCTGTCGAACCGCTTCGTGTGGATCGTGCTGTGGGTCACGCTCGGCTTCGGCGCGATCGGCTGGGTCGACGACTGGCGCAAGGTGGTCAACAAGGACCCTGAAGGCATGCGCTCGCGCGAGAAGTACTTCTGGCAGTCGGTGGTGGGGCTGGTCGCGGGCTTCTATCTGCTGTTCAGCATTTCCGAGAGTTCCAACTGGCGCGTGCTCGAACTGTTCTTCTCGTGGGTGCGCTCCGGCTTCGACCTGAACTTCCCGCCCAAGATCAACCTGCTGGTGCCCTTCTTCAAGGAAGTGAGCTATCCGCTGGGCGGCATCGGCTTCGTGATCCTGACCTACCTGGTGATCGTCGGCGCAAGCAACGCCGTGAATCTCACCGATGGGCTCGACGGGCTCGCGATCATGCCCGTGGTGATGGTCGGCTCGGCGCTGGGCGTGTTCGCCTACGTCACCGGCAGCGCGGTGTATTCGCGCTACCTGTTGTTCCCGCACATTCCCGGCTCGGGCGAGCTGCTGGTGTTCTGTTCCGCGATGGCGGGCGCGGGGCTCGCCTTCCTTTGGTTCAACACGCATCCGGCGCAGGTGTTCATGGGCGACGTGGGCGCGCTCGCGCTCGGCGGCGCGCTCGGCACCATCGCAGTGATCGTGCGGCAGGAGATCGTGTTCTTCGTGATGGGCGGCATCTTCGTGGTCGAGGCGATCTCGGTGATGGCGCAGGTCACCTATTTCAAGTACACCAAGAAGCGCTTCGGCGAAGGGCGGCGCGTGCTCAAGATGGCGCCGCTGCATCACCACTTCGAGAAGAGCGGCTGGCGCGAGACGCAAGTCGTCGTGCGTTTCTGGATCATCACGATGCTCCTGTGCCTCGTGGGTCTTTCCACCTTGAAGCTGCGGTAGGACGAGCATGCTGCATCTCAAGGACCTCCACGTTCTGATCCTGGGCCTCGGCGCATCCGGGCTCGCGATGGCGCGCTGGTGCGCTCGCCACGGCGCAAATGTCACTGTGGCCGACACGCGCGAAGCGCCGCCGCAACTGGCGACGCTGCGCGAGGAGCTTCCCGGCATCGCCTTCGTCGGCGGGCCGTTCACGGCATCGCTGGTCGAGGGCACGCCGGTGCGTGCGGTGTACCGCTCGCCGGGGCTTTCGCCGGCCACCGTGGCGGCGGTGGTCGATGCCGCGCGCGCGGTCGGGCTGGCGGTGGGCGGCGAGCTGGATCTGTTTGCGCAGGCGCTGGCCGATCTGCGGACGATGGAACTGGCCGAGGACGGAGAAGCGCCCGAGATCGCCGACGTGGGAGAGGCGCAGGCGGCGACGGAGCCGCAGACACCCGGCGAGGTTGAAACGATCGAGCCCGCAGCCGGGTCGGCGACTGAGCCGGCGACTGAATCCGCGCCTCCGCTTCTGGACGATGACGATGACTCGTTCACGCCGACGCCCGAAGTCATCGCGCCCCCGCCGAAGCCCCAAGGCTACACGCCCGCCGTGCTCGCGATCACGGGAACCAACGGCAAGACGACGGTCACCTCGCTCACCGGCCAGCTGGTCGAACGCGCCGGCAAGACCGTCGCGGTGGCGGGCAACATCGGTCCGACGCTGCTCGATACCCTCTCGGCGCACATGGACGCCGGCACGCTGCCCGACGTCTGGGTGCTGGAGCTGTCGAGCTTCCAGCTCGACGGCGTGCAGGACTTCGAGCCCACGGCCGCCACGGTGCTCAACATCACGCAGGACCACCTCGACTGGCACGGCGACATGGCGGCCTACGCGGCGGCCAAGGCGCGCATCTTCGGCAGGCAGGGTGCGATGGTGCTCAACCGCGACGACGAAGCCGTGATGGCGATGCGCCCGGCGCCGGTCAAGCTCGCCAAGGGGCAGGTGCCGCGCACCGTGGTCACCTTCGGTTCGGGCATGCCGAAGCGCCCCGGCGACTACGGCATCGAGCGGCTGCACGGCATGACATGGCTGGTCCGCGCGCTGGAAGCCGACGAGACGCAGAAGCGCAAGCGGGGCGCGCCGGTCGAGGAAGAGGAGATCCACATCCAGCGCCTGATGCCCGCCGATGCCTTGCGCATTCGCGGCCGGCACAACGCGCTCAATGCGCTCGCGGCCCTCGCGCTCGCGACGGCGGCGGGGTGCCAGCTCGCGCCGATGCTCTATGGCCTGCGCGAGTACCAGGGCGAACCCCACCGCGTCGAGCCGGTCGCCATCATCGATGGCGTCGAGTACTTCGACGACAGCAAGGGCACCAACGTCGGTGCGACCGTCGCCGCGTTGACCGGCCTGGGCGAAGACCGCCGCGTGGTCGTGATCCTCGGCGGCGATGGCAAGGGCCAGGATTTCACGCCGCTCGCCGCGCCGGTGCAACAGTACGCGCGCGCCGTCCTGCTGATCGGCCGCGATGCGCCGCAGATCGAGGTGGCACTCGAATCCACGGGCATCTCGATGCAGAACGCCGCGTCGCTGCCCGAAGCTGTAAGGCTCGCTTCCGAGCGCGCGCAGCCCGGCGATGCGGTGCTGCTGTCGCCGGCTTGCGCGAGCTTCGACATGTTCAAGGACTACGCGCACCGCGCGGCCGTGTTCTGCGAGACGGTGCAGGAACTCGCGGCCGAAGGAGGGCTCGCATGAGCGCCGCCCGGCCGCCCGAAGGCGCTCGCACCGCAGTGCGAAGCACGGAGGTTGCTCGCATGCACGCCGCCCGGCCGCCCGAAGGCGCTCGCGCCGCAGTGCGAAGCACGGAGGTTGCTCGATGAGCGCAGCCGCGCCCAACGCCAAGCCCGGCCGCTTCGCCGGCTGGTTCAGCCGTGCCAAGAGCAGCATGGACGCCTTGCCGATCCACCTGCCGGTGCGCCTGGGCAGCGCCGGCATGACGCAGACCAAGGCGGCGCCGGTGCGTGTGCTGGGCTTCGACCAGGCGCTGGTCTGGGTCACGGTCGCGCTGCTGGCCTGGGGGCTCGTGATGGTCTATTCGGCCTCGATCGCGATGCCGGACAACCCGCGCTTCGCACGCGCCGGCTACAGCCCGACCTTCTTCCTTACGCGCCATGCCGCATCGCTCGCGATCGCCTTCGTCGGCGGCATGCTGGCCTTCCAGGTGCCGATGCGAACCTGGGAGCGCGCTGCACCGTGGCTCTTCGTCGTGTCGCTGCTGTTGCTGGTGGTGGTGCTGGTCCCGCACGTCGGCATCAACGTCAACGGCGCGCGTCGCTGGCTGCCGCTGGGCTTCATGCGCTTCCAGCCGTCGGAACTGGCCAAGCTCGCGATGATCCTCTACGCGGCCAGCTACATGGTCCGCAAGATGGAGATCAAGGAGCGCTTCTTCCGCGCGGTGCTGCCGATGGGCGTCGCGGTGGTCGTGGTCGGCATGCTGGTGATGGCCGAGCCCGACATGGGCGCCTTCATGGTGATCGCCGTGATCGCGATGGGCATCCTCTTCCTGGGCGGCGTGAACGCGCGCATGTTCTTCGTGATCGCCGCGCTCGTGGTGGTGGCCTTCGGGACCATCGTGGCGACCAGCCCGTGGCGGCGCGAGCGGATCTTCGCCTACCTCGATCCGTGGAGCGAGGAGCACGCGCTCGGCAAGGGCTACCAGCTTTCGCATTCGCTGATCGCGATCGGCCGCGGCGAAGTGTTCGGCGTCGGCCTCGGCGGCAGTGTCGAGAAGCTGCACTGGCTGCCCGAAGCGCACACCGACTTCCTGATGGCCGTGATCGGCGAGGAGTTCGGCCTCGTGGGCGTGCTGCTGGCCATCGGCCTCTTCCTCTGGCTCACGCGGCGGATCATGCACATCGGCCGGCAGGCGATCGCGCTCGATCGCGTGTTCTCGGGCCTCGTGGCGCAGGGCGTGGGCATCTGGATCGGCTTCCAGGCCTTCATCAACATGGGCGTGAACCTCGGCGCGCTGCCGACCAAGGGGCTCACGCTGCCGCTGATGAGCTTCGGCGGCTCGGCCATCCTGATGAACGTGATCGCGCTGGCCGTGGTGCTGCGCATCGACTACGAGAATCGCGTCCTCATGCGGGGAGGTCGCGTATGACCAGAACGGCACTCGTCATGGCGGGCGGCACCGGCGGGCACATCTTCCCGGGCCTGGCCGTGGCGGAGGCGCTGCGCGATCGCGGCTGGCGCGTGCACTGGCTGGGCGCGCCCGGCAGCATGGAGCAGCAGCTCGTGCCGCCGCGCGGCTTTGTCTTCGAGCCGGTGCAGTTCGGCGGCGTGCGCGGCAAGGGACCGCTCACGCTGGCGCTGCTGCCGGTGCGGCTGCTGCGCGCGTTCTGGCAGAGCCTGCGCGTGGTGCGCCGCGTCAAGCCCGACGTGGTGGTGGGCCTCGGCGGCTACATCACCTTCCCGGGCGGAATGATGAGCGTGCTGCTTAACAAGCCGCTGGTATTGCACGAGCAGAACTCGGTCGCGGGCCTGGCCAACAAGATCCTTGCGGGTGTGGCGGACCGTGTGTTCACCGCGTTCCCGAACGTGCTCAAGAAGGCGCAATGGGTGGGCAACCCGTTGCGTGCGGCGTTCACCTCGCAGGGCGAGCCCTCCAGCCGCTTCGCCGGTCGCACCGGGCCGCTCAAGCTCCTGGTGGTCGGCGGCAGCCTCGGCGCGAAGGCGCTCAACGCGGTAGTGCCCAAGGCGCTCGCGATGATCGCGCCCGCCCAGCGCCCGAGCGTCACGCACCAGAGCGGCGCCAAGCAGATCGACGAGCTCCGCGCCAACTACGCCCAGGCGGGTGTCGAGGGCGAGCTCACCCCTTTCATCGACGACACCGCACGCGCCTACGCCGACGCCGACCTCATCGTCGCGCGCGCCGGCGCGAGCACCGTCACCGAAATCGCGGCCGTCGGCGCAGCAGCGCTGTTCGTGCCTTTCCCATCCGCGGTGGACGACCACCAGACCACCAACGCGCGCTTCCTCGTCGACGCGGGCGGTGGCTGGCTCGTCCAGCAGACTGAACTGACACCCGAATTGCTGGCTGATCTATTACAGAAAACGGGGCGCGATGCGCTCCTGGATCGGGCCCTGAAGGCCCGGACGATGCGAAAAACCGAGGCGGTGGACGCTGTGGTCCGCGCCTGCGAGGAACTCGCCGAACCTAGACGTGGAGGCCGCGCATGAAGCACGCTATCCGACGCATCCACTTCGTCGAGTCCAGCAAGGCCGACGAAGGTTCTCGCAGGCATGGAGGCCGCGCATGAAGCACGCCATCCATCACATCCACTTCGTCGGCGTGGGCGGCTCGGGCATGAGCGGCATCGCCGAAGTGCTGCTCAACCTGGGCTACAAGATCTCCGGCTCCGACCTCGCCGACAGCGCAACGCTGCGCCGGCTCGCGGGACTCGGCATCACGACCTACGTGGGCCACGACGCGGCGCACATCGCAGGCGCCGATGCGGTCGTCACGTCGACCGCGGTGAACGCCGACAACCCCGAGGTGGTCGCGGCGCGCGAGAAGCGCATTCCCGTGGTGCCGCGCGCACTCATGCTGGCCGAACTCATGCGCCTCAAGCAGGGCATCGCGATCGCCGGCACGCATGGCAAGACCACCACCACGAGCCTCGTCGCGAGCGTGCTCGCGGCCGCGGGGCTGGACCCGACCTTCGTGATCGGCGGCCGGCTCAACAGCGCGGGTGCGAATGCGCGGCTCGGCAGCGGCGACTACATCGTCGTGGAGGCTGACGAGTCGGATGCCTCGTTCCTGAACCTGCTGCCGATCATGGCGGTGGTCACGAACATCGACGCCGACCACATGGAGACCTACGGGCACGACTTCGCGAAGCTCAAGAAGGCCTTCGTCGATTTCCTGCACCGCATGCCTTTCTACGGCGTTGCGATTCTCTGCACCGACGATCCGGCGGTGCGGCAGATCGTGACCGAGGTGTCCTGCCCCGTCACCAGCTACGGCTTCGACGAGGGTGCGCAGGTGCGGGCGGTCAACGTACGGGCCGTGGGCGCGCAGATGCACTTCACGGCGCAGCGCCGCAACGGCGTGACGCTGCCCGATCTCGACATCGTGCTGAACCTGCCCGGCGAGCACAACGTGCGCAATGCGCTGTCGGTGATCGCGGTGGCGGTCGAACTCGGGATTCCCGACGAGGCTGTGCAGCGTGGTCTCGCCGACTTCAAGGGCGTCGGGCGACGCTTCCAGCGCTATGGAGAAGTCACGGCGAAGGACGATGCGGCCGGCAGCTTCACGCTGATCGACGACTACGGCCATCACCCTGTGGAGATGGCCGCGACCATCGCGGCTGCGCGCGGGGCATTCCCTGGGCGCCGTCTGGTGCTGGCCTTCCAGCCGCACCGGTTCACCCGCACGCGCGACTGCTTCGAGGACTTCGTCAAGGTCATCGGCCAGGCCGATGCGGTGCTGCTCGGCGAGGTCTATGCCGCCGGCGAAGCGCCCATCGTGGCAGCCGACGGACGTTCGCTCGCCCGCGCGCTGCGCGTCGCGGGCAAGGTCGAGCCGGTGTTCGTCGATGACATCGCGGCCATGCCGCAGGCGATCATCGACAACGCGCGCGCCGGCGATGTGGTGATCTGCATGGGGGCGGGCTCGATAGGCGCCGTGCCCGCCAAGGTTGTTGAAATGGTGCGCGAAGGGAGTGCGCAGTGAGCGTGATCGACCCCAAATCCCTGGGCAAGGTTGCCGTGCTGTTCGGTGGCAGTTCCGCCGAACGGGAAATCTCCATCATGTCCGGTACCGGCGTGCTGGCCGCGCTGCAGTCCTGCGGCGTCGATGCGCATCCGTTCGATCCGGCGGAACACGATCTGGCCGACCTGCGCCGCAATGGCTTCCAGCGCTGCTTCATTGCGCTGCACGGCCGCCACGGCGAGGACGGCACGGTGCAGGGCGCGCTCGAACTGCTCGGCATCCCCTACACCGGCTCGGGCGTGATGGCCTCGAGCGTGGCGATGGACAAGGTCATGACCAAGCGCATCTGGCAGGCCGACGGGCTGCCGACGCCGCACTACGTGCGCCTGGCCTTCGACCAGCAAAGCCGCGAACAGATCAACGCGGTGCCCGACGTGCTCGGCCTGCCGCTGATCGTGAAGCCGCCGCGCGAGGGTTCGTCCATCGGCGTGACCAAGGTCGAGGGCTATTCGCAGATGCAGGACGCGGTCGCGCTCGCGGTGCGCTACGACGCCGACGTGCTCTGCGAGGAATTCATCCAAGGCGAGGAAGTCACCTGCGCGGTGCTGGGCAGCGGCCTCGATGCGGTCGCGCTGCCGGTGGTGCGCATCGCCGCACCCGAAGGCGCCTACGACTACCAGAACAAGTACTTCACCGATGACGTGAAGTACCACTGCCCGAGCGGTCTGCCGCCTGCGGAAGAGGCGGAGATCCGCCGCATCACGCTGGCGGCCTACCACCAGCTCGGCTGCCGCGGCTGGGGCCGTGCCGACCTGATGATCCGCGCGAGCGACCGCAAGCCGTTCCTGCTGGAGATGAACACCTCGCCGGGCATGACGAGCCATTCGCTGGTGCCGATGTCGGCGCGTGCGGCCGGCATTCCCTACGAGGAGCTGTGCCTGCGGGTGCTCGCTTCGGCCACGCTCGATTCGGGCAACGAACGCGCGGAAGGATGAGCATGGCCCACAGCGCCCCCGTGCCCTTCGACGTCAAGCTCATGAACGTGACCGCGACCCTGGTGTTCGCGCTGTTCGCGCTCATGATGCTGGCCGCGGGCGCCTGGTGGGTGCTGCGTCAGCCCTTCTTCCCGCTCGCCGGCATCAAGGTGGACGGCGAGGTCACGCACAACAACGCGGTGACCCTGCGCGCCAACGTGGCGCCGCAGCTCGCGGGCAACTTCTTCACGGTCGATCTGGCGCGCGCGCGCATGGCCTTCGAGTCGGTGCCGTGGGTGCGCAAGGCCGTCGTGCGCCGCGAGTTCCCGAACAAGCTGCGGGTGACGCTGACCGAGCACCAGCCGGTCGCGCACTGGGGCGATGACGCCGCCTCGCGGCTCATCAATGGATTCGGCGAGGTCTTCGACGCCAATGTGGCGGAGGTCGACGACGACCTGCCGCGCCTGGATGGGCCGGTCGAGCAGGCGGGGCAGGTGCTCGGCATGTACCGGGTGCTCGCGCCGCTGTTCAAGCCCTATGACCTTGCGATCGACGAGCTGTCGCTGTCGAGCCGCGGAAGCTGGCGCGCGACGCTCGACAGCGGAGCGGTGCTCGAACTCGGGCGCGGCCGGGGCGAAGAAGTGGTGGCGCGCACGCAGCGGTTCCTGCGCACGGTCACGCCGGTGGCGAGCCAGTACGGTCGAACGGTGGCGTCGGTCGAGGGCGCCGATCTTCGGCACAACGAAGGCTATGCGCTGCGCCTGCGCGGCGTGACGACGGTCGTGCCCGACCAGCCGAAGAAAAAGTAAGCACTAGAGAGAAAGCGAACAGAGGAAGCTTCATGTCCAAAGACTACAAAGATCTCGTTGTCGGCCTCGACATCGGCACCGCCAAGGTGATGGCAGTGGTTGCCGAAGTGCTGCCCAACGGCGAGCTCAAGCTGGCGGGGTTGGGCATCTCGCCGAGCAACGGTCTCAAGCGCGGCGTGGTGGTGAACATCGACGCGACGGTGCAGAGCATCCAGCAGGCGCTCAAGGAGGCCGAGCTGATGGCCGACTGCAAGATCAGCCGCGTCTACACCGGCATCACCGGCAGCCACATCCGCGGCATCAATTCGAGCGGCATGGTGGCGGTGAAGGACAAGGAAGTCACGCCGGCCGATGTCGCGCGCGTGGTCGAGACGGCGCGCGCGATCAACATCTCGAGCGACCAGCGCCTGCTGCTCGTCGAGCCGCAGGAGTTCGTGATCGACGGCCAGGACGTGAAGGAGCCGATCGGCATGAGCGGCATGCGCCTCGAGGCCAAGGTGCACATCGTGACCGGCGCGCAGAGCGCGGCCGAGAACATCATCAAGTGCGTGCGCCGCTGCGGCCTCGAAGTGGATCAGCTGATGCTCAACCCGCTCGCATCGAGCCAGGCGGTGCTGACCGAGGACGAGCGCGAACTCGGCGTGGTGCTGGTCGACATCGGCGCGGGCACGACCGACGTGGCGATCTTCACCAACGGTGCGATCCGGCACACGGCGGTGATCCCCATCGCGGGCGATCTCATCACCAGCGACATCGCGATGGCGCTGCGCACGCCGACCAAGGATGCCGAGGACATCAAGGTCGAGAACGGGTTCGCCAAGCAGCTGCTCGCCGATCCGGAGACGCAGGTCGAGGTGCCTGGGCTCGGCGATCGCGGCCCGCGCCTCCTGAGCAAGCAGGCGCTCGCGGGCGTGATCGAGCCGCGCATCGAGGAGATCTTCTCGCTGGTGCAGCAGGTGATCCGCGAGTCGGGCTACGAAGAGGTGCTCTCGTCCGGCGTGGTGCTCACCGGCGGCAGCGCGGTGATGCCGGGCATGGTGGAACTTGGCGAGGACATCTTCCTGAAGCCGGTGCGCCGTGGCATTCCTAAATATTCGAGTGCGCTGTCCGATATGGTGGCGCAGCCGAGGGCCGCGACCGTGATGGGACTGCTCGAAGAGGCTCGTTATGCGCGCCTCCGAGGCTTCAAGGTGGCGCAGAAGAATGGTTCCGTGAAGACGGCTTTCGGCCGTTTCAAGGACTTCATCGTGGGGAATTTTTGAATGACCCCCAGGCTCGCGCACTTCGTGTCGCTCTCCACCCCCTTCCAGGGGGCGACACCGGCGGCCCGGCAAAGCCGGTTCCGCGGTGTCTCTGGCATGGGAGTGCGTCCATGAATCGTTGTGCACTCTGGCTGGCGCGCGCAGGGCCGCCGCGGCACTTCAACGAGCGATGGCGAAGAACCGGACCACCGCGCTGAAGAAGACGTCAACGGTTCCAACAACAAATTCATTCACAAACATGGCAACTGCATATTCAAGGAGTCAGAACATGGCAATCGAAATGATCGAGATCGAGGAGTTCAACCAGGGAACCCAGATCAAGGTGATCGGCGTCGGTGGCGGCGGCGGCAACGCGGTCGCGCACATGATCGATCGTGGCGTGCAAGGTGTTCAGTTCATCTCCGCCAATACCGATGCGCAGGCGCTTTCGCGCAGCAACGCGCACAAGACCATCCAGCTCGGCACCAACGGGCTGGGCGCGGGCAGCAAGCCCGAGAAGGGGCGTGACGCCGCCGAAGCCGCGGTGGACGACATTCGCGAAGCCATCTCCGGCGCGCACATGCTGTTCATCACGGCCGGCATGGGCGGCGGCACCGGCACCGGTGCGGCACCGGTGATCGCGCGGGTCGCGAAGGAAATGGGCATCCTCACCGTCGGTGTGGTGACCAAGCCCTTCGACTGGGAAGGCGGCCGTCGCATGACCAATGCCGAGACCGGCCTGAACGAACTCGAAGCCAACGTCGATTCGCTGATCGTGGTGCTCAACGAGAAGCTGCTCGACGTGCTCGGCGAAGACGTCACGCAGGAAGAGGCTTTCGGGCATGCCAACGACGTGCTCAAGAACGCGGTGGGCGGCATCTCGGAAATCATCAACGAGTACGGTGGCGTCAACGTCGACTTCGAAGACGTGCGCACGGTGATGGGCGAGCCCGGCAAGGCGATGATGGGCACGGCCGCCGCGAGCGGTCCGGATCGCGCCCGCATCGCTGCCGAGCAGGCCGTGGCCTGCCCGCTGCTCGAAGGCATCGACCTCTCGGGCGCGAAGGGCGTGCTGGTGCTGGTGACCGCATCGAAGGCTTCCCTGAAGCTGAGCGAATCGAAGCTCGCGATGAACACCATCCGCGCCTACGCGTCGCCCGATGCGCATGTCATCTATGGCGCCGCCTACGACGAGAACCTCGGCGACGAGATGCGCGTGACCGTGGTCGCGACCGGCCTCTCGCGCCAGGATGCCCGCCGCCAGGCGCCGACGCTCGAAGTGATCCGCACCGGCACCGACAACATCCCGTTCACCGTTCCGACGCTTGGCGCGGGTGTCGGCCATGCCGCCGCCCAGCCCAACTACGACGGCATGGCGGTGCCCAGCGTGTGGCGTACCAATCGCACGATGGCCGCTGCGAAGGTGGATGCGCTGTCGTCGGGTGGCATGGACGATTTCGAGATCCCCGCCTTCCTCCGCCGGCAAGCTGATTGACCACCCCCCCCGCCTCGCCCACTGCGTGTGGCTCTGCACCCCCTTCGAGGGGGCGCACCCTGCGGCCCGGCCAAGCCGGTTCCGCGGGAGCCCGCGGATGGGCTGGGCGCTCGGTGCCCCAGATGGCGGCTATTGCTGACATAGCGAGGCGCGTCGTGCGTCGGGAGGGGGGCGCTTCTAAAATGGCGCCCGTGCTTCCACAACGTACCCTCAAAGCAATCACCCGCGCCGTGGGCGTGGGGCTTCACAGCGGCCAGCGCGTGGAGCTCACGCTGCGTCCTGCGCCGGTGAATCACGGCATCGTGTTCCGGCGCGTGGATTTGCCGGAGCCTGTCGAGATCCCGATGACCGCCGAAGCGGTCACTGACACGCGTCTCGCGTCCACCGTTTCCTCGCGCGGCGCCAAGGTGCAGACCGTCGAACACCTGATGTCGGCCTGCGCGGGCCTCGGCATCGACAACCTCGTGATCGACATCACCGCCGACGAGGTGCCGATCCTCGACGGCTCCGCATCCTCTTTTGTCTTCCTGCTGCAAAGCGCGGGCATCGAGCTGCAGAACGCGCCGCGCCGCTTCATTCGCGTGACACGGCCCGTGGAAGTGCGCGAAGGGCAGGGCGCCGACGCGAAGTGGGCCCGGCTCGAGCCGTACCACGGCTTCAAGCTCAGTTTCGAGATCGACTTCGACCATCGCGTGGTCAATTCGACCGGGCAGCGCTTCGAGTTCGACCTCGGCAGCGGCTCCTACAGCCAGGACATCGCCCGTGCGCGCACCTTCGGGTTCACCAAGGAAGTCGAATACATGCGCTCCAAGGGATTGGCCCTCGGCGGCGGTCTCGACAACGCGATCGTCATGGACGACACCAAGGTGCTCAATGCTGGGGGGCTGCGCTACGACGACGAGTTCGTCAAGCACAAGATCCTCGACGCCATGGGCGACCTCTATGTCATCGGCCAGCCGCTGTTGGCGGCCTACAGCGCGTTCCGTTCGGGCCATGCGCTCAACAACAAGCTGCTGCGCGAGCTGCTCGCGCACGAGGATGCGCACGAGATCGTGACCTTCGACGACGAGCGCCGCGCGCCGGCCGGCTTCGCCGAAGTCGCCCGCGCCTGGTAACGCGCCAAGACGATGCTGCTTTTTCGCTGGGCCATCCTGCTTCTTCTGCTGGTGGCCGGCGCTTCGTTCGCGTTCTACGCGGGCACCGGGCAGGTGAAGTACCGGCACTTCGGCTGGGTCGTCCTCAAGTGGACGCTGCTCGCGGCCTTTGGTTTCTTTGCCGTGTTGATTGCGGAGCGCGCCTTCTAGCGCGTGCGGCCCTGCCGGTACCTTCCGGCAAGACCCTTCTCCAGCATCGCCGCCGTCTCCAGGCGCGCCATCGAACTTCCCACGTGCGCATGCGTGATCGCGATGCCCAGCGCATCCGCCGCATCGCTGCCGGGCACGCCGGGCAGGCGAAGCAGGCGCTTCACCATTTCCTGCACCTGCGCCTTGGCGGCGCTGCCGTGGCCCGCCACCGCCTGCTTCATCTGCAGGGCGGTGTATTCCGCCACGCTCAGGTTGCACGCGACCAGCGCCGTGAGGCACGCGCCGCGCGCCTGCCCGAGCAGGAGCGTGGACTGCGGGTTGACGTTGACGAACACGATCTCCACCGCCGCCGCATCGGGCTTGTAGCGCTCGTTGATCTCGCCGATGCCGTCGAACAGCACCTTGAGCCGCGTCGGCAACTGGCCCTTGCCGATGTGGCGGGTGCTGATGGTGCCGCTGGCCACGTAGCTCAGCGAATGGCCGTCGACGTCCACCACGCCGAAGCCGGTGGTCTGCAGGCCGGGATCGATACCGAGGATGCGCATCGGGTCCTTAGGCGTTGAAGTACCAACGTACGGCATGGAAGAACACCGGGGCCGCAAAGCACAGCGCATCCACGCGGTCGAGCAGCCCATTGGCGCCGGTTACCCCCACGCCGCGCTGGCCCCAGTTGGGGATGCCGCGGTCGCGCTTGAGCGCCTTCATCACCAGGTGGCCCATGGAGCCCGCCGCGCAGGCGATCAGCGACATCGCGAGCGCCTGCCCGTACTTGAACGGCGTGATGAACGAGAGCAGCGCGCCGAACAGGCTCGCGATCACCATGCCGAGCGCCCAGCTCGTCCAGTTGAAGCTGCGGCTGACATTGGGCGCGAAGGGCGGCTGCATGAAGAGGCGATGCCTGAGCGGCCCCAGCAAGCCCTTGGGTATCTCGTTCGAAGGCGCGCCGGTGGCCGGCATCGACTTGCGGCGCGAGACGAGGTGCTGCACCAGCATGCAGGTCTGCACGACGACCACCAGATAGAACACCAGGAACGCACTCTTGCCCTCGTAGCGTGGAAAGGAAAGCAGCAGCAGCGCCGGCACATGGCTGAGCCCGTAGACGCAGACCATGATGCCCCATTGCAGCTTGGCATTGCGTTCGAGGAAGTGGCTCGGGTCGTCCGCGAGCGCGCTCACGACCGGTATCGCCAGAAACACGTACACCGGGATGAAAACGGTGAAGAGATCGAAGTGCGCGGTGGCGACCAGCCAGAACTGGATCGGCAGCACGACGAAGAAGGCCAGGATCAGGCTGCGGTGATCCCCGCGCCGCGTAGGCGACAGTGTGATGAACTCGCGCAGCGCGAAGAAGGAGATGAGCGCAAAGAGCACCGTCGCGACCGTAGCGCCCAACGCCCAGCCGATCCAGAAGATGATCGCCATGAGCCAGCTCGTGCTCAGCAGCGAGCGGAAATGCTGCAGCTCGCGCTGCCAGATCTCGTCGTGGACCGGGTTGCGCCTTTCCCTCAGGCTCAGCAGGAACGTGGCCGAGCTGACCACGAAAAGGATCCCGAACACGATGAAGAAGAGCATCGCGACCTGTTGGGTCGGCGTGAGACTGCGCAGGAATTCGTTCATGGAGAGACGGCCCTAGACATCGCGCAATGCAATCACCGCCTCGCGGGCGCGATCGAGGAACGGGCGGCGTTCCTCGCCCGCTTCAAGCCGGATCGGCGCGCCAAAGGTCACCGAGCACAGGATCGGCACCGGCACCACTTCGCCCTTGGGCATCACGCGCTGCACGTTGTCGATCCATGCCGGCACCAGCACGACCTCGGGGAACATCTGCGCCAGCGTGAACAGGCCCGACTTGAACTTCTGCGGTTCGCCGGTGTTGCCGCGCGTTCCTTCGGGAAAGATGATGATCGAGTCCCCGCTTCGCAGGGCTTCGATCAGCGGCTGAAGGGGGGCGAGCGCCTCGGCGCTCCCGGGAATGGCCGGCTGTCCCACGGCCGCGCTTGCGCCGCGCTCCACGTAGACCGCGTTGAAGACCTCCGTCGTGATCCAGCGCTTGAACGGCGTGGTCGCCCAGTAGTCGCGCGCCGCGATCGGCCGCGTGATGCTGCGCAGTTCCTGCGGCAACGCGGCCCAGATCATCACGAGGTCGAGATGGCTTTGATGGTTGGCGAAGTAGATGCGCTGCTCGGCCTTCGGCGGACAACCCCACCAGCGCGCCTGGGCACCCGTGAGCAGTCGGATGGCGGACAGCAACCCCCATCCCATGAACTTTGCGGCAAGCATGGCTGATCATATGTTGCTGGTTTCCGCGTCCTCGCCGGGCCTACAGCAGGCAGGGGCCGATTCCTACAGGCAGGACACGTCGACGCGACGCAAGGTGATCCGCCCGCCGATTTCGGCCCGATCCAGCCGGAAGGAATCTTCATGGACACCAAACCGCCGCACGAGGTGCGGCTGGGCTACCTGCCTGCGCTCGACGGAATCCGCGCCATCGCGATCGCGATGGTGCTGGTCTTTCACAGCGGATTCCATCCCACGGGCGGTGGCTACCTCGGGGTGGACGTGTTCTTCGTGCTGTCGGGCTTCCTGATCACCAAGCTGCTGGCAAGCGAGATGGCGCAGCACGGGCGCCTCGATCTGGCGAGCTTCTATGGGCGCAGGGCGTTGCGGCTGTATCCCCCGTTCCTGATCGTGCTGGCCTGCGTGACCTTGCCGGGGCACATTCTCTGGCCCGACATTCCGATCTGGCGCGACGCGGCGCTGGCGGGGCTCTACCTCAGCGACTATGCACAAGCGCTGCACTACGTGCCGTCACCGCTGACCTACACATGGTCGCTTGCCGTCGAGGAGCACTTCTACGTGCTGTGGCCGCTCGCGCTTCCCTTCGTCCTGCGCTCGCGCAACCCGGTCCGCGTGATGCTGATGCTCTATCTCGTGGCCTTCATGTGGCGCCTGCTGAACCTGTCGGCCCTCGGTTGGTATCCGACCTATTTCCGGTTCGACACGCGGGCGAGCGGCATCATCCTCGGCTGCATGCTGGCGTTGATGCCGACCCAGGCGCCGCCGAAGTACGCGGGCGTCCTCGCGCTCGTCCTGCTGCTGTTCGCCGCGGCACCGCCGAGCTGGGGGCTGATGTACGGCCTCGGCCTCGCAGCCCCGGTCGCTGAAGTGGCGGCGGCGATCCTTGTGCTCTGCGCCTTTCATTCCAGCCACGAATCGCGGCTGCTGGCCTGGGCACCCCTCGCCTACCTGGGGCGCCTTTCATATGGCATCTACTTGTGGCATGCCCCCTTGATGTTCTGGATGCGCGAGAGGGGATTCAGCCGGCCCGCCATCCTGATCGGGGGCGGCGCGCTGGCCGTGGCGTTGGCTGCACTTTCGTACCACCTGATCGACCGGCCGGTCCGTACCAAGGGCCGGGCGGCTTTGGCACGCTGGGCGCAATGGCGAGGACGGCTTCCCGCGGCGGCAACAGAGCGGAAGGCTGGCTCGCCCGCCGATGCTCAGGGCAACTCGGCGGCCGGCATGCGCGCGAGGATCGAGGCGGCGCGGCCCGCGAGGTAGCCCGACCCCTGCCGGCGTTCGAAGAACTTCGGGCTCGGCAGCATGACGGCCAGACGTGCCGCTTCGCTCGTGGTGAGGCGCGCGGCCGGCTTGCGGAAGTAGTGCTGGGAGGCGGCTTCTGCACCGAAGATGCCTTCGCCCCATTCCACGTTGTTGAGATAGATCTCGAGGATGCGCTGCTTGCTCAGCAGGATTTCGAGCGCGGTCGCGAGCGCCAGCTCCTGCGCTTTGCGCAGCATGGTGCGTTCGCTCGACAGCAGCAGGTTCTTCGCGAGCTGCTGGGTGATGGTGGAGCCGCCGCGCAGTTGCGGCGGGCGCGGTTCCCTGCCGCGTGCACGCATCTGCGCCGCGCGCCTGGCGGCGATCTCCTCGGCCTTGGCGTTGCGCTGGCGGGCGCGCTCGATGGCCTCCCACTCCACGCCCTGGTGGTAGACGAATTCGCTGTCCTCGCTCGCAATCACCGCGCGCTTGAGCGAATCGGAAATCTGCGCATAGGGCACCCAGCGCTGCCGCCAGTCGCGATCGCCGTTGGCGCGGCCCTGGGCGGCGACCCGCCAGGCTTCGGAACGCTGGAACGCGGTCGATTCCGGATCGATCACCGCCATCGCGGCGATGCGCAGGATGAAGAAGAGTTGCAGCGCGAAGGCCGCGATCAACAGGCAGCCGAGCCAGCGCAGGACCGGCTTCACTTGGCTTCGACGATGGCGCGCAACTCGGCGAGCACCGGGGCCGTCGGCGGACGCACGCCGCGCCAGGTCTCGAAGGCTTCGGCCGCCTGTTCCACCAGCATGCCGAGGCCGTCGCGCGGCACCGCACCATGCTCGCGCGCCCAGTTCATGAAGCCCGCCGCGGCGGGCCCGTACATCATGTCGACGGCGAGCGTGCCGCGCTTGAGCACGCTGGCGGCCACGGGCACTTCGCCGCCCGCCAGGCTGGAGGCGGTGGCGTTCACCAGCACGTCGAACGAGCCGGCAACCGCATCGAGCGCCTGCGCTTCGAGCGCCACGTGGTGCTGCAGCGCCAGCGCAGCGTGCCGCTGGACGAGCGCGATGGCCTTCTCGAGCGTGCGATTCGCCACCACCAGCCGACGCGGGCCGGCCTCGATCAACGGCCCCAGCACGCCGGCCGAGGCGCCGCCTGCACCGAGCAGCAGGAGGTCGCCGCCGGCGATCGCGACGCCGGCATGCAGCGTGATGTCGTTGACGATGCCCACGCCGTCGCTGTTGTCGCCATGGATGCCGTCTTCGCGAAAGCTCAGCACGTTGACAGCGCGGGCGAGGGCGGCGCGCGGCGTCAGGTGCTGCGACAGAGCCGCTGCATCGAACTTGAAGGGCACGGTGACGTTGCAGCCCCGCGCGATGCCGGACGTCTCCTTGCGGAAGGCTTCCACGCCGGCTTCGAAACCGCCGAGCGGCACGAGGCGCCGGCCGTAGTCGAGCTGCTGCCCGGTCAGTTCGGCAAAGCGCGCATGAATCCACGGCGAGCGGCTGTGCTCGACCGGGTTGCCCATCACACAGTAAAGATCCACGGTGCCTCCCTGGTGGTCGTTATCTGGACGAGAGCTGGGTCTCCAGCGTCTCGTCGCGGGTGAACTTGAAGCGCGACGGCAGCACGATCTGGTCGGTCTGCCGCCGCATGGCGTCGGTGAACTTGCCGAAGTTGCCGATGCTGCGGACGATCGCCTGCGCGCGACGATCCAGCACCTTGTTGCCGGAGCTTTCGACGATGTCGGTCGCGAGGATCGAGCCGTCGAAATTGACCGTCACCATCATCGTGAGCTCGCCGTACAGCTTCTTGCCGCCGTTTTCGGGGAAGTTCTCGGTGCCGCGCACCTCGATCCTGCGCCGCAGCGCATCGACATAGGCCGCATAGGCGGCTTCGCGCGTCGCGGGGCTGAGGTAGCGCTTCTTGGGCCGGGCGTTCTCTTCGTTGACGCGGCGCTCGATCTCGGCGAGCAGCTCGACGAGCTGGCGGCGCTTCTCTTCGCGCGCGGCGGCCTCGCTCGGATCGCCCGTGCTGCGCGGATCGGTCGTCGTCGGCATCGCGGCGAGCTGCTGCTTGAGCTGCGCCAGCATCAGCATCTGCTGCTGCTGCATCGTCTCGACCTGGCGCTGCGCGTCTTCCATCGAATCGCCGATGGTGGTGAAGGTCGAGGGCGGCAGCGGACTGGTGGCCCGGCCCTTGTCGAGATCGCCACCGCCTGCCAGCGACGTCTGCGCGATCGCCCGCGCCTTGTCGGGGCGTTCATTGGTCTTGGCGTTGACCAGGATGACCTCCAGCGGCGTTTCCTTGAAGACGCGGTTGAAGGACTCGGGGTCCACGAAGCGGACGGTCAGCAAGGCCGCGTGGGCCACCACCGACAGGCCCAGCGCAATCTGCAATGTGCTGAAGTCACGCAGTTTCATGGCTCACCCCCAGCCTCGCCCACTTCGTGTGGCTCGGGCACCCCCTTCCAGGGGGCAATCCCGGCG
This sequence comes from Variovorax ureilyticus, assembly GCF_037889935.1. NCBI lineage: Bacteria > Pseudomonadati > Pseudomonadota > Betaproteobacteria > Burkholderiales > Comamonadaceae > Variovorax > Variovorax ureilyticus. The sequence continues at coordinate 173,761 of NZ_JBBKZU010000009.1, forward strand.
GCCCGGCAGAGCCGGTTCCGCGGGATTTCTGGATTGGGCCGCGCCCGTTTCATGCTCTGTGACTTGCGCGAAGCTTGATGGGGCATTCCGGCGGCCTTTCAGGCAGGCGTGTTCTCTGCGGCGGATTCGCTGTCTGTCAGGTCCACCGCGATCGCGATGGGGCCGGCGACTTCTTCCTCGTCTTCGCCGCCTTCGTCTTCGGATGCCGCTTCGGCCGCTGCGGTGTCGAGCCGCGCGATGACGGTGCCGTGCACGTCCAACGCGATCTCGTCAACTTCGCCGAGCTTGACGCGCACCCGCGCGCCGCGCTGCAGGCCCTGCGTGCCGGTCACCTGGAACACGAGCGGCAGGGTATCGGCGCGCACCATGGCGCCGTTCGGCACGTCCTTGATGAGCGTGGCGTCGAGCTCGGTGACGCCTTCCTGCTCGAGGTACTTGAGCGTCCAGAAGCGTTCCATGCCGCCCTGGTGCGCGTTGTAGGCGCTGTAGGCGGCATCGAAGCCGGAGAGGATCGAGAACAGGTCGGCATCCTTGGGCTTGAAGGGCGCGGCGAGCGCGGCGGTCCTGCCGTGACGCGCGGCCGCGATGATCTGCCACTGGTTCACGAGGTCGGTATAGCGGCGCAGCGGCGAGGTGCTCCAGGCGTAGCTCTTCACGCCCAGGCCCGCGTGCGGCAGGGCGCGCGTGCCCATGCGGACCTTGATGCCGGGCAGCAGGCTGGCCTGGCTGCGGTAGAGGGCGGGCACGCTCAGTTCGGCGAGCCAGCCGCCCCAGCTGCTGTTGGCGAGGATCATGGCCTCGGAAACGATCAGGTCGAGCGGTGCGCCGCGCTGCCGCGTGGAAATCTGCACCTGTTCCGCACCGGTGGGCTCGCCTTCGTTGCCGACGAGCCGGAAGGTGTAGTCGGGCCGGGTGAAGGTTTCCGGTTTGCCGCGAACCACTTCGCGCTGCGACTTCAGATGCTTCGCGAGACGGAAGAGAAAGGTGAGCGGCTCGCGAACGCGCGCGGCGATCTCGGGCGTGTTCTCGGCCTTGACCGACGCATCCTCGAGCCATTGCTTCGAAATGACGGTGTCGAGCTGGTCGTGGCGCAGGTTGGCGACGATCGGCACGCGTTCGAGGCGCGTCTCGGTCGATTTCAGCTCGAGCGTCGACTCGTCGAAGGTGGCGTAGAGCGACACGGCAGGGCAGTCGCGGCCTTCCTGCAGCGTGTAGGCATCGACCACGTGGTCCGGCAGCATCGTGATCTTGTGGCCCGGCATGTAGACCGTGGACATGCGGTTGCGCGCGACCTGGTCGATCGCACTGCCCGGCGCCAGCGCGAGGCCCGGCGCGGCGATGTGAATGCCGACCACCACGGTGCCACTGCCCAGGCCCTGCACCGAGAGGGCATCGTCGATCTCGGTGGTGTGCGAATCGTCGATCGAGAACGCCTCCACCTTTGCCACAGGCAACTCGTCCGCGATGGCCGGCGCGTCGAGCGCGGGAAAGCCGGTGCCCTTCGGGAAGTTCTCGAACAGGAAGCGATGCCAGTGGAACTGGTAGGACGAATCGATCGCGCCGGCCTGCTTGAGCAGATCGAGCGGCGGACGCTGGGTGGCGCGCGCCGCTTCGACCACCGCCTTGTATTCGGGCGCGTTCTTGTCGGGCTTGAAGAGGATCTTGAAGAGCTGTTCTCGCACGGGCGCGGGACACTGGCCGGCGGCGAGCTGCGTCGACCATTCGACGATCTGCGCCTGGACGGCCTTCTTCTTCTCGATGGCGGCGAGCGCCTGCTGCAGGATCTCTGCAGGGGCCTTCTTGAAGCGGCCCTTGCCAGCGCGCCGGAAGTAATGCGGCGCGTCGAAAAGCGCGAGCAGCGCCGCGGCCTGCTGGGTCAGCGTCGGACGAGCCTGGAAGTATTCGGCGGCGAGGTCCGCAAAGGCGAACTCGCCTTCGGGCGCGAATTCCCAGGCCAGGTCGAGGTCGACGCCGGCAGCGAGCGTGCGCGCTTCGGCCAGTAGTTCGGCCGGGGCGGGCTTCTCGAAGCGCAGCACGATGTTGGCGCCCTTGACCTTGACGCGCTTGCCGGTCTCCAACTCGACCTGGGCCGATGCCTCGGCCTCCGAGAGGACGCGGCCGCCGAGGTACTTTCCGGCTTCTTCGAACAATACAAACATGGCGCGGATTGTCCCACGCAGCGCACCGGCTTCCGGCCGCCGGGGCGCTCAGGAGGGGTTCAGGAAGGCCAGCACGTCGCCGAGATGGCGGCGCTCGAAATCGCTCAGCGCGTGGTCCTCGCCCTCGACGATCTTCTGCGGGCTTCCGGGATAGCGCCCGGACATCTCCCGCCAGTCCAGCACCTCGTCGCCCTTGGCGATGACCGCGAAGACGCGCTCCGGGTGCGTGAGTGGGCCGACATCGAGCGCGCGCAGCTCGTCGATGTATTCGGGCCGGAAATAGAAATGCGCGTTGGGGTGGTGCCAGGCCACCTGCTCGCCGATGTAGTTGGCCAGGTCGCGGGCCGGGTGGACGGCCGGGTTGAGCAGCACGGCGCGGCACCCCGTCTTCTGCGCGACGCAGGTGGCATAGAAGCCGCCAAGCGACGAGCCCACGACGCCCATCGATTCGCGTGGCCAGCCGGCGATCCCCGACATCACGAGATCGATCGCGGCCTTCGGCGATGGCGGGAGCTGGGGGCACCACCACGTCGTTATGGGGTACTGCCGGGCGACATGCTGGGCCATCAGTCGGGCCTTGGTGGACTGCGGCGAGGACCGGAAGCCATGCAGGTAAAGCAGGTGGGTGATGTGCGGGGCGGAATTCATAGGGCAATTATCCGAACGCACCCTGAATGACCCCGAAGACCGAGTGCGTCGAACGGTCGCCGGACCTACTCTCCGTGGGGCCCGATGCCGGCGCGGGGGATAATCGAAGGCTATGTCAGCCGTCCTCCATCAGCCCTCGCTCGCACGCCGCCTCCTGCCGGTGTTCCAGGGCTTCGATGGATATCTCCTTTTTGCCGTCTTCCTCCTTGCGGGTGCCGGCTTGCTGACGATGTATTCGTCCGGCTATGACCACGGCACCCGGTTCGTGGACCATGGCCGGAACATGCTGCTCGCCGGCGGCATCATGTTCGTGGTGGCCCAGGTGCCGCCGCAGCGACTGATGAAGTTCGCGGCGCCGCTCTATGTGTTTGGCGTGGCGCTGCTGGTGGCGGTCGCGCTCTTCGGGATCACCAAGAAGGGCGCGACGCGTTGGATCAACGTGGGCGTCGTGATCCAGCCGAGCGAAATCCTCAAGATCGCCATGCCGCTGATGCTGGCCTGGTGGTTCCAGCGACGCGAGGGCCAATTGCGCGCGCTGGACTTCGTGGTGGCGACGGTGCTGCTCGCGATTCCGGTCGGGCTCATCATGAAACAGCCCGATCTCGGCACCGCGCTGCTGGTGCTGGCGACCGGCCTGTCGGTGATCTTCTTTGCCGGGCTCCCCTGGAAGCTCATCGTGCCGCCGGTGGTGATCGGGATGATCGCGGTGGCCCTGATCGTCGGGTTCGAGTCGCAGTTGTGCGCCGACGGCTTCGACTGGCGGATCCTGCACGACTACCAGAAGCAGCGCGTCTGCACGCTGCTCGACCCGACCAAGGACCCGCTCGGCAAGGGCTTCCACATCATCCAGGGGATGATCGCGATCGGCTCGGGCGGCGTGCCGGGCAAGGGCTTCATGCAGGGCACGCAGACGCACCTCGAGTTCATCCCGGAGCGCACGACCGACTTCATCTTCGCGGCTTACTCCGAGGAGTTCGGTCTCGTCGGCAACCTGTTCCTGATCGCCTCGTTCATCTTCCTCATCTTCCGCGGCCTGATCATCGCGCTCGACGCGCCGACGCTCTTCTCGCGCCTGCTGGGCGGAGCGGTGACCATGATCTTCTTCACCTACGCCTTCGTGAACATGGGCATGGTGAGCGGCATCCTGCCCGTGGTCGGTGTGCCGCTTCCCTTCATCAGCTATGGCGGCACCGCGATGGTTACGTTGGGCCTGGGGCTCGGCATCCTGATGTCCATCGCCCGCGCGAAGCGATTGGTTCAGACTTAGCGCGGTTGCGGGGGGCGAGCCTAGAATCCGGTGATGATCTCCCGCGAACCGACCATCGAGCGCCTCGCCACGGCGCAGCAACTCCTGCTCACGCCTTTCGGTCTCGACGAATCGCACCTTTCGCATGCGCTCGCCGAGATTGCCGCGCACAAGGTGGATGACGCCGATCTCTACTTCCAGTACACGCGCAGCGAAGGCTGGAGCCTCGAGGAAGGCATCGTCAAGACCGGCAGCTTCAGCATCGACCAGGGCGTCGGCGTGCGCGCGGTCAGCGGCGAGAAGACGGCCTTCGCCTATTCGGACGACATCTCGGAAGCATCGCTGCTCGATGCGGCGCGCACGGTGCGCAGCATTTCGGCCGCCGGGCGCTCGGCGCGCGTGAAGGCGCCGGCACGCAAGATCGCGGGCAGCCGTTCGCTCTACGGCGGCATCGACCCGATCGCCACGCTCGACAGCACCGGCAAGGTCCAGCTGCTCGAAAAGGTCGAGAAGCTCGCGCGTTCGCGCGATCCGCGTGTCTCGCAGGTCATGGCAGGGCTCGCGAGCGAATACGACGTGGTGCTCGTGGCCCGCGCCGATGGCACGCTGGCGGCGGATGTGCGTCCGTTGGTGCGTCTCTCGGTGACCGTGATTGCCGAGCAGAACGGCCGCCGCGAAGTCGGGTCCGGCGGCGGCGGCGGCCGGTTCGGGCTGGCCTACTTCGATGACGAGCACATCGCCGAATACGTCGACCAGGCGGTCAAGTCCGCGCTCACCAATCTGGATTCGCGCCCCGCGCCGGCCGGCGAAATGACTGTCGTGCTCGGCCCCGGCTGGCCCGGCATCCTGCTGCACGAAGCCATCGGCCACGGGCTGGAGGGCGACTTCAATCGCAAGGGCTCGAGCGCGTTCTCGGGCCGGATCGGCGAACGGGTTGCGGCCAAGGGCGTGACGGTGCTCGACGACGGCACCATCGCCGACCGCCGCGGTTCGCTCAATGTCGACGACGAAGGCAATCCGACGCAGCGCAACGTGCTGATCGAGGACGGCATCCTCAAGGGCTACATCCAGGATGCGCTCAATGCGCGCCTGATGAAGACCGCGCCCACCGGCAACGGCCGGCGTGAAAGCTACGCGCACTCGCCGATGCCGCGCATGACGAACACCTACATGCTCGGTGGCAGCCACGCGCCGGATGAAATCGTCGCGAGCATCAAGAAGGGGCTGTACGCGGTCAACTTCGGCGGCGGCCAGGTCGACATCACCAGCGGCAAATTCGTGTTCTCGGCGAGCGAGGCGTACTGGGTGGAGAACGGCAAGATCCAGTACCCGGTCAAGGGCGCGACGCTGGTGGGCAACGGCCCCGACGCGCTCACCCGCGTCAAGATGATCGGCAACGACATGGCGCTCGACTCGGGCGTGGGCACCTGCGGCAAGGAAGGCCAGAGCGTGCCGGTCGGGGTCGGCCAGCCCACCCTGCGCATCGATGGCCTCACGGTCGGCGGGACTGCGTGAGCGAGTTCACCGCTTTTTCGTTGCCTGTGCTACATTCCCTTCCCATGTCCGCAGCCCGCGCTTATTACTTTGCCTACTTTTGGTTCCCGAATATCGGCGGACGAGAGGCGCGCGCGTAAAGCAAGCAGACAAACAGAACCTCCCCAAACCGCCGGTGCCAAAAGCCCGGCGGTTTTTTTATTGCCCTCACGATTCACGACACACCCGAAGGAACAACACATGAGCTCCAAAGCCGCCGCTAGCGACACCTGGTATGCGAACGTCGAAAAGACCAGCCGGACCGACGACGAACGCATCAAGGACATCACTGTGTTGCCCCCTCCAGAACACCTGATCCGCTTCTTCCCGATCCGGGGGACGCAGGTCGAAACGCTCATCACCGGCACGCGCCGGTCCATCCACCACATCATGGCCGGCAAGGACGATCGGTTGCTGATTGTGATGGGACCCTGCTCCATCCATGATCCGTCGGCGGCGCTGGAATACGCGCGACGCCTGAAGGCCGAGCGCGAAAAGTACGCCGGCACGCTCGAGATCGTCATGCGCGTGTACTTCGAGAAGCCGCGCACCACGGTGGGCTGGAAGGGCCTGATCAACGACCCTTACCTCGACGAAAGCTTTCGTATCGACGAAGGCCTGCGCATCGCGCGGCAACTGTTGATCGAGATCAACCGCATGGGGCTGCCGGCGGGCAGCGAGTTCCTCGACGTGATCTCGCCGCAGTACATCGGCGACCTGATCTCATGGGGCGCGATCGGCGCGCGCACGACCGAAAGCCAGGTGCATCGCGAACTCGCTTCCGGCTTGTCGGCACCGATCGGCTTCAAGAACGGCACCGACGGCAACATCCGCATCGCGACCGATGCGATCCAGGCGGCGGCGCGCGGCCATCACTTCCTGTCGGTGCACAAGAACGGGCAGGTCGCGATCGTGCAGACCAACGGCAACAAGGACTGCCACGTCATCCTGCGCGGCGGCAAGGCGCCCAACTACGACGCCGCGAGCGTGGCGGCCGCTTGCAAGGACCTCGAGGCCGCAAAGCTCCACCCGACGCTGATGGTCGACTGCAGCCATGCCAACAGCAGCAAGCAGCACCAGAAGCAGATCGACGTCGCGAAGGACATCGCCGGACAGATCGCGGGCGGCAGCCGCAGCATCTTCGGGCTGATGATCGAGAGCCACCTGAACGCCGGCGCGCAGAAGTTCACGCCGGGCAAGGACTCCATCGACGGTCTCGAGTACGGCAAGAGCATCACCGATGCGTGCCTGGGTTGGGAAGACTCGACCCAGGTGCTCGAAGTGCTGTCGCAGGCAGTCAAGCGCCGCCGCAGCTGACCGCGTGACTCCCCGGGCGGGTGCGCTTCAGATCAGCGCAGCCAGCTCAGGCCAGTGATGCCGGAGCAGGGCGGCTTCGTCGCCGTCGGGCCGCATGAAAGCGAAGTCGTCGAAATCGAAGCCGGGGCCGACGGTGCAGCTCACCAGCGTGTAGTCGTCAGCGGCCGGGGACTTGATCGGCTGGGCAGCCTGCCACTGCCCGGCCGGCACCGTGTGCTGGGGTCGGGTGCCGTGAACGTCGACCGGCCCCAGCCGCACATGCGCCGGCGGCGTGCGCAGTGCGGCGTCGCTGGTCCAGAGGGCGAGCGGCGCGCCTTCGAGATGGATCCACACCTCGTCGGACTGCACGCGATGCCAGCGCGAATGCTGGTGCGCTTCGAGGAGGAAATAGATGGTCGTCAGCGCATCGCGCGAAGGCCGGCCGTCCTGAGGCTGTACCTGCGCCGATGAGCGGTAGATCTCGCGGTACCAGCCGCCCTCCGGATGGGGCTGCAGGTTCAGGGTCTCGATCAGCTCTTGGGCGCGCATGGTGCGGATGTTAGTCCCGCGCTTGATTCACCGCGATGCGCGCAGCGCGGAAAGCAGCTTTTCGTGGATCCCGCCGAAGCCGCCATTGCTCATGCACACGATGTGATCACCGGGCCGCGCGGCAGCCACCACTTGCGGCACCAGCGCCTCGATGCTGCCGGCGACGATCGAACGCCCGCCCAGCGGCGCCAGTGCCGCCGAGGCATCCCAGTCGAGTCCGCCGCTGTGGCAGAACGATAGGTCGGCCGACTCCAGGCTCCAGGGCAGCTGCGCCGCCATCGTGCCCAGCTTCATCGTGTTGCTGCGGGGCTCGAAGACGGCGAGGATGCGGTCCGCCTTCCGCCCGTCCGCGTTCAGCTTCAGTCGCAGGCCGTCGAGGGTCGTGCGGATCGCGGTCGGGTGGTGGGCGAAATCGTCATACACGGTGACCGCGCCTTCCGGGCGATTCGCCACGCCGCGCAGTTCCATCCGGCGGCGCACGTTTCGGAAGCTGCCCAGCGCGTCGGCGGCGGCGGCCGGCGACACGCCCACATGTTCGGCCGCTGCGATCGCCGCGAGCGCGTTCATCTGGTTGTGCTGGCCGGTGAGTGCCCACTGGACGCGGCCGACGCAGATGCCTGCGCGCAGCACTTCGAACGCATCGTGCGTGCCCTGCGCCTGCCATTCGCCGCCGGCGCCGAAGCGCGCGAGCTGGCTCCAGCATCCCTGGGCCAGAACGCGGCGCAGGCTTTCTTCGGTCGCGTTGACGACGAGGCGGCCGCTGGCCGGGACGGTTCGCACGAGATGGTGGAACTGCCGTTCGATCGCCGCGAGGTCGTCGAAGATGTCCGCGTGGTCGAACTCGAGGTTGTTCAGGATGGCGGTGCGCGGACGGTAGTGGACGAACTTGCTGCGCTTGTCGAAGAAGGCGGTGTCGTATTCGTCGGCTTCGATCACGAAGGTGGAGCTTTCGCTCCGGCCGAGGCGGGCGGAGACCCCGAAGTCCAGCGGCACCCCGCCGACCAGGAAACCCGGCGCGAGCCCGGCGCGTTCGAGGATCCAGGACAGCATGGAGGTCGTGGTCGTCTTGCCGTGTGTGCCGGCGACGGCCAGCACATGGCGGCCCTGCAGCACATGCTCGGCCAGCCACTGTGGCCCGCTGGTGTATTTCGCGCCCGCATCGAGGATCGCCTCCATCAGCGGGAATTTGGCCGATCCGTCCGCCTGCCGCGCGCGGGAAACGACATTGCCCACCACGAAGACGTCGGGCTTCAAGGCCAGCTGGTCCGCGCCGAAGCCTTCGATGAGGTCGATCCCGAGCGCGCGCAACTGGTCGCTCATCGGCGGATAGACGCCGGCGTCGCAGCCGGTCACTTGGTGGCCGGCTTCACGCGCCAGCGCGGCAACACCACCCATGAAGGTGCCGCAGATGCCGAGAATGTGAATATGCATCGGCCAATTCTAGGGATGCGGTAGGGGTGCGGGCCTGTGGCCTTCTGCCCACGCGCTACTGAGGGCAAAATGACCCGATGGACGATTCCAAACAGGAAATCGCCGCCACTGCGGCTCGCCTCGTCGTCGAGGAAGGGCTGGAGTACGGCCCCGCGAAACGCCGCGCGCTGCGCGATCTGGGCCTGCCTGCGCGCACCGCGCTGCCCAACAACGACGAGATCGAGGCGGAGGTCCGCGACTACATACGGCTCTATTGCGCCGACACGCAGCCGAAGGAATTGCACGCCTTGCGCGTGCTCGCGCTCGAATGGATGGAGCACATGGCCGAGTTCCGTCCGCATATCGGTGGCGCCGTCTGGCACGGCACCGCGACGCGGCTGTCCGACATCTATATCCAGCTCTTTTGCGACGACTCGAAATCCGCCGAAATCGCGCTGATCGACCACCACGTGGACTACGAGCCGCGCATGGTCACCGGTTTTCACGGCGAGCAGGTGGAGGCTCTCAGCCTGCATGCGGCCAGCCGCGCGCTCGGCGAAGAGGTCGGCGTGCACCTGATGGTGTACGACCTCGACGACCTGAGGGGCGCGCTCAAGCCCGATTCGCAGGGTCGCGCGCCGCGCGGCAACCTCGCGGCGCTTCGGCGGCTGATTGAGAAGGAACAAGGATGACCTCGGGTTCGACGCGGCGCGGCCTGCTTTACGGCGGGGTCGCGGTGATCGCCGCTGCTGCAGGGATCGGCGGCGCCTGGTGGCGCAGCAGAGGTTTGCAGCCGGGTGGCGAGCGCCTGGACGAGGCATTCTGGTTGCAGCGCTTCGATCGGCCGGAGGGCGGCGAACTCGCGCTCGCCAGCTTGCGCGGCAAGCCTCTGTTGATCAATTTCTGGGCCACGTGGTGTCCACCATGCATCGAGGAAATGCCGATGATCGACGCCTTTTCGCGTGAAAATGGCGCCAACGGTTGGCAAGTGGTCGGATTGGCTATCGATCAGCCAAGTGCCGTACGCAAGTTCCTGGAGAGGACCCCGGTCACTTATCCCATCGGACTGGCGGGCTTGCAGGGCACGGAATTGGTCAAGAACCTCGGCAATACCGCAGGCGGCCTACCCTTCACTTTGGTCGTCGATGCTGCCGGTTCGGTCGCGGCGCGTAAAATGGGCAGGCTCGACCCGAGCGACCTGCAAACGTGGCGCCGCGCCTGAGATCGCGGCTAGAATCCGGCCCCACCAATTTGGCAGATGGCGGTAAAACGCCGAAATAAGCCGAAATTCAGGCGAGTTAAGTTCTAATAAACGGCAAAGCCGAGGCTGGAGTCCCATGGATCTACGCAAGCTCAAGACACTGATCGACCTGGTGTCTGAATCCAATATTTCCGAGTTGGAAATTACCGAAACCGAGGGCAAGGTCCGGATCGTGAAGGGTGGACCTGCCGCGCCGGTCCAGTACGTGCAGACCGTTGCTGCCGCCCCGGCCGCAGTGCCCGCCATCGCCGGTGTGTCCGCGCCCGCAGCGGCGCCGGCCGCCGCTCCGGCGACCACCGGGCACGCCGTCAAGTCGCCGATGGTCGGCACCTTCTACCGCTCCTCCAGCCCCGGAGCCCCGGCATTCGTTGAAATCGGCAGCCAGGTGAAGGAGGGCGACACCCTCTGCATCATCGAAGCGATGAAGATCCTCAACGAGATCGAGGCCGACAAGGCGGGCACCATCACCCAGATCCTCGGCGAGAACGGCCAGGCGGTCGAATACGGCCAACCGCTGTTCATCATCGAGTGACCATGTTCAAGAAGATCCTGGTCGCGAACCGCGGTGAGATCGCGTTAAGAATCCAGCGCGCCTGCAGCGAGCTTGGCATCAAGGCGGTCATGGTCTATTCGGAGGCCGACCGCGAAGCCAAATACGTCAAGCTGGCTGAAGAAGCGGTGTGCATCGGCCCCGCGCCTTCGTCGCAAAGCTATCTGAACATGCCCGCCATCATCTCGGCCGCCGAGGTGACGGACTCCGAGGCCATTCATCCGGGCTACGGCTTCTTGAGCGAGAACGCGAACTTCGCCGAGCGGGTGGAGCAGAGCGGCTTCCAGTTCATCGGCCCTTCGCCCGAGTCGATCCGCATCATGGGCGACAAGGTGTCGGCCAAGCAGGCCATGATCAAGGCCGGCGTGCCTTGCGTGCCCGGCTCCGACGGCGAACTCTCGGACGATGCCGCGGCCAACAAGCGCATCGCGCGCGCCATCGGCTATCCGGTGATCATCAAGGCCGCTGGCGGTGGCGGTGGTCGCGGCATGCGCGTCGTTCACACCGAGGCTGCGCTGATCAATGCGATCCAGATGACCAAGGCCGAGGCCGGCGCGGCGTTCAACAACCCGTCCGTGTACATGGAGAAGTTCCTCCAGAACCCGCGCCACATCGAGATCCAGGTGCTGGCCGACAAGCACAAGAACGCGGTCTATCTCGGAGAGCGCGACTGCTCGATGCAGCGCCGCCACCAGAAGGTCATCGAAGAGTCGCCCGCGCCGGGCATTCCGCGCAAGCTGATCGAGAAGATCGGCGAGCGTTGCGCCATGGCCTGCAAGAAGATCGGCTACCGTGGCGCCGGCACCTTCGAGTTCCTCTACGAGAACGGCGAGTTCTACTTCATCGAGATGAACACGCGGGTCCAGGTGGAGCACCCGGTCACCGAGTTCACCACCGGCATCGACATCGTGAAGACGCAGATCATGGTGGCGGCGGGCGAGAAGCTCCCGTTCACGCAGCGTCAGATCGAGATGCGCGGCCATGCGATCGAGTGCCGCATCAATGCCGAAGACCCGTACAAGTTCACGCCGTCGCCGGGCCGCATCACGATGTGGCATCCGCCCGGTGGTCCGGGCGTGCGCGTGGATTCGCATGCCTACACCAACTACTTCGTGCCGCCGAACTACGACTCGATGATCGGCAAGATCATCGTCTACGGCGATACGCGCGAGCAGGCGATGGCGCGCATGCGCACGGCGCTCAATGAAACGGTGATCGAAGGCATCCTGACGAACATGCCGCTGCACCGCGAACTGATGGTGGACGCCAACTTCATGAACGGCGGCACCAACATCCATTATTTGGAAGAGTGGCTGGCCGCGCATAAACGGTGACCACCCCCGTTGCTTGTTCACTTCGTACCTTGAAGGATTGCGATGTTTGAGCTTCGTTTGCTGGTGCCGGAAGACAGCGTCGAGATCGTCAGCGATGCCCTCGACGCGCTCGACGCGCTGAGCGTCTCGGTCGAGGATGCCGACGCGCAGACCGATGCGGAGCAAGCCTTGTTCGGCGAGCCCGGCATGCCGCCGCCCAAGGAGGGCTGGCAGCGTTCGCGGGTGATTGCGCTGTTCTCGACAGAGGCGCTGGCGCGGGAGGCCGCGTCGGTGCTGTCGGCGCAGGATTTCTTCGAGGGGTGCAGCGTGATCGGCGTGGTGGACGTGCCCGAGCAGGATTGGGTGCGGCTCACCCAGTCGCAGTTCGCGCCTGTCGAAATCACACCCGAGTTCTGGATCGTTCCGACCTGGCACGAACCGCCCGCGCAGGCGCGGCAGGTCATCCGTCTGGATCCGGGTCTGGCGTTCGGAACGGGAACGCATCCGACCACGCGCATGTGCCTGCGCTGGACCGCGTCACGCGGGGATCTCGCCGGACAGCGTGTGCTCGACTACGGATGCGGTTCCGGCATCCTGGCGATCGGCGCTGCGAAGTTCGGCGCAAGGGACATCGATGCAGTCGACATCGATGAGGCCGCAGTCGAGTCGACGCGGCTCAATGCCGACGCGAACGGCGTGCGCCTGAATGCCGGATTGCCGGATGCTGCAAGCGGCCGTTACGACGTCGTGCTGGCGAACATCCTTGCGACGCCGCTCAAGGTGCTCGCGCCTCTGCTGTGCGGCTATGTGGCGCAGGGCGGTTCGCTGGTGCTGGCCGGCATCCTCGAGCGGCAGGCCGATGAGCTGAAGCAGGCCTACGCACCTTATGCGTCGCTCGAAGTCTCGGACAGCGAGGACGGCTGGATCCTGATGACGGCCCGGCTCTAGCGGGCTCTGGCCTCGTCGTGCCTCACGCGGGCGCGACCCTACAATCTGCGCCTCATGAGTCTGGTCACCCGCTGCCCTGCGTGCGCCACCCCTTTCAAGGTGGTCAGGGACCAGCTTCGCATCTCCGACGGATGGGTGCGATGCGGGCGCTGCAGCCAGGTCTTCGACGCGACCGTGGATCTTCAGGATGCCACCGGTTTCCATGTGGAAACCCCCGTGCCGCCGCTTGCGTCCGAGCTCGACGTGCCGATGCGGGATGAGGTTGTCGAGACGATTCCCGGCGACATGGCGGCCCCCGGTGATCCTGCACCCGTCGAGCCGCCCGCGGAGGCGCAGCAGTGGGGCGGCGAGCCCGCCTTGGCCGATGCCGAAACGGATTTCTTCGACGATCTGCAAGAGGCGCTGACTGCAGTCCAGGCGCTTCCAGCGCCCGCGTCGGTGCCGGCGGCCCCGCTGGCGGCGGATGACGATGATGCGGATCGGGCCCACACGCCGGCTGGCGAGATGGTTCCCGACGTGGCGTGGCCCGCCGCGGACATGCTGTCGCTCGGAGACGAAGGACGCGCTGCGGTGCGTCCGCCAGTGCCGCCTCCGTTGTCCTTTCCCGATCTCGATCTTTCGCTGGCTTCTTCATCCCTTCCCGCAACGGTGGTTCCCGCGACTGCATCGGCGGAGGATGCGACCAATACCCGGTTCATGCCGGACGATGGGAGCAATGTCCAACTGCAGAAGGCGCTGCGCCGCGCGCGCGCCAAGTCCGCAAAGATCGCGAAGGCCAAGGCCCGCGAGCAGAAGGCCGCGCCTGTCGAGACTGCGCCCGTGGTGCTGTCCGCCAGCGAGCCCGAACCTTCCACCGAGCCGATGGTTGCCGAAATGCCGGCATTCTTCGGCACCGACGCAGCCAAGGGCTTTTGGCAGCGTCCCGCAGTGCGAAGCGCGATGGGGTTGCTCGCTGTACTCGGCGTCGTCCTCCTGCTGGGGCAGATGGCCTACCAGGAACGCGACCTGATCGTCGCGCGGCAGCCATCGCTGCGTCCCGCGCTGCAGTCCATGTGCAAGGTACTGGGTTGCGAGGTTTCCGCACTTCGACAGATCAACGACATCAAGGTCGATGGTGCATCGTTCGCGCGCGAGAAGAACGACGATGGCTACCGATTCAGCTTCACGCTTCGGAACGCGGCGGAGGTGCCGCTCGCGATGCCTGCCGTCGAGCTGTCGCTGCTCGACACGCAGGAGCGCGCCGTCGTGAGGCGCGTGCTCATGCCTGCAGAGTTCGGCGCGCCGAATGTCCTGCCGGCGCGTTCGGAGCGATCGGCTTCGCTTTCGCTCAGGTTCACCGGCCCCGAAGCTGCGCTCATGCCGCCCGTAGCCGGCTTTCGTGTGGAGACGCTCTATCCTTGAGCGCTCCACGCCCTCTTCCATTCATTCGACAACTCCATCAGACGGTTCACCCATGGCAGCAGTGATTTGCGGTTCGCTCGCGTTCGACACGATCATGACCTTCGAAGGCCGGTTCGCCGACCAGATTCTTCCCGACCAGCTGCACATCCTCAATGTGTCGTTCCTGGTCCCTGGCCTGCGCCGTGATTTCGGCGGTTGCGCGGGCAACATCGCCTACAGCCTGAACGCGCTGGGCGGCCATGCGCTGCCCATGGCCACTGTCGGCAGTGACGGCGATGCCTACGTGGAGCGGCTGCGTTCGTTGGGCATCAGCACCGAGTTCGTTCGCCAGGTCGACGAGACCTTCACCGCGCAGGCGATGATCATGAACGACCGCGACAACAACCAGATCACGGCGTTCCACCCGGGCGCGATGCAGCAGGCGCACATCACGCGCATCGCAGCGCGCGAGGACATCCGCATCGGCATCATCGCGCCCGACGGCCGCGATGCGATGCTGCAGCATGCCGAACAGTTCAAGGCCGCGGGCATCCCGTTCGTGTTCGATCCAGGCCAGGGTCTGCCGATGTTCGACGGCAAGGAGCTGGCGCACTTCGTCGATCTCGCGAGCTGGGTGGTGGTCAACGACTACGAAGGCAAGATGCTGTCGCAGCGAACCGGCTGGAGCCTGGGAGAGATCTCCGAGCGCGTGCGCGGCCTGGTGGTGACGCTGGCCGCCGAAGGCTGCGAGGTCTGGACACAGGGCGAGCGCGAACATGTTCCGGCTGTAACGCCGGCCGCGGTGGTCGAGCCGACGGGCTGCGGCGATGCGTGGCGCGGCGCATTGCTTTACGGGCTGGAAAAGGAATGGCCGCTTGCGCGCTGCGCCGCACTCGGCAATCAATTGGGCGCACTCAAAATTGCCCAGCGCGGTCCGCAGAATTACACGGTGGATCGCACGGCGCTTGGCCTTTAATTCGGCCAGGAACAAAAAAAGCCCGGTGCGTGAGCACCGGGCTTTTTCTTTGACAGCGATTGAAGACTCAGGGCTTGCTGGCCGTCGGGAACGGCCATGCTGCCTGGGGATTCAGCGTCGTCTGGGCGGAAGGAGCAGCAGCAGCGGCGGGGGCAGCGGCAGCAGCCTTCGCGGGGGCCTTGGCCTTCTTGGCAGCAGGCTTTTTCGCTGCTTTCTTGGCGGCAGGCTTCTTGGCTGCAGCCTTTTTCGCAGGGGCCTTCTTGGCGGCGGCCTTCTTGGCAGGCGCCTTCTTGGCTGCTACCTTCTTGGCAGCGGCCTTCTTCGCCGGGGCCTTCTTGGCCGCTACCTTCTTGGCAGGAGCCTTCTTTGCCGGGGCCTTCTTGGCCGCTACCTTCTTGGCAGGAGCCTTCTTCGCCGGCGCCTTCTTGGCCGCTACCTTCTTGGCAGGGGCCTTCTTCGCCGGAGCCTTCTTGGCCGCTACCTTCTTGGCAGGAGCCTTCTTCGCAGGAGCCTTCTTCGCAGCGGCCTTCTTGGCCGGCGCTTTCTTTGCAGTTGCCATTTCTATTTCTCCTTGATCAAGTTGAAAAAATCAACCTCTTGAAGCACTCCACGCATGTTGGACATCGCGGAGCGATCCATGGTGTTGGGGCCTGCCCCAACACCATGAACACCGACGCCCTACCGATGCCGCACTCTTTGGTGCAGTCTGTCGGCAAGGGCAAGTTCTGAACTCACTTTGTTCTTGTCGAAAATCAATCCCAGGAGAGCGCACCACCCGACTGATACTCGATCACACGGGTTTCGAAGAAATTACGCTCCTTCTTCAGGTCAATCATCTCGCTCATCCATGGGAAGGGATTTTCTTCATTCGGGAAGAGCGTTTCGAGGCCGATCTGCTGCGCGCGCCGGTTGGCGATGTAGCGGAGATAGCCCTTGAACATGGAGGCGTTCATGCCGAGCACGCCGCGCGGCATGGTGTCTTCGGCATATCGGTATTCGAGCTCGACGGCCTTCAGGAAGAGGGCCTTGATCTCCGCCTTGAACTCCGCGGTCCAGAGGTGCGGGTTCTCGAGCTTGAGTTGGTTGATCAGGTCGATGCCGAAATTGCAGTGCATCGATTCGTCGCGCAGGATGTACTGGTACTGCTCGGCGGCGCCGGTCATCTTGTTCTGGCGGCCGAGCGCAAGGATCTGCGTGAAGCCGACGTAGAAGAAGAGACCTTCCATCAGGCAGGCGAAGACGATCAGCGACTTGAGCAGCTTCTGGTCGTTCTCGGGCGTCCCGGTGTGGAAGTTCGGGTCGCTGATGGCGTCGATGAACGGGATCAGGAACTGGTCCTTCTCGCGGATCGACGAGACCTCGTTGTAGGCGTTGAAGATCTCGCTCTCATCGAGCCCGAGCGATTCGACGATGTACTGGTAGGCGTGTGTGTGGATCGCTTCTTCGAAGGCCTGACGCAACAGGAACTGGCGGCACTCGGGCGCCGTGATGTGGCGGTAGGTGCCCAGCACGATGTTGTTGGCGGCCAGCGAATCGGCGGTCACGAAGAAGCCGAGGTTGCGCTTGACGATGCGGCGTTCGTCTTCGGAGAGGCCGTTCGGGTCCTTCCAGAGCGCGATGTCGCGCGTCATGTTCACTTCCTGCGGCATCCAGTGGTTGGCGCAGGTGGCGAGGTACTTTTCCCAAGCCCACTTGTACTTGAACGGCACCAGCTGATTGACGTCGGTCTGGCCGTTGATGATGCGCTTGTCGGCTGCCTTGACGCGGCGGCCCGCGGGCAAGGCCGACGCGGTGGTCTGCGTCGCACGCGCTGCAGCAGCGTCAGCGTATGCATGCGCGACAGGTGCGACGGAAGAAACTTGGGGAGCAATTTGCGAAGTCGGAAACTCCGACGAGCGGCCGACTTGCGTGCCGCTGTTCGATGGGTGCCGCAATCCTTGTTGAAGATTCGTTGGCAAGGAGGGCTTGACTTCTTCGTCCCAGGTCAACATAGAAAAATCCAGTGCTCAAATTATGTGAGCAACGATGTGAGTTGCAAAGCGCTCGTACACATCGTGCTCCAATTATGTTGTCGTTATGTTGTTCGCATGCATCGCAATTTGTCAGGCAATGCCGCGAACCACGCCAACTTCATGCCGACATCACTGGCACGCTTCGCAGGTCGGATCGTCGACGCCGCAGAACGCGATGTCGGTTGCGGGGATCGCATTCATCTGCGCTTGCGCTGCCAGAGCCGCTGCTTCGAGTGCGCTCATGCCGGACGATGCATCGCCGCCCGATGACACTGCGTTGAGTCGACCCGATTGAACCGTCGACTTCTCTGCATGCGTCGCGCTCTGCGTGCGCAGGTAGTAGGTGGTCTTCAGGCCGCGCAGCCATGCGAGCTTGTAGGTGTCGTCCAACTTCTTGCCCGAAGCGCCGGCCATGTAGATGTTCAGCGACTGCGCCTGGTCGATCCACTTCTGGCGACGTGCCGCGGCTTCGACGAGCCAGGTGGTCTCGATCTCGAACGCGGTGGCGTAGAGCGCCTTGATGTCCTGCGGCACACGGTCGATCGGGCGCAGCGAGCCGTCGAAGTGCTTCAGGTCCATCACCATGACGTCGTCCCACAGGCCCAGGCGCTTGAGGTCGCGCACCAGGTAGTGGTTGATGACCGTGAACTCGCCGGAGAGGTTCGACTTGACCGAGAGGTTGCCGAAGCAGGGCTCGATCGAGGCGTCCACGCCGATGATGTTGGAGATGGTCGCGGTCGGTGCGATGGCCACG
Organism: Variovorax ureilyticus; assembly: GCF_037889935.1. NCBI lineage: Bacteria > Pseudomonadati > Pseudomonadota > Betaproteobacteria > Burkholderiales > Comamonadaceae > Variovorax > Variovorax ureilyticus. The sequence goes on from NZ_JBBKZU010000009.1 coordinate 191,796, forward strand.
CAGTTGGAGTTGCGCATGCCGTCGGCCTTGATCTTCTGGCGCAGCTCGTTCCAGTCGAGCGTGGACGAGCGGTCCAGCTCGACGTAGCCGCCGCGCGCCTTTTCGAGCAGGTCGAGCGTGTCCAGCGGCAGCACGCCCTTGTCCCACAGCGAGCCCTTGTAGCTCGAGTACTTGCCGCGCTCGCGCGCCAGCTCGGTCGAGGCCCAGTAGGCGTAGTAGCAGATCGCTTCCATCGATTCGTCGGCGAACTGCACCGCTTCCTGCGAGGCGTAGGGGATGCGCAGTTCGTACAGCGCGTCCTGGAAGCCCATCAGGCCCAGGCCGACCGGGCGGTGGCGCAGGTTCGAGTCGCGCGCCTTCTTGACTGCGTAGTAGTTGATGTCGATCACGTTGTCGAGCATGCGCATCGCCGTGGAGACGGTGCGCTTGAGCTTTTCCTGATCGACCTTGCCGTCCTTCAGGTGCTGCAGCAGATTGACCGAGCCGAGGTTGCAGACCGCGGTTTCGGTGTCGCTAGTGTTCAGCGTGATCTCGGTGCAGAGATTCGACGAGTGAACCACGCCGGCGTGCTGTTGGGGCGAGCGCACGTTGCAGGCGTCCTTGAACGTGATCCACGGATGCCCGGTTTCGAACAGCATCGTGAGCATCTTGCGCCAGAGGTCGGTCGCGGGCAGGGTGCGGCTCGGCTTGAGGTCGCCGCGCGCGGCCTTCTCTTCATAGGCGACATAGGCCGCTTCGAACTCGGCGCCGAACTTGTCGTGCAGGTCGGGCACGCTCGACGGCGAGAACAGCGTCCAGTTGCCCTTTTCCATCACGCGGCGCATGAACAGGTCGGGAATCCAGTTCGCCGTGTTCATGTCGTGCGTGCGGCGGCGGTCGTCGCCGGTGTTCTTGCGCAGCTCGAGGAATTCCTCGATGTCGAGGTGCCAGCTTTCGAGGTAGGTGCAGACCGCGCCCTTGCGCTTGCCGCCCTGGTTGACCGCGACGGCGGTGTCGTTCACCACCTTCAGGAAGGGCACCACGCCCTGCGATTCGCCGTTGGTGCCCTTGATGTGGCTGCCCAGGGCGCGCACGCGCGTCCAGTCGTTGCCCAGGCCGCCTGCGAACTTGGACAGCAGGGCGTTTTCCTTGATCGATTCGTAGATGCCGTCGAGGTCGTCCGGCACGGTGGTCAGGTAGCAGCTCGACAGCTGCGAACGCAGCGTGCCGCTGTTGAAGAGGGTCGGCGTGCTCGACATGAAGTCGAAGGACGACAGCACTTCGTAGAACTCGATCGCGCGGGCCTCGCGGTCGATTTCGTTGAGCGACAGGCCCATCGCGACGCGCATGAAGAAGGCCTGCGGCAGCTCGATGCGGGTCTTGCGCACGTGCAGGAAGTAGCGGTCGTACAGGGTCTGCAGGCCGAGGTAGTCGAACTGGTTGTCGCGTTCGGGCTTCAGTGCGGCACCCAGGCGCGCCAGGTCGAACTGCAGCAGCTTCTCGTCGAGCAGCTCGTTGTCGACGCCCTTCTTGATGAACTGCGGGAAATAGTCGGCGTAGGCCTGTGCGCGCTCGGCGGGCGGCACTTCGCGGCCGATGATCTCCTTGAAGATCGTGTGCAGCAGCAGGCGCGCGGTGGCGAAGGTGTAGTCGGGGTCCTTCTCGATCAGCGTGCGGGCAGCGAGGATCGACGCCTTGTAGACCTCGTCGAGCGGCACGCCGTCATAGAGGTTGCGCATCGTCTCGGCCACGATGGGCTCGGCGGTGATGCTGGCGCCCAGGCCGGCGCAGGCCGATTCGATCAGGCCCTTGAGTTCGTTGATGTCGAGCGCGACGCGTTCGCCGCGGTCGAGCACATGCAGCGTCGGGGTCGCCGGCACTTCCTGCTCGCCCTGCTTGGTGCGCTCCTGCGCGCGGCGCTCGCGGTACAGGACGTAGGCGCGGGCGATCTCGTGGTGACCGCCGCGCATCAGGCCGAGTTCGACCTGATCCTGCACGTCCTCGATGTGGAAGGTGCCGCCGCCCGGACGCGAACGCATCAGCGCGCGCATGACGTTCTGCGTCAGCGTGTCGACGGTCTCGCGCACGCTGGCCGAGGCGGCACCCTGGGTGCCGTGCACGGCCAGGAAGGCCTTCATCATCGCGACGGCGATCTTGTTCGGCTCGAAAGGAACCACTGCGCCGTTGCGGCGAATGATCTGGTAGTGGGCGAGTGCGTTGCTGGCGGGCGAGCCGGCAACGTCACGGTTTTGCGCTGTCGAGGGTACGGCGCGAGCGGTGGAAGGGGTGTTCAGGGCAGTTTGCATTCGATCCTCTTTTGGCAAATTCTTGTGGACGGCGGAGCCGCTCTGGCCTTTGTTTCCGGCTGTAAATGCCAGGCAGGGGCACACTATATCTAGGGTCCAAGGGGTCTACAACCCACTAGATATAGTGTTTTACAGAAACAACAACCATTGTGAAATTTGCTATTTGGGGGGTCAGCGGGCGGCGAGGCCGCTTCCCCGTTGGGTCAAGGTAGCGTGGCCCCCGATCCATGGGCGTCTGCGGCGGATTTGGGCCTGAAAAGCGCATGGTTGCTGCGAGTGCGACTTGCCGATAGCGGATTTTCCGCGGCGCAGCATGCGCACATCGCCGCGGACTGGCCGATTGAAAAAATCTTCAGGGATCGAGCGTGGCGGGCGGGAACATCGACCGGTCCCAGCCCAGCTGCTCACGCAGGAGGCGCCAGTCGAAACCCGGCCCCGGATCCTGCTTGCGGCCCGGCGCGATGTGCTCGTGGCCCGCGATGAAGGCGGTCGGGTAGGCTTGGGCGATGGCGGGGCACAGGCTCGCCAAGGTCTCGTACTGCGCGCTTTCGAAGGTCTCGCCCTCGAGTCCCTCGAGCTCGACGCCGATCGAGTCGTCGTTGCAGTTCGAGCGGCCGCGCCATGAGGAGGCGCCCGCATGCCAGGCCCGGTCGTCGCAGCTGACGAACTGCCACAGCTCGCCATTTCGCCGCACATAGAAGTGCGCCGAGACCTCCAGGCCGCGGATCTTCTCGAAATAAGGATGCGCATCCCAGTCGAGACGATTCGTGAAGAGCGCCTGCACCTCCTCGCCTCCGTACTGGCCTGGCGGCAAGCTGATCGAGTGCACGACGATCAGGTCGATCCGTGCGCCCGGCGGTCTCGGCCCGAAGTTGGGCGACGGCAAGGGCCGCGCGAAGCGATACCAGCCGGAACGCCAGAGCCCGTCGGTCGGCTCATTCATCGCTGCCGAAGCCGTTGGCGTCGTCGCCGTGGGGCGTCGTGATGCCGAGACGCGCGATGCGATAGCGGATCTGGCGCAGGCTCAGGCCGAGCCGGGCGGCGGCGGCAGTGCGATTGAAGCCGGTCTCCTGCAGCGCGCGCACGAGGATCTGTCGTTCCTGCTCGTCGAGGTAGGTCTGCAGGTCGGGCGGTACCGTGGCGGGTGCGCGCGCAGGTGCGGCCGGCGCGACCTGCGCGGCTGGAGGCGCGGCAGCCGGCGGCGGTTCGAGGGTGCGTTCGAGCGGCGCCGGCGCGGTGGTCGTGCCCATGAGGTCCACATGGAGCACGTCGCCTTCGCTGAGTGCCACCGCACGGTGCAGAAGGTTTTCGAGTTCGCGGACGTTGCCGTGCAGCGGATGCGCGGCCAACTGCAGAAGTACCTCGGCCGACAGCGTCGGGGCCGGCATGCCGGCGTCGCGTGCGATGCGCCCGAGCAGTGCATGGCAGAGCGCCGGCAGGTCCTCGCGCCGATCGCGCAGCGCCGGCACCGCGATCTCGATCACGTTGAGGCGATAGAAGAGATCCTGCCGGAAGCGTCCGGCCTGCACCTCCGCGTGCAGGTCCTTGTGGGTCGCGCTCACGATGCGGACGTCCACCGCGTCTTCCTGCGTCGACCCGATCGGCCGAACGCTGCGCTCCTGGATCGCGCGCAGCAGCTTGGACTGCATCGCCAGCGGCAGATCGCCGATCTCGTCGAGAAAGAGCGTGCCGCCGCGCGCCGCCTGGAAATAGCCGTCGCGGTCCTGCGCGGAGCCGGTATAGGAGCCCTTGCGCGCGCCGAAGAATTCGGCTTCGAGCAGGTTTTCGGGAATCGCACCGCAATTGACTGCCACGAAAGGACCGTCGCTGCGCTGGCTGCAGGCATGCACCGCGCGCGCCACCAGTTCCTTGCCGGTGCCGGATTCGCCGCGCACCAGCACCGGTGCCATGCCGCGCGCCACCTTGGCGATGCGCGCCTTCACGAGCCGCATCGGTTCGGACTCGCCGACCAGCCGCTCGAGCGCCGCCGCGCCGCTGCCGCCGATGGCAGGCGCCGACTTGCCGGCCTCCTCCGTGGGTTCGATCGTCTCCGCGGAGCGCGTCGGCCGGTTGGGTGCCGCGACCTGCGCCGGTGCCTGCACGGCCGATGCCACCACCGAACGGAACTGCTTCAGGTCGACCGGCTTGGTGAGGTAGTCGAATGCACCGGCCTTGAGCGCTTCCACCGCGTTCTCCGCCGAGCCGTAGGCGGTCATGACCACGCAGCGCTCGCTGCGCTGGTCTTGCTGGATGCGCTGAAGAATCTGCATGCCGAGGCCATCGGGCAACCGCATGTCGGTGATCACTGCATCGAAGCGGCCGGCATCGAGGTGCTCGCAGGCTTCCGATACGCTCCCCGCGGCTTCGACCCGGTAGCCCTCGCGCAGCAGCGTCAGCTCGTAGAGCGTGCGCAGGTCGGGCTCGTCGTCGACCACGAGGATCTGCGCGGGTCGCGATGCGTTGGGGTTGGGGGTGCTCACGGCCCTATTGTGTCAGCCGGCTTTCGGCGGGCGCAAATGCGACGAAGAACTCGTTGCCCTCGGCGCCCCCTGGCGAGAGGGCCCTGCGCTCGTAGCCGATCGTGGCGCCGTGGCGCTCGCACAACTCGCGGCAGAGGAAGAGCCCGAGCCCGCTGGAGCGGCTCTCCGAGGAGAAGAAGGGTTCGAACAGATGGCGCTGCACCGCCGGTTCGAGGGGCGCGCCGTCGCTCCAGACCTGCAGGCTCGCGCGGCCCGCGGGGCTGACCCGGGTACCGACCTGGATCGAGCCTTCGCGATCGCCGGCGTAGCGCGCCGCGTTGTCGAGCAGGTTCACGAGGATGCGGCGCAGGTGCTCGACATCGAAGCGCACGTCGCATCCCGGCGCATCGAGGGAGAGCAGGACGCCCTGCTGCTTCGAGTGCAGCACCCACTCCTCCGCGAGCGTGCGCACTGTCGAATCGAGGCTCACCTGCTCGTCCAGCGGCAGCACGCGCTGCTGACGGGCGCGCGCCACGTCGAGCACATCGTCGACGATGCGCGCCAGCCGCTGCGCGTTCTGCTGGACCATCGTGGTGAGCTGGCGATGCGCCGGGTCGACGAGGTCCTCGCCCAGGAGTGCGCTCGCTTGCGTGATCGCTGCGAGCGGATTGCGGATCTCGTGGGCGACCGCGGCCGACATCCGCCCCATGGCCGCCAGCTTTTCGGTGCGGATGCGCGCTTCGAGCTCGCGCAGATCCTGCAGGAAGATCACGCAGAGGCTTTCGGTACGCATGTCCCTGGACTGGGTGAGCCGCGTGCGGACGCGGACTTCGCGCGGCGTGCCTTGCGACTGTGCGATCGGAATCTCGCGGGCCTGGGATGATCGCCGCGCAAAGGTCTGGCGGGCCAGGGCTGCCAGCGGAACCCATGCCGGATGGGCACTCAACGCGAAGGGCAGCGGAATCCGGGCCAGGCCCTGGCCGAGGATGGCATCCGCGGCGGGATTGGCGGCGTGGACCTGTCCCTCTGCGTCGACTACCAGCACGCCCTCGCTGAGCGTCTCGATCACGAGGTCGTTGAGTAGCGCATGCATCTGCGCGGCGCTGCGGCTGCGCTGCGCCAGCGCTTCCTCGCGCGTCAGCCGTCGCGCGAGTTCGTGCGCAAGCAGTGCCACCACGAAGAGACCGGTGCCCGACAGTGCAGCCTGCACGATGCGCGGCGAGGTGTCCGAAGGCTGCTCCACCCAGTACCAGGCGGCGTGGCCGAGCAGCAGCAAAGTGGCCGCAGCCGTGGTGCCGAGGCCGACGGCGCTCGTGCCGAGCACGGCGCCCATGAGCACCGGCAGCGCGAAGAGCGGCGTGTAGTTGATGCCGCCCACCTGCATCACCTGGAGCGCCGTGTACGCGACGAGGTCGAGCCCGATGGTGTAGAGCCAGGCGCCGCCGAGGCCACGCATCGGCTTGAACGGGGCATAGCGGGCGGCGACCAGGACGGCCACCACATAGGCCGACGAAAGCGCGATCGCCGGCAGGTTCGCCGGCTGGGCCCCGATCGCCAGCCCGATGCCCTGCAGCAGCAGCAGCACTGCCGCGACGAAGCAGCGCGCCGCCATGAACCCGCGCCAGAGCCTCAGCTGGGCGGGGCTCTGGGTGCTGATGAATTTTTCGAGCGAGCTCCAGTCGGTCGCCGGGTCGCCGCGTGACCAGAGGTAGGAGGTCATCCCTGCGCTTCGGCGGCCTGGCGGTGGGCCGCGCTGCAATAGATCCGGCCGGCGCTGTCGCGCACTGCGTCCGTCGCCGGCAGGTGCAATCCGCAATGTGCGCAGCGGACCATCTCCTTCGGCGCGCCCACGGCGGGACGCGTCGGCTGGGGCGGCGGGCGCGAGCGCAACTCCTCCTGCCGGCCCTTGCGCCAGAACCAGATGGCGATGAAGACGACGGCCAGGACCAGGAGGTATTTCATGCAGGCGTGCGAGACAGGACGACCTCGAGGACGAAGCGCGATCCCACGTAGGCGAGCAGCAGCAATGCCGATCCCGCGTACAGAACGCGTCGGGCGGTGCGGCCGCGCCAGCCGAACCGCACGCGGCCGATCAGCAGCACGGCGAAGGTGGCCCAGGCGAGGATCGAGAACACGGTCTTGTGGTCCCACTTCCACGCGCGGACGGCGGCGCCGTAGAGTGTCTCGCTGAAGAAGATGCCAGCCAGCAGCGTGGCCGACAGCAGCACGAAGCCGGCGGCGACGAAGCGGAAAGTCAGCCTTTCCATCGTGAGCAGCGGCACGCCGCTTTGCGTTTCGGCCGCGAGGCGGATCTGCCGCTCGGCGCGGGTCATGAGCCAGGCATGGATCACCGCGGCGCCGAACAACCCGTACGAGGCGATGCCCAGCGCCAGGTGCAGTGGCAGCCAGGGCGAAGCTGCGACATGCAGCGGCGTTCCCGCAAAGAGCACCGCCAGTAGGACGGCGATCGCGCCCAGGGCGGCGAGCGCGCGCCGGATCTTGAGTTGCGGATACAGGCGGCTTTCGATGCCGTACACCGTGAGCACCAGCCACGCCGTCATGGAGATCGCCGGCGCCCAGCCGAAGCGCGGGCCGCCGCCGGTGAGGCCGTCGGCAAGAGTACAGCCGTGCAGCAGCCACGCCAGCGCCAGCATCCATTGGGTGGACGCCCGACTGAGCCAGGAGGACGCGGCGGCCGTGATGCCATAGGCGACGGCGGTGGCGATGCCCAGCGCCACGCCGAGTGGGGAGGGGATCGCTAAAATCATTGATCGAGTGTAAAGGCTCGCCCCCCAGCCTCGCCCACTTCGTGTGGCTCTGACACCCCCTGCCGGGGGCAACACCAGAGGCCCGGCCAAGCCGGTTCCTCGGTGTTCCCCCGCTTTTGCAACCAGGTCCTCTCATGGCGACTGCCCTTTCCGAAAAATTCTCCCGCCTCGTCAAGCATGTCAGCGGGCAGGCGCGCATCACCGAAGGCAACGTGCAGGACATGCTGCGCGAGGTGCGCATGGCGCTGCTCGAAGCCGACGTGGCGCTGCCGGTGGTGCGCGACTTCGTCGCCCGCGTCAAGGAAAAGGCGATGGGCCAGGAAGTGCTCGGTTCGCTCAAGCCCGGGCAGGCGCTGGTCGGCATCGTCAATCGCGAACTCGCCGCCACGATGGGCGAGGGCGTGGCAGACATCAATCTGGCCGCGCAGCCGCCGGCCGTGATCCTGATGGCCGGCCTGCAAGGCGCGGGCAAGACCACCACCACCGCCAAGCTCGCCAAGCACCTGATCGAGAAGCGCAAGAAGAAGGTGCTGACCGTGTCCGGCGACGTCTACCGTCCCGCCGCGATCGAGCAGCTCAAGACCGTGACGAAGCAGGCCGGCGCCGAATGGTTCCCGAGCACGCCGGACCAGAAGCCGCTCGACATCGCACGCGCGGCGCTCGACCATGCGCGCCGCCATTTCTTCGACGTGCTGCTGGTCGACACCGCCGGCCGGCTCGCGATCGACGAAGTGCTCATGCAGGAAATCAAGGAACTGCACGGCGCGCTGAACCCGGTCGAAACCCTGTTCGTGGTCGACGCGATGCAGGGCCAGGACGCGGTCAACACGGCCAAGGCTTTCAAGGACGCGCTGCCGCTGACCGGCATCATCCTGACCAAGACCGACGGCGATTCGCGCGGCGGCGCGGCGCTTTCGGTGCGGCAGGTCACCGGCGTGCCGATCAAGTTCGCGGGTGTCAGCGAGAAGATCGACGGGCTCGAAGTCTTCGACGCCGAGCGTCACGCCGGCCGCATCCTCGGCATGGGCGATATCGTCGCGCTGGTCGAGCAGGTCACGGCCGGCGTCGACGTGGCGGCGGCGCAGAAGCTAGCGGCCAAGGTCAAGAGCGGCGCGGGCTTCGATCTCAACGACTTCCTTTCGCAGCTCCAGCAGATGAAGCAGATGGGCGGGCTCTCCAGCATCATGGACAAGCTGCCGACGCAACTCGCCGCCAAGGCCACCGACGCCGACATGGCGCGCGCCGAGCGCGACATCCGCCGCAAGGAAGGGATCATCAACAGCATGACGCCGCTGGAGCGCCGCAAGCCCGAGCTGCTGAAGGCCACCCGCAAGCGCCGCATCGCGGCGGGCGCGGGCGTGCAGGTTCAGGAAGTGAACCGCCTGCTCAACGAGTTCGAGCAGATGCAGGGGATGATGAAGAAGATGAAGGGCGGCGGCCTCATGAAGATGATGAAGCGGATGGGCGGCATGAAAGGCCTGCCCGGCATGGGCGGTGGCGGTGGCGGAATGCCGCGCTTCTGACCGCGCGGCCCCTAGAGCATCGCCGTCGGCACCTGGTAGTGCCGGTCGTCCATCAGGTCGATGCCGCACTGCAGGTTGTCGACCCAGTCGAAGAATTCCGCGATGGCCGATCCTGCGATCGGTGCGCCATGCTGCGGCACCAGCATCGAGATGTCCAGTTTCCGCGCCATGTTCGACCATAGGCGCAGGACCTTGTTCGACACCATGTAGCGCCGATGGAAGCCTTCCATGCGCGGGACGTGCGCGGCCAGGCTGACGACCGGTTCGCGCGCCTCCTGCCCCGAGACCATCGACACGCCCAGGTCCCCCGTGAAGAGGATCCGGCTCACCGGATCGTAGAAATGGAAGTTCCCCTCCGCGTGCAGGAAATGCGCGGGCAGCAACCACAGCTCGCTGGTGCCAAGCGGCAGCCGGCAGCCTGAATCCGGAACGCCGACGATGCGCCCCTCGGTCTTGCCGACCTTGGTGAAGTGGGGCGCGAAACGCTCCCAGATTCGCGAGATCACGAGCTTGGCCGGCGTGGAGGTCAGCCAGCGGTCGAGAGAAGCAATGATGTCCGGGTCCGCGTGCGACGCCACCAGATAGGAGAGCCGCTGCGGACTGAAATGGCGGGACATGCCGAGGAACAGCTCGTTGAACCCCAGGTTGCCGCCCGGGTCGAGGACGGCACCGGTGCCGTTGTCCACGACGAGGAACTGGTTCGCCTGGACCGACTGCTCGCCCCGGACGAGGTCGGTGAACATGAGGCAGCAATGATGGGCATCGCGGTACAGCTCGACAGGTTCAAACATCAATCGCCGACTTCTTGACAAAGATCGCGACGATAGGCGGTTCGAGAGCGGTGCTGTCTGACTTGCATCAAGGTCGCGGCGACGGACCTGTGTCCGCCCAAGAAAAAAGCCCGCGACTGCGGGCTTTTTCATCGGGAGGCGGCAGGCTCAGGCCGTCGCCGGGCGCGCCAGTCGCACCGCATGCATCCACGCGCGGCGCAGCACCGCCGGCGAACGCGATTCCTCGGGGATCAGCAGGAAGCCGCGATCGCGCAGCGAGTTGCCCAGGGCGATCTGGCTGGTCAGCACCGTCAGCGGAATCGCCAGCAGCAGCGGCAGGCCGACCGGCATCAGCCAGGTCAGCGCGCTGGCGTCGATGAGTGCCACGCCGACCGCGAGGGCGGCGATCACCAGGGTCATCGGCGCCAGTTGCCGGACCGCGATACTCCACGGCACGGCAGCGGCTTCCCGCGGAGGCGACTTCCAGTCGAGCTTGATGCCCGTGAGCGCCACCACCACGAAGAGCGAGTGGGCCAGCATGCGGACCGGGGCCTGCACGATCGCCAGGGCGCTTTCGAGCGCGGCGCTCTTGAGCAGGCCGCCGATGCCGCCGAACTGGCGCTGCTCGTTGCGCAGCACCACGGCCACCACGCCGAGTACGCGGGGCAGGAACAGCAGGCAGAGCGTCCACACCCAAAGACCGGCCAGTTCCATCGGCATCGCGAGCCAGTGCTCGACCACGCTAGAACCGGTGAGCCACAGCGCGGTGCCCAGCGTGAGGAACGCCAGCCAGAGCGGCGCCGACGCATAGGCCATGGTGCCCGTCACGAACATCGCGCGGTGGACCGAGTGCAGGCCGGGCTCCGCCATCAGGCGCGCGTTCTGCAGGTTGCCCTGACACCAGCGGCGGTCGCGCTGGAGTTCGGCGAGGAGGTCCGGCGGCTGCTGCTCGTAGCTGCCGACGAGGTCGGCCACCAGCCACACGTGATAGCCGGCGCGGCGCATCAGCGCGGCTTCGACGAAGTCGTGCGACATGATGCCGCCCGACATGCCGCCCTTGCCGCGGATCGGCGCGAGCGCGCAGTGCTCCATGAAGGGCTGCACGCGGATGATCGCGTTATGGCCCCAGTAGTGCGATTCGCCGAGCTGCCAGAACTGCATGCCGAGCGTGAAAAGGCGGCCGGTCATGCGCGAGGCGAACTGCTGGGCGCGGGCATGCAGCGTGACGTGGCCGATGGCCTGCGTCGCGGTCTGGATGATGCCGGCGGTGGGGTTGGCTTCCATCAGCTTGACCATCGAGGTCAGGCAGTCGCCGCTCATGACGCTGTCGGCGTCGAGCACGACCATGTAGCGGTAGTCCTTGCCCCAGCGGCGGCAGAAGTCGGCGACGTTGCCGGCCTTGCGGTGCGTGCGGCGGGTCCGCAGGCGGTAATAGACCTCGACCTGCGGCTGGTTCGGGCTGTCGGCCAGCGCGGCGCGCAGGTCTTCCCAGGCGGCGCGCTCGGCAGCGGCGATCTCGGGCGTGTAGCTGTCGGAGAGCACGAACACGTCGAACTGCTTCGCGTGGCCGGTCGCTGCGACCGATTCGCAGGTCGCCCGCAAGCCGGCGAACACGGTCGCCACATCCTCATTGCAGATCGGCATGATGATCGCCGTCCGCGCATCCGGGTTCATCGGGTGATGAGCCACCTGCTTCGCCGAGAGCGCGTGCTTGTCACCACGCACCGAGACATAGAAGCCCATCAGGGCGGTCACGAATCCGGTCACGACCCATCCGGAGAGCACGCCGTAGAGCGCGATCTGGCTGTACTCGAGCCACAGGTTGTCGTAGTCGGGCTGCACGCGGGCGAAGAGCAGCGAGGCGATGGCCGTGCTCAGCACCGCGAGCGCCAGGAAGGCGAAGCGACGCTGGGCCGCGGCACGCTGCCACGCTTGCTGGGGCGCGCGGCTCGCCTTGCTCTGCGCGGCGGCTGCCTTGGCGGCGTTGCCGACGCCGAGCTTGACCAGGAGCGCAGTGCCGATGCTGTTCCAGAAGCCGCGCCACGGACGGGGCGTCATGGAACCGCGGTTGATGGGGGGCGCCGTCACCGAATTGGGATGGCGCTCTTCGCGAAGAAGGCTGCGGCGCGAGAAATCCGCGTCCGTCAGTACCTTCAGTTGGGAGAATTCGTTGGGCTTCATCCTCGACTCACCACCGTTGCTTCTGGACGGAGGGCGTGTCGCCGATTGCCGGAAAGCGCTTGAACACGCAGTCGGGCGCGATACCGCTGGATGCCTCGAGAGCTGCCAGCGAATGTCCCGCTGCGCGGGGGCGCGAGAGGGAAAACTGCTTTTGACGCAGGCCGTCGCGCTGCGGACGCAGTGCGAAAGAGGGGCTGGAATGAGCTGTCATGCCTCTACAGGGGCAAAGCCTGTGCCAGCTCGAAATACCTCTTTCAAATCAATGAGTTAGGCTGATTTCCCGGTGCCTTCCGAGGGCTTGAGGCCCCGAAACCCTCCAAAGCCCCCGGATTTGTCGTCAAACCCCGACAAGCGATCGAGTCTGACCGTCAAACTTCAATGAAATCAATGACTTAGGGGTGTCGCTCGTCAGCGACCAGACTCGCCGGGCTGCGACACCCCTTCGGCCTTGAAGTGGCCGGGTGTCAGTTCGTGCTTCTGCAGCAGACGATAGAACTCCGTGCGATTGCGGTCCGCGAGGCGGGCGGCGTCGGCTACGTTGCCGTCGGTCAGCTTGAGCAAGCCGACCAGGTATTCGCGCTCGAACCGCTGCTTGGCCTCGGCGTAGGTGAGCACCTCCACACTGGGAACCCGAAGTGCACGCTGGACCAGCGCCAAAGGGATCAGCGGCGAACTCGACAACGCGCACACCTGTTCGACCACGTTGAAGAGCTGCCGGACGTTGCCGGGCCACGAAGCCATGGTCAGCGCCTTGAGCGCTTCGGGCGCGAAGCCGGAAAGCCGCTTGCCGTACTTGGCCGACAGTCGCTGCAGGAAGTGGTTGGCCAGGAGCGGAATGTCCTCGCGCCGCGCGGAAAGCGGCGGAAGGCTGAGCGTCACCACATTGAGACGGTAGTACAGGTCCTCGCGGAACTGGCCGGCTTCCATCGCGGCGTCCAGGTCCCGGTGCGTGGCGGAGATGATCCGCACATCGACCGCGATGGACTGGCTCGATCCCACCGGCCGCACGGCGCGCTCCTGAAGAACGCGCAGCAGCTTGACCTGCAGCGCCGGCGGCATGTCCCCGATCTCGTCGAGGAGCAGCGTGCCGCCATCGGCCTGCTGGAACAGGCCCTTGTGATTCGCGACCGCATCGGTGAAGGCGCCCTTCACGTGGCCGAAGAGCTCGGATTCGAGCAGCGCTTCCGGGATGGCGCCGCAGTTCACCGCCACGAAGGGCTTGGAGGCCCGCGCGCTCGCGCGGTGGATGGCGCGCGCGAGCAGTTCCTTGCCCGCGCCGCTGTCGCCGCGCAGCAGCACGCTGGCGTCGGACTTGGCGACCATGCGCGCTTCGGCGAGCAACTCGGCCATGCGGTTGCTGCGGCTCACGATCTCGGCGCGCCAGCTCTCGTCGCCGCCCTTGCCGGACACTTCGGTCGGCGCGGCGAGCGCCAGTGCCTGCGCGATCTTGTCGAGCAGCTCGCGGCCCTCGTAGGGCTTGGTCAGATAGGAAAAGACGCCGCGCGAGGTGGCTTCGACCGCATCGGGAATCGTGCCGTGCGCGGTCAGCAGGATCACGGGCAGCGTGGGATGGCGCTTGCGGATTTCGTCGAAGAGCGCGAGGCCGTCCCGCCCGGGCAGGCGCACGTCGCTGAGCACGAGCTGCGGGTGCTCGATCTCCAGTTGCGTGAGCGCGGATTCGGCGGAGGTCACGGCCGTGACCTGGTAACCCGCCGCGGTCAGGCGCATCGACAGGAGCCGGAGCATGTCCGGATCGTCGTCGACGACCAGGAGGCGGGCGCCGCGCGATCCTTCGAGCCCGGTGGCGGACGGCTGCGTGGATGAGTGCGGTGCCGGACTGTTCACGGTGCAGGTTTCGGATGGGCCGCCGGAGCGGCCGGCGGTGGGTTGGTGGGACGCGCGAAGCTTCGTTCGATGGCTCGCAGCGCTTCGATCCGGTCGTTGAGCTGATCGATGCGCCGTTGCGCGTCGCGCAGCTGTTGCGCCTGCTTGTCTCGATCCTCCTCGACCCGCCGTTGTTCCGCGATGCGTGCCACGAGCGTGCGTGCGAGCGGCTGCAACGGCTGAGCTTCGGCCGACGGATTCGCGACCACCTTCTGCAGCAGGCTCTGCGCACGCGCGAGGTCGGCCGGATTGCGGGTCTGCGCGAGCACCAGCGCGGTCTGCATCTGCGTCGTGGGCGTTTCGCCGAGTTCGCCCAGGCGGTTGAGTTCGTTCCCGAGTTCGGGCGCACCGAGCGGCCGGATCTTGTCCGCGTAGGCCAGCATGGCGCCCATGGGGCCCTGCGTGAGCTGCGAGAAGATGCCGCCCGGCTGGGTGGCCGGGGCGATCGGTTCCGCCTCCACCGGCGTGATCGGTGGGGGAGGCGGCGGCAGCACCGGAACCACGACGGGCTCCGGCTTTGGCTTGCGCGGCGGCGCGCTGCAGCCGGCCAGCAGCACCGGCACGACGAGCGTCATGGCGATGGCGGACCTGCTGAAGATCGAGAAGGACATGGATCGGATCGGGATACTGGGCGGTGGGCGTCAGGCGGTGCGCGGCAGTTCGATTCGGAAGCGCGCGCCCGGCCCATCCGGCAGCAGCGAGATGCGACCGCCGTGGGCTGCAATGTACTCCTGCACGATCGACAGGCCGATACCGGTGCCTTTCACCGAATGCTGGGGCTGCCGCTCACCGCGATAGAAGGGTTCGAAGATGCGGTCGCGGTCGCTCTCGGCGATGCCCGGGCCCGCGTCGCCGATCTCGATCGCCGCGGCGTCGGCGGTGCCCGAGACGGTCATGCTGATGGTGCCGCCGCGTGCCGAAAAGCGGATCGCGTTCGACAGCAGGTTGGCGATCGCGGTGCCGAGCTTCGTGCGGTCGACGACGACCGAGATCGGCTCGCCCTCGGCGCGCACCGTGAGACCCTGGGCCTGCCATTGGAGGCGCTGCGCCTCGATCTGCTCCTCGATCAGCGGCAGCAGCGCGGTGCGCTCGCGGCGCAGTTCGCGCGCCTCGAAAGCGGCGGCGTTGAAGCGCAGCAGGGCCTCGATCTGACCCTGCAGCGCCACGGTGTTCTGCTGCAGGATCTGCGCGACCTCGCGCTGCGCGGGGTTCAGCGGGCCGGTCACGCCGTCTTCCAGCAGCGAGACGCCTTCGCGCAGTGCGGCCAGCGGGGTCTTGAGTTCATGCGACACATGTCGCAGGAAGCGTGCCTTGTCGGCATCGAGTTCGGTCAGCCGCAGGCGCAGCCATTCGAGCTGCTGCGAAACGCGACGCACGTCCGACGGGCCGCGGATGTCGATCGGTTCGTCGAGCCGGTTCTCGCCGAGGCCGACGATCGCGCGCTGCAGCCGCTTGAAGGGCCGCGCGAGCCACACGCCGAAGGCCAGCGCGAGCGACACGGCCA
Organism: Variovorax ureilyticus; assembly: GCF_037889935.1. Lineage (NCBI taxonomy): Bacteria > Pseudomonadati > Pseudomonadota > Betaproteobacteria > Burkholderiales > Comamonadaceae > Variovorax > Variovorax ureilyticus. The sequence goes on from NZ_JBBKZU010000009.1 coordinate 207,170, forward strand.
GCGCGCTGGCCGCGACCACCAGCCGCATCAGCCGCCTGCGCGCGGTCTCGATGCGCTCCGCCAAGGCGTTGTTCTGCGTCTCGATGAGGAACTGCGCCTGCTGCGCGATGTTGGTGTTGAGTGCGTCGAGGTCGCGGAACTGCATCGCCATCGAGCTTTCGCGCGCGAGCGCCGTTTCGGGCGCGCCGCTCATCAGGCCCTGGATCACTTCCATCTGCTCGCGCCATTTCTGGGGGCCGTCGGCGCCGAGCCCGTTGGAAGTGAGCCGGTCCAGCACCTGCCGGGCGTCGCGCGTCGCGTCGTCGAAGCGACGGCGCAGCACCGCGTCGTTGAGCACGAGCGACTGCCTTCCCGCGCGCTCCATCGCCGCGGTGCGCTCGGCCAGCGACTGTGCCGCGCCCGACAGCGTGAGGGCGCGTGCCGCCGCGTCGCGGCTCTGCGTCATGAGCAGGTCGTACTGGAAGACGGCACGCAGTGCGACGCCCACGAGCAAGGCGGTGATGAGAAGAAACGCGAAAAGCAGCAGCTGCTGGAACGAGCCGCGCGCGGACATCGACTTCGCCATCAGCCGGCAGTCACCGCCGGCTGGCCGACTTGCGTCGACTCGGTGGTCACGACTTCTCCTCGCAAGGTATACGCGAGCGATTTCGTGATGCGCAGGTCGATCATCTGGCCGACCAGCCGCGCGTCGCCCTCGAAGTTGACGACACGGTTGCACTCGGTGCGGCCCATCAGCTCGCGCGCGTTCTTGCGCGACGCGCCTTCGACCAGCACGCGCTGCACGGTGCCGACGCGGGCTTCGCCGAAGCGCTTGACGTTGCCGTCGATCACCGCCTGGAGTTGCTGCAGCCGCGCGAGCTTGACCGAATGCGGCGTGTCGTCGTGCAGCGCGGCGGCGGGCGTGCCGGGCCGCGGGCTGAAGATGAAGCTGAAGCTGGCGTCGAACTCGAGGTCGTCGATCAGCTTCATCATCTTCGCGAAATCCTCGTCGGTCTCGCCGGGAAAGCCGACGATGAAGTCGCTGCTGAGCGCGAGGTTCGGGCGGATCGCGCGCAGCTTGCGCACCGTGCTCTTGTATTCCATCGCGGTGTAGCCGCGCTTCATCGCCATGAGGATGCGATCGCTGCCGTGCTGCACCGGCAGGTGCAGGTGGCTCACCAGTTGCGGCACGCGGGCGTACGCATCGATCAGGCGCGGCGTGAATTCGTTGGGATGGCTCGTGGTGTAGCGGATGCGCTCGATGCCGGGAATCTCGGCCACGTATTCGATCAGCGTGGCGAAGTCGGCGATCTCGGCGGTGTCGCCCATCGTGCCGCGATACGCGTTCACGTTCTGGCCGAGCAGCGTGACCTCGCGCACTCCCTGGTCGGCGAGGCCGGCGATCTCGACCAGCACGTCGTCCAGCGGCCGGTTCACTTCCTCGCCGCGGGTGTAGGGCACCACGCAGTAGCTGCAGTATTTGGAGCAGCCTTCCATGATCGACACGAAGGCGGTCGCGCCTTCGACGCGCGCGGGCGGCAGGTGGTCGAACTTCTCGATCTCCGGGAAGCTGATGTCCACCTGCGGGCGGCCTTCGCGCTCGCGCTGGCTCAGCATCTCGGGCAGGCGGTGCAGCGTCTGCGGGCCGAACACCACGTCCACGTAGGGCGCGCGGGCGATGATGGCGTCGCCCTCCTGGCTCGCGACGCAGCCGCCGACGCCGATCTTCACGCCCTTGGCCTTGAGGTGCTTGATGCGGCCGAGGTCGGAGAACACCTTCTCCTGGGCCTTCTCGCGCACCGAGCAGGTGTTGAAAAGGATGAGGTCGGCCTCTTCCACGTTCGTGGTGGGCTCGTAGCCCTCGGCGGCGCGCAGCACGTCGGCCATCTTGTCCGAGTCGTACTCGTTCATCTGGCAGCCGAAGGTCTTGATGAAAACTTTGGGGGTCATGAGGCTCTCCGGGGAGATGCGGGGGTCATTGCGAGTGCTGACGAAGCGCGGGGCACCGCGGAACTGGCTCCGCCAGGCCGCCGGTGCCGCCCCCGGACGGGGGTTGGCGGCTACACGAAGTGAGCGAGCCTGGGGGCGAGCTTGTTTATTGCCCGTAGCGGGGGAGTTGGTCGAACGGGGTCTTGCCGTCGTCGCGTGGACCGCTCTCGGCGACGAAGGGCCAGAAATTGAAAAGAGGACGGTCTGCGCTCGCGCGCTTGGTCGCGGCTTCTTCGGGCGTGAGGATCCAGACTTCGCGCACCAGTCCGGCCGCATCGCGCGTGTAGTTCACCAGCAGGTTCTGGCCGGTGATGGAAGCGGGCATCACCAGCATCCGGTTGGCGCTCATGATGCGTGCGCCGGGCGACAGTTGCTCAGCGCGGCCGTCGAGCTGGATCTGCGGGTAGTTCACCACCATGAACTGCCCGCGCAGCGTCCCGGCCGGGAAGTTGCGGCCCCCGTTGGCGGCTTCGTTCTGGGTATTCGGGATCTGCGCGGTCTGCGCTGCGGCGGGCGAGGAAAGGAGCGCGGCCGGGAGGACCACGACGCTCAGCATTGCCAGCACGGCGGAATTCAGGAGCTTCTTGCAGCGGTTCATGGGGTTCATCCAGAGGCTGGGGATCGACGATTTTAGCGGCCGCCCACCCATGCCCGCCCCGGTCTTCGTGTCGTTGTGCCTGGACGCTTTACTTATCTTTACGGAAGGCGGGGCGTCTTTCTCCCCTGCGCTGCTCCAATAGCTGCCGCCGGAAAATTCCGACGTGTCGTTCCCCTAGTGCGACTCCCATTCCGGCATGCAGAGCTTCGATCCATGATGGTTGTCCCATGAAGAAAAATCTCGTACTCACCCTGACCGGGGTGCTGGTCGTGGCCGCCGCCGCCGGTGGTTGGTGGTGGTCCGGCGCCAAGTCGCGCCAAGGCGCCGAAACCGCCTCGGCTTCCGGCGGCAAGGCTGCCGGCGGCGCACCGGGCGCCGGTGCGCCCGCGCTGGTGACGCTGGCGGTCGCCAGGAAGCAAAGCGTGCCGGTCACGGTGCAGGTCAACGGCAGCGTGGTGTCGCTCAACAGCGTCGACCTTCGGCCGCAGGTGACCAACACGGTGCGGCAGGTACACGTCAAGGAAGGCCAGTTCGTCAAGGCTGGCCAGTTGCTCTTCACGCTCGACGACCGGCCCGATCAGGCCAATCTCGCCAAGGCCAAGGCGCAGCAGCAGAAGGATGAAGCCGTGCTGGCCGACCTCGAACGCCAGTACCGCCGCAACCAGGAACTGGTGGCCCAGAACTTCATCGCCAAGAGCGCGGTCGATGCCACGCTCTCGCAGCTCGAGGCGCAGCGCGCCGCCGTCGCCGCCGACCGCGCCGCGGTGCAGTCCGCCGAAGTGGCGCTGGGCTACGCCTCGCTGCGCGCGCCCATCGCCGGGCGCATCGGCGCCGTGAACATCTATCCCGGGACGCTGGTGCAGCCCACGCTGTCGCTGGTGACGATCACGCAGCTCGACCCGATCGCGGTGAGCTTCCCGGTGCCTGAAGGCAAGCTGCAGGATCTGCTCGCGGCAGCGCGTGCGCACACGCCGGTCGAGGCGGTGGTGCCGGGTCGCAAGGAAACGCTCAAGGGCCAGCTCAACTTCGTGGACAACACCGTCGACCCGCTCATCGGCACGGTGCGCGCCAAGGCGGTGTTCGACAACGCCGACCAGAGCCTCTGGCCGGGCCAGTTCGTGGAAACCCGCGTCACCGTGCGCACCATCGAGGATGCGACCGTGGTGCCCGCCTCCGCGGTGATGATGCTGTCCGAGGGCGCATCGGTCTACGTGATCGATGCCGAGAAGAAGGCGGCGCGCCGCAAGGTGGAATCGGTCTACACCTTCGGCACGCAGGTGGTCGTGCGCGGCGTGCAGCCGGGCGAGCAGGTGGTCATCGAAGGCAAGCAGAACGTCCGGCCGGGCGGCAAGATCCGCACCGAGACGAACGGCGCGCCGCAGCGCCCCGAGGGTCAGGCGCCCGGCCCCGGCAGTGCCGCGACCGTCGCACCGACCAACGCCAGCCTGGTCGCGGAACGGGAGCGCGCATGAACATCTCCGAGCTGTGCATCCGTCGTCCGGCGATGACGGTGCTGCTCTCTGCCGCGGTGGTGGTCATCGGCATCTTTGCGTACTTCCAGATCCCCGTCGCGGCACTGCCGAGCTACAACACGCCGGTCATCAACGTCAACGCGCAGTTGCCGGGCGCGAGTCCGGAGACGATGGCCTCGTCGGTGGCGCTCCCGCTCGAGAAGCAGTTCTCCACCATCCCGGGGCTGCAGACGATCAGCTCGGTCAACACGCAGGGCACGACCTCGGTCACGCTCGAATTCGTGAGCTCGCGCGACATCGATGCGGCGGCGGTCGACGTGCAGGCCGCGCTGCTGCGCGCGCAGCGGCAACTGCCGCAGGAGCTGACCCAGCTGCCGTCGTACCGCAAGGTGAACCCGGCGGATGCACCGGTGCTCTTCATCGCGATGACGTCGGATTCGATGACGCCGTCCGATCTCAACGACTACGCCGAGAACCTCGTCTCGCCTACGCTCTCGACCATCGACGGCGTGGCGCAGGTCGTGGTCTACGGGCAGAAGCGCTTCGCGGTGCGCATCAAGGCCGACGCCGATCTGCTCAACGCTCGGAACATCACGCTCGACGAACTCGCCAACGCGGTGCGGCTCGCCAACGCCAACACGCCGGTGGGCGTGCTCGACGGTCCGCGCCAGACGCTGACCATCCAGGCGAACGAGCAGATGCTCAAGGCGGCCGATTTCGCGAAGGTCATCGTCGGCCAGCGCAACGGCGCGCCGGTGCGGCTCGACGAGGTCGCGACCATCGAGGACAGCTTCGAGTCGGTCAAGACCGGTAGCGCCTACAACGGCAAGAACTCGATCTCGCTGGCGGTGCAGCGCCAGCCGAATGCGAACACGGTGCAGGTGGTCGACGCCGTGCGCGCGCTGATGCCGCGCTTCCGCGAAGAGCTGCCGCAGTCGGTCGAGATCAGCGTGCTCAACGACCGCTCGCTCTCGATCCGCGAGGCGGTGCACGACGTGCAGCTCACGCTGCTGGGCACCATCCTGCTGGTGGTGCTGGTGATCTTCCTGTTCCTGCACCGGCTGGTCGCGACGCTGATCCCCGCGCTCACGATCCCGATCTCGCTGATCGGCGCGGTCGCGCTGCTCTATGCCTTCGGCTACAGCCTGGACAACGTGTCGCTGCTCGGCATCACGCTCGCGGTGGGCCTGGTGGTGGACGACGCGATCGTGGTGCTCGAGAACATCATGCGCTACGTGGAGAAGGGCATGGAGCCCTTCGCCGCAGCGCTGCGCGGCGCGCGCGAGGTGGGCTTCACCATCATCTCGATCTCGATCTCGCTGGTGGCGGTGTTCATCCCGATCTTCTTCATGCCGGGCGTGATCGGCCTGCTGTTCCATGAATTCGCGGTGGTCGTCGGACTCGCGGTGATGGTGTCGGCGGTGGTCTCGCTCACGCTGGTGCCGATGCTGGCGAGCCGCCTGCTCAAGCATGTGCCGCGCAAGCCAGGCGCGATGGACCATGAAGAGGAACACCCGGAGCCCGGCACCGCGATCGGCCGGGCCTTCGAGCGCGGCTATCGCGGGGTGCATTCAGGCTACATGCGCACGCTGGACTGGACGCTCAGGCACCGCCCGGTGATGCTGCTGGTGGCGCTCGGCACCTTCGCACTCACGGCGTGGCTGTTCGTCACCATCCCCAAGGGCTTCTTCCCCGAGGAAGACATCGGCCAGATCCAGGTCACGACGGAGGCGGCCGAAGACATCTCGTTCCCGGCGATGAAGGCGCTGCAGGACCGCGTGGCCGAGGCCATCATGGCGGACCCGAGCGTGGACTACGTCAACTCCTTCATCGGCGTCGGCGGCCCGACCGCAACGCAGAACGCGGGGCGCCTGTTCGTGGTGCTCAAGCCGCGCAGCGAGCGCCCGCGCATGCCGCAGGTGCTCGAATCGCTGCGCAAGCGCTTCCGCGAGATTCCCGGCGTGGCGGTGTACATGCAGCCGATCCAGAACCTGCGCCTGGGCGGGCGGCAGAGCAAGGCGCGCTTCCAGTACACCCTGCAGAGCGTCAGCGCCGGCACCATGAACGTGTGGTCCGAGAAGCTGATGGAGCGCATGCGCGCCGACCCGATCTTCCGCGACGTCACCAGCGATTCGCAGAACCGCGGCCTGCAGGCCACGCTGGAGATCGACCGCGACAAGGCCGGCGTGCTCGGCGTCGCGGTGGGCGACCTGCGCACGGCGCTCTACAACGCCTACGGCGACCGGCAGATCGGCAGCATCTACGGCGCGAGCAACACCTACCAGGTGATCCTCTCGGCGGCCGACAACGACCGGCAGTTCGAGGAAGACATGTCGCGCCTGTCTGTGCGCAACAAGGCCGGCCAGCTCGTGCCGCTGTCGGCGTTCTCGACGGTCAAGCGCACGGTGGGGCCGACCTCGGTCAACCACCAGGGCCAGCTGCAGGCGGTCACGGTGTCGTTCAACCTCGCGCCGGACGTGCCGCTGGGCGACGCCACCGCGAAGATCGACCGCTTCAAGGAAGAGCTGAAGATGCCGCCCTCGATCATCACCAGCTACGGCGGCGATGCGGCGGTGTTCCAGAGCTCGCAGTCGAGCCAGGCGGTGCTGCTGGTGCTGGCGGTGCTGGTGATCTACGTGCTGCTCGGCGTGCTGTACGAAAGCTACATCCACCCGATCACCATCCTCGCCGGCCTGCCGTCGGCGGCGGTCGGCGCGCTGATCTCGCTGAAGCTCTTCGGCTTCGACCTGACGCTGATCGCGACCATCGGCATCCTGCTCCTGATCGGCATCGTCAAGAAGAACGCGATCATGATGATCGACTTCGCGCTCGAGGCGCAGCGCGCCGAAGGGATGAAGCCGGTCGATGCGATCCGCGAAGCCTGCCGCCTGCGCTTCCGCCCGATCCTGATGACCACGCTGGCCGCGATGATGGGCGCGCTGCCGCTCGCGCTGGGCCTCGGCGCCGGGGCCGAGCTGCGTCAGCCGCTGGGCGTGGCGGTGGTGGGCGGGCTGATCTTCTCGCAGGTGATCACGCTCTACATCACGCCGGCGATCTACCTCGCGCTCGACCGCTACAGCGGCAGCGGGCCGCTGCAGGAACTGCCGGGCGAGGATCTTCCCGAGCCGCACGCCGCCGGCGCAGCCGGCTGAGCAAGAGGCAACGGCGCGCGGTCAGGCGACCGCGTCGCGTGCCAGCGCCAGATTGCCGTGGACTGGACCGCCCAGCCCGGCGGGGCGGCCGGTGGCGGCGGAGTACGGGTTCTGCGGCGCCTCGCGGCGTGCCACCCGCAGCACCCAGTCCGATGCGATCGCCTGGAAGGTCTCCTGCGCGGCGAGCGATGTCAGGTTGTGGTCGATCGCGGGATCGAACATGTATTCGATGTGCTTGGCGAACGGCTCGTTGACGAAGTCGCCGAGCTGGTCGCGGTTCCTGTCCGTCACGTGCAGGGTGCCGCTGTAGAGAAACAGGATCGCCACATTGCGTTCCACCGTCTGCGTCATGGCACGGCGGAAGTTCGCGGCCACGACGTGCGGCGGCTCGGGCTCGAACATGTCCGGTGCCAGGGCCGCGGCGGCCTTCGCCGAGAACTTGCGGTGCAGCCAGCGGCCGGTCTTCTCGATCATGACCGGATTGGTCGCCGCCGCGAGCGCGCGGCGGAACGAGCGCTCCCAGAGCGCACGGCGGCCGAGGAACGAATACCCGTCGAACATCAGCACGCCGACCACCCGCGCGTCGGCGGCAGCCAGCGCGAGTCCATTGGCGGCGCCGGAGCACAGCCCGATCACGACGAAGCGACGGATGCCGAGCATGGTGCCCATGAGGTTCAGCGCGGCCTGCATGTCCAGCACGGCCTGCGTGCGGAAGTGTTCGGAGCTGCTGGCGGCGCGGCTGTCGCCCAGGCCCGCGAGGTCCATGCGGACGGTGCTGATGCCGAGCGAGGCCAGCCGCCGCGCCAGCTTCACGTTGATGCGGCGCGGGCCGATCCGGTGGGTGGCACCCATGTTCAGCAGAAGACAACCGACCGGTTCCATGGTGCCTTCGCTCGGCGTCGTGACGATGCCGATCAGCGTCCCGTCGGGTCCGAACTGGACAGGGGTTTCCTTGGAGTCAGTCATGTGCTTCAGCCGTGAGGCGCTGCAACGCTTCGGCCGGAACCATGGCGTTGTTGGGTTGCGGGTCCGAGGTCCAGATCAGTGGATGCTGGAACGACGACAGTGTGACAGGCATGCGGCGCTCGATTTCCTCGCGTGCCCATTCCTGCGCGGCACGGTCTTCCGCGTCGGCGAGCACGGTGGTCTGGTGCAGGGCGGTGAGCCGGAGCGACTTCGGTGTCAGCGAGCGCAGCTGCTGGCGCAGGATCGGCGACACCGCGAAGCCGAGCAGTTCCTCGGTGAAGGCGTCGCTGTCCTTCGAGAGCCGACGGCGCCAGGCCGGGTCCGGCACGCAGAAGGAGCGTTCGAGCGCATCGACATGGCTTGCGCGCAGGCTGTCGAGATAGCGCACGCCGTCGACGATCGGATCCCAGAGGATCAGCCGCGCCGGGTCGCAGTGGCCGCTCTTCGCCGCGAGCACCGCCACGGATGCGCCCAGGCGCGCGCCGAGCCACAGGATGCGGCGCGCGCCGACGCGGCGGTGCAGTTCCTCGTGCGCGGTGCACACATCTCGCCGCCAGCCCTCGAGTTCGCCGGAAATGTCTTCGCCAGGCGAATCGCCGGTGCCGTGATAGTCGAAGCGCAGCACCGCGATGCCCGAACGCGCGAGCCGATCCGCGAGCACGCGGAACAGGCGGTGGGCGCGAATCGCTTCCTGGCCGATCGGCATGCAGATCAGCACCGCCAGGTTGCTGTCGCGTTCCGGCGCATGAAACAACCCGAACAACTGCCGGGAGGGAGGGCCGAAAAGCATGGGCGTCATGCGTACAACTCGCTTTCGTGGATGGGGCGACGCGCACCCGTGTCGTTGGAAATCCGCCTCGCGATTGCGCAGACGACGCCATCGCCGCCGTCGAAGGACGAGATCGTGACGCGTGCCGTCTCGCCGTCGACCGGGATGCGCGTCTCGCACGTGCCCTCGTCGACGCCGGCTTCGAAGCTGCGTGTGTCGACGCCGAGGCCGAGCCCGACCGCCTTCAGGCAGGCTTCCTTGCGCGTCCAGCAGGTGAAGAAGGCGCGGTCGCGCAACTCGGGTCCGACGGCCGCCAGCGCGCGCTGCTCCGCGTCGGTGAAATAGGCCGCGGCCATGGCCTCTGCATCGGGCATGGGACGCAGCACCTCGACGTCGACGCCGACTTCCGCGTTGCCGTCGGCGATCGCGATCAGCGCGACCGATTGGCTGTGGCTCAGATTGAACTGCAGGCCGGCCGGCCGCGCGAGCGCCGGCTTGCCGGCCTTGCCCGGCAGGAATTGGAGCAACGAGGCGGTAACGCCCGAGTAGGCTGCGAGCACCTGCCGCAGCGCGACATGCGCCGCGACGAAACGCTCCCGGTCGCGCGCAAAGACGAAGCGTGCTGCGCGCTCGCGTTCGTCGCGCGACAGGCACGCCGTCCCCCAGGTCGCCGCGTCGAGATCGACCCGCCACACATGCTCGGGCGCACGCCGGGTGATGGGGGTGATCGTCGACACGGTGTTTCCTTCAGCCCTTGCGGCTCCAGCCGGAGAACACGCGGCCGAGGAGACCGCGCTTCGTTTCCTTCTCCGGCGTCATGGCTTCCACCGGGTCGATGGCCGTGCCGGTCGCCGCGGACGACAGCTGCGCCAGCGTTTCGTAGACGTAGCGGCGCGGTTCGACCCGGAAGCCCATCACCTGCTCGGCCTGCTGGACCACGCGCATCGCCAGCAGCGAATCGCCGCCGAGGTCGAAGAAGGTCTCGTCGGGACGGATGTCGTTCACGTCGATGCTCAAAGCGCTGGCCCAGATCTGGGCCAGGCGCGCCTGCTCCGGCTGCAGCAGCGCCTGCGGCCGCGGTGCTGCCGTGACGGGCGCTGCCACCGGGACCGATTCGACGACCGGCGCCGACGCATCGATCACATCGGCCGCGCTGGCCAACAGCCGCTGCAGATAAGTCGCGCTTTCCGAGCCCTGCGGGGCCAGCAGCGCCTCGAGGGTCGCGTCGGGCTGGTCGACCACCCGACGCAGCAGTTCGATGTAGCGCGCCTTGAACGCCGCACCGGTTTCCTGGCTGTAGATGTCGGCGTTGTAGATCACCGCGCCTTCCAGCACGTTCGCCTTGTCCATGAGCCAGAGCCCGAGGTCGTCGGTCGCGCCGTGCTGCACCAGGTGCACCTGCCGGTCGGCGAGTCCGCCGACTTCCGTTTCGCGCTCGCGCGCATCCTGGAATGAGAACAGCGCCTGGTAGAGGCCCACGCCCTGCGCCCGCTCGGCGAACTCGGGCTCGCGGGCGAGCCGCTCGAAGGGGATCTGCTGGTGATCCATCACCGAGATCATTTCCTGCCTGACGTATTGCATGAACTCGCCGAAGCGCAGCGCGCCGTCGATCTGGAAGGGCAGCGCCAGCAGGTTGTTGAAGAAGCCCATGACCGGTTCGAGTTCCGGCGCTTCGCGGCCGCGCACGGGCGTCGCGATGACGATCGAAGGCGTTCCGATGACGTGGCTCATCATCATCACGTAGACGCCGAGCGTCAGCATGTTCAGCGTCATCTCGTGACGCTGGCCGAGCTGGCGCAGCCCTTCGGTGAGTTCCTTGTCGACGCTGATCCAGTGCGATCCGCCGTGGCCGCTCATGCCGGCCACACGCGGCATGTCGGTGCGCGGCGCCTTGGCCGGTGGCGCCTTGGCGAAGCGCTCCTTCCAGTAGCGCAGCTGCACCAGCGCGGCGGGCGATTCGAGCCAGCGCGCGTACCAGTCGGCGTAGTCGCCGTGCGTCGCCGCGAGCGGCGGCAGGCCGTGCGGTTCACCGCGCACCAGCGCGCCGTAGATCGTCGCCAGCTCGTGCTGCAGGAGGTCGAAGGACCAGCCGTCCCAGACCAGGTGGTGCGGCACGAACACGAAGACATGGTCGTCGGCGGCCAGCCGGAACAGCGTCGCATGGAACAGCGGCGCCTCGTGGATCGCGATGGGGCGGTCCGCCAGCTCGCGCATCCGTTCGTTGAGCGCATTCGCGCGTTCGCCTTCGGGAAGGATGCTCAGATCGACGAGCGGCAATTCGTACGGCAGGCTCTCGGCGATCAGCGCCGCCGGCTCGCCGGTCGCGGGGTCGATGCCGAAGGCGGTGCGCAGGGACGGCTGCCGCTCGATGATCGAGCGCAGCGCGGCCTTGAACTTGTCGACGTCCATCAGGCCGCCGAGCCGGTGCGCGGAGGGCGCGTTGTACGTGGAGCGGTCCGGGTACATCTCCTCGAGGAAGCGGATGCGTTCCTGCATCGGCGTCAGCGGCGCGGTGCGGCGACCCGGCAGTGCCTTGATCGCCTCGCCGCGTGGCGTGCCGGTCCGGCTCAGCGTTTCGATGGCGGCCGCGAGACGCTCGGCCGTGGGTGCCTCGAACAGCACCCGAAGCGGCACGGTGACATCGAACTCGCGGCTGAGCAGCGTCGCCAGGCGCGCCGCCAGCAGCGAATGACCGCCGAGCGCGAAGAAATCGTCATGCACGCCGAGGCCCGGCAGGTTGAGCACGTGCTCCATATGGCCGAGCACCGCCTTCTCGCGCGCGTTACGCGGCGCGACGCGCGCAGCGGTCTGCTCCCGCACCGCGGCGGGCTTCGGCAGCGCCTTGCGGTCGACCTTGCCGTTGGGCAGGAAGGGAATCGCGTCCAGCGTCACCACGTGCTGCGGCAGCATGTACTGCGGCAGGCGCTCGCGCAGGCGGCGGTCCAGCTCGTGCGGATCGATGCTCGCGCCCGCCGACGGGCTCACGTAGGCGACCAGCCGCACGTCGCCGGGCTGGTCCTCGCGGGTGATGACCACGCTGTTGCCCACACCCGGGGCTTCGTTGCAGGCGGCCTCGATCTCGCCGAGTTCGATGCGGTAGCCGCGCACTTTCACCTGGAAGTCGAAGCGGCCCATGTGTTCGAGCAGGCCGTCGTTGCCCCAGCGGCCGCGGTCGCCGGTGCGGTAGAGGCGCGCACCGGGCGCGCTCCAGGGGTCGGGGATGAAGCGCTCGGCGGTGAGTTCGGGCCGGTCGAGGTAACCCAGCGTCACGCCGTCGCCGCCGATCACGATTTCGCCGGGCACGCCGACCGGGCAGCGCTGGCCCTGTGCATCGAGCACCCATACCGTGGTGTTGGCGATCGGCTTGCCGATCGAGACGCCGCGCTGCGCGACCCGCGCAGGTTCGACGCGCCAGAGGGTGGACCAGATCGTCGTCTCGGTCGGCCCGTACATGTTCCAGAGCTCGCCGCAGTGCTGCAGCAGGGACTGCGCGAGATCCGATGGCAATCCTTCGCCGCCGACCAGCGCCTTGAAGTTCGGCGAACCCGGCCATTGCGCATCGAGCAGCAGGCGCCACCCGCCCGGCGTCGCCTGCATCAGGGTCGCACCGCTCCGTTCGATGAGAGCGCGCAGCGCGTTACCGTCCATCGTGGTGTCGCGCGACACGAGGATCACTTCGGCGCCCACGGTGAGCGGCAGCATCAGTTCGAGCACCGCGATGTCGAACGACAGCGTGGTCACGGCCGCCAGGCGGTCGTCGGCGGTGATGCCGGGCGCCTCGCGCATGCTCTGCAGGAAATTCGCAACCGCGCCATGCGGCACGCACACACCCTTGGGCTTGCCCGTGGAGCCGGAGGTGTAGATCACGTAGGCCGCGTCGCCGGCCTGCGCGTCCTGCGCGGACGGCGAAAGCGCGGTGGCCGGCTGGTTCTGCCATCCGGTGTCGCGGTCGAGCGCGAGGACGCGTCCGGCGGCATCGGCGCACCAGTTCGCGGGCATCGCGGCGACGGTGGAATTCGTCAGCAGCAGGCCGAGTTGCGCGTCCTCCGCGTAGTAGTCGAGCCGTGCCTGCGGAAAGGCCGGATCGAGCGGCACGTAGGCGGCGCCGGACTTCAGCACCGCCAGCAGCGCGACCATCATGTCGGCGCCGCGGTCCAGGCACAGGCCGACCCGCTGGCCGCGCCCGATGCCGCGTTCGCGCAACGCATGCGCGAGGCGGTTCGACTGCTCGTCGAGTTCGAGGTAGGTCAGGCGGCGCTCGCCGTCGCGCAGCGCGCTGCGCTCGGGCGTCTTCGCGGCCTGTTCGACGAAGCCGGCGTGCATCAGCGGCTGGCCGGTGCGAGCCGTGGGGACCGGTTGCAGCGCAGCGATGGCCTTCGCTTCCGCTTCGTCCAGCACGTTGAGCCTGCCGACGGCCTGAGCCGGATCGGCGGCCACCGCACGCAGGAGACACTCGTACATCCCGAGCCAGCGCTTGATCGTGGCGTCGTCGTACAGATCGGCGTTGTATTGCGCCTCGATCTGCATTCCCGTCGCAATCGGCGAGATGTTGACGAACAGCTCGAAGTTCTCGTAGCGGCGCGGGATCGAGCTCTGCTCGCATTCGATCCCCGGGAAGTTGCTCGTGACCAGCGCCCCGCTGTCGAGGTTGAACAGCACGTTCACCAGCGGCAGGCGACTCGGATCGCGCGGCACCGACAGCTTGCGCAGCAGCGTGCCGTAGGTCAGCGTCTGGTGCTCGAAGGCGTCCAGCAGCGTCGTGCCCGAGGCCTTGGCGAAGGCTTCGAAGGACATCTGCGGCTCGACCGCGACGCGAATGGGCAGCGTGTTGACGCAGTGGCCCACCAGCGAGTGCATGTCGCTCGGCATCTGGCCGGCGGCGGCGATGCCGATCACGAGGTCGTCCTGCGCGGTCAGCCGGTGCAGCGTGGCCGCGAAGGCGCTGAACATGGTCGCGAACAGGCTCGTGCCCGACGAGGCGCCGACCTTGCGCAGCGAATCGATCAGATCCCGGCGCAGCACGTGGTCGACACGGCGCGAGCTGAACGTGCGCACGGCCGGGCGAGGCCGGTCGAGCGGGAGTTCGAGCACCGGCAGGCTGCCGCCCGCGAAGCGCGACAGCCAGTAGTCGATGTGCGCCTGCATCGCGGGACTGGACGCTTCCTGCGTTTCCCAGGCGGCGTAGTCGGAGTACTGCGCCGGCGCTTCGAGCGCCGGGCCGGCGCCGATCTGCTCCGCGTAGAGCAGGCCGAGGTCCTGGCTGATGACGCCCCACGACCAGCCGTCGCAGACCGCGTGGTGCGCGGTCATCACGAGCACATGCTCGGTGTCCGACAGCGTGTAGAGCGCGGCCCTGAAGAGCGGCCCCTTTTCGAGCTCGAACGGATCGAGGACCGCCGCGAGGCTCTCGTCCTCGAGCCGGCGCTTCTGCGCCGCGGGCTCGAGCGACCGCAGGTCGTGCTCGGCCATGCCCACCGGCACGGCTTCGCCGATCAGCAGTTGAGTGCCATCGGGAGAGATGGTCGCGCGCAGCGATTCGTGCCGTGCCACCAGCTGGTCGAGCGCGGCGGCGAGCGCGCGGGCATCCAGCGCGCCCCGCAGGCGCATCCGCAGCGACTCGTTGTAGGCCAGCGAAGCTTCCGGACTCAGCCGATCACCCAGCCAGACCTCCCGCTGCGCCTCGGTCGTCGGAACGATCCGCTCGATGAGGCCCGCGGCGAAGGGATCGAAGTCGTCGGCCGGCGCGCTGTCGACGGGGGTGAGTACGGCTTCAGTCATGCTTGGAACTTCGTGAATTTGCCTTGGGCATTGGGATCGGGCACGAACCACGCGGGCTGGCCGTCCTTGTCGCGACCGAGGCGCGCATTGGGCACCGGCGGATGCGACGGATCGAAGGCCGGCTTGGCCACCGCGCGGCGCGGCAGCAATTCGGCTTCCTGCATCTCGGCGATGGATTCCTTGAATGCCGACTTGATCGTGGCGATGTCCTGCTGCGAATGCGCGGTCGTCATGAAGCAGGGGAAGTTGTCGAGGATGTGCACGCCGCGGCTGCGCATCATCGCGAACAGCAGGTCCTGCAGCGGATGATCTTCGAGCCAGGTGACGCGCCACAGCGATGAGAAGTAGCGGATCTCCAGCGGCGCGCCCACTTCGCGGCAGAACGCGGTCAGCTCGTCGGCCATCGCGGCGGTGTGCAGGTTGAGCTGTGTCTGCAGCTTGTTGTTGTCCTGCTTCAGGTGCTCCAGTGCGGCCTTCGACGCGGCGAGCGCGAGCGGATGGCGCACGAAGGTGCCCGCGAAGTAGGTCACGCCCACGGTGGGCATCGAGTCGTCGCCGTACTGCCATGCGCCGCCGTCCAGCGCATCCATGTAGGCGCGCTTGCCGGCGATCACGCCGACCGGGAATCCGCCGCCGAGCACCTTGCCGTAGGTGGCGAGATCCGCGCGGATGCCGAAGATCGCCTGCGCGCCGCCGATGTCGCTGCGGAAGCCGGTGATGACCTCGTCGAAGATCAGGCAGGTGTCCGATTTCTCGGTGATCGCACGCAGCTCGCGCAGGAACTCGCGCGGCTGGAAGTCGGGGCGGCGGCTCTGCACCGGCTCGACGAGCACGGCGGCGAGGTCGTCGGCATTGGCGCGGATGAATTCGAGTGCCTCGGGCGTTCCGTAGTCGAGCACGCGCACTTCGCCGAACATGGTCTGCAACACGCCCGGCGCGGCGGACATGCCCTTGGCATTGCGTCCTGCGCGCACCAGCACTTCGTCGAAAGTGCCGTGGTAAGAGCCGGTGAACAGCACCACGGTGTTGCGGCCGGTCACGGTGCGCGCGATGCGCAGCGCCGCCATCACCGCTTCGGAGCCGGTGTTGCACAGGGCCGCGCGGTCGAAGCCGGTGAGCTCGCACAGCAGCTTGGTCACCTCGGCGGCGAGCGGATGCTGCGGACCGATCTCGTAGCCGCGATCGAGCTGCTTGTGTACAGCCTCGTTGATGAAGTCCGGCGTCCAGCCGAAAAGGTTCATGCCGAACCCGTTGAGCGTATCGACGTACTCGTTGCCGTCGATGTCCCAGAGGCGCGAGCCCTTGGAGCGCTCGACGACGATCTGGTAGGTGATCTCCTTCGTCACCGGCCGGAAGCCGTTCACCACCCGCGGGTCCGCCATGTGCGGGCGGTTCTGCGCGGTGAATTCCTTGCTCTTCTTCGTGCGCTCCGTATAGCGGCGCATGAAGGCGGCGAGACGTGCCTTCTGGCGCTCGGTCGGTTCCTTGGCCTGCGTGTGGATGCGGGCGATGGCGCCGAAAGCCTTCTTGACGTCGTACCTGACCTCGCCGGCCGGTGCTTCCGCGTCGGGCGCGGCCGCCGGCTGCGCGGCTTGTGGATTGGACGCCGTGGCCGCGGCGGTGGCCGGTGGCGTGGGTTGCTCCACCGTCGATGCCGGCAGCGCGGGGCTGGCCGGCATCGTCGGTGCCGCCGACAGCAATGCGAGTTGCTGTTGCATCAGTTGCATCTGTTGCGCGATGAGCTGCTGCACGAGGCTGCCGGTGCCGGCGGCCAGGGGCTGCATCACGGGCATCGCAGGCATGACCTGCTGCACCGGCGTGATCGACGGTGCGGCGTGCGCAACCGCGACCGGTGCCTGTGCCGGCTGCGCCGCAGGCGCGATGTCGGGCGGCAGCGTCGCGTCGAGGAACTCGGCGAGCGCGTCGAAGCTGCGATAGCTTTCCATCAACTGCCTGAAGCTCAGGCTCACCTTGAAGGTCTTCGTGACCTGCAGCGCGGCCTGCGTCAGCGTGAGCGAATCCAGGCCGATCTCCACGAACGCCGCACCGCCATCGACGCCGGCCATTTCGACGCCGGACAGGTCCTCGAACAGCTCGCGCAGACGCGTGACGAGGGAAGCGCGGCGCGCGGGCGGTGCAGAAGTGGCGGCGACAGTCATTGTCAACTCCGGAAGCGAATTGGAAAGAAGAGGGGCGGAAGCGGAGGAAGCCGCCAGGGGTGCGACCGTCGCGGCGGGTGCCGCGGCGATGTCGATCCAGAAGCGCTTGCGCTCGAAGGGATAGGTCGGCAGACGGACGCGCTGCTTGCGGACACGCGTGTCGAGGGTGTTCAGGTCGAGCTCGATGCCCTGCGCCCAGAGGCGCCCCGCGGCAAGGCGCCACGCGGCGTTCTCGCCCTCAGGCTGATCGAGCAGCAGCGACACGGCGGGTGCGGGCACGGCCTTGGTCGCATGCTGGCGCACCAGCGTCGCGAGCGTGCTGCGCGGGCCGATCTCGATGAACAGCGGGTGCGCGAGCTTCGCCAGCACTTCGCGCACGGCGGGCGAGAAGCGCACCGTCTCGCGCAGGTGGCGCGCCCAATAGTGCGGGTCGGTCGCTTCTTCAGCGGTGAGCATGCGGCCGGTGAGCGTCGAGTAGATCGGCAGCCTGGGCGGCGAGAGCTTCGTTTCGCGCACCAGCGCTTCGAAGGGCTCGACGGCCGGTTCCATCATGGCTGAATGGAAGGCGTGGGAAGTCTGGAGTGCCTTGGCGATGACGCCCTTGGCTTCGAGTGCGATGCGCAGGTTCTCGATCGCGTTGCTCGGGCCCGCGGCGACGCAGACATTGGGGCCGTTGTCGGCGGCCAGCGAGATGCCTTCGGGCAGCAGCGGCACGAGGTCGGCGGCGGGCATGCGCACCGAAAGCATCGTGCCCGCGGGCAGCGCCTGCATCAGCGCGCCGCGGCGTGCCACGAGCCGCGCGGCATCTTCGAGGCGCATCACGCCGGCCAGCACCGCGGCGGCGAATTCGCCGACGCTGTGACCGACCATCGCAGCGGGCTGGACATGCAGCGCCATCAGCTGCCGCGCGAGTGAATATTCGAGCGCGAAGGTCGCGGGTTGCGTGACCGACGTGGGTGCGAGCGCCGAGGCATCGTCCGAGAACATGCGCTCGCGCAAGTCGAAGCCCAGCACGCCGTCGAAAGCGCGCAGGCAATCGTCGAAGGCGACGCGGAAGACCGCATCGTTCTCGTACAGCGTGCGGCCCATGCCGGCGTACTGCGCGCCTTGCCCGGGGAACGCGAAGACCGGCTGCGGCACCCAGGCATTGACCGACGCGGTGGCACGCGCGGGCGAATCCGCGTTGCGCAGCGCGGCGATGGCTTCGTCGACGGAGCTCGCCACCACGCAGGCGCGATGCGCAAAGGACTTGCGGCCCACGCGCAGCGTATGCGCGACGTCGCCGAGCGCGAGGTCGCGATGCGTGTCGAGATGATCGGCCAGACGCGTCACCGCGGCGGCCAATGCGGCGGGGGAGCGAGCGGAAAGCGTCAGCAGTTGAGGGCCGGTCGCCGGCTCGGAAGGCTCGCGCACCGGCGCTTCCTCGATCACGACGTGAGCATTGGTTCCACCCACGCCAAAGCTGCTGATGCCGGCGCGACGTGGTGCAGCTCCGCGCGGCCAGGGCTGAAGCTGGCTGTTCACATGGAACGGCGTGGCGGCGAAATCGATCGCGGGGTTCGGCGCTTCGTAGTGCAGGCTTGCCGGGATCGCCTCGATGTGAAGCGACAACGCGGCCTTGATAAGCCCCGCCGCACCCGCGGCCGTGACCATGTGGCCCACGTTGCTCTTGAGCGAGCCGATCGCGCAGAAACCCTTGTCGGAGGTGTGTGCGCCAAAGGCGCGCGCGAGGCCTTCGACTTCGATCGGATCGCCCATCGGCGTCGCGGTGCCGTGCGTTTCGATGTACGAGATGCTGCGCGCCTCGACGCCGGCCGATGCCAGCGCCGCTTCGATCACCGCGGCTTGGCCGTCCACGCTCGGCGCAGTGAAGCTGGCCTTCGCGCCGCCGTCGTTGTTGATCGCCGCGCCACGAAGCACCGCATAGATGGTGTCGCCATCGGCGATCGCATCGGAAAGCCGCTTGAGCAGCACCACCGCGGCGCCGTCGCTGAACACGGTGCCCTTCGCCTTCGCGTCGAAGCTGCGCGTGTGGCCGTCAGGCGAGAGCATCGAGCCCTCGTTGTAGAGATAGCCGCTGCGCGGCGGGCAGTTCACCGAGGCGCCGCCCGCGAGCGCCATGCGGCACTGGCCGGTGCGCAGCGCATGGAAGGCCTGCGCCACCGCGACCAGCGAGGTCGAGCACGCCGTGTGCACGCTGACGGCCGGGCCGGTGAGGCTGAGCTTGTTGGCCACGCGGGTGGTGATGTAGTCCTTCTCGTTGGCCAGCATCACCTGGAATTCGCCGATCATCTCGACCAGGTCGGGCCGCGTCGACACGTGCCGCTGGAAGTAGGTCGGGTTGTACATGCCGCCATAGACGCCGACGGGGCCGGGTGCCTGGTCGGGCACGTAGCCGCCGCGTTCGAGGCATTCCCAGCAGATCTCGAGGAACACGCGATGCTGCGGATCCATCAACGCGGCTTCCTTCGGATTGATGCCGAAGAAAGCGGCGTCGAACTGCTCGATGTCTTCGATGATGCCGCGCGCACGCACGTAGAGAGGGTCGGCGCGCAGCGCGGCGCTCACCCCGGCGTCGAGCGTGGCGTCGTCGAAGAAGCTGATCGATTCGCGGCCGGCGAGCAGGTTGTCCCAGAACTGTTCGACATCCGCCGCGCCGGGGAAGCGGCCGGCCATGGCGATCAGTGCCACGGGCTCCATGTCGGCGCCGGCGCGCGGCGCGAGCTTGGCGGTCGAGCGCTGTGGCGCAGCGGGTTCATCGGCCTGCAGGCTCGCGCCGAGTGCGGCGGGCGTGGGCTGGCGGAAGAAGATGTTGGTCGAGAGACGGCGGTCGCTGTTGCGCTGCAAGTCCTTCAGCACCTTCAGGACCAGCAGCGAATCGCCGCCGAGGTCGAAGAAGTTGTCGTTGCGGCCGACCCGGTCGATACCGAGCGCTCGCGCGAAGGCCGTGCACACCATCCGTTCGGTGTCGTTGCGCGCTTCCTCGAAGGCCTGTGCCAGTTCGGGCCGCTCGCGCGGTGGCTCCGGGAGCGCGCGGCGGTCGAGCTTGCCGTTGTTCGTCACCGGCAGTTGGGGGAGCCAGACCTGTGCCGAAGGCAGCATCGCCTCCGGCAGGTGGTCGGCGAGGTGATGGCGCAGCGTCGTCCACGGCACTTCGTTGCCGCGGGCCACGAGGTACGCCACGAGGCCCAACCGGCCCGACGCATCCTTGCGCGCGATCACGGCGCACGACTTGATGCCCGGGTGCGTGAGCAGCGCCGCCTCGACTTCGCCCGTCTCGATGCGATGGCCCCGGATCTTGACCTGCCCGTCGGCGCGGCCGATGTATTCGATGGTGCCGTCCGGCAGCCAGCGCACCTGGTCGCCGGTGCGATAGAGGCGGTCGCCCGGGCCGCCGTACGGATCGGCGACGAAGCGTTCGGCGGTCAAGTCGGGCCGTTGCAGATAGCCGCGCGCGAGGCCGCGGCCGCCGATGCAGAGTTCGCCCACGAGGCCGGCGGGCAGCATCGCCATCGTCGGGCTCAGCACGCGCAGCGTGGTGTCGTTGATCGGGCGGCCGATCGGCACCGAGCGCGCATCGGCCGGCAGGTCGCGCGGGATCCGGTGAGTGGCCGAGAAGGTGGTGCACTCGGTCGGGCCGTAGCCGTTGATCAGCGTCGTGTCGGGCAGGGCGGCCAATGCACGGCGGATGTGCGACACGGACAGCGCTTCGCCGCCCGCGAGCAACTGGCGCAGTCCCTTGAGCTGCAGCGGATCGTCGTCGATCACCGCATTGAAGAGGGCGGCGGTGAGCCATGCGGTGCGGACCGAATGGCCTTCGATGGTGCGCGCGAGGCCGGCGCCGGTCGGCACCTGCTCGTCGTGGACCACGCAGATTCCGCCATTGAGCAGCGGACCCCAGATTTCCAGCGTCGAGGCGTCGAACCCGAGTGGCGCCGCGTGCAGCATCGCTTCGCCGGGGGCAAGGTCGACGTAATGCGCGTCGATCACGAGGCGCAGGATCGAACGGTGGCAGATCTCGATGCCCTTCGGCGTGCCGGTCGATCCCGAGGTGTACATCACATAGGCGACCGATTCGCCGTCGACCTCGGCGGGCGCGAAAGGCGGGAGCGCCGATTCGTCGGTGGTTCGCCCGTCATCGATGGAAAGCACCGGCCGCTCGTCGGGGACGAGCGGCCGGTGCGCGGCCTGGGTGACGACGAGGTCGACGCCGGCGTGCGACAGCATGAAAGCGATGCGCTCGGCGGGGAAATCAGGCTGGACCGGCACATAGGTCGCCCCCGCCTTGAGGATGCCGAGCAGGGTGATGACGGCGGCGCTCGAGCGGTCGAGCATCACGCCCACTGCATGGCCGGCCCGGACGCCGCGCGCTTGCAGCCTGCGCGCCATCACTTCGGCACGGCGCGCGACTTCGTTGTAGCTCAGGGAGCCGTCTTCGCCGGTGAGCGCGATGGCGTCTCCGCGTAGGGCGACCTGGCGGTCGAACATCGCGTGGACGGTCAATCCGATGTCGTAGGGCGTCGGCGGGACGTTCCATGCTTCCAGCTGGCGCTGCCGGTCATCGGCAGTCAGCGTGCGGATTTCGCGCAATGGGACGCTGGGGCGATCCAGCAGGTCGGCAGCGGTATCGGCGATGGCAGCCAGCAACGTTGCAGCGAGCTTCGCATCGAGCAGGGCGGCCGGTCCGCGCAGGCTCAATAGCGAGGTGCCGGGTGCGAAGGTCAGGCGGAACGCTTCGGGGTCGTCGGATGCATCGGGCTGTGCCCGGCCGATTTCCGCGACCCAGTCGCCGGCCGTCTTTGCGCCGTCACCATTCGACAGGCTTCCGAGCCAACGGCCCTGCAGCAGCGCCCAGGCGGCAGCGAAGAGGGTGTCGGGAAGCAGGGAGGATTCGACTGCCTTGGCGGCCCACCGCGTGGCCAGTGCCGCCGGAACCTGCATCTCGTCCATGACCTGTCCCGAGGTCGGCGCGAGACCGTTGCGGGCTACGAACAGATCCACCAGCGAAAGCGGCTCAGCTTCAAGAGGGGAACGTGAGGGAGTTGGTTGTTCCATGGACTGGTCTCTCCGCTTGCGACGGGCTATGAAGCTTCTGGTAACCCCTTATTTGTTTCACGATCGGCGCTCTGCTGGCGAACACATGTATCCGTGTTCAAGCAGTAATCACAAAGCTTTCACTCTACTCATGAAACCAATATTGCCCTCTCGAAGACCTTTGCGCCACCTTCCAAAAGCCATGCTGTCCAGCCTATGTCGTTCTGGTGGTCTGCAACATTCGATGCAACTCGTTGCCTTGTCTGCATTGACAGAAGTTGCATCCGGTCACGATTGTGTCCATGTTAACCAGAAATGAATACGAAAGCTGACATCAATCGATGACGACCGATGAAAAATGCATAGAAAAGTATTGTTTTTGCGACTCTGCGGTCGCACGGCTCACGCGGTGGTTTCGTCGAGCACGTCGTCGCTGAGATGGCGGGTGTCCGCCCAGCCGACCAGGGTGAAACCCTGAGGCGTCCAGAGCAGGCGATTGATCGCCGCATTGCCCAGCGCCCAGGTGCGCGGAGCCTGCAGTCCCTGGCGGGTGGCGGCGCGGTAGAGGACATCCATCACGCCGCCATGGGCGACCATCAAGACCAGCTCGCCCGGATGACGGGCCGCGATCCGGGCCGCGGTGCTGGTAATGCGTTCCTGAAAAGTAAGCAGTGACTCTCCGCCTTCCGGGGCGAACTCGGGATCACGGGTGCGCCAGCGGCGCGCCTGGATCGGCAGCGCCTCGTCGATGTCCGCAAAGGTCCGGCCTTCGAAGTGGCCGAAGGCCCGTTCGCGCAGGCCCGGATCCGTGGCCACTTCGAGCCCTCGCAATTCCCCGATTTCCTTGGCCGTCTGCCATGCACGGGCGAGATCGCTGGCGTAGATCGCCGAAATGGGCTCTTCCAGAAGCGCCTTCGCGACGCGACGCGCCTGCCAGAGGCCGGTGTCGTTGAGTTCGATGTCCAGCTGTCCCTGGATGCGGGTGTCGACGTTCCAGGCGGTTTCGCCGTGGCGGACTGCGATGACGCGGGTGGACTCCATCTGCGAAATTCTAGGTGGAGCCCCTAAGCCGGCGCTGTCGGAGGGGGTCTCAATGACGAGCCGTCGGAATTTCGAGGTCCACGCGCCGATCGCCCTTGGGCGGGTTCGGAAAGCCCTGGAGCGCCGCCTGGAACATCACGGGCAGGACCGCACTGCTGTCGTTGTACGGACCGTCGTTGCGCGCCCGCGTCTCGTAGACCACCCGGTTCGAGGGCAGTTCGCGCAGCACGATGCTCACTTCGCGGGAGTACCAGGGGTTGTAGGCCGGCGGCGGGCCCCACCAGCCCGGCCCGTACCAGCCGCGGCCATAGCCCCACGCACCGCCCCGGTAGGGGCCCCACGGTCCCGGGCCTCCCCACGGGCCGGGGCCCCACCAGGGGCTGCCGTACCACGGGTCGACCCATGGCGAGAGTTCCGATGTCACGCGTGCGCCGATCTGCGCGGTGTAGTGCGGCGATGCATCGTCACGTCGAAGCCCCACGGCTTCGAGCGCCGGGCCGGCCATCGCTTCGAGCTGGAGCTGCGCGGCCTCGTCGTTCTGCTGGGACGGCAGGCGCTCGAAGCGATAGGTCGCATCGGCCGGCACCGTCCCGATTTCGGAGAAGGTCCGCACGTCGCTGTCGACCACCCAGCGCGTCGCACAGCCCGTGAGGCCCACGGTGAGAGCGAGGACGGCCAGCAGCGATCTCACGTGGATCAGATCTGCACGATGGCGAGCGGCGACGGCGCCGCCGGGAATTCGGGCGCGTCGAAGGCCTTGTCGCCTTCCTCGTCCGGCACGCCCGTTGCCTTCAGGCCCTTGAAGTCATGCAGCGTTCCGTCGTGCAGATGCGAAGGCACCACGTTCTGCAGCGCGTTGAACATGTTCTCGAGGCGGCCCGGGTGCTTGCGCTCCCATTCGCGCAGCATCTCGCCGACCTGCTTGCGCTGCAGGTTCTCCTGGCTGCCGCAGAGCGTGCACGGGATGATCGGGAACTGCCGGTGCTGCGCCCAGCGCACCAGGTCCTTTTCGGGCACGTAGGCGAGCGGGCGGATCACCACATGCTTGCCGTCGTCGCTCACCAGCTTGGGCGGCATCGACTTGAGCTTGCCGCCGAAGAACATGTTGAGGAAGAAGGTCTGCAGCATGTCGTCACGGTGATGGCCCAGCGCCACCTTGGTCGCGCCGAGTTCGTCCGCCACGCGGTAGAGGATGCCCCGGCGCAGCCGGCTGCACAGCCCGCAGGTGGTCTTGCCCTCGGGGATCACGCGCTTGACGATCGAGTAGGTGTCCTGCTCCTCGATGTGGAACGGGATGCCCAGCGAGGTCAGGTAGGTCGGCAGCACCTCTTCGGGGAACCCGGGCTGCTTCTGGTCGAGATTCACGGCCACGATGTCGAAGTGGATCGGCGCGCGGGCGCGCAGCTTGAGCAGGATGTCCAGCATCCCGTAGCTGTCCTTGCCGCCCGAGAGGCACACCATGACCTTGTCACCCGCCTCGATCATGTTGTAGTCGAAGATCGCGCGGCCCACTTCGCGGCACAGGCGCTTTTCGAGCTTGTGCGTCTCGCGTTCGATCTTCAGGGTGTTGGTGGACGAAGGCTGTTCGTCGATCCATACGGCGCTCATTCATTTGCTCCTGAATACTTCGACCCCGACGGCATCGCAGTCGGGGTAGACGTCGGGTTTGGCGGTCGAGACGCGCGCGGCCTGCACCTTGGGGTGGGTCAGCACCTGCGTCAGGATGTCGTCGCACAGCGTTTCCTGCAAGTGGATGTGCCCCTTGCTCAGGCGCGTGGCGACGGTGCGGCGGATGAAGTCGTAGTCCACCACTTCGTCGAGGTCGTCCGCCACGGGCGTCGACAGGTCCAGCGGCACGTAGAGGTCGACATTGATGATCACGCGTTGTTCCGCGCGCTTCTCGAATTCGTGCACGCCGATGTTGATCCACACCTCGTAGTTGCGCAGGAATACGCGTCGGCAGGTGGTCAGCAGAGGATCGATGGTATTCATGGTTTCAGTCCAGGGCACCCGCGGAACCGGCTTCGCCGGGCCGCAGGGGTGCGCCTCCTTGAGGGGGAGCAGAGCCACACGAAGTGGGCGAGGCTGGGGGAGTCAGAAGTTCATCTACAACGAACATGATGTCGCGCGGCAGCGGCACGAGGTGCTGGCCGTTGTCGACGCAGAGGGTGGTGCCGGTCACGCTGGGCGTCTCGGCGAGGAAGACACAGGCGCGGGCCACGTCGGCCGGATCGATCGGCCGGCGCAGCAGGTTGGCGCGCGAGGCCTTGGCGAAGTTCGCCTCGTTCTGCGGCCCGCTCGGATACAGGATGCCCGGTGCGACGCCGCAGATGCGCACCGCCGGCGCGAGCGCCTGCGCCTGCAGGGCGACGGCGCGCTCCAGCGCGAGCTTGGACACCGTGTAGGAGAAATAGTCCGGGTTCAGGTTGTAGACCTTCTGGTCGAGCACATGGATCGTCGAGCGATCGATGCCGTCGCCAGCCGTGGCGGTTTTCGCCAGCAGCCGCGCGAACGACAGCGGCGCCACGAGGTTCACGCCGATCTGGCGCAGGGCGGCATCGGCATCGAAGTCGAGCGCGGTGTCCGGCTCGAACGCCGAAGCGTTGTTCACGATGCATGCCAACGGGCCGCTGGCGGCGATCCGTGCGATCAGCGCCTGCCGGCTTTCCTCGGCGGCGATGTCGGCCTCGACCGCGGTGGCGTCGTGCCCTTCGCCCTGCAGCCGCGCGCACAATGCGAGCGCCTGTTCGCGCGATGCGCGGTACTGGCACCAGACCCGCCAGCCCGCGCGCGCGAAGGCTTCGCAGACCGCGGCGCCCAGCCTCCGGCCGCCGCCGGTCACGAGCACGCCCTGGCGTGGGGACGTTGGAGCCATCCTGATAGATTTCCTGTATGAACCTGGAGCAAGGCGCGCACCGCGCCAACCCGTTGACCCGGATTATCGATGCCGCGCTGCAACGCGACGGCGGTTGGCTGCCTTTCGACCGCTTCATGGCACTGGCTTTGTACGCACCCGGACTGGGCTACTACGCCAACGCGAGCCGCAAGTTCGGCCGCATGCCGTCGTCGGGCAGCGACTTCGTCACGGCGCCCGAGCTGACGCCGCTGTTCGGCCGCGCGCTCGCAGTGCAGGTCGCCGAAGCGCTCGACAAGACCGGCACCGACGAAATCTGGGAATTCGGCGCCGGCTCCGGGGCGCTCGCGCTGCAACTGCTCGATGCGCTTGGCGGGCGTGTGGTCCGCTACCGCATCGTCGACCTCTCCGGCACCCTGCGCGAACGCCAGCAGCAGACGCTGGCGAAGCATGCCGCCAAGGTCGAATGGCTCGGCGAACTGCCCGAATCCATGAACGGGGTGGTCGTCGGCAATGAAGTGCTCGATGCGATGCCGGTGCAAGTGCTGGCGCGCTCGGGCGGCCAGTGGTTCGAGCGCGGCGTGGTCGCGCAGGGCGACGGCTTTGCGTGGAGCGATCGCCCGACCGACCTGCTCCCGCCGGTCGAGATCGAAGGCCAGCACGATTACCTCACCGAAATCCACCCGCAGGCAGAGGCCTTCATCGCCACGCTGGCCGACCGTCTGAAGCGCGGCGCCGCCTTCTTCTTCGACTACGGCTTTCCGGAATCGGAGTACTACCACCCGCAGCGCCACATGGGCACCGTGATGTGCCATCGCGGCCACGAGGCCGACGGCGATCCGCTGTCGCATGTCGGCGAAAAGGACATCACCGCCCACGTCAACTTCACCGGCATCGCGCTCGCGGGGCAGGACGCCGGGCTCGACGTACTGGGCTACTGCAACCAGGCGAGGTTCCTGCTCAACGCGGGCATCCTGCCGATGATGGAGCAGGCCACGCTTGCCGAGCGCAGCATGGCGGCGCGGCTCATCCATGAGCACGAGATGGGCGAGCTGTTCAAGGTCGTCGGCTTCGCGGCGGGCGAGCCATGGGATGCCATCGGCTTCGCCGAGGGCGACCGCAGCCACACCCTCTAAGTTGGCGTGAAGCACATAAGTTAGCAACCAACGAATGGTTGGAAATCCATGGTGCGCGCCCTAAAGTGATCGAGATGACTGCCTCGATCGCTCCTGAATCCGCCACCCGCGCCGCCCCGCCACAACAGTTCGAGATTCGCCGCTTCGCCGCACCTGTCGGTGCCGAAGTCGTCGGGCTCGACATCGGGAGGCCCATCAACGAGGCCGATTTCGCGCGCATCCACCGCGCGCACCTCGACCACCACGTACTGGTTTTCCGCGACCAGCAGGTTTCGCCGGCGGACCACGTCGCGTTCAGCCGCCGTTTCGGGCCGCTCGAAATCCATGTGCTGCACCAGTTCCATCTCCCGGGCCACCCGGAGATCCTGATCGTCTCCAACATCAAGGAGAACGGCGAACCCATCGGTCTCGGCGATGCGGGCGTCTACTGGCATTCCGACATCTCGTACAAGGAAAAGCCCAGCCTCGGCTCGCTGCTGCATGCGCAGGAACTGCCGAGCGAAGGCGGCGACACGCTCTTCGCCGACCAGCACCTGGCCTGGGAGGCGCTCGACCCGGCGCTGCAGCAGCGCATTCTTCCGCTCGCGGCCGAGCACAGCTACCTCGCCAAGTACGAAGAGCTGCGCGCGAAGAACCCGTGGCGCCCCAAGCTCTCGCAGGCCCAGATCGACCAGGTGACGCCCGCCGTTCAGCCGGTGGTGCGCACGCACCCGGAAACCGGCCGCAAGGCGCTCTTCGTCAGCGAGCATTTCACGACGCGCATCGTCGGCCTGCCCCAGGACGAGAGCGACGCGCTGCTGGCCGAACTCTTCGCGCACAGCGTGAAGCCCGAGTTCGTCTATCGCCACACCTGGGCGCCGCACGACCTCGTCTTCTGGGACAACCGCTCGCTCATGCACCTGGCCGCCGGAACGCCGGACCATCTGCGCCGCAAGCTTTATCGCACCACGATCCAGGGCGATACGCCGTTCTGAGCTGCTGAGCCTCGGGGGCCTTCCGGCTCGGGTCTAATCGGGCTTTTCCTCTGCCGCAGAGCCCATGAGTTCCACCTTCACGCCCGAAGACGACCTGCGCGTCGCCCACGCACTTGCGGACGCGGCGGCCGCGCATTCGATGCGCCTGTTCCGCACGCCGCTCGACATCATCGCCAAGGCCGACGAAAGCCCCGTCACCCGGGCCGATCGCGAAGCCGAGCAGGCGATGCGCGACATCCTCGCCGGAGAGCGGCGGGCCGACGGCATCTTCGGCGAGGAGCATGGACTGGAGCGGGTCGAGGCCGAGCGCGTCTGGGTGCTCGACCCGATCGACGGTACGCGCAGCTTCATCACCGGTTCGCCGCTGTGGGGGACGCTGATCGCGCTGGTGCGCGGCGGCCGGGTCGAGCTCGGCATGGTCGACATGCCGGTTCTCGGCGAACGCTGGATCGGCCAGCCGGGCACCGGTGCGCAGCGCAACGGCCAGGCGGTGCGCGTGCGCGACTGCACCGCCATCGCCGACGCCCGAATCGTCACCACGTCGCCGGACATCTTCAATGCTGCCGACTGGCAGGCCTTCGACCGCCTGAGCCGCAAGTGCGGGATGCGGCGCTTCGGCGGCGACTGCTACGGCTATGCGCAGCTCGCCGGCGGCACGATCGATCTGGTGGTCGAGACCGGCCTGCAGCCCTACGACTACCTCGGCCCCACCGGCCTCATCGAGGCCGCGGGCGGCATCGTCACCGACTGGGAAGGCCAACCCCTCGGCCTGAAGTCCGACGGCCGCGTGGTTGCCGCCGCAACGCGCGAACTTCACCGACAGGCACTCGCGCTTCTCGCGGCCTAAACTGCAACGATGATTCGCTGGCTGATCGTCGTCGTCCTCGCGCTCGTTCTGATGAGCGGGCTGACCGAGTGGCTGCGGCGTTTCGGATTCGGGCGCCTGCCCGGCGATTTCGAGTTCCGTGCGTTCGGGCGCGACTGGCATCTGCCGATCGCCAGCACGGTGGTTCTCAGCATGATCGCGGCCCTGGTCGCGCGATGGATTTGAATCGATGAGCGCAGCGCAGGGCCGCCCCAAGCAAGCTCGCACCCCCTCGGGGGGCGGCGAGGACACGAAGTGCCGAGATCGGGGGCACTCGTGAAAGCCTGCGTCGACCTCGGCGGAACCAAGGTGGCGGTGAGCCTGGCCGCGAACGGCACCTCCTCCCTCATTGGCCGCCGCAGCGAGCCGACCGCCAAGACCGGCGACAACGATGCCGTCGCGGTGCAGATCATTCGCCTCATCGACGAAATCTGCGCCGAGCAAGGCATCGACGCCGGCACCATCGATCGCGTCGGCGTCTCGTCCGCGGGCCCCTTCGAACTGCATGGCGGCATGGTGGAACTCGCCACGCCGAACATCTGCGGCGGCATCGCCGGCCCGGCGCGCGGATTGCCCAATGCATGGATGACCGCGTTGCTCGAAGCCCCTTTGCGCAATCGCTTCGCGCAGGTGCGCGTCGAGAACGATGCGGTCGCCGCACTCGAAGCCGAGCGCCGCTGGGGCGCGCTCCAGGGCCTCGACCATTGCGCCTACGTCACCTGGAGCACCGGCGTGGGCGTCGGCCTCTGCGTGGACGGGCATGTGCTGCACGGAAAGAACGGCAACGCCGGGCATGCGGGCCACAGCTTCGTGTCGGACGACGACAACGACGCGCTGTGCGGCTGCGGCAACCGCGGCGACGTCGAGGCGCTTGCGGCGGGCAACGGCATCGCGCGGCGCTTCGGGCAACCGGCCCCCGATCTCTTCGCGGCGGCGGCGCGCGGCGAACCGCAGGCGCTGGCGACCACCGACGCGCTGTGCCGCGTCATGGGCCGCATGCTCTTCAACCTCGTTGCGACGCTCGACCTGGAGCGCATCAGCCTCGGCGGCAGCGTGTTCTGGAACAACCGCGACTTCCTGCTGCCGCGCCTGCAGGCGCAGATCGACGGCAAGCTCGAAGCGCTCACGCGCGGGGCGCTGCTGGTGCCGGCCGGGCTCGGCGACAAGGTGGGCGACTACGGCGCGCTGGCGCTCGTGGATTGATCCGGGAGATGCTCGTGGTGCCAGACACCGTCCGCTGGTCCGATGCCATCGACGATCTCGACTGGGACGAACTCACCGCCCTCTATCGGGCCGCGCCGCTCGGCAACAAGAGCCCGGCGACGCTGAGGACCGCCTTCTCCAACAGCATGTACCGCTGCCTCGCATACGACGCGGGCCGCCTCGTCGGTGCGGGCAGGGCGCTGGCGGACGGCGTGGACTGCTCGTACATCTGCGACGTTGCCGTCCTGCCGAGCCACCAGGGCACTGGCCTCGGCAAGAAGATCGTGGCGAGGCTGGTCGACCTGTCGCGCGGACACAAGAAGATCATCCTCTACGCCGTTCCGGGCAAGGAGCCGTTCTATCGGCGCTTTGGCTTCGTTCGGATGAAGACCGCCATGGCGATCTTCGAGAACCCGGCCGATGCACTGGCGCGCGGCTACCTCGACGAGGTCTAGTCCCGCGCCGGGGCCAGCGGCGTCAGCAGTTGTGCAGATGCCCGCCGTTCAGCGCGACATGCCGTACGTAGTTGCGCCACGCTTCCTGCGCGGCCCGCGCGCTGGCCTTCGCGGTTTCGATGGCCTGATCGGGCGCGACGGCGCCGTCCTCCTTCAGAAACACCCTGAATGCCTCGTCGGCTGCCCGCTTCGCCCGGCGGGCCAGTGCGTCTGCCTTCGTTGCCTCTGCCCGGAGCCGGGCCGCGTCGTCGTTGAACATTTCCATGGCAACCCCCTTGATCCATGAATGAATGTACGAATTAGGTATTCATTCTCTGCGACCCAGTGTAGGACTGTTGCCAAATGTGAGAAGTGCCCTGAAGTTGTAGGCGGGACGGACTACTGCATGCGCATACAGCGCCTTTCCTGTCGCCGCTCACGCCGCCTTTCGCTGCAACGCCGCGCATTCGCTCGCGATCTCGCCCAAGCGGCGCAGGCCAGCTTCGATCGTCTCGGTGATCGGCCATCCGCAGTTCAGGCGCAGGTAGTGGTCGAAGCGTGACGAGTTCGAGAACAACGTGCCGGGCGCGATGAAGATGTTCTCGCGCAGCGCGAGGTCGAAGACGGTCATCGACGGCAGGTGATCGGGCAGTTCCACCCACAGCTGCAGGCCGCCCGGCGGATAGTTGAGCCGCGTGCCGGACGGGAAGTGCGCCGCGATCGCGTCGGCGGCCTGCTCGCGCTGCTGCCGCAGGTGATCGCGCAGGCGGCGCAGGTGGCGGTCGAAGGCGCCGGTGTTCATGTACTCGCCGGCGGCCCATTGCGACAGCTCTTCGTTGCTGCGCGTCTGGGTGTACTTGAGCATCTCCACCCGGCTGTGCCAGCGACCGGCCGAGATCCAGCCCAGGCGCAGGCCGGGCGCGAGGATCTTGTGCAGCGAGGCGCAGTGGATCACGTTGCCGGTGCGATCCCATGACTTGATCGCGCGCGGCGGTGTGTCCATGTCGAGCAGTTCGCTGTAGGTGTCGTCCTCGATGAGGGCGACGTCGTGCTGCTCGCACAGCGCGACGAGGCGCTCCTTGTGCGCATCGGGCATCACGCTGCCGAGCGGGTTCTGCAGGTGCGGCACGGTGACGACCGCCTTGATGTTGTCGTAGGCGTCGAGCGCCATCTCCAGCGCCTCGATCGACAGGCCGGTCTGCGGGCTGGTCGGGATTTCCAGCGCGCGCATGCCGAGGCTTTCGAGCACTTGCAGCAGGCCGTAGAAGGTCGGCGATTCGACCGCGACCGTGTCGCCGGGCTGGGCGACCGCGCGCAGGGCGAGGTTGAGCGCCTCGATGCAGCCGTTCGTGGTCAGCACTTCGTCGGGCGAGAGGGTCATGCCCACGCGCAGGCCGCGCCGCGCGGCGGCTTCGCGCAAGGGGTTGAGGCTGCGCGACGGCGCGGCGGTGGTGAGCAGCGCGGGCTTCTGGCGCAAGAGGCGCATCATGATCGCGCGCAGCGCCTCGCCGGGGTACAGCTCGGGCGAACCGCGCGCGGTGGAGAAATCGATGCGCACTTCGTGCTGCCGCCTGCGCGCGACGAAGTCGGACACCTTCGCGTGGATGCCGACGTACTGCGCCGGGTCGGGGGCGACGTGGGTCGCGGGCTCTTCCATCGCCGCGATCGCAAGACGCCGCGGACGCTTCACGAAATAGCCGGAACGGTCGCGCGCCTCGACCCAGCCTTCGCTTTCCATGGCGCGGCACAACTGCAGCGCGGTGGACAGGCTGATGTCGTGCATCCGCATCAGGCTGCGCAGCGACGGCAACCGGTCGCCCGGCTTGAGCGAGCCGGCGCCGATCGCGTCGATGTAATGCGTGGCGAGTTTGCGGTAGAGCGGCGGCGAATCCATACAGAGGGCTGATGCTCCCTCGTCGCGCATCCTGAAAACAGATGCAGATTCGAGGCAAAGGGACCATAACAGATGACGCCTGCCCGATCTGTTTCGCTTCGTTTGCCGCTTTGCTGTGCCTGTTTTTCGAGCGTCCCGATTCCTACGATGAAGCCATTCCCAACCGACTCAATGAGGTGTCTTCATGACGAGCGAATCTTCCGAAATCACCGACCTTCAACCGGGCCAGGCGCTGCGTGTGTCCGTGGACGAGGGCTTCGCGGTGCGTGTGGTGCAGGGCAGCGTCCAGGTGGTGTCGCCGCCGGCCTGGTTCGGCGACAACGTGTTCAACGTCAAGTCTACGGTGCATGCCGAAGAGGTGCATGTGGTGGAGCGCGGCGGCTGGATCGAGATCGTGGCGCTGTCCGCCGCGCGGGTGCAGGGGCTGCCGCGCCCCGCGCCGGTGAGCTATGTGAACACCACGCGCGTGGGCCGGCTGGTTCAGCTCCTCACCGGCGGGCTCGCCTGGAAGGGCTGACGGCGGGAAAGTGACCTGCGTCACATCGACGCGGCGAACTGGTCACTCGTCGTGAGCCGGGCGTCTGCCTACATTGGCCCATGGCGCCGATCCGTCGCGCCGCGCACAGGGAAGGCAGACACCATGAACCCGCGTGACCTCTTCTTCGCGATCTCGATGCTGCTGGTGATGATCGGCATGGCTCGCACGGGCGTGGCCTTCGCCGACGACCCCGGCGGCCCGACCCGCTCAGAGGCCGAAGCCAAACCGATCGGCAAGCGCGTGTCGTCGAAGCACCCCGCCAGCGGCGCGCTGTCACACAGGGAGTCGGGCCGCGACGGTAGCGTCGCGGCAAGCCGAACGGTCCCGGCCGGGGTGGCGTTCGAATGATCCGGTCAGGGAGGGCGCTGCCGGCTCACGCCGGCAGCGCACGCTGCGCATATTCCTCGCGAAGCATCTTCGCCGCCGCGACCATCGCGCGCAGTTTGCCGATGGCCGAATCGCGCGGCAAATACTTCATGCCGCAGTCGGGCGCGAGGATCACGTTCTCGGGCGCGATGTAGGGCAGCGCGCGGCGGATGCGCCCCGCGATCTTCTCGGGCGATTCGACCACCGGGTCCGACAGGTCGATGCAACCGACCATCACGCGCTTGCCTTCGAGCTGCCTGAGCACCGAGCAGTCGAGATTCGATTGCGCCGTCTCGATCGACACCTGCTTGCAGCTGCATTGCGCAAGCTCGGGCAGGAATGAATAGCCGCTCGGCCGCTGATGGATGATCGCCGCGTAGCCGAAGCAGATGTGCACGGCGGTGGTGCCGGTGATCCCTTCGAGCGCGCGGTTGAGCGCATTGAGTCCATACTGCCGCGCCTTCTCGGGTCGTGCCTGCATGTAGGGCTCGTCGATCTGCACCACGTCCGCGCCGGCCGCGAAGAGATCTCGGATCTCGGCGTTGACCGCGGCGGCATAGTCCATCGCCGCTTCCTCCTCGCTCGCGTAGAAGTCGTTCTGCGCCTGCTGGAGCATGGTGAAGGGGCCGGGAACCGTGATCTTGACCTGCCGGTCGGTGTGCGCGCGCAGGAACCTGAGGTCGTCCACCTCCACCGCATGCCGCCGCACGATCCTGCCGACGATGCGCGGCACCGGGTTCGGATGGCCGGAGCGATCCAGTGCGCTGCCGGGATTGTCGAGATCCACCCCGTCGAGCGCGGTCGCGAAGCGATTGGAATAGCTCTCGCGGCGGATCTCGCCGTCGCTCACGATGTCCAGGCCCGCTTCTTCCTGTGCACGGATCGCCATCACTGTGGCGTCGTTCTGCGCCTCTTCGAGGAACTCCGGCGCGATGCGCCACAGCTCGCGTGCCCGCACCCGCGGCGGAAAGCGGCCCGCGAGCTTCGCGCGGTCGATCAGCCACTCGGGCTGCGGAAAGCTGCCGACGATGGTCGTGGGGAAGAGCATGGGTTTTCCTTCGGGTGAATGTCAGACGCCCAGGTAGGCACGCTGGATCTCGGGGCGCGCCAGCAGATCATCCGGCGCACCCTCGGCCACGACGCGGCCTTCCTCGAGCACATAGGCGCGATGCGATACATCCATCGCCATGGTCACGTTCTGCTCCACCAGCAGCACCGCCATGCCGCCGCCATTGATGTGCCGGATCGCCGCGAACATGTCGTGCACGATGAGCGGCGACAGGCCGAGCGACGGCTCGTCGAGCAGCAGGAGGCTCGGCCGCGCCATCAGCGCGCGAGCGATCGCCACCATCTGCTGCTGGCCTCCCGAGAGTTCGCCGGCCGGGCTCGCGAGCTTTTCGCGGATCACCGGGAACAGCGCGATCACCTCCTCGAGCATCTGCCGCCGCTGCGACTTCGCGCGCGGCAGGTAGCTGCCCAGTTCGAGGTTCTCCAGCACGCTCATGCCGGTGAAGAGCCGCCGCCCTTCGGGCACCAGCGCGATGCCGGCCTCGCAGAAGCGGTGCGGCGGCAGGCGCGTGATGTCCTGCCCTTCGAAGCGGATGCTGCCGCCCCGGGCGCGCAGCATGCCCGCGATGGTGTTGATCAGCGTGGTCTTGCCCGCGCCGTTGGGACCGACCACGCACAGCAATTCGCCCGGCCGAACATCGAGCGACACGTCCCAAAGTGCCGGTGCGGCGCCGTAAGCCACTTGCAGATCGCGCAGTTCAAGCATGGGCTTTCCCAAGGTAGGCGGTCATCACTTCGGGCCGGCGCATGACCTCGGCCGCGGGGCCTTCGGCCAAGAGCTCGCCACGGTTGAAAACGACGATGCGATCGGTCAGTGCCATGACCGCGCGCATCACGTGTTCGACGAAGACGATGGTCGAGCCTTGGTCGCGGATGCGGCGGATGAGTGCCACTGCATCGTCGATCTCGCTCGGCGTGAGGCCGCACAGCACCTCGTCGAGCAGCACCAGCCGGGGTCGCGAGGCGAGGGCGCGCGCGAGTTCGAGAAACTTGCGCTGGTGCAGGTTGAGGTCGTCGGGCCGCGCATCGGCCTTGTCCTGCAGGCCGGTGAATTCGAGCCAGGTCATCGCCTGCCGGCGCGCCGTGTCCGGATCGCGGATCGCCCCGCCGAACATCGTCGCGATCGCGACGTTCTGCAGCACGCTCAGGTGCGCGAAGGGGCGGGGAATCTGGTAGGTGCGCGCGATGCCGCTGCCCGCGATGCGGTGCGCGGGCAGGCCGTCGAGCGGGCGGCCTTCAAACGCGATCGTGCCGCCGCTGGGCGTGTAGTGGCCGCTGACGACGTTGATGAAGGTCGACTTGCCCGAGCCGTTCGGCCCCAGCAGGCCGAGGATCTCGCCCTGCCGCACGTCGACGTCGACACCGGCCAGCGCGCGCACGCCCTTGAAGGACTTGGCGAGGCCGCGCACGCGCAGCAGTGGCTCGCCTTGCGACGCGACCGGTGCAGCGCGGGCGGGAACCTCTGGCGGCTGGATCGCGCTCGGCGTCGCGACCGGCGAGGGCGACGGCGCGGGCCGGCGATGCCGGCGGAAGCGCTCCAGGATGCCGTCGGGCATGAACAGGATCGCCGCGATCAGGATCACGCCGATCAGCGCCTTGCCCGCAACCGCATGGTCCGCCGCGGTGAAGCTGTAGAGCAGCCCGGTGATCGCGACCGCGCCGATGGCGGGCCCGGCCCAGTGGCGCGTACCGCCGAGCACGCTCATCAGCACCACCGTGAGGGGCACCGTGATCGTGAAGACCTCGCCCGCGGTCACGTACGAGAGGAAGAGCGCGTGGATGCCGCCCGCGACGCCCGCCAGCGCGCACGAGATCGCGAGCGCGTAGAGCTTGTAGCGGTAGGTCGGCACGCCCATCACTTCGGCGGCGTCTTCGTCGTCGTGGATCGCGAACAGGCCGGCGCCGAACTTCGACACCTGGATGCCCCAGGCGATCAGCAGCGTGACGACCGCGGCAGCGAGCGCGAGAAGGTAGAAGGTGGACGACTGCGTCGGCCCGATCTTCGGAACCGGCACGCCGGATAGCGGCACGCCGGAGCCGCCGTCGAGCGGCGTGTTGACCACGATGGTGCCGATGACCAGCGTGATCGCGAGCGTCAGCAGTGCGAACAGCTCGCCGCGAACGCCCTTCACTCGGAACACGATCGCGCCGAGCGCCACGCCGATGAGTGCCGCCATCAGCGCCGCGACGGGCAGCGTCCACAGGAAGGGCCAGTCGTAGCGCGCCATGAGGTTGGCGCTCGTGTAGATGCCGGTGCCGAAGAACGCGCCGTGGCCGAAGGAGAAGTAGCCCGAGTAGCCCGACAGGATGTTCCACGAGGTCGCGAGCACCACCCAGTGCAGCGCGAGGTAGAGCAGCGAGTCGTAGAACGCCGGCAGGCCCAGGTGCGGCACGAAGGCGAGCAGGGCGCCGGCCGCGAGGATGGCGAGCGGCGTGCGCTTCATGAACCGCCCTGCCGTGCGTGGCGTGGCCGTTGCGGCCGGCAACGTGGGCGAGGCCTGTGTGAGTACGCTCATGTTTTTGGTCGCAGCAAAAGAACGAAGATCAGCAACGTGAACGAGACGATCGGGGCCCACGAGGGTGCGGTCACCGCCATCGTCACGGCTTCGCTCACGCCGATGAGCGTGCCGGCGACGAGCGGCCCGAGCGCACTGCCGAGCCCGCCGAGCATCACGGCCGCGAACACCACGCCGACCCATGCGTACATCTGCGAGGGCGCGAGCGTGAAGCTCAATGCGAGGCAGACGCCGGCCACGCTCGCGAGCGCGGAGCAGGTGCCCGCCAGCAGCAGGCCGAGTGCCTTCTCGTTGACGCCGAACGCCGCCGCCACCGGCGCATCCTGCGCGGCCGCGCGCATCGCCTTGCCAAGGTCGGTGAATCGAAGCGCGCCCCACACGGCAAAGGCGATGCCGATCGCGAGCAGCAGCGTGATGAGCTCCGGCACCGGCACGAACAGTTCGCCGATCTTGAACTTCTGCTGCGCGTAGCTCGATTCGAGCTTGCGGAAGTCGGCGGTCCAGATCGACTGGATGATGCTCTCGACGATGCCCATGAGCCCGAAGGTCAGCAGCAGCGAGTTGAAGGGCGTTACCGCGAAGCGCGCCATCACCCAGTGCAATCCCGCGCCGAGCACGAAGAAGACCGGCACGATCACCGTGAGCGTCAGCAGCGGGTCCATGCCCATCGTCGCCAACTGGTAGCAGAGATAGGCGGCGAGGAACGCGAACGCGAAGTGCGCGAGGTTGATGAGACGCAGCAGGCCCCAGCTCAGGCTGAGGCCGAGCCCCATCAAGCCGTACAGCGCACCGACGAAGATGCCCGAGAGGATCGACTGGGACAGCAGCGAGAGGCTCGGGAGAGTGAAGCCCGACATGTCAGTGGTCCTTGAGGCGGGGTGTTCTTTGCCATGTTTGAAAGGCAGGTGATGCGTTCGGGGCGCGTGGCGAGGACGCAGGGTGGTCCCCTCCGCGAATGTCCCCCGGCTTCGCCTCCTCCTTTATTTCGCTGCGGGGACCACCCGGCATCCTCGCCACGGGAAACGCTGCGTGGTGCCGGCCGATCAACCACGGCCGTGACGGATCGCGCCGATGGTGTGCTCTGCGTAGCGAAATAAAGGAGGAGCCCGAAGGGCGGGGGACATTCGCGGAGCAGAGTACGCCGTCGGCGCGATCCCGCCCCCACCCCTCAATCACCGCGGCGCACGCACCGAGGCCCGTTCGGTCGAGCGTCATATCAAGGTGCAATCAGCTTCGCACCGCCGGAAGTGACTTCCTTCGGCCACACCACCACCCACTTCCCATCCTGGATCTGCTTGATCCGCATCAGGTCGTCGCCGAAGTTGCCGACGCCATCGAAGCGCAGCTTGCCCTGGATGGTGTCGACCTTGTTCGTCTTCAGGTAGTTGGCGATGGCCTTGTCGTCCAGGCTCTTGGTGCCCACGATGCCTGCCTCGAGGATCTGCCAGGCGGTGTACGACGCTGCGGCCTGCGTTTCGACAGACGTGTCGGTGAAGCCCGCCTTGGCCGCGCGCTCGCGGTAGATCTTCACGAACTCGGCCGCGCCGTAGTTGCTGGTGAAGGGAGGCTGGTCCTCGAAGATGGTGGCCGACAGCGCGTTCTTCGCCTCCGGTGAGGCCAAAAGCGGACCGGGCGAGGGGTAGAGGTAGAAGTGCTGCGGCGGCACATAGTCGATCTTCTTCATCGCATCGAGCAGCAGGTTGCCGTCGAGCCCGATCGCGCCCACCCACACGAAGTCGGGCTTCGCATCCTTGATGCGGTTGGCGATCGGGCCGAAGTCGCGGTTGCCGAAGTCCCATTCGAGGAACAGCACCTCGCTCAGCCCGCGCTTCTTGAGCACCTCGCGCGCACCCGCGCTCATGAACTGGATCGACGGGAACTTGCTGGTCACCACCGCCACCGTCTTCGGCGGCTTGGGCGATGCGGCGAGCGCATCGAACAGCGTGTTGGGCACGGTGTTCGCGGGATCGGAGCCGATCGACCAGGCTGGGAACTGCATGTCGTACTTGGCCAGGGACGGAATGCCCAGCGTGTGATGCACCAGCACTTTGTTATAGCGCTGCGCCACACCCATCGCGGAAAGGATCGCGCCGGTGGCATACGGCCCCATCAGCAGGTCGACCTTGTCGGCGGTGACGAGCTGCTCGTAGAGCGTGCGCGCGAGGTCGGGCTTGGACTGATCGTCCTTCACCACCCATTCGACAGGCCGGCCGAGCAGGCCGCCACGCTTGTTGACCTGCTCGATGTAGATGTCACCCACCAGCTTGTGGATCTGCGCCGTGGCCGAGAGCGGCCCGGTGAGCGCCAGCGTGCTGCCGATGCGGATCGGCTGCCCGGTGGGCGTCTGCGCCAGCGAGAGGCCGGCTGCCGCGAGCGCGATCGCGGCCACTGCGGCGCGCCGTCCGATCCCATTGCATGTCTGCGTCTTCATGGTTCCTGTCTCCTGTGGTTTCTTCTGTCGGAATCAGTCGACCTGTGCGCCGGAGCGCTTGACCAGCTCGGCCCACTTGCCCAGCTCGGTCTTGTTGAAAGGCTGCATCTCGTCGGTGCGCAGGGTGCGCGATTCGATGCCCTGGTCGCGCAGGCGCGCCATCACCTCGGGTTGGGCGAGCGCGGCGCTCGCGCCGGCGCGCAGTTGCGAAAGCGTCGCCGCAGGCGTCGCGGCGGGCGCGTAGAGCATGAACCACGCGACCAGATCGAAGTCGGCGACGCCCTGCTCCATCAGCGTGGGCACGTCGCTCGCCGCGGCGCTGCGCACCGCGCCGCTGGCGCCGAGCGCGCGCAGCTTGCCGGCCTTGATCTGCGGCAGCACCGCGGCCGGGTGATAGAACATGAAGTCCACCTGAGAGCCCATCACGCTGGTGAGCGCGACCGCGCCTTCCTTGTAGGGCACATGGATCATCTTGCCGCCGAGCCGCTGTGCGAGCAGCTCGCCCGCGAGGTGACCGGACGTGCCGTTGCCTGCCGACGCGAAGGTGATGCCGGCCGGTCTTGCGGCCGCCTGCGCGAGATCCTTCAGCGACTTGATCGGCGAATCGGCGGCGACGACGAGCAGCGTCGGCGTGTAGCCGATGAACGCGACGGGCGCGAAGTCGCGCACCGGGTCGTAGGGCAGCTTGCTGTAGAGCGAGGCGTTGATCGCGTGCGTGCCGACGGTGCCCATCACCAGCGTGCGGCCGTCGGGTGCGGCCTTGGCGACGAGGTCGGTGCCGGTCGATCCGCCGGCGCCCGCGCGGTTGTCGACGATCACCGGCTGCTGCAGGCTCTTGCCGAGCGCCTCGGCGACGACGCGGCCGACGGTGTCGGTCGTGGTGCCGGCGCCGAAGGGCACGATCATGCGGATCGGTGGGCGATCCTGCGCCTGCGCGATGCCGGACAAGGCCAGCACGCCGGCCGTCAACACGCCGAGAAACGAGCGTCGCGTATCTGCGGGATTCATGCCGGGTCTCCTTGCTTGCCGGCCTTCGTGCGGACCTGCAGCGCGGCGCGTATCTCTTCGTTGTGTTCGCCGAGCACCGGCGGCGGTCGCACGTCGAGCGAGCGCTGCCCGTCGAAGCTCACCGGCGAGCGCACCGTGCGGAACAGGCCCATCACCGGATGCTCGGCCGAAGTCATGAGCTGGAGGTGCCTGGCCTGCGGATCTTCGAGCGCCTCGCTGGTGTCGTACATCGGTGCGTGAGGCACGTCCTCGCGCTGCAGGCGGCGGCACCATTCGTCGCGCGGCTGCATGCGGAAGCGCTCGCCGAGCAGTTCGATCAGCGCTTCCTGGTTCGCGATGCGCGCCTCGCGCGTGGCGAAGCGGGGGTCCTCGAAGATGTCCGGCTGCTCGATCGCGGTCGCGAGTCCGCGCCAGAACTTTTCGGGCGATGACATGTGCAGCGCGATCCACTTGCCATCCGCGCAGCGCAGCACGTACGACTGCGAGACGCTCGGCCGGCTGTAGGGGCCCATCACCTCGTCCACCTGGAAGTAGTGCGTGAAGGCATCGAGGTTGAAGTGCGTCATCGCCTCCAGCATCGAGACTTCGACGATGCGGCCCTGGCCGGTGCGGCTGCGCTCGAACAGCGCGCCCAGCACGCCGTAGGCGGCATAGAAGCCGGTCAGCGAATCGGCGATCGCGGGCCCGACCACGCGCGGGTTCTCGGGGTTGATCAGCAGGTTGAGAAAGCCGCTCGCGGCCTGCGCGACGGTGTCGTAGGCCGGGCGGTCCGCGGCCGGGCCGGTCGCACCGAAGCCGCTGATCGAGCAGTAGACGAGCTTCGGGTTGAGCTTGCGCAGCCGCTCGGCGCCGACGCCCAGCTTCTCGGCCACACCGGGGCGGAAGTTCTGGATGTAGACGTCGGCATCGGCGATCAATGCATCCAGCACATCGCGGTCGTCGGCGCTCTTGGTGTCGAGCGTGATGCTGCGCTTGTTGCGGTTGTAGGTCTGGAAGTGCGGGCTGTAGAGGCCATCCTTGAAGGCGCGGAACGGGTCGCCGGTCTTCGGCTGCTCCACCTTGATCACGTCCGCGCCCAGATCGCCGAGCAGCATGCCGGCCGCGGGGCCGGTGATGAAGGTGCCCTGCTCGATGACCTTGAGGCCTTGCAGCACCTGGATCATTCGTGCGCCCCGAAGCCGGCGGGCAACGCGCCGTCGTACTGCATCTCCCGCGTGGCCTGGTAGGACAGAGCGAAGCCGATGGGCTGCCGGATTTCCTCGTAGAGCTGCGCGATCAGCCCCGCGGTGCGCGCGAGGATCGGCACGCCCCGGAGCGCCTCGACCGGAAAGCCCGCGCCGAGCAGCACCGCCGGGATCGCGCCCGAGACGTTGAGCTTGAGCGGCTTGCCCAGCACATCGGGCATGAGTGCCTCGACGGCCACGGCGATTTCGACGAAGCGCTGGTCGGTGCGTGCCGATCTCGCGACCGCGAAGAGCGCATCGACGCGGGCATCGCGCTCCTTGTGAAGCGGATGGCCGTAGCCGGGAATGGAGCGGCCGGCGGCGCGCCATGCCTTCATCACCTCGAGCGCGGCCGTGCCCAGCGGCTTGCCGGCGCGCGCGAGCGCATCGATTTCGCCGTACAGGCGGCCTGCGGTTTCCGAGGCGCCGAGGATCACCGACCCGCACCCGAGAATGCCCGCCGCCACTGCACCCTGGAGGGCATCCGGCGCGGCCGCGAAAGTCATGCGCGCGGCCTGCACGCTCGGCACGAGGCCATGGTCCGCAATCGCGACCAGGGTCGCGTTCAGTACCTCGGACTGGCCGGAGGTGGGGTGCTTGCCCGTCAACAGGAAGAAGAAATGGTCGACGAAGGAGATCTTGCCGATCAGATCCTTCGACAGGTCCTGCCCACGGATGACGATCGTGTGCGCGTCCGAGGTGCTGATGGCCGTGCGCGGCACGGTCGCTTTGCCGATCTTCATAGGCACCCCCATGCGCCTTCGGCGCTCCCCCTCGAGGGGGCGCACCCGGCAGCCCGGCGAAGCCGGTTCCGCGGGTGCCCTGGGGTGGGTTGTGTCAGTTTCATAGGGCTTGCCTTGAAGTAAATGATGGGTGGGCGCATCAAGCCGTGGCGGGTGCGAGGCGCACGTCGAAGCTCGCCGAGTGGTAGGGCACGCGCATCTCGCGGCCGTCGATCGCCTTGCCCGGCGGATGGGTCTCGAAATCGACCACGAGGCTGTCGCGCTTGCCGAAGACCGCGTCGGCGTCGATGTACGGACTGCCGCCGACGAAGAGCTGCGTGGTCAGCGTCACATGGCCCGGCGCAGAGACCTGCAGGTGCAGGTGGCCGGGGCGGTAGATGCTGCGCTCGGTGGCGCGCATCATGTCGCCGACCGGCCCGTCGTCCGGGATCGGGTAGTAGTTCGGGCGGATCGACCAGAACCAGTAGCGGCCCTGCGCGTCGGTGCGGAAGCGTCCGCGCGCCTGCATCGACGGCTCGCTGCTGAGCTGCACGTCGTACTTGCCGTGTCCGTCGCCCGACCACACGTCGAGCAGCGCGCCCGCGAGCGGCTGGCCGTCGCAGTCGGTCACGCGGCCCATGTAGAAGGTTGGCTCGCCCGTCGCGCCGTTCGCGATGTCGCTGCCCAGTTCGACGTCCGGCGCACCGGCCCAGTAGAAGGGGCCTTCGACCGTGGCTTCGGTGGCTTCGGTTGCGCCCTTTGCCTGGCTGGCGCGGGCCTGGGCCAGGGCGACCACCATCATCGACAGGCCGAGCGTGTCCGACAGCAGGATGAATTCAGGCCGCTTGTCGGTCGAGATCTGTCCGGTGGCATTGAGGAAGTTCAGCCCCGCGAGCCATTCCTCGGGCTTGAGATCGACTTCGCGCGCGAAGGCATGGAGGTGCTTGACCAGCGCCGTCATCAGCTCGCGCAGGCGCGGGTCGGGGGTCTTGGCGAAGGCATCGAGCACGTCGCGCGTGATGCCGTCCTGGTTGTATTCCGACATGGTGCTTGTCTCCTGTCCCGGCGTCATCGAGCGCCGATGGGCGGGACGATAGGGCGGCGACCCGCACGCGACAAATGATGAATTTCCATCGATATCATCGATGGCATCGATCATTCGTGGGGGTTTTCATGGAGATGAGGCATCTGCGCTATTTCGTCGCACTGGCCGACTGCCTGAGCTTCACGCGGGCGGCGGAGCGGGTACACGTCACCCAGTCGACCCTCTCGCACCAGATTCGCCAGCTCGAGGAAGAGCTCGGCCAGCCGCTCTTCGAACGCATCGGCAAGAAGGTGGTGACCACCGAAGCCGGCGAGCTGCTGCGCGGCTTCGCATCGCGTGCGCTGCGCGAGGTCGATCAGGGCGTGGCGCTGCTCAAGCCCGATGCCGGCAACCTCACGGGCCAGGTGCGCATCGGCGCGACGCACACCTTCAACATGGGGCTCATCCCGGAATGCGTGGCGCTCTTCCTCGCGCGGCACCCGACGGTGCGCATCAGCGTGGAGGAGCTCTCCGCCGAAGTGATCTGTGCCCGCCTTCGTGCGGGTGAGCTCGATCTGGGCATCGCCTATCGGCCGGAGGACCCGACGGACCTGTGGTTCGAGCCGCTCTACAACGAGGAGATGGTTCTCGTCGTTTCCGACAGCCACCCGCTCGCCGGCCGCAAGCGCATCCGCATGGTGGAGCTGCACCGGCAGGACCTCGTGCTGCTCGCCAGGTCGTTCTCCACGCGCACCATGATCGACGAATGCTTCAGCGCCTGCGGTGCCGAACCGACGGTGGTGGCGGAAATGTCGACCGTCGCGCCGATGCTCGGGCTGGTGGCGCGCACGCAGATCGGCACGATCGTGGCGATCAACGCGGTGCCCGAAGGCATGTCGGGGCTCGCCGTGATCCCGCTCGAAAGCCCGACGCCGACGCGCACGCCGGGCATCCTGTGGCGGATCGGACAAACCAAGCCGGTGTTCATCCAGTCATTCGCGGTGATCCTGCGCAAGACGGCGCTGGGGAACAGCCTGCGGCGGGAGAAGGTGGGGGTGCGGGTGAACGAGAAGCGCGCGGGGCGGCGGGTGACTGAAAGAATTCGCTGAGGTCTCGGTC
The DNA here is from genome assembly GCF_037889935.1 of Variovorax ureilyticus. Lineage (NCBI taxonomy): Bacteria > Pseudomonadati > Pseudomonadota > Betaproteobacteria > Burkholderiales > Comamonadaceae > Variovorax > Variovorax ureilyticus. The sequence continues at coordinate 251,482 of NZ_JBBKZU010000009.1, forward strand.
TGCCTACCGAACGCTCTCCGCCGCGCGCAGCGCATTCAGGAAGCCGTTGCGCCACCAGTGCACATCCTGCTCGCGGATGCACGCGAGCAGCTTCTGGTGCCGCTCGCGACGTTCCTCCAGCGGCATCTGCAGCGCCTGCTGCACGATCTCCGCGGTGCCGTGGATGTCGTACGGATTCACCAGCAATGCCTGCTTCAGTTGCTCGGCCGCGCCCGCGAAGCGCGAGAGCACGAGCACGCCCGGGTCCGCCGGATCCTGTGCGGCGATGTATTCCTTGGCGACGAGGTTCATGCCGTCGCGCAGGGGCGTCACGAGGCCGACCGCCGCCGCGCGGCACAGGCCCGGAACACGCTTGCGCGCCACCATGCGGTGGATGTAGCGCACCGGCATCCAGTCGAGCTCACCGTAGTCGCCGTTGATCGCGCCGCACAGCGACTCGAGCTCGCGCCGGATGTCGCCATAGGCGTCGACCGTCTCGCGCGTCGGCGAGGCAATCTGGATCAGGGTCGCGCTGCGGCGGTTCTCCGGGTAGTGCGCGAGCAGTTCGCGGAATGCGCGCACCCGCTGCGGAATGCCCTTGGAGTAGTCGAGCCGGTCGATGCCCAGCAGCAGGCGCCGCGTCGAATACTCGCGCTTCATGGTCTCGTACATGTCCCGCGATTCCTTCGCATGCGTGAGCGCGGCGAACTCGTCGACGTCGATGCCGATCGGGAAGGCGTCGCAGCGCACCGTCTGGCCGAAGGCGCGATAGAGATGATCGCCCATCACCTCGCCCCTGGCTTCATAGCGCACGTAGTCCTCGAAGTGCTGCACGTCCTGCCGGGCCTGGAAGCCGACGAGGTCGTAGGCGAACAGCGAGCGCATCAGCCACTCGTGCTGTGGCACGGCCGCCAGGATGATCTGCGGCGGCAGCGGGATGTGCAGGAAGAAGCCGATGCGCTGCCGGCACCCCATCGCGCGCAGTTCGGCCGCCAGGGGGATCAGGTGGTAGTCGTGCACCCAGATGATGTCGTCGTCCTGCAGCAGCGGCAGCAGCTTGCGCGCGAAGAGCTGGTTGACGCGCCGGTAGCCGCCCACGAAGCCGGCCTCGAAGTGCGCGAGGTCGAGCCGGCCGTGGAACACCGGCCAGAGCACGTCGTTGCTGTAGCCGAGGTAGTAGCAGTCATGGTCCTCGCGGCTCAGGTCGATGGTCGCGAGCGTGACCTTGCCCGCCTGCTGGCGGTGCAGTTCGCCTTCGCCGGTCGGGCCGTCCTCCACGATGGAGCCGCTCCAGCCGAACCACAGGCCGCCGCTTTGCTGGAGGCTCTCTCCGACGGCGACGGCCAGTCCTCCCGCTGCAGGCTTGCGCGGGTCGGCTACGCGGTTCGAGATCACCACCAATCGACTCATGGGTGCTTTCTGCGGCCGCCGCCGGGCCGCCCCAAGGCGTGCCGTGCCGCCCCCTCGGGGGGTGGAGTTACTGGAGCGCAGCGAGTGAAAAGCCGGGGGGGCGTCATATGCACGAGTCCCAGGGGGCGGAAAGTCGAACTGCTGCATTGATGATTCCGACCATCGAATAGGTCTGCGGAAAGTTGCCCCACATTTCGCCGGTGACCGGATGCGTGTCCTCCGACAGCAGGCCGAGCGGGTTGCGCGCAGCAAGCATGGTCTCGAAGATCTGCCGCGCCTGCGCCTTCCGGCCGATCTTCGCGAGCGCGTCGATGCGCCAGAAGGTGCAGATGTTGAACGCGGTCTCTGGCTTGCCGAAGTCGTCGGCCGCCTCGTAGCGGCGCATGTAGGGGCCGTCGCAGAGCGCCTTCTCCATCGCGTCGACGGTGGAGATGAAACGCGGGTCGCGCGCGTCGATCAGTCCGACCTCGACCATGAGCAGGATGCTCGCATCGAGCTCGTGACCGCCGAAGCTTTCGGCGAAGGCCTGCCGCTCCTCGCACCAGGACTTGGCGAGGATCTCTTCGCGCATGCGCGACGAATGGCCGTGCCAGTAGGCCGCGCGCTCGGGCAGGCCGAGTGCGCGCGCGATCTTCGCGAGCCGGTCGCAGGCAGCCCAGCTCATCAGCGCCGAGCTGGTGTGCACGCGCGCTCGCGTGCGCAGCTCCCACATGCCCGCATCGGGCGTGCCGTAGACGCGGATCGCCTGTTCGCCGACCGCTTCGAGGTACGGAAACTCGGCCAGGCCCGCGCGGCTCAGCAGCCGGTGGTCATGGAAGGCCTGCGCCGCGCCGAGCACGATGTTGCCGTACACATCGTGCTGGAAGTGCTCCTGCGCCTGGTTGCCCACGCGCACCGGCCCCATGCCGCGATAGCCCGGAAGGCCGTCCACGAAGGACTCCGGCAGCTGGCTCTCCAGCCCGATGCCGTAGAGCGGTTGGATGTGTTCGCCGCGCGAGCCGATCACCACGTTCGAGAGCCAGCGCAGGTAGTCCTCCATCGTGCCCACTTCGGAGAGGCTGTTGAGCGCGCGCACCACGAAGAAGGCGTCGCGCAGCCAGCAGTAGCGGTAATCCCAGTTGCGCTGGCTGCCCGGCGCCTCGGGGATGCTGGTGGTCATCGCGGCGACGATCGCGCCGGTGTCCTCGTAGAGCGAGAGCTTGAGCGTGATCGCGGCGCGGATCACCGCCTCCTGGTATTCGAAGGGGATCGCGAGGCGCTTGCTCCAGGTGCGCCAGTAGGCGATGGTTTCCTGCTCGAAGTGACGCGCGGTGTCGGCGATGCCGTCGGTCAGCGTCTCGTCCGCACCGAGCACGAAGTTGTGCTCGCGCGAAAGCACGAAGGGCTGGTGCGACAGGATGTGCGAGACCGATGCATCGGTGTTGAGCCGGATCGCGAATTCGGGCCCGACATAGCGGATGTGGTTGCTGCCGCGCGTGATGGTCGGCGCCGCGGCGCCCCACTGGAAGCGCGGCGCCAGCTTGACACGGATGCGCGGCGCGCCGACCACGGGCTTCACGCGCCGCACCATCGTGAGCGGGCGGAAGTAACGCGAGCGGCTGTGGAAGCGCGGCGCGAAGTCGGTGATCTCGATGCACTGGCCGGCGGTGTCGAAGAGCTGCGTGCGCAGCACCGCGGTGTTCGGCTCGTACCACTGCCTGGACGAGGCGAAGTCCTCGATCTCGATGCTCCACGCGCTGGCTTCCTCGCCGGGATGCAGCAGAGCGTTGAAGACCGGATCGCCGTCGAAGCGCGGCAGGCAGCACCACACCACCCGGGCGCGCGAATCGATGAGCGCGCTGTAGGCGCAGTTGCCGATCACGCCGACTTCGAGCGATTGCTCCGCCGGCGGGCCGAAGCCGAGGTGCGCGGTGGGGCGGGTCAGCGCCTCGTCGTGCGGCGCCGCCTTGTCGCTTGCGCCTGCGGCCCCAGCCACCGACAGGCCTGCGCGGTCCTCGGTGGCTTCGGTGTCCTTCTGAAAAGTGGTCATGCGGGCCTCCTCGGGGTTGTCGTTGCGGGCGCCGCGAGCAGGTCGCGCGTGACCACGAGCCATTCGAAGATCGCGCGCGGCGAGTCGAGCCGATGCAGCGCCAGGCTGGGACCCGAGCCCACCTTGATGCCGACACCGCCGCGCGGCTGCACGATCGCGAAGCCGCTTTCGTCGGTGGTGTCGTCGCCCGCGAACACGGGCACGCGGCCCGCGAAAGGCGGCTCCTTCAGGAAGGCGTCGATGGCGATGCCCTTGTTGATGCCCGCTGGCTTCACTTCGAAGACGAACTTGCCGTGCATGAGTTCGAGCTGCGGCTGGCCTTCGATCACGCGCTGCATCGCGTCCCGGCACACCGCTTCGAGCTGCGGCGCGAGCCGGTAGTGCAGTGCGATGGCGGCGTGCTTGCGCTCGACCAGCAGGCCCTCGTGCACGTCCGCGAGCTCGTTCGCGGCATCGAGCACCAGCGTGAGATCGGGCGGGCGCTGCTCCTGCATGTGGCCTTCGGCATCGCGGCGCTGCACGCCGTGCTCGCCGGCGGCCGGGAGCCGCAACGGCGCGAGAAAGCGATCGATCACGTCGATCTGCCGGCCCGAGACGACGGCCAGCGCACCGCCGAGCAGATCGGCGAGGTCGCCGAGGAGCGGGATCAACGCGGCGGGTACATGGATCGCTTCAGGCGTCTCGGCGAGATCGACCAGCGTGCCGTCGAAGTCGAGGAAGAGCGCCGCGTCGTGCGTGAGTCGGGGGGGCTGCTGCATGGAGGAAAAACCATAGCAGACTCCCGCCGCGCGCCGCGTCGGCCAATGTCGTCAATTCAACTCTGGGAGGAGGGTTGAAGCGCTTCGCCGACCGCGGCCACGCGGGCACGTGAGATCGCCTCGCCGATCCGGGGGCCGGACGCGCCGGCGTCGCGCGCTGCGCGGGCGATGGGTTCGGTCGCGACCGATTGGGCGGCACCGAGCGCGGCGAGCAGCCGCTGGCGTGGCGGATACGGGCGGCATTCGAGCCCGAGCCGTCCGCGCGCGTCGCATTCGCAGGCCTGCAGGACTTCGTCGAAACGGTCGGGCTTGCGAAATGCATCGCAGCGCTCCAGCAGGCGCACCACGGCCGCGGCGTCGAGGTCGCCGCTGCGGTGGATGTTGCCGTGCTCGCGCGCGACCACGTCCGCGAGTTCGCGAATGTCGACCGGCACGCGCCAGCGGTCGCACACCTCGCGCAGCAGCCTGGCGCTGCGCTGTTCATGGCCGTGGTGGCGCGGCAGGATGTCGGCGGGCGTGGTGCCCTTGCCGAGGTCGTGCATCAGGCAGGCGAAGCGCACGGCCAGCGATGTCTTCATCTGCTCGGCCATGTCGAGCACCATCATCAGGTGCACGCCGGTGTCGATCTCGGGGTGATGGGCCGCGGGTTGCGGGACGCCCCAGAGCCGATCCACCTCGGGCAGCAGCACCGCGAGCGCGCCGCATTCGCGCAGCAGCTCGAACATGCGCGAAGGCTTGCACTCCATCAGGCCGCGCGCGAGTTCCTGCCACACGCGCTCGGGCACCAGCGCATCGACCTCGCCGGCTTCGACCATCTCGCGCATGAGCACCATGGTCTCGGGCGCGACGGTGAAGTCGTCGAAGCGCGCAGCGAAGCGCGCGACGCGCAGGATGCGCACCGGGTCTTCGCGGAACGCGTCGGTGACGTGGCGCAGGCGCTTTTCGCTCAGGTCGCGCTGGCCATGGAATGGGTCGACCAGATCGGCCGGATCGACGTCGAGGCGATCGGAGGCGCCGATCCTGTCTTCGGGCAAGGCGATCGCATTGATGGTGAGGTCGCGCCGCGCGAGGTCCTGTTCTAGCGTCACGTCGGGCGCTGCATGCACGACAAAGCCGCGATAGCCCGGTGCGCTCTTGCGCTCGGTGCGCGCGAGCGCGTATTCCTCGCGCGTCTCGGGATGCAGGAACACCGGGAAGTCGCGGCCCACCGGCACGTAGCCGCGCGCGATCATCTGCTCGGGCGTCGCCCCGACGACGACCCAGTCGTGATCGCTGCCGGGCCGGCCCAGCAGCGCATCGCGGATCGCGCCGCCGACGAGGTAGGTTTGCATCGGGCGAGTGTAGGGCGGCGATTGCGTCCCGCCGCCCCGGAGGGTCAGCGCCGCAGGCGGTAGGGCTCGTCGAAGAGCACGAATTCCTTTTCGGCGAGTGCTTCTTCGATCCAGGCCTTCACGCCGGGCAGTTCCAGCACGCGATCGATGTAGGCCGAGATCGGCGCGGGCACCGGCAGGCCGTAGGTGCGGATGCGGGTGCATACCGGCGCGAAGTAGGCATCGGCGATGCTGAACTCGCCGAAGAGCATCGGCCCGCCGTGGGACTCGAGCAGGCCGCCCCAGAGCTTCACCAGACGGTCGACATCGGTGCGCACGCCGGGCTGGTTGCGCAGGATGAGCTGGCCCTGTTCGCGCAGGTCGGCCTCGATGTTCACCGGGCAGTGGTTGCGCAGCGAAGTGAAGCCGGCATGCATCTCCGCGCACGCGCTGCGGGCCTGCGCACGGCGGGCGCGGTCGGCGGGCCAGAGCTGCTTTTCCGGGTAGGTCTCGGCGAGGTATTCGCAGATGGCGAGCGTGTCGTAGACCACGATGCCGCCGTCCTTCAGCACGGGCACGGTGCCGGTCGGGTTGATCTGGAGGATCGTGTGCTTGAACTCCGAGTCGGCGTCGAAGGAATCGAAGCGCACCATGACTTCCTCGAAGGCGATGCCGGCCTGCTTCATCAGGACCCACGGCCGCATCGACCAGGACGAGTAGTTCTTGTTGCCGATGTAGAGCTGGGTCATCGCGAATCTCCGGTGGGCTGCTGCAAAGCTTTCCATCCTAGCCGTCGGCATGGCGGTGATTGATGCGGAACAGGGCGGGAATTGATGCTCAGCGAGCAGGACGATCGTCGTCGGGCGTCGTGATCACGTGGGGTCGGCTCCCCTTCGGATCTCCGGCGGTCGGTCCGACCACGCGCTCGACCAGAGCCACCAGCCGGGGCACCAGCGCAAGCACCCCCAGCGCCATCGTCGCGCTGATGATCGCCGTGAGCTCGCGCCCGAGGCCGCAGGCCATGCCGATGGCGGCAGTCATCCACAGCCCGGCCGCGGTCGTGAGGCCCTCCACATGCCGCTCGTCGCGGCCGCGCTTGAGGATCGTGCCCGCGCACAGGAAGCCGACGCCCGCCACGAGACCCTGGATGACGCGGCTCATGTCGGCCGACGTCGCGCGCCCTTGCTCAGGCACCAGCACGAAGAGCGCCGAGCCGAGCGCCACCAGCATGTGCGTGCGCACCCCCGCGGCCTTGCCGTGCTGTTCGCGCTCGAAGCCGAGCAGGAAGCCCAGCACCGCGGCGAGCAGCAGGCGGATGAGGATGCGCAGCACCTGCGTGATCTCGCCAACGTCGGAGAACTCGGCGGCGAACACCTCGGTGGTCTTCGCCCAGAGGGAATCGGCCATGGTGCAGCGGGTAGTGGGGCCAGGGGAGTGTCGCTCAGCCTCTGGCCGGGCCGCGTAGGACTGCGGCACTTTCGCCGGCTCAGTGCGGCGCCGGGTCCGCCTGGGAATACGGCGCCGGATGCGGCGCAAGGGCTGGCGGCAGGGGCGGCGCGCTGCCGTGCCAGCGGCGCACCGCCCGCTGGAAGAACATGCTGTTGGGGATCTTCAGCGTCGTGCCTTGCCGCGCGTCGCCGGTTTCCTCGAGCGTGGTGAAGACGAGGTTGATGTCCAGCACGCGGCCCTTGAGGCCGGGCTTCTCGCCGTTCTCGAGCACCTCCACCGTGTCGCCGGGCCAGAACATGCGCGTGGTGAAGATCAGCAGCGCGCAGAACATGTTCGACAGCACGCTCCAGGCGGCGAAGAAGGCCACCGCGCCGACGGTGGCGAAGCCGGTGAAGGCCGTCCAGAGCACCGTGCCCGAGGCGCCTAGCCGCTCCAGGGCCCAAAGGACCGCGCCCCCGTAGATCAGGAAACCCGCCGTGCGGCGGGTGACCATGGCCACGTTGGAGGGCAGCGCGTAGCTCATGGTCACGCGCTCGACGAGGCGGCGAACGAAGCGATACAGCAGCCAGGCGCCCAGCACGATGAGCGCGACCTCCGCGACCGGCACGATGATCCCCAGCCATTCGATCGCCCAATTGGGCAACTGGGCGCGCAGGCTCTGCAGGGTCCGGTTCAGGGCAGGTCCTTGTTGGGTTCGGGCTCCGCGGTATCGCGCGGGCCGACGCGGCCGAGCTTGTCCTTGATCGATTGCGGCCGCCCGGTGATCAGGGCCGCGTAGTTGGTGGTGTTCGCGAGCACCTTCTTCACGTAGTCGCGCGTCTCGTTGAAGGGCACGTTCTCGGCCCAGATCGCCGCTTCCATGATGGGTCCGTTGCGCCAGTTGCGCGGCCGGCCCGGGCCCGCGTTGTACGCGGCGGCGGCAAGCGGCATCGAGCCGTCGAAATCGTCGAGCGCCAGCTTCAGGTAGTTGGTGCCGATGGTGATGTTGGTGTCGCGGTCGGTGATCTGGCCCGGGGTGAAGTCGGACATGCCGATCTTCTTGGCGGTCCAGCGCGCGGTGGCTGGCATGACCTGCATCAGGCCCGAGGCGCCGACGCCCGAGCGCGCGTCCATGACGAAACGGCTTTCCTGCCGGATCAGGCCGTACACGTAGGCGGGATCGAGGCCGATCTCCTGGCTCTTGCGCACCACCGTGTCGCGGAAGGGCATCGGGAAGCGCTGGTCCACGTCGATCGCGCCCTTGGTGCGCTCGCTGGTGTTGATGCAACGGTCCCACACTTCGCGCTGGCAGGCGAGGTCGGCGGCGGCGAGCAGCTCGCGGTCGGCCATGCCGCCGCGATCGTGCAGATTGGTGGCGTAGTTCCACTCGCGCGTGCCTTCGGGACGCATGCCGATGGAGATCGCGTAGAGCGCGCGATTGAGCGCCGGGTTGTCGCGCGCGGCCTTCTTTTCCTCGGCCGTGAGCGGCGCCGGGCGCGTGGGCACGGCGGCACGCTGGCCCAGTTCCTCCAGCGCGAGCAGCTCGTAGAAGCCGCGCGTGCCCGCGATGCCTTCGTACAGCGCGCGGGCCTGGGCGCGGCGCTCGTCGCCGCCGTAGGTGGCCAGCGCGCGGGCCTTCCAGTAGACCCAGGTCGGGTCCTGCCGCTGCGCCTCGCTCATCGCGTCGATCGCGGCCTGCACCGCCTTCCAGTCGCCGGTGCGCAACGCGGCGCGGGCCTTCCACGCGAGCATCTCGTCGGAGAGGTCGCTGTTCCTGGTGACGTAGGAGAAATAGGTGTTGGCCGACGGCGAGAGCTTGCTGGCCGCCTGCCGCCCGATGGTGCCCCAGAGCCAGTTGCGTTCCTCGGCGGAGAGCATCGGCCCCCACTTGCCGTCCAGCTGCGATGCGGCCGTCTCGGGGTCGGCGATCGCGAGCTTGATCAGCGCGAGCACCACGATCTCGCGACGCGACTTGGCGGCAACCACCGCGCGGCTCGCGAGGAACTTGCCGACGTTGGCGTTCATGTCCTCGAACAGCGGGATCGCATCGGGCGCCACGATCATCACGGCACCACGCGCGGCCTGCGGACGATTGGCCTCGATCGACAGGCGCGCCTTCTTCCATGCGTCGTTGGCGGGCATCTGGCGCGCGCTGATCATGCGATCGGCCGCGGTGAGGCAGCCGTCGTCGAGGTCGCGCTGGGCGAACCAGTTGCGGCGCACCTCGTCCACCTGCACCGGGGTGGCGGTGCCGGACTGCAGCGTCTCGATGAGCACCGCGTAGCAGCGGACCTGCCCATCGTCGTTCATCCGGAAGGCGGGATGCAGGCTGGTGAAGCCGTTCCAGTCGCGTCGCTGGCCGGCCAGCAGCAGCCAGTCGTTGCGCAGGCGGTCTTCCTGGTAGGTGCCGGCGTATTGCGCGAGGAAGGCCTGCACTTCCTGCTGGCTCGCTTCCGTGAGGCGCGCCCTGAGCTCCCAGTAGGCCGCCCAGGGTTCGAGCAGGTGGCCGCGTGCCTGCGGCAGCAGTGCCGTGAGGCGCGCCTTGTCGCCGCGCTGGGCGGCCTGTTTCATCTGCAGGAGAACGTCGTCGTTCGCGTTCTGCGCATGGGCGGACTGGGTCGCGCCGGCCGCGGCGAAGATCGAAAATACAAGGGTGGAGAAAAGCCCCCAGGCTCGGCGCTTCGTGTCCTTGCGGCTCCCCGAGGGGGCGCTTTTTGTCTTGGGGCGGCCTGGCGACAAAAAGGCCGCACGGGGCAGGCGGCGGACCGGTGCCAAAATGCTCTCGAATTGCATCGGGGGATTATGGACAAGTCAAACGGTGCCGACACCTCGGCAACTGCCAACTTTCTCAAAACTCAGCTGCGTCATGCACTGGTGGAACAGCGTCTGGCCATGCCGGACCGGCTCGCGCGCGCCGATCTGCTCCAGCGCGTGATGCGCATCTGGCTGGTCGGACGGCCGGATACGGTGATCGGCGCCTACTGGCCGATCAAGGGCGAGTTCGATCCGCTGCCCGCGCTGCATCGCTGGAAGGAAGACGGCGAGCTCCTCGACGAGCCGCAGCGCCGTCGCATCGGCCTGCCGGTGGTCGACCGGGTGCACAAGACGCTGACCTTCCATGCGTGGTATCCGGGCTGCCCGATGGAGAACGATGCCTACGACATCCCGAAGCCGAAGGACACCGAGCTGATCGTGCCGACGCTGCTCTTCGTGCCTTGCCTCGGCTACAGCGCCGGCGGGTATCGCCTGGGCTACGGTGGCGGCTTTTATGACCGCACGCTGGCGGCGCTGGAGCCGAAGCCGTTCACGGTGGGGCTGGGCTTCACCAATGGGTTCCTCGAGGACTTCGAGCCGGAGGCCCATGACGTGCCGCTGGACGCCATCCTGAACGACAACGGCGTCGTCTGGCCGGTGGGCTGATCAATCCAGTTGGTCGATGGTGTCCGGATCGGGCACTTCGCCGATCGTCTCGCGCGTGATCGCGGCCTGGCCCTGCAGCCATTCGCAGAACGCCTGGATTTCCGGACGCGGCGCGCTGCGCGGGCCGGTGATGAGCCAGTAGGCCATCGGTGAATCCATGCGGTGGTGCGGAAGCACTTCCACCAGATCGCCGTTGGCGAGGCTTTCGGCGATCAGTGAACTGCGGGCAAGCACCAGCCCCTGGCCGGTGAGCGCGGCCTGCACCATCTGATAGGCGTAGTTGAAATAGAGCCAGCGCCGGGGCTGCGCGCGCGACATGTGGTGGACCTCGAACCAGCGGCGCCACGTCAGCCATTCGAGGTGCGTGCGGTGTGCGTCGCCGGCCTCGATCAGCGTGAAGCGCGCGATGTCCGCCGGGGCCTTGATCGGCGGATTGGTCTTGATCAGCCACGGGCTCGCGACCGGCGTGATGGTCTCGCCGAAGAGACGCACCGCGCCCCCCGGCATGTTCTCGCGCGGGCCGTAGCGCAGCGCGAGGTCGACGTCGGCGACATCCATGTCCAGCGCGACGTCGCTCGCGTCGATGCGGATGTCGATCTCCGGGTTGTCGCGCTGGAAGGCCTCCAGCCGCGGGATCAGCCACATCGACGCGAAGGACGCGAAGGTGGTCAGCGAGACGCTCTTGCGTCCGGCGTTCTGCCGGATCTGGCGCACCGCGCCGTCGATGCGCGGCAGCGACTGCTGCACCGCCAGCAGCAACTGCGCGCCCGCGCTCGTGAGCTCCACCGCCCGCGTGTGCCGCAGGAACAGGCCCACGCCCACTTCGTCTTCCAGCGACTGGATCTGCCGGCTGACGGCGGACTGGGTCAGTGCCATTTCCTCGGCGGCGGCGCGGAAGTTCAGGTGACGGGCGACGGCCTCGAAGGCGCGCAGGTGGCCGGCGGAGATCGGCCGGGAACGCAGGTGGGTCTGGGAATGCAGCATCGGCGGGTGGCTTCGGCGGGAGGTTGATTGATGCGAAACCGGAATCAGTAGGCTACCGCGTTTTCATTGGACTGCCAACGGCGGCAAGCCGATCATTCATTCCCGAAGCGCGCCATTCGCGAGCTCACCACCAGGAGATTCATCATGTCCGCCGTCGCCACCACCACCACGCTTTCGTCCGTTGCAGCGGCCCGTCCGGCCGCCGTGCCGCCGGCCGTGCGCCGCGGTGCATGGCAGCTCGAGGCCGGACACGCGATGAGCCTCAAAGCCTCCAGTTCGAGCGTGCTGCGCATCCGGCAGGGCCGGGTGTGGGTCACCCGGGATGCCACCGCCCACCGGGGCAGCGAAGACCTGGTGCTGGCACCCGGCGAATCGCTGGCGGTGGCCGCGGGCGAGCGCATCGTGATGGAACCGTGGGACAGCCACGGCGCCACCTACAGCTGGGACGCCGCCCAGCCCGCCGCCCGCGCAGGCTGACCCGCGCTCCGGCGATCAGCCGGAAATATCGAAGCGGGAGCGCAGCGCAATGAAGTATTCGAGCGCTGCGATCCCGCGGAGCGCGTTCACGTCCCCGAGATCCTCGCGGTCGTCCACGTCGGCAAGGCCCATCTCGAAGCGCTGGTAGCGCCGCTGCGTCAGCTCGCCGTCGTACAGCACGCGCAGCTCGACGTGCCGCGGGTCGGCCGCGAGCCGCGCCAGCAGGGCCTGCACCGCTTCGGGTGGGCCCTCGAAGTGCTGGCAGAAGCGCATCCCGTCGAACACCAGAAGGCCGGTGATCCCGTCGCGCAGATTGCGCGCGCGGGAGACGGCGACGATCTGGCCGACGACGGTCGTGGACTGGTCGGTGGCCAGCAGGCTGATGTAGAGGACTTCCCGAAGAGGCGGCATCTGTCGTCGTGTGTAGGGCGACGGCAGTCTAGGAGGCAGGACGAAACCTCGAAATGTCAAAAGACATGTGTGGGCGACCTATAGTGATCTGGTGAATTTCGAGGACCACTTGCCCCGGCTTTCCCCGCCGCGTGGAGCCCATCCGTGCGACGCGTGCGGCCTGCGCCGAAATCCGGCGTTCCTGCCGATGTCGGCGGAGGAGGTGCGGGTCATCGAGTCGTTCCGCACCGGCTCGCGGTTCTTCGACGCCGGCCGCCTGGTCATCGACGAGTTCCGGCTGAGCGGGCAGCTCTTCACGCTCTATTCCGGCTGGGCGTTCCGCTTCAAGACGCTGGCCGACGGCCGGCGGCAGATCCTGAGCTTTCTGCTGCCCGGCGATTTCATCGGGTTGCAGGACGAATTCGCCGACGGCCACACCCATGGCGTCGAGGCGATGACCGCGGTCACCCTCTGCGCCTTCGAGCGCGATCGGCTCTGGGAGTTCTTCAGCGGGCATCCCAGGCTGGGCTACGACATCACCTGGCTGGCCGCGCGAGAGGAGAAGATGGTGGACGACAACCTCGTGACCACCGGCCGCCGCAACGCAGGGGAGCGCGTCGCGATGCTGCTCATGCACCTGTATCGCCGGGCCGAGCGGCTCGGCATGGTGCGCGAGGGCTGGGCGGAATTTCCGCTGAGCCAGCAGCACATCGCCGATGCCCTGGGGCTTTCGCTGGTCCACACCAACAAGACCTTGCGTCGGCTGCAGCAGCTCAACTTGCATCGGCTGGAAGGCGGCTGGCTGCGCATCATGGAGCCGCACGCCCTCGAAAAGCTGGGCGACTACTTCGAGCGGCCGATGCAGCCGACGCCGCTGATTTGAGAGGAGCACCCCTATCCCGCTGGAACGAACGTTGCGTGTGGCGCACGCAGCCGGAACGCGTGTGATTCAGTCAACCCGGCCTTCGGCAGATACTGCGAGAGGCATACGACCGTGGCGTTTCGCACAGTTGGCCAAAGGGTAGTAGTTAAGCTTTAATTTTGATGTGTATCATCGTGCAACTAGTGTCTCTGAGGCTTGTCTCGTTTGGACTCCTCGGTGCTCCCAGCCTCGGAGGGTCTTTCGTCAATGTCGAACGCAGGTGAACCTCACCTTGTCATCAAGCCGCAGCGTCGTGCGGTCTTCTTTCCCTGGCGGGATGTGCTGGAGTACCGCGACCTCCTGCGCATCCTCGCGTTGCGCGACGTGCGGCTACGCTACAGGCAGACCGCGATCGGCGTGCTCTGGGTCGTGCTGCAGCCGCTCATCGGCGCCGGGCTGTTCGCCTTCGTCTTCGGGGCGGTGGCCAAGCTGCCGACCGGCGATGCGCGCGTGCCGTACTTCGTCTTCGGCTTCGCCGGCCTGCTGATCTGGAACACCTTCATCCAGATCTTCCAGAAGGCCGGTGATTCGCTGGTCGGCAATTCGGGGCTGGTCAGCAAGATCTACTTCCCGCGCATCGTGCTGCCGCTGTCGACGGTGCGCGGCGTGCTGCTGGATTTCGCCGTCGCCGCGGTCGTCATGGCGGTGCTGCTCGTGATCTACCGCATCCCGCCGACCTTCGCGCTGCTCTTCCTGCCGGTCTCGATGCTGATGGCGATCCTGCTGGCGCTGGGGCTGGGTTTCTGGACCGCGGCCCTCAACGTGAGCTATCGCGACGTGCGCTATGTCGTTCCGGTGTTCAGCCAGTTCCTGCTGTGGGCCAGCCCGGTCGCGTACGCCGCGTCGAGCATCCCCCAGTCGGCGCAGTGGCTCGCCGCGATCAACCCGATGGTCGGCATCCTCGAATCCTTCCGGTGGGCCGTGCTCGGCACGCCGATGTTGAACTGGAGCTCCGTCGTCTGGAGTGCCGTGGTCTCCGTGGTGCTGTTCCTGGTGGGCGCCACAATGTTCCAACGCGCGGAGCGGAGATTTGCCGATGTCATCTGATCTGGCCCTTTCGGTCCGCGGGCTCAGCAAGGAGTACCGGATTGCCCACATGGCCCAGCACAGCCGGGTCACCGAAGCCGCCTTCGCGGCGCTCAAGAGCGTGTTCAACCGCCAGAGCTACGAGACCTTCAAGGCGCTCGACGATGTCTCGTTCGACGTGAAGAAGGGCGACGTGGTCGGCGTCGTCGGCCGCAACGGGGCGGGAAAGAGCACCCTGCTGAAGGTGCTGAGCCGCATCACCGAGCCCACCGCGGGCGAAGTGCGCCTGTACGGCAAGGTGGGCTCGCTGCTGGAGGTGGGGACGGGCTTCCATCCCGAGCTCACCGGACGCGAGAACATCTACCTGAACGGCTCGATCCTCGGCATGCGCGAGCGCGATATCGACCGGCAGTTCGACGCCATCGTCGACTTCGCCGAGGTCGAGCGCTTCCTCGACACGCCGGTCAAGCGCTATTCGAGCGGCATGTACGTGCGCCTCGCGTTCGCGGTGGCCGCGCACCTGAACCCCGAGATCCTGATCGTCGACGAGGTGCTCGCGGTCGGCGACACGCAGTTCCAGCAGAAGTGCCTGGGCAAGATGAAGGACGTCAGCAGCCAGGAAGGCAAGACGGTGCTCTTCGTGAGCCACAACATCGCCGCGGTGAAGGCGCTGTGCAACAAGGGCCTGCTGCTCCAGAACGGCCGGCTGATGCGCCAGGGCACGGTCGACGAGGTGCTGGCCGAGTACGCGACCCGCACGCCGGTGGCGGTGCAGGCGCGTCACGGCAAGTCTTCGAAGCTGCAGCTCGTGGACTTGCTGATCAACGGCGCGCAGACGGCCGTGGGCGACGTCGATTTCCTCAAGCCGCTGGAGATCGAACTCGAGCTCGAGGCGCAGGAACCGACGCCGATGTGCATCCCTTTCCTGCGCTGGTACGACGCCAACGGCATCACCCTTTCCGAAGTCTGGGGGCCCGAGGAATCGGTGGATTTCCAGCGCTACGACGGGCGCTTCTCGTTCCGGCTCGCGCTGGAGCGGATGAGCCTGATGCCGGGCCGCTACTTCATCGATTTCTTCCTGCACGACGTGGCGGGCAAGGAAGTGTTTGCCGCGCAGGAGTGCGTGCAGCTCGAAGTGCACCCCGTCTCGCTGCCCGGCGCGCCGCGCGCCTATGAAGGCCGCCACGGCCTGCTCCGGCTCGCCAGCCGCCTGTCCGCCCACAGCATCGTTTCGCAACAGGCGTGAGCCATGGGGCCCTCGACGCTGGAAGCCCTTACGGCCTCCTACAACTCCGCCGCGACGTTGTCCGAAACCCTGGCCTCGGCCTGGGAGGACAACCGCGTCCCGGTGCTGCTGGTGGACGACGGCTCCAGCGACGGGTCGGCCGACTACGCCGAGCGCTGTGAAGGCGTGCGCGTGATCCGCCAGCGCAATGCCGGCCCGTCGGTGGCGCGCAACCGCGCGATCCTCGAAAGCCGGGCGGATTTCGTGCTCTTCCTCGACAGCGACGACCTGCTCCTGCCCGGCTACCGCGCGGCGTTCGAGGCGGCGCTGGCCGCGAATCCGGACGCCGACGTGTTCGTCTGCGGCATGCAGGTGGTCGATGACGAAGGCCGTCCGGTCGACCGCCATCCCGCGCCCAGCCTGCAGCCGACGGCCTTCCTGAGCGTGCTGGGCGGCGAATCGGTGCCGACCAACGGCATCATCGTGCGGCGCGATGTCTTCGCGCGCAGCGGCTTGTTCCGGCCCGGTCTTCATCACGCGGAAGACCTCGACCTGTGGCTGCGCATCGCGGCGGCGACCGACAAGTGGGTCCGGATGGACCACTCGCTCGCGGTGTACCGCCTGCGCGGCGGCTCGCTGAGCAAGAACGGGCAGGCCATGTGGCGGGGTATCCGGCAGGTGGTGGGCATGGCGTCCCGCCTGCCGGTGGGCTCGCCGAAGTCGCGCCGCGTCACTGCGCGCCATGCACTGCAGGGGGGCGCGCGCTACGTCTACAACATGGCCTTCGCACCGATGCTGCGCCAGCGCGCGCGTGCGTCGATCGCCGAGGCGCTGCGCGAGGTGGCGCGGCTGCCGGTGCGCTTCTGGCCGCTGGTGCTTCGCGACGGTTTCACCAGCCTGTGGCGGCGGCAAGGCTCGCACTGATGCCCGAGTTCAGCGTCATCATTCCTTGCTACAAGCAGGCCCATCTGCTGCCGGCCGCGATCGAATCGGCGCTCGCACAGTCGCGTGACGTGGATCTCGAAGTGATCGTGGTGGACGACGGTTCGCCCGACGACGCTTCCGAAGTCGCGAGCCGCTATGAGGGCGTGATCGTGATCCGCCAGCCCAACGCGGGCCTGTGCGCCGCGCGCAACCGCGGCATCCTGCGGTCCAGCGGCCGCTACCTGCTCTTCCTCGATTCGGACGACTACCTGCGCCCGGGCATGCTCGCCGCAGCCGCGCGCGCCTTCGCGCAGTCCCCCGACCTCGACGTGGTGCACGGGCTCGCGGACGTGGTGGACGAGGGCGGCGAGAAGGTCATCGGCGAATTCGGCGGCCAGGACATCGGCCGCGATGCGCTGCACCGGCTGCTGCAGAAGAACATCGGCCCGCCGAACACCTTCGTCGTGCGGCGCGAGATGCTCTCGCAGGTCGGCCTCTTCGATGTCGGCCTGCGCTCCTGCGAAGACTGGGACCTGTGGCTTCGCATCGCCGGGCGCGGCGGCAAGTTCGGGCTCGCGCGAGACATGCGCAGCGTCTATCGCATGGTGCCCGGCAGCATGAGCAAGAACGTGGAAGTGATGTGGCGCACCGGGCGCGCGGTCATCGGCCGCAATGCCCGCGCCCATGCCAACTGCCCCTCGTGCCGCGAGGCGCGGCGTGCCGGCATGGTCGGCTTCTCGCTGTCGATGCGGCCGCTCTTGCGGGACCTGATCCGCTCGCCCGGCGGCAAGTCGCGCGCGGCCGGCATCCTGCTTCGCAATCCCAGCCTGCTGGGCTGGCAACTACGACGGTTTCTTCGGATCGACAGATGACTAGCGAGATCAGCAGCGACAGCGCAATCGACGGCAAGGCGGGGCTTCCGCTCAAGGTCCTCATCATCGGCTGCGGCGCGGTGGTGGAGGAATACCAGGGCCCCGCGGCCCGCGAGGCGGAGCGCCAGGGATGGCTCGAAGTCGTCGGCCTCGTGGACCGCAGCGAAGAGCGGCTCGCGCGCTGCCAGCACCTCTTTCCCTCGGCCACGTGCTTCACCGACCTCGATCGCGCGCGCGAAGCCGACATCGCGCTGATCGCCACGCCGGCGCGCAGCCATGCGGAGCTCGCGGTATCGCTGCTGGGGCGTGGCTACAACCTGCTGGTCGAGAAGCCGATCTGCGCCACCGCCGCCGAGGCGCGCACCATGCGCAGCGAGGCGGACCGGCTCGGGCGCATGCTGGCCGTGGGGCACTTCCGGCGCTTCTTCCCGGCCATCGAAACCGTGCGCACCCTGATCGATTCAGCCGTGTTCGGGCCGGTACGACGCATCGTGGCCGACGAAGGCGGCATGTTCCGCTGGCCGGCGGCGTCGGCGGGCTTCTTCACGCGGCAGGAAGGCGGCGGCGGCGTCACGCTGGACATCGGCATCCACATGCTCGAGATCCTGGTGTCGTGGCTGGGCCTGCCCGAGGTCGTCGACTACGCCGACGATGCCATGGGCGGCGTGGAGATCAACAGCGCCGTCAGGCTGCGCTGGCCGGGGGGCACCGAGGCCGACATCCGCCTGAGCTGGGACGTGGAGCTGGCCAATCGCTATCGCATCGAATTCGAGCGCGCGACCGTCACCTGGCGCACCGGCCAGGCCACCGATCTGCTGATCGAGATCGACGGCGTGCCTGTCCCCCAACTCGCGACGGCCCGCCAGCCCTACGGCAGCACCGCCGAGTATTCGACCCCGGCGCACGGCTACCTCGGCGCCTTCACCGCCCAATGGAAGGATGTGGTGGATGCGGTCCGCGAGAACCGCAAGCCCCGCGTCAGCGGCGCCACGGCCATGGCCGCGCTGTCGCTCGTAGAGACCATGTACGCCCGCAAGCGACTGATGGACATGCCCTATTTCGATCCGGAAGAATCCGCCCGCGCCCACCAGCTCGTGGAGGGCGCGTGACCATGCAAGTCGCAGTGCTCGGAGGTTCCGGATTCGTCGGGACCCGCCTGATGGAGAAGTGGGTGCTGGGCGGCACGCACGATGTCCGCGCGATCGTGCGCAGCCCCTACAGCCTGGCCCGCATGGCGCGTTTTGCGCTGCCGCCTTGGAAGCAGGCCGACATCTTCGACGCGGCCGCCCTGGCCGAAGCCATTCGCGGCTGCGACGCGATGGTGCATGCGATCGTCGGCGATGCCGCGCAGATCGTCGCCGCCGCCGAGGCCGCGGTGGAAGCGTGCAAGACCGCGGGCGTCCGCCGGCTCGTCTACCTCAGCAGCGCCTCGGTGCACGGGCAGAACCCGCCGGCCGGCACCCACGATGCCACGCCGCTGAAGGACGACCAGCCCAACGACTACAACAACGCCAAGGTGCGGGCCGAGCGCGTGCTGCGCGAAGCCTCGGGCGTGGAGGTCTGCATCCTGCGCCCTGGCATCGTCTACGGGCCGCGCTGCCAGTGGTTCAGCGGGCTGCCGCGTGCGCTGCACTCGAAGCAGGCGTTCCTGGTCGAGGGCGGACACGGCCTGTGCAACCACATCTACGTCGATAACCTGATCCATGCGATCGAGCTGGGCCTCACGCATGCGCGCGCGACCGAGGGCGCCTTCTACGTTGCGGACGGCACCTGCATGACCTGGCGCGAGTTCTACCAGCCGCTTGCACAGGCGCTGGGCTTCGACGTCTCCGACTTCCGCGACGTGCCGGCTGCAGGCGTTCCCGCGCGATCGTTGCGCGAGCGCGTGGCCTGGGCCAAGCAGGTGCCGGCTTCGCGGATGATCCTTCCGATGTTCAGCCGGCGCCTCAAGGACGCGGTGAAGGCCGGCCTGGAGCGCTATACGGCGCCGCCGATCGCCAGCGGCTTCGTGCTGCCACACGCGCCGTCGCCATCGGCGGACTACGAGATCAGCCAGCTGCACACCTGTGCGACGCGGTTGCCGATGGATCGCGCGGTCGAGGTGCTCGGCTATGCGCCACCCTTGAGCGCCGCAGAGGGCCTGGACCGCAGCGCGCGCTGGCTCGCGGGCCTCTGGGTCACCGCGCCCGCCGCGAAGAAGTGAGACGGCGCGCGCGGCCGCGTCAGGCCGAGCGGTAGACGCGGCCGATCGCCGCCGCGATCTTCAGTTCGAGGCGCCGCCGCGCGAGGTCGCCCTCGTCCCACACCTTGATCGGCGCATTCGCGAACTGGTAGTACGCCTTGGCCGCGAGCCGCGGCGGTTGCCCGCGCAGCGCCTGCCGGATGTGCTTGCCGTGCCACGGCTTGACCGAGCCGATTGCATGCGAGAGGTAGTAGCCGCCCGGCGCGAAATCCATCGCCTCGGGGCCGGCGGTGTTCAGCGGGGCGTCGTACACGGTCAACGCGAAGTTGAGCGCGTCCTGATCGGTCGAATGGAAGAGGTCCGCCCCGCCGCCGATCTTGAGCTTCTCGGCGCCTGCGTTGTGCGCAAGCACGAGATCGCAGAGGTGCCGCCACAGGTCGAGGAAGTCCATGTGCGCGCGCGGCACCGCGATGAAGCCTGCGTTGTAGTAGCGCTCGAGCGCGCGCTTCGGCACGATGCCGTGCGGCTCGAAGAAGCGGTTCCATTGCAGCCGCTTCGGATGCCGTGCCGGGAAGCACCAGTTGACGTCCTCGATCAGCGAGATGCCGTCGTCGGTGAACCAGCCGCAGAACGAAGGCCAGTCGCACTTCACCACGATGTCGGGATCGATGTAGGCCATCACCGCCGCTTCGGGCGCATGCTTTTCGAGCAGGTCGCGAATGAAGGTCGGCTTGTAATAGGTGAAGTGCACCGGCGTGTCGAGGAACATCATGCGAAGCGCGAGGCCGGGTGCGACCTCGAACCTGCCGGAGCCTGCATCGAACGAGGGCGCGCCGGTGATCCACGCCGGCAGTTCGCCGCGATAGCCGACCCACAGATCGCCTCGATAGCCCGCCGCAATGAGCGAATTGGTCAGCGCGGCGACGCCGTAGTGGTAGTTCTTTTCGAAGAGCGTGCAGAGGCTGATGTTCATTCGGGAATGGTCGGTCGGCGCGAAGGGCGGGCGCGCTCAAGTGTAAACAAATGTTGTACTTTGCGGCTGGATATTGCCTGTGTCATTCGTCATAGTTCGGCCGCTAAAGCGCTGAAGCCAGCTCGCGCAGATCGTCCTCGTAGGCTTGCAGCCGCTGCCTCGCCTTGCTGCGCTGGGCGGGCGTAGTCTGGTTGTGCAGCTCGGCGACGGTGCGGCACGACTCCTCCCGTTGCGACTGCCGCCGCTCCCGCTCCGTCCCGGTCGGCTCCGCCACGTGGCGCACGAAAGCGCGCACCGCAGCCTGTGCATCGGAAGGGGCGGCTTTCTCGGCCAACAGCCTGCGAAGCAGCGCGAGGATCTCCTGCTGGCGCGCCCTGCGGTTGGCGTCGAACTCGCGCGGGTCGAAGCTGGATTGCGCGATCTGGCGGCGCAGCAGATCGCGCTGCGCCGCATCGAGCCGGCCGTAGAAGTCCTCGCTGCGGTCCAGGAACTGCTCGTAGCGCTTCTCGCGCTGATCCTTCGGGCTCAGTGCGATCCACTCCTTGCCGTAATCGGCGTTGACCCGCGCGTACTTGCGCTCGAGGTGCGCAAGCTGCGCATCGCTCAGGCTCAGGGCCACGTCCGCACCCGCGGACACCGCGCGGTCCGCCAGCGCGAGCAGGCGGGCCTGGATCGAGTCGGCCAGCTCGCAGGCCTGCGCGGGCGTGACGTCGTCGGCCGCCAGCGTGCGCGTGCGGCGCAGCAGGTCGATGACTTTCGGCAGTTCGTTCTGCCGGTGCCACTCCAGCACTTGCGTGAGTTCGTCGCGCACCCGTGGCGTCTGGGAGCTGTCGAAGTCGACGTAGCTGTCGAGCCACCAGTAGCTCACCTCCGGCAGGTTGTTGTAGGCGAGCTTGATCGCGCTGCAGGCCGCGAGGCAGCCCGCGAGGACCAGCACCCCGATAATTCGCGCCAGCCTTGCGCAACGCATCCGGAAAAGTGGCATGAATCAGACCCCGCAACAGAATCAGGAACCCATCGACGTCGTCATCATGGCAGCCGGCAAAGGCACGCGCATGAAAAGCAGCATGCCCAAAGTGTTGCATCGATTGGGGGGGCGCGCGCTGGTGGCGCACGTGATCGACACCGCGACGCGCATCGGCGCGCGCAACATCGTGGTCGTGACCGGCCATGGCGCGGCCGACGTCGAGGCGGCGCTCGAAGGCGCGGCAGCCGGCAGGGCGCCCGCGTTCGCGCGGCAGGTGCCGCAGCTCGGCACCGGCCACGCGGTGCAGCAGGCGGTGCCGCATCTGCCCGACGACGGCACGGTGGTCGTGCTCTCGGGCGACGTGCCGCTGATCGGCGAATCCACGCTGCGCGCGCTGGTCGCGCAGAGCGCCGGCCGCCGCCTTGCGCTGCTGACCATCCGCACCCCCACCCCGAAGGGCTACGGCCGGATCCTTCGCGCGGAAGGGCAGCACGACGGCGACGTGCTCGCGATCGTCGAGGAAAAGGATGCCTCCGAAGCCCAGCGCGCGATCGACGAGATCTACACCGGTGTCATGGCGGTGCCGAGCCGCTTGCTCAAGGCGTGGCTGACGCGGCTGGACAACAAGAATGCGCAGGGCGAGTTCTATCTGACCGACGTGGTCGGCTTCGCATCGGTCGATGGCGTGCCGATCGTCGCGCACCGCACGGAGGATGCGATCGAGGTGCTCGGCGTGAATTCGCCTTCGCAGCTGGCTGCGCTCGAACGCGCGTTCCAGCTTCGGCAGGCCGAGGCGCTCATGGCGCAGGGCGTGCGGCTGGCCGATCCGGCGCGCTTCGACCTGCGCGGCACGCTGGCCTGCGAGGCGGATGTGGAGATCGACGTGAACTGCGTGTTCGAAGGCGCGGTGTCGCTTGGCGCGGGCGTGACCGTCGGCGCGAACTGCGTGATCGCCAATGCGCGCATCGAGACCGGCTCGGTGATCCATCCCTTCACGCACATCGACGGCGAGAAGGCCGGCGTGACGGTCGGCGCGGGCTCGCTCGTCGGGCCTTTCGCGCGGCTGCGTCCGGGTGCGCGGCTCGGCCCCGAAGTGCACATCGGCAACTTCGTCGAGGTCAAGAACTCCACGCTTGCGGCCGGCGCGAAGGCGAACCACCTGGCGTACCTCGGCGACGCGACGGTGGGCGAGCGGGTCAACTACGGCGCCGGCAGCATCACCGCAAACTACGACGGCGCCAACAAGCACCGCACGATCATCGGCGACGACGTGCACGTGGGCAGCAATTGCGTGCTGGTGGCGCCGGTCACCATCGGCGCGGGCGGCACCATCGGCGGTGGCTCGACGGTGACCAAGAGCACCGAGCCCGGCGCGCTGACGATCTCGCGCGCGCGCCAAACCAGCTTCCCGAACTGGCAGCGGCCCAAGAAGGCGCCGAAGACCTGAGCGCCTTCAGTCGAGCCCGGGCAAGGGCACGCGCGGCGAGAACTTCGCGCGCTTGACGCTGAAGAAGGCTTTCACGTTGCGCACGTTCGCGTCGTTCGTGAAGAGCCGCTGCGCGAGCGCGTGGTAGAGCGGCATGTCGCGCACGGTGACCACCAGCACGAAATCCGGCCCCGGCGAGACGCGGTAGCACTGCTGCACCGCGTCGTCCGCCACCGCGCGCTGCTCGAAGGCATCGAGCGCCGTGGCGTCCTGCCGGTCCAGCGAGACCTCCACGATGACGGTAAGCAGCGGGGAGACGCGTCCTGCGTCGAGGATCGCCACTTCGCGTTCGATCCAGCCCGACTCACGCAGGCGACGCACCCGTCGCAGGCAGGTCGGCGGGGAGATGTTGAAACGCTCCGCGAGCGCCTGGTTGCTTTGGGTGGTGTCCGTTTGCAGCGCGTCGAGAACGCGCAGGTCGGTTGCGTCGAGGTCGATTTCTTTCATGATGAGATTAATTATGAAATAAACAGACGAACGAGAGAAGTGATGAAATCTGTCGTCACAAATTGGCAATAACGAGTCGATTAATTTCTCTCCGCCGCTCGTACGATTCGCGCACTTCAATCCAGGAGCACCTCCCATGTGTGGCATCGTCGGCGCCGTTTCAGGCCGCAACATCGTTCCCGTTCTCGTGCAGGGCCTGCAACGCCTCGAATACCGTGGCTATGACTCGTGCGGCGTCGCGGTGCATGCCGGCGGTCTCCAGCGCGCGCGCACCACATCGCGCGTGGCCGACCTTCTCGCGCAGGTGCAGGGCGACCACATCGAAGGGCTCACCGGCATCGCCCACACCCGCTGGGCCACGCACGGCGCACCCGCCGTCCACAACGCACACCCGCACTTCAGCCACGGGCCAGGGGCCGATGCGCAGACGGCGCGGCCCGGCCGCATCGCGCTGGTCCACAACGGCATCATCGAGAACCACGAAGCGCTGCGCGAGGCGCTGCAGGCCAAGGGCTATGTCTTCGCGAGCCAGACCGACACCGAGGTCATCGCGCACCTCATCGACAGCCACTACGACGGCGACCTCTTCGAAGCGGTGAAGGCGAGCGTGAAGCAGTTGCACGGCGCCTATGCCATCGCCGCGATCTGCCGCGACGAGCCGCACCGCGTGATCGGTGCGCGCGCGGGTTCGCCGCTGATCCTCGGCGTGGGCAAGGAGCAGGGCGAGAACTTCCTCGCCAGCGACGCGATGGCGCTGGCCGGCGTGACCGACCAGATCGTCTACCTCGAAGAAGGCGACGTGGTCGACATCCAGCCCGGCAAGTACTGGATCGTCGACCGCGCGCACAAGCCGGTGACCCGCCCGGTGCGCACGGTGCAGGCGCACAGCGGCGCGGCCGAACTCGGGCCCTACCGCCACTACATGCAGAAGGAGATCTTCGAGCAGCCGCGTGCGATCGCGGACACGCTCGAAGGCGTCGAGGGCATCGTGCCGGAGCTGTTCGACGGCATCTCGGCCGACGGCACGCCCGGCGCCGCGGCCTGGCGCGTATTCAAGGACATCGACAAGGTGCTGATCCTCGCCTGCGGCACCAGCTACTACAGCGGCTGCGCTGCGAAGTACTGGCTCGAAGCGATCGCGAAGATCCCGACGCAGGTGGAGATCGCGAGCGAGTACCGCTATCGCGAATCGGTGCCCGACCCGAAGACGCTGGTGGTGACGATCAGCCAGTCGGGCGAGACCGCCGACACGCTCGCTGCGCTCAAGCATGCGCGATCGCTGGGCATGGAGCACACGCTCACCATCTGCAACGTCGCGACCAGCGCGATGGTGCGCGAGTGCAAGCTGGCCTACATCACGCGCGCCGGCGCGGAGATCGGCGTGGCATCGACCAAGGCCTTCACCACGCAACTCGCGGGGCTCTTCCTGCTCACCCTCGCGCTGGCGCAATCGCGCGGCCTGCTGACGCAGGAGAGCGAGGCACGCTTTCTCAAGGAGATGCGCCACCTGCCGGTCGCGCTGCAATCGGTGCTTGCGCTGGAGCCGCAGGTCATCAGCTGGGCGGAGGACTTCGCGCGCAAGGAGAACGCGCTCTTCCTCGGCCGCGGACTGCATTTCCCGATCGCGCTCGAAGGCGCGCTCAAGCTCAAGGAGGTGACCTACATCCACGCCGAGGCCTATGCGGCCGGCGAACTCAAGCACGGGCCGCTCGCGCTCGTGACCAGCGAAATGCCGGTGGTGGCGGTGGCGCCCAACGACGCGCTGCTCGAGAAGCTCAAGAGCAACCTGCAGGAAGTGCGCGCGCGCGGCGGCGTGCTCTACGTGCTGGCCGATGGAGACACCCGCATCGACAGTTCCGAAGGCGTGCACGTGATCCGCATGCCCGAGCACTACGGCGCCCTGTCGCCGCTGCTGCACGTGGTGCCGCTGCAGTTGCTCGCCTATCACACCGCCTGCGCACGCGGGACCGACGTGGACAAGCCGCGCAACCTGGCCAAGAGCGTCACGGTCGAGTGAGGCGGGGGCGATAGGGCGGGGGGGCGGCCGTCGGCGGGCGGCGGCGGCACGGTGGGGCGCGCCTCGCGCCTGGCGGATGAAGGCGCCTCGACGGGCCGGTTGCATCTTCTGGCGATCGGTTGCGGCATCGGCAAGAATGCAATGCCTCTTGCGTCCGGCCGAGCCTGCGATCCCGAGTTGCGGGTGCGATGGACCCGGATGGCCCACTTCTGCCCACGGAAGGAGCCCCATGGAAATCGAGTCCAACTGGCCGACGCGCGCGATCGACCGCAGCGGCATCCTCACCTTGGCGCTCACCCTGGTGCTTGCGATCGCGAGCTACTTCTTCGGCCAGCCCATGGCCATCGAGCTGCACTGGTTCTGGATGGCTTTGGGATCCGTGTGCATGGTGGGTCTCTCGCTCGTGCAGTTCGTGCGCACCAAGCGGCTGCAGCGCCATGACGACGAGCTTCACGCGATCGTGGACGCGGTGCCCCACGTCCTTTTCTTCAAGGATGCGCAGGCCCGCTACCAGAGCATCAACGCGGAGTTCGCGCGCGTGTTTGGTCTGGATCAGCGCAAGGCCATCGGGCACACGGACCATGATCTGTTCGGCGCCGAGCTGCATGAACGCTTCGTGGCGCAGGACCGTGAGCTGATCGCCTCGGGCGCGGCCCGCACCTTCGAGGAAGAGATCGAGATCGGAGGCGCCCGGCACTGTTTCGAGTCTCGCAAGCGACCCGTCTACGACAGGAGGCAGAAGCTGTGCGGCATCGTCGGCGTGGCGATCGACGTCACCGAGCAGCGGGCGGTCAAGCGCCGGATGGAGGATCTCAATGCGCGCCTCGGCGTCGCGCTGGACGCCGCGCGCATGGGCGTCTGGGAGTGGAATCCGGCCAGTGGCGAAGTGCGGCTCGACCCGCGCGCTCGCGACATCCTGGGCTTGAGCGGAACCGCCAATGCCGAAATCGATTTCCTTGCGAAGCTGCATCCGGACGACGTGGATCCGGTCAAGGAGTACATGAGGATCGTGCGCAGCGGACGGGAGGTGGGCGTCTACGAGTTTCGCGTGGTGGACGACCAGGGTGCGGTGCGCTGGATCGAAGGCTTCATGTCGATGGACCGCATGCGCGCGGGCTACGACTTCGTGATCGGCGTCAACCGCGACATCACCGAGCGGCGTCAGGCCGAGTTCGAGCTCAGCGCGGCGAAGTCCGAGGCGGAACGCGTTCTCGCCGAGCTCGGGCAATCGCGAAGCGACCTCGACCTCGCGTTGAGCGTGGGCGGGCTGGGGGTCTGGCGTTCGGTCACCCGGCCTCTCGGGGTCCCCCATGTGAACGACCCGGCGTTTCTCGATGCGCCCATCGAGGCCGACCAGCGCCTGCGGGAGATCTGCGGATTCGGCGACGGCGCGGTGATGACCTACCGAGGTTTGTTTGCGCTGATCGATCCGCAGGACCGCAAACGCGTGGCGGAGCGACTGGGCGAGCTGTACCGGCAACAAGGGGGTGCCTTTCGCAAGCAGTTCCGCATCTTTCCGAAGGCTCGTGCCGAGCGCATCGTCGAAGTGCGCGGGAGCCTGTCGATGCGCACCGACCCGGCCGCCCCGGGCACCGTCATCTCCTTCATCGGCATCGTCAAGGACATCACCGACGAAGAAGCGCTCAAGGCGAGCCTGGTGACCAAGGCCGAGGAGGCGCGCTCGGCGGTGGACGCCAAGGCCCACTTCCTCGCCATGATGAGCCACGAGGTGCGCACGCCGCTGAACGGCGTGCTCGGCATGATCGACCTGGTGCTGGACACGCCCCTGGACGACGACCAGCGCACGATGCTCATGCGCTGCCGGGAGTCGTCGGTGTCGCTCTTGACCATCATCAACGACATCCTGGACTTCTCGAAGATCGAGGCGCGCATGCTGGACATCGAGAGCCGGCCGCTGTCGCTGGCCAGTCTCGTGGAGGACGTGTGCGCCACCTTCGCGGCGGAGACTGCGCGCAAGGCCATCGGACTGGACTTCCACGTCGACGCGGCCATCCCGCAGTTCGTGGTGGGCGATGCCGTGCGGCTGCGCCAGGTGCTCACCAACCTGATCGGCAATGCGGTCAAGTTCACGGACCATGGCCAGGTGCACGTGAGCGTGATGCGCACGCCACGAGACGAGCTGGAGTTGGCGGTCCGGGACACCGGCATCGGCATCGATCCGGGCGCGGTCGAGACGCTGTTCGAGCCCTTCCGCCAGGCCGACATCGCCACCACCCGGCGCTTCGGCGGCACGGGCCTGGGGCTGACGATCGTCCGGCAGCTGGTGGAACTGATGCAAGGCAGCGTGCGCTGCGAGAGCGCGCTCGGCGTGGGCAGCCGCTTCATCGTGACCTTGCCCCTGCGCCCTTGGGTGCCCAGCGTGGACTCCATGCCCGGACGCGGTGCGTCGCAACGACTCGCCATCGATGCCGGCAGGCAGCCCGCGATCGATCGATCGCTGCCCGGACCCGCGACCGGGCAAGGCAAGCGCGTGCTGCTGGCGGAAGACCATCCGATCAATCGCGAGGTGATCACACGCCAATTGGTCAAGCTGGGCTATGCGTGCGATGTCGCCGAAGATGGCCAGCAAGCGTGGGAGATGCTGGCTTCGTCCGGCGTCGGCGCAGGCTATGCGCTGCTGCTGACCGACTGCCACATGCCGAGGCTCGACGGCTATGAACTGACGAAACGGCTGCGCGAGCGGGAAGCCGCGCAAAGCAGGCCCCGGCTGCCGATCGTGGCCCTGACCGCCAATGCCCTGCCGGGCGAGGCCGAGCGCTGCCTGGCGCTGGGCATGGACGCCTATCTGTCCAAGCCGCTGCAACTGGAGGATCTGGGAAGGACGTTGTCGGATGTGCTCCAGCAGGGGCAGGACGGCAATGGCGCAGGGCGCGCTTCCGACGCAGGCGGCGATCCGGCTGCACCGTCCCGATATGCCGGCCTCACGCAGCTGTCCGGTGGCGACGCGAGCAAGGTCGCGAAGCTGGTGCAGATCTTCGTGGCGGCAACCGAAACGGACATGCGGGCGATGGACCGCGCCGCGGCGGCCGCCGACCACGCCGCCTTGCGCCAACTCGCGCACCGCATGTGCTCCGCCTGCCACCAGCTCGACGAGCACGACGCCGTGCAAGCCTTCCGTGCCGTGGAAAACCAGGAGGCGGATGACGATGCGCAGCTCTCGCGCCAGACCCTGTGTGCCTACCAGGCCGCTCGCGAGGAACTCGAATCGGTCATGCAGCGTGCGCAGGCTTTTGTGCGTGACGTCGCCGGGTGAAATTCCACCGGCGAGGACTATCGCGCGGCGCGGTGAATGGCCCCGCGGCGATACGGCGGAGCCACGACATACGCATCGAGAAAGGCAAAGATGCGATCGGCGGTCGTGCGCCCGAATCCTCGAGAGGAGGTCACTTCTTCACGCGCGACGAAACTGCGCAGCGCGTCCAGCGTGTGGATGCCGCGCGCGTTCAATGTGTCGACGGACGACCCCAGCCACGGGCGCAACTCTTCCACGGGTGTGTGCGCGGCGGTGGGGGCCGCCAGTTCATGGGTCTCGACCAGCCCGTGGCGCCAGAGTTCCAGGGGTGTTGCCGACCCGGCAAACGGGCGATCGGTCAGCATCAGGGCCTCATAGACTTCACGCGCTTCCCGTTTGCCGAAGCTTTCGCAGATCACTGCAAGGGAGAGTTTTCGCAGCGCGCCGACGGTCTGGTGGCCGCGGCCCAGTGCCCGCGTGAGCGTCGACGGCCGGAGGCCGAGCGAGGAGAGCGGCGATGCATCCTTCAAGCCCTTGAGCGCCGAAGCCCGGGCCTCCCGCGGAAGCGCGAGCACGGCCCTGCTTTGATCGAGTGCGCGCTGCGTGGCATCCGGGTCGGGCGAAAACGCCATGCCAACTTGCGCGAGGGCCTCACGCAGCCGGGTGAGGGTGCCGCGCCCGATGGACTCCTCGCTCAAGAGCTCACTTTCGCTGATGGCGGACAGGTCCTCGACGCGAAAGATGGCGAGCTCTCTCAGGATGTGATGGACATTCGCTCGCAGCGGGATCTCCTCGATGGGCGTCTCAGGGGCGAGAAGGGGCGAATCGAGCCGCTGGGCAGCCTTCGGGTGCCAATTGAAGGACGCAAAGACGAAAGGCACGTCCTCCGCAACAATTCCTTCGCGTTGCGAGATGGCGTGAATCCGTTTGGCCTCCACGACCGCCTTGCGCATTGCCGCGAGGCAGGCTCGCAGTTCACTGTCGGGCAATTGGGCGAGATCGTTGATTGTTTGAATCGTGCGCGTCGGAATAGGGCCTCCGATCTGGCCGGTGGGCGTTTCTCTCCATGCTCGACGCAACGACGAGGGAGCCGCAGACCGGCACAGTCTCGAACCGCTCGTGCGTAGCGTCAATTGCACTTTGGTGCATGCCTGCGCTGAACGAAGGCTGACCGGAATCCGAACCGATCGGCCGAACTCAGCGGTATTTCCATCGGACCTCGCCGAATTCGTTTTGCGCGCCTTCGGATAGCCTAGCTCTCATGAATGCTTCTTCCGAAACGACACTTGCCGGTCCCAGGAGCCTGCTGAGGTTTCTGATGGGCGAGGGCTGGCTGTTCAACAAGAGGGCGTCGCGCATCTCGCGCGCTCCGTCCGCCGCGGTGCCGTCGCGGCCGCTGTCCGCGCGCAGCGCATTGCACGCGCATTTGCGTGCGGGCACCGACTGGCCGCCGACGAAATCGCAGGCACCGTTCTCACGGGCGCTCGCAGGAAGCCGGCCAGTGCTGCCGAAGTCCGAGGGGATCGAGGCGTCCGTCTTCATGGACCGTCTGCTCGAACTCGACCGTCTGCGCGGCAACGGAAGCGCGAGCATTGCCAAGCGCGATGAGCTGCTCGATTGGCTGGGCGCGAAGCTCTTCAGCCGCATGCGCATGCATCGCGAACTCTTCCGGCCGCAATGGCTTGCAGCGGGCAATGGCGAACACTACGACACGCGGTTCCGGCCGCTCGACCCTGCGCGCGACTCGCTCTTCGCTTGCCGCGTCGAGGGCGACGAGCTCGTTGCAGTGGTCGAACGCAGGGCCCGCCGCGCGGGGTCGCGCGTCGTCACCCGCACGGTGCGCTTTCCACTTCGCTTCCTGGCCGACGGGGGCGAGAGCCGCATGTGGTTGGACGCCAGCCAGCGCCTGCGCCGGCTGCGCGTGGAACGCGAGGAGGCGATCGCGCGTTTCGACGAGATGGAAACCCAGGTGCAGGCGCTGCTGGAGCGCTACTCGACCGCGGTGGCCTGAACGCACCCGCTACGACCCCCTGCGGCGCGCCTGTGTCTGGTTGCCGCTGCCTGCGTGGGACTCGCGGTCGTGGCGGCTTTCCGGCGTGCGGCGGCTCTCGTGCCGCTGCGTGGGGTGTTTCGACGGCTTGTTGTGTTCGGTGTGGCCCTTGCGGTCGTTCTGCGAATTCGACATGGATGGTCCTTTCGTGATGCCGCCGCCGGCCGGCATGCGGCAAAGCCATTGACCGGCGGGGCCCCTCCCGGCCTTATCGGAAAGGGCTTGCAGCGCATGTAGTCGATATCGCACGTGGCGTGCGCCCGCCGTCGATCAAGTTGATTGCTCCGTCCCTGGATTTCACGGAGCACCGCGATGGACAGATCCGATCCCAACCCGTTTCCTTTCCCGACCTCCGAGCGGCACGATCCGCCGCGCGCGCAGCACGTGCGGCCGGTCGAGCAGCCGCTGAGCGAAGACGCGCTCGACCACGGGATCGAGGAATCCTTTCCCGCGAGCGATCCGGTGTCGGTCAACGTCACCAAGGCCGCACCCGCGCTGCGGCCAGTGAACAACGCGCAGCGTGCAAGCCGCGCCCCCCAGGGCGAAAACACGCATCTGGCCCTGCGAACCGGCCTCGCAACCGGCACGTTGGCGGGCATTGCCTGCTCGATCGGCCTGGCCGCGATGGGCCGTCGCGACGCCGGGCGGTCGTTGGCGTGGGTGTGCGGCGCCTTCGTGGCCGGCCTTGCGCTCGGCTGTGCGGCGGGCGGCCGTTCGCCTCATGCCACCAAGGGCCCGGAGCCCGAGGTCTGAAGTCGTAGGAGCCGCCCTACGCCACTCAACAACATCGCGCGAATGGCAGAGGCGGGGTGTGCGTGCTACTTTTATTCGGCTCGCAACCGAGGAAAGGACCGCACCTTGTCCCAGCCCGAAAAACACCAATCCGCTGCACCCGTTCTGAAGATGGGTGTGCCCGGTCTCGACGATGTGCTCGGGGGTGGTCTCACCGCCGAACGGCTCTACCTGGTCGAAGGCGCACCCGGCGCCGGCAAGACCACGCTGGCGATCCAGTTCCTGCGCGAGGGCGCGGCGCAGGGCGAGCGCGCGCTCTACATCACGCTGTCCGAGACGGCCGGCGAACTCTCCGAGGTGGCGCGCTCGCACGGATGGGACCTGAACGGCATCGAGGTGCGCGAGATGCTGCCGAGCGAGGAGGCGCTGGCGCCTGACGACCAGTACACCATGTTCCATCCCTCCGAGGTCGAACTGAGCGAGACCACGCTGCGCATCCTGGCGGAGGTCGAAAAGATCAAGCCCAGCCGCGTGGTCTTCGACTCGCTGTCCGAGCTGCGCCTGCTCGCGGGCGGATCGCTGCGCTACCGGCGGCAGATCCTGGCGCTGAAGCACTTCTTCACGGGTCGCCAGTGCACCGTGATGCTGCTGGACGATCTCACCGCCACCGAGCAGGACCTGCAGCTGCAGAGCATCGCCCACGCGGTGATCCGCCTGGAGCAGGTCAATCCCGACTACGGTGCATCGCGGCGCAGGCTCGTGATCACCAAGTACCGCGGCAAGGAGTTTCGTGCCGGCTATCACGACTACAGGATCGTGCGCGGCGGGCTGCAGGTCTTTCCGCGGCTGGTGGCGGCCGAGCACACGCCGCCTTTGATGCAAACGCGGATTCCGAGCGGCCTTGCCCAGCTCGACGACCTGTTGGGCGGGGGCATCGAAAAAGGCACCAGCACGCTCTTCGTCGGCGCCCCGGGCACCGGCAAATCGAGCATGGCGGTGCAGTTCGCGGTGGCGGCGGCGCGGCGCGGCGAGCATGCCGCGCTCTTCATCTTCGACGAGAGCATCGGCACGCTGCGCACCCGCTGCGAAGGTCTGGGGATGGACCTCGCGCCGTTCCTCGAATCGGGCCACATCCACATTCGGCAGGTGGACCCGGCCGAGCTGTCGCCGGGCGAGTTCGTCCACGAGATACGCACCTCGGTCACCGACTTCCACGCCACGGTGGTGGTCATCGACAGCCTGAATGGCTATCTCAACGCGATGCCGGACGAGCGCTTTCTCATCGTGCAACTGCACGAGCTGCTGACTTTCCTCGGGCAGTCCGGCGTCGCCACGATGCTCGTCGGCGCACATCAGGGCCTCATCGGCGCACAGATGCAGGCGCCGGTCGATGCGAGCTACCTCGCGGACGCGGTGGTGCTGCTGCGTTACTTCGAGGCGCATGGCGAAGTGCGCCAGGCCATCTCGGTCGTCAAGAAGCGAAGCGGCATGCACGAACGGACGATCCGCGGCTTCTCGCTGGGCTCCGACGGCATCCGGATCGGCGAGCCGTTGCGGAACTTCCGCGGCATCCTCACCGGCGTTCCGGTGCTGGTGGACGGAGCGAGCACCCCATCGTGAGCCAGGACAATTCGGCGCTCGAAGAGCGCATCCTTCTGCGCACCGCGACCACGGGCGATGCACGCCTGGCGAAGGACGTGCTCCAGCGCGCGAACTTCGTGGCCCACGTGTGCGACGACATGCATGCCCTGGTGAGCGAACTGTCGCGCGGCGTCGGTGCGGTCATGGTGGCCGAAGAGGTGATCGGCGAGGTGGCCACCTCCGAGCTCGCCAGCGCGCTGGCCCTGCAGCCGCCCTGGTCGGATGTGCCGGTGCTCGTGCTGGCGCGGCGGGGCGCGGATTCGCGCGCCATCGCCAGCGCCATGGACGAGTTCGCGAACGTCACCGTGATCGAGCGGCCCATGCGCGTGGCTGCGCTGGTCACCGCGCTGCGCGCGGCGTTGCGTGCGCGGCGGCGCCAGTACGAGCTTCGCAACCTGCTCGACAGCCTTCGCGATGCGGACCAGCGCAAGACCGAGTTCCTGGCCACCCTGGCGCATGAGCTGCGCAATCCGCTGGCCCCGCTGAGCACCGCGCTGTCGCTGCTGGCGCGCAAGAAGCCGCCGCCCGCGGAGGCCGGCAAGTACTACGAGCTGATGACGCGTCAGGTCGACCACATGGTGCGCCTGGTGAACGACCTGATGGAGGTGTCGCGCATCACGCGCGGCAAGATCGACCTGCAGTTGGCGCAGGTGCTGCTGGATTCGGTGATCGACGAAGCGGTCGAGCTGAGCCGGCCGCTGTTCGAGCGCGGCGGCCACGCACTGGTGCTGGACCTGCCGTCCGAGCCGCTGGTGGTGCGCGGCGATGCGGTGCGGCTGACGCAGGTGTTCTCGAACCTCCTGAACAACGCGGCGAAGTATTCGCCGACGCCCGGCAAGGTCAGCGTGGTGGCGCGCCACGAGGCGCAGCATGCGGTGGTGCGGGTCGTCGACACCGGCACTGGCATCGCGCCGGACATGCTGCGTTCCATCTTCGACATGTTCGTGCAGGTGAGCGGTACGGCCAAGGCGGCGCAGGGCGGGCTCGGGATCGGGCTGACGCTGGTCAAGAGCCTGGTGGAGCTGCACGGCGGCACCGTCGAGGCCGCGAGCGACGGCCCGGGACGCGGCGCGACGTTCACCGTGCGGCTGCCGCTCGCGCGGCTGATCCCTTCTTCGCGCCGGCCGTCGTCGCGCGGGACCGCGGAGACGGAGATCAAGGGAACCGTGCTCGTGGTCGACGACAACCACGATGCCGCCGACAGCCTGGTCGAGCTGCTGGCTTCGCTGGGCGCCACGCCCATCGTGGCCTACAGCGGCGAGGAGGCACTGCGGATCGCGCGCGACAGGAAACCCACGCTCGCGCTGCTGGACATCGGCATGCCCGGCATGGATGGCTGCGAGCTGGCCCGCTGCTTGCGCGCCGAACCCTGGGGCGAGGACCTGCATCTGATCGCGCTCACCGGATGGGGGCAGCAGGGCCTGCGCGCGCGCATCGCCGAGGCCGGCTTCGACCACCATCTGCTCAAGCCATTGAACCTGTCCGAGTTCGTGCGGCTGCTCAAGCACGAGCGGGCGGCACGCGATCGCCAGGTCGCGGCGAAGGAAATTCAGACACCCGCCTCATGAAGAGATCCATCGTGACCGCGCTGGCCGCGATCGCCGTCGTCGCCCATGTCCGGGCCGAACCCATCAGGCTGCCGGTCGACAGCGACGACAAGGGCACCGTGTATGTCGCGCCGAACGTGCAATCGACCGAGAAGTCGGCCGAGACCAAGGGCGCGACCATCGGTGTGCAGAAACCCGATGGCGCCGGCGCCTACGGCGGTGTCG
This sequence comes from Variovorax ureilyticus, assembly GCF_037889935.1. Lineage (NCBI taxonomy): Bacteria > Pseudomonadati > Pseudomonadota > Betaproteobacteria > Burkholderiales > Comamonadaceae > Variovorax > Variovorax ureilyticus. Next base: position 286,156 of record NZ_JBBKZU010000009.1, read on the forward strand.
ACACCAGCGGCGAGCGCCCGACCTACTCGTTGGGCGGGAGCACCGGTGGCAAGACGTCGTTCTCGGCCGGCGCGACCTCCGACGGCAAGAACAACGCCGGCGTGAAGGCGGGGGTGACGATCAAGTACTAGACCTCGATCGCTCCGCAGGTTTTGATGCGAGGATCGCATTCATGCGTCCGCGCCTCGCGTCTCTCGCCGCCTTCGCCTGCCTGCTCGCCACCGGCTGCGCCTCGCTGCCGCCGCCCGTGCAGGCACCGCCGACCCATGCGATCGAAGACGCCGCCACCACGCGCCTCGGCCGCGTCGCGCACGACTCGCTGTCTGGCGGCGATCCGTCGCTGTCGGGCTTCCGCCTGCTGCCGGAGGCCGAAACGTCCTTCAACGCGCGCATCGCGCTCGCGCGGCGGGCGCAGAAGTCGATCGATGCGCAGTACTACCTGATCGGCAACGACAGCATCGGCCAGCAGTTCCTGCGCGAACTGCGCGATGCGGCCGCGCGCGGGGTGCGGGTACGGCTCATCGTGGACGATCTCTACACCGCGGGTGAAGACCCGTTGCTCACGGGCCTGGCCGCGGTCCCCCACGTGGAAGTGCGCGTGTTCAATCCGCTGCCCTCGCGTTCCGGCTGGTTCGCAGGCCGCGTGCTCGCGTCGCTCGACGATTTCGAGCGCATCGACCACCGGATGCACAACAAGCTCTTCATCGCGGACAACGCCTTCGCGGTCGCGGGCGGCCGCAACATGGCCGACGCCTATTTCATGCAGAGCACCGCGCTGAACTTCATCGACTTCGATGTGCTGGGCGCGGGGCCGATCGTGCAGGACATGTCGAAGGCGTTCGACCTGTACTGGAACAGCCCGCATGTGTGGCCGATCGACACCGTGGCGGGCACCCGGCCCTCGGCCGAAGGCCGCGCCCGCTTCGACGCGCTGGTCGCGCAGGCGGGCGAGCGCATCGTCGAGCGCCCGCTCGACGTGCTCGGCCAGCCGGCGGTCGCTTCGCAGCTCGACGCGGGGCGGGTGGCGCTGGTGCCCGCTTCGGCGCAACTCTTCGTCGACAGCCCCGACAAGGTGAATGCGGACAGTGCGGCCGACAAGCAGACGGTGACGACCCAGACGCTGGGCGTCTTCGCGAAGGCGCGCGAGAACGTGCGTATCGTCTCGCCGTACTTCATCCCCGGCGAGCGCGGCATGGCGATGATGGAGGCGGTGCATGTGCCGCCGGGCGACGAAAGCCCGATCACGGTGATCACCAATTCGCTGGGCTCGACGGACGAGCCGCTGGTCTACGCCGAGTACGCGAAATACCGCATGCGCCTGCTGAAAGCCGGGGTGCGGCTCTACGAGATCGGGCCGCAGCTCGCCCCGCGCAGCGATCACCTCGGCAACTTCGGCCGCTCGCAGGCCGGACTGCACGCCAAGATGGCGACGATCGACGACCGTTGGGTCTTCATCGGCTCGATGAACCTCGACGGCCGATCGGCGGTGAAGAACACCGAGCTGGGCCTCGTGATCGACAGCCCGGCGCTGGTGAAGCCGCTGCGGGGGCTGTTCCACGACGGCGTGGTGGGCGGCGCCTACCGCCTGCAGCTTTCGCCCGACCGCTCGCGGATCGAATGGCAGGAGCGTGCAGCCGACGGCCGCGTGACGGTGCATCCGCACGAGCCGCACGACAGCGCCTGGCAGCGCATCAAGTTCTGGCTGATGCTGCCGCTGGTCAACCAGAACGAGCTGTAGAGCATGGCGATGAGAACCTTCAGCCGCTTCCACCGCCGCCTCGGCACCGACGCGCCCGTGCCGGGGCAGGCGCGCGCGGCGGCGATCGCCCTGGGAACCGGCGCGCTGATGGCCATCGGCAAGACGGCGGCCGCCATGTACACCGGTTCGGCTTCGATGTCGGCGGAGGCGGTGCACTCGTGGGTCTCGACGGTCACCGAGGTCTTCCTCATCGCCGCCTACCTGGCTGCCCGCCGGCCTGCCGATGCCGGGCATCCCCTCGGCCATGGGCGCGAGTCGTACGTGTGGTCGCTCTTCGCCTCGATCGGCATGTTCGTGGTGGGCGCGCAGGTGGGCATCTGGCGCGGCCTGCGGCAGCTCGACCTGCCGGACGCGACCACCGACTACCGCTTCGGCTACATCGTGATCGCGCTGTCGTTCGGGCTGCAGTTCGTGTCGTTCATGCAGGCGATCCGCTTCGTGCGCGAGCGCGCGGCGGAGCGCGACCTCGGCGTGTTCAAGCATGTGTTCGACACCTCGGACTCGCAGTTGCGCGCGGTGGTCACGGGCGACTTCATCGCACTCGTCGGGCTCGCGGTAGCGGCGATGGGCATGGCGCTGCACCAGATCACCGGCGAGGTCGCCTACGACGCGGCCGGCTCGATGCTGATCGGCATGCTGATGGGCGTGGCGGGCCTGTTCCTCATCAACGTGAACCGGCACTACCTGGCGGGCGTGCCGCTCTCGGAAGAGCGCAGCGCAGCGGCGATCAAGGCGCTCGAAGCGGTGCCGCTGGTCGAGCGCGTGACCTTCTTCTTCGCGGAATTCGTCGGCCCCGACCGGCTGATCGTGGTGGTGCGGGTGGTGATCGCGGGCGAGCACGACCAGGCGGCGCTGTCACGCATCCTGCATGCGTTGGAGATGCGCATCATGGAGCACAAGTCCGTGGCCCGCGCGATCGTGGCGCTGGCCACGCCGGAGGAAATGGAAAAGGTGCGCTGACCGCCGTCAGGCCCTGGGTGCGGGCGGCTCGGCCAGTGCGAGCTTTTCCTCCAGCCGCTGCCGGTCGGCCAGCAAGCGGCCGGCCACCAGCTTCACCACCTCGAAGCCGAAGGCCGGGTTCTGGTAGTAGAGCTGCCGGAAGGTGTTCTCGTCGATCTGCAGCACGGTGCATGGCGTGACGCAGCGTGCGGTGAGGCTGCGGCGCTTGTCGGGCGCGAAGAAGGCGATCTCGCCGAAGAGCCGTCCGGCATCCATGACTTCGCCGATCTCCACGAACTCGATCTGCCCCTCCGCGAGGAAGTACAGGTGCGTCGCCTCGTCGCCCTTGTGGAAGAGCACGCCGTTCTTGCGCAGCCGCTTCTTGCGCATGTAGGGCCGCAGCCAGACGCCCGAGAGATCGGAGCCGGCCGAGGCCCTCACGCGGCGCGTGAGGCGCACCATTTCGGCCGTGCGGTAGAGGTTGATCGGCAGCATGGTGCCGTGCAGCAGCACCATGATGAGCGAGGGATGCAGCGCCCCGTAGATCAGGAAGCCGAGGTTGCCCCCCACCGCGAGGCAGCGCAGCGGGATCATGGTCTTGACGAAGGCGCTGACGATGACGAGCGCGCCGGCGACGCCTGCCGAACAAAGCGCGACGATCCCCACGGGCGTTTCCAGCGCCTGGTAGAGCGATGCAATCGCGGTGTCGAACAGTGCGATGGAGGACATGGGGCTCCTTGTGGCGGCCAGAGCGTAGCGTATCGAGGCGGCGCCGTGAGGGTAAATCAGGGACATCCCACGCCATGCCGGGAGCAAACTCCGTCCCGGGTCCGGTCCGGGACCGGGTACGACAAAGGACAGGCACGATGAAGAACTTCGATCCGAGCGCGCTGGTCGAGCCCGACCGCGTCCACAGGACGGTCTACACCGACCCGGCGATCTTCGATGCCGAGATGGAGAGGATCTGGGAGCGAACCTGGGTCTACTGCGGCCATGTCTCGCAGGTGCCCAGGCCCGGCGACTACTACGCCGTGACCATCGGGCGTCAGCCGATGTTCATGGTGCGGCAGCCGGATGGTTCGGTGCGGGTGCTGCACAACCGCTGCCCGCATCGCGGGGTGCAACTGGTGGGCAATCTCAAGGGCAACACCGGCAGCAGCATCGTGTGCTCGTACCACGCATGGAGCTTCCATCTCGACGGCAGCGTGCGCGCGATCCCGCTCGCGCAGGGCTACGAGGGCACGCGCATGACGCGCGACAACCCGGACTGCGGCGTGAAGCCGGCAGCGCGGGTCGACAGCTACCGCGGCTTCGTCTTCGCGAGCCTCGCGCGCGAGGGGCCCTCGCTGATGGAATTCCTCGGCGAGGCGCGCGTCGCCTTCGACGACATGTGCGACCGCTCGCCGGTGGGCGAGGTCGAGGTCGTGCCGATCTGCCACCGCGTGATCCAGCACTCGAACTGGAAGTTCTTCATGGAGAACCAGCTCGATGCGCTGCATCCCTCGGTCACGCACCAGTCCACCGGCATCGCGGCGGGGCGCGTGGAAAAGCGGCTGAAGGCGCAACAGGAGAAGGTGCCGCTGTACTACCACTATCTCTCGGCCTTCGCGTCGAGCTTCGAACAGTGGAACTCGGTGCAGACCATCAACTTCCCGCACGGGCACGGCATCCTCAAGGCCTACATGGGCCTGCGCCCGCAGGACCCGGACACGCTTGCGCACGAGGCCCTGCTCAAGCAGGCCTATGGCGAGCAGCGCGCGGAGGAATACCTCTCGCGCAGCATCCACCACGTGCTGGTCTATCCGTACCTGTCGGTCCAGTCGCCGCTGCAGCAGTTGCGCTGCCTCCGGCCGATCTCTCCGGACAAGACGCTTTCTGAGATCTGGCACTTCCGCCTGAAGGGCGTACCGGAGGCCATCTACCGCCGCAGCCTCTGGTACTACAACCTCGTCAATTCGCCGGCCACGATGATCAATGCCGACGACCTGGAGAACTGGACCAAGGGCCAATGGGGACTGCAGTCCAAAGGCGGCGACTGGGTCAGCTTCCACCGCTATTTCGGCGACGACCGCGAGGAGGGCGGCGTGACCTATTCGAACCACGGCACCTCCGAGGCGGTGATGCGCAGCCAGTTCCGTGCATGGTCGGCCTACATGTCGGCCGAGTGAGGGAAAGACCATGACCGCACGCGAAACATCCTCCGCGATCCCCGACGCAGGCCCGGACTTCGAACACCTGCTCGCGCAGGACGTGGTGATCGAAGGCGGCAGCGGCGATGCGCCGACCGGCGCGCAGGCGCTGGCGCCCGACCATTCGCCGCGCGCGCCGCTGTCGTCGGCCACCGACGTGCCGCGCGCCGGCCTCGTCGCCGGCACCGACCTGCAGCGCGAGGTCGAGCAGTTGCTCTACCTGCAGGCCGAGCTGCTCGACCGCAAACTCTGGCAGGCGTGGATGGACCTCTTCGACGAGCGCGGCATCTACTGGATGCCGGTCACGCCCGAGCAGACCGAGTGGGAAGGCTCGCCCTCGATCTTTGCCGAGGACAAGCTGATGATGGAGATCCGCAAGGGCCGCGTCTCGCATCCCAACGCCTGGTCGCAGGCGCCGATGTGGGAGACCAATCACATCGTCGGCAATGTCGCGATCGAATCGGTCGACGGCACGACGGTCCAGGTCCGCTCGCGCTTCCACATGATGGAGCTGCGCCGCGACGACGTGCGGCACTTCGGCGGCACCTACCGGCACACGCTGGTGCGCGACGCTGCGGGGGCGCTGCGCATCGCCCTGCAGCGGGTCGATCTCTTCAACGGCCAGGCGCCGTTCGACTACGTGCTGCAGATCTGGGTATAGCGCGTCCGCTTCAGTCAAGCCGGACGCTCGCCTTCCTCGCCGGCACCGGTCGAGGTAGGCTGCATCGCGGTGCCCGCTCGCCGCAGCGGACGTCGGCGCGACACGCAACGCGCATAAGATCAGACCCGCCATTGCCCACACCACCGCGAGGAGCAGCGTCCGACATGGATCACCGATTCCAAACCTTCGTGTATGGCACCGCCATCGCACTGATGATCGGTTGGGTGTTCTACATCGGCCGCGACGTCTTCGTGCCGATCATGTTCAGCGTCTTCGTGGTGTACGTGATCCTCGGCATCGCACGGCTGATCCAGAGCATTCCGGTGGTGGGCCGCAAGCTGCCCCAATGGGTCATCTCGCTGCTGTCGATGTTCATCATCGCCTTCGGCCTGTGCCTGGTGGTCTACACCCTGATCGCCAACAAGGACAGCGTGATCGCGCAGGCCCCGCGCTATCAGGAGTCGCTGCTTGCCGCAGTGCAGAAGGTGGCGGTGTGGCTGCGCTTCGAGTCGGAGCCCACCTGGACCACGCTGCGCCGCGACCTGCTCGCGCAGGTGAGCCTGCAGCGCCTCGTGGGTTCGGCGCTGTCGTCGGTCTCGTCGCTGGTGGCCACCTTCGTGGTGGTGGGGCTCTACGCCTGCTTCCTGCTGGTGGAGCGCGGCCATCTCGAAGCCAAGATCAACGCGATCGCGCACAGCCCGCAGCATGCGCAGCGCATCAAGCAGGTCATCGCCGACATCAACGCGCGCGTGGGTGCCTACCTGGCGCTCAAGACACTGCTGGGCGTGCTGCTCGGCGCACTGAGCTGGGTGATCATGCGCGTGATGGGCCTGGAGTTCGCGCCGTTCTGGGCGGTCGTGATCGCGCTGCTGAACTACGTGCCCTACATCGGTTCGGTGCTGAGCGTGCTGCTCCCCGGTGCGATGGCGATGGCGCAGTTCGGCGATGCGAACCACGTGCTGTCGATCATGCTGTGGCTCACCGTGGTGCAGTTCGCGATCGGCAACTTCCTCGATCCCTACATCATGGGCAATTCGCTCAATCTCAGTCCCTTCGCGATCCTCGTGAGCCTCGCGGTGTGGGTGGCGCTGTGGGGCGTGGCGGGTGCGTTCCTCGCGGTGCCGATCACGGCGATGCTGACCATCATCTTCTCGGAGTTCCCGGGGACGCGGCCCGTGGCGGTGCTGCTGTCGCAAAGCGGCAAGCCATAGACCAGAGCCCCGGCGCGCTACTTCGTTCGCGTTGCGTGGGAAACGGGCTGCGTGTTAAATGCGGCGCGTCGGGTGGGTTGCCGACCCGAGGAGACATTCGAGATGATCGAAACCCCTACCGTGCGCCGCGGCTTCGTCCGTGCGCCGTGGCGATCGGCCGTGCAGGCCCTCGCTGTTTCGTCGGCCGTCCTGTTCGCGAACACCGCCTTCGCGGACGACCCCGACATCGCGCGCGCACAGCAGCTCGTGCGTGAAGGCAAGTACCAGGACGCCTACGGACTGCTCTCGCCGTTCGAGAGCGCCAACGCGGGCGATGCCGAATTCAGCTATCTCCTGGGCCGTGCCGCGCTGGGCACGCAGCAGCCCGAGAAGGCCAAGGCCCTCTTCCAGCGCAGTCTTGCCGGGCGGCCGGACTTCGTTCCCGCGCACCTGGGCCTGGGCCGCGCGTACTTCGCGCTCGGTGCATATGCTGAAGCCAAGATCGAGTTCGAAACCGTGTTCCGTTTCGAGAACCTGCCGCCCGACGTGCGCTCGCAGGCCGAGGTCTACGACCAGGCGGCGCGTCAGTCGCTCGACGAGAACAGGCCGCTGTCGGGCTTCGGCTATGCGGAGATGGGCATCGGGCAGTACCGCGTGAACGAGACGGTCGGCACGAACGCACTGGGTGGCGGCGATCGCCGCGACACCTTCTACAACGCACGTGCCGGCGGCGGCTTCAACTATGCGCTGCAGAACGGCTATGCGATCGACGGCACGCTGGACTATCGCTATCGCTACTACGACAACTCGGACAGCCGCAGCGATTCGGATCTGCGCTGGCGGCTCGCGGGCAGCAAGGCCCTTGGCGAGAACAACCTCTCGGCGGGCTTCAGGGGCCGGACCAGCTACCGCGGCGATGGCAACTACCGCAACGATGTCTCGATCTTCACCGACTACCGGATGCGCCACGACCCGGACAACCAGTTCACCTTCGGCGGGGATATCCGGCGACGCAACTATCCCGAGGGCCCCGAGCGCAATCGGAGCCGCACCACTGCGCTGCTGTCGGCCGGGTGGGTCAACTCGTTCATGGATGGCAAGGGCAGCCTCTCCCTCACCGGCCATGCCGGGCGCAACTACGCCACGAGCCGGCCCGATGGCGATTCCAACGTGTTCGGCGCAACGGCTGCGCTGGACTTCACCGTCAGCAACACCCTGAGCTGGGGCGGCTTCGTGTGGTGGGAGCGCGATCTCTTCGCCTCGGACAACATCCACTTTCATCCGGACACCGCCGACAACACCGTGCTGCTGCGGCGGCGCGACAACCTCTACGAAGTCGGTGCCTATGTGGTGTGGGAATTCATGCCCACATGGAGTCTGCGACCGGAGCTGCTGTGGATCCGCGACCAGAGCAATTCGATCGGCTTCAACTACAGCTCGACCGAACTCTGGGTGAACCTGCGCAAGAGCTTCTAGGCGAGCCGCCGGCGCGCCATCTGGGCGTCATCTGCGCGTCATCAATGCACGCGTGCAATGCTGGCCGAATGGTCTATGGGCGCCCATCTCGTGTCGACTTGACAAGCTTTCACACGGGTCTGATGCTCGGCCGCGATCAGTCCATGGCTGAGCCTTCGCGATAACGACGGAGCGAGGATTCGATGGCATCAGAACAAAAAATGTCCCGCATGCAGCTCACCGCGATGGTGGTGGGCGGGATGGTGGGCGCGGGGATCTTCTCGCTGCCGCGCACCTTCGCCGGGGCGACGGGGCCGTTGGGGGCGGTCATC
>NZ_JBBKZU010000010.1:0-290641 GCF_037889935.1 Variovorax ureilyticus
CATCGGTCACCACCCACGACTCAACTCGCTTCTTCGCCAAGGTATCGATCCAGCGCCGCGATCACAACGCGGCTCGGATCGATAGTTTACCTATTTACGGATAGGTTCTTAGCCGGGCCACCGGTGTTGCCCCCGGTAGGGGGGGTGGAGAGCGACACGAAGTGCGCGAGCCTGGGGGCGAGCTTTATATAGCGACGAGCTGGCGAACGCCCTGCGCTTCCATGTCCTTGCCAAGGCCGCGCGCGATGACTTCGCCGCGTTCCATCACGAGATAGTCGTCGGCCAGCTCCTGCGCGAAGTCGTAGTACTGCTCGCACAGCACGATCGCCATGTCGCCGCGGTCGGCCAGCATGCGGATCACGCGGCCGATGTCCTTGATGATGCTGGGCTGGATGCCTTCGGTGGGCTCGTCGAGGATCAGCAGCTTCGGCTTGGGCGCCAGCGCACGCGCGATCGCGAGCTGCTGCTGCTGCCCGCCCGAGAGATCGCCGCCACGCCGGTTGAGCATCTGCTTGAGCACCGGGAAGAGCTCGTACAGCTCCGGCGGCACCGGCGTGCTGCCCGACTTGTAGGCGAGCCCCATGCGCAGGTTCTCCTCGACCGTGAGCCGCGCGAAGATCTCGCGGCCCTGCGGCACGAATCCCATGCCGGCGCGGGCGCGCTCATACGGCGTGCGCTTGTGGATCGGCGCGCCGTCGAACTCGATGCTGCCGCTCTTGATGGGCACCAGCCCCATAAGCGACTTCAGCAGCGTGGTCTTGCCCACGCCGTTGCGGCCGAGCAGCACGGTCACCTTGCCGAGCCGCGCCTCGAAGCTGACGTCGCGCAGGATGTGCGAGCCGCCGTAGTACTGATGAATGTTCTTGACCGTGAGCATGTACTGCCTTCTTATCGACCGAGATAGACCTCGATGACGCGTTCGTCCGCCTGGACCTCGTCCAGCGTGCCCTGCGCGAGCACCGAACCGTCGCACAGCACGGTCACGATCTCGGAGATGGTGCGGATGAAGCTCATGTCGTGCTCCACCACCATGAGCGAATGCTTGCCCTTGAGCGACAGGAACAGCTCCGCGGTGCGCGCGGTTTCCTCGTCGGTCATGCCGGCGACCGGCTCGTCGAGCAGCAGCAGCTTCGGGTCCTGCATCAACAGCATGCCGATCTCCAGCCACTGCTTCTGGCCGTGGCTCAGGTTGCCGGCCATGCGCAGCACGCTGCCTTCGAGATGAATGGTGTGCAGCACTTCAGCAAGGCGGTCGCACTGCGCCGAATCGAGCTTGAAGAGCATGGAGGACTTGACGCCCTTGTCGGTGGCCAGCGCCAGCTCGAGGTTCTCGAACACGGTGAGGTGTTCGAACACCGTCGGCTTCTGGAACTTGCGTCCGATGCCGAGCTGCGCGATCTCGGCCTCCTTGTGGCGCAGCAGGTCGATCGTGCTGCCGAAGTAGACCGAGCCTTCGTCCGGCCGGGTCTTGCCGGTGATGATGTCCATCATCGTGGTCTTGCCCGCGCCGTTCGGACCGATGATGCAGCGCAGTTCGCCCGGTGCGATGTCCAGCGAGAGCTTGTTGATCGCCTTGAAGCCGTCGAAGCTCACGCTCACGTCTTCGAGGTACAGGATGCGGCCGTGCGTCACATCGACTTCGCCCGGCGTCAAGTGCCGGCCGTAGCCGGCGGCACGTCCACCGGATTCGGTGTGCAGGGCCTGTTCGAAGGCGATGTGGCGGGCGACGCGCTCGGCCCCGGCGTCCATCAGGTCGGGGGTCATGCGCGTGCTCCCTTGGGTTCGACGGCGAGCGGCGGCGTGAGCGATGGAGGCTCGACGCCCTGCTCCGCAGCAACCGCGCGCTGGGCCTCGCGGCGCGCCTCGCCGGGTTCCGCTTCGACCGGTGCGACCTTCTTCTCTTTGGACGCCCATTTCCTCACCAGCCCCACGATGCCGTCCGGCAGGAACAGCGTGACCGCGATGAACAGCGCGCCGAGGAAGTACAGCCAGTATTCCGGGTAGGCCACCGTGAGCCAGCTCTTCGCGCCGTTGACGATGAAGGCGCCCAGGATCGGCCCGATCAGCGTCGCCCGCCCGCCGACTGCCGCCCAGATCGCGATCTCGATCGAGTTGGCCGGGCTCATCTCGCTCGGATTGATGATGCCGACCTGCGGCACGTAGAGCGCGCCGGCCACGCCGCACATCACGGCCGAGATCACCCAGATCGTGAGCTTGTAGCCCAGCGGGTTGTAGCCAGAGAACATCACGCGCGACTCGGCATCGCGGATCGCCTGCAGCACCCGGCCGAACTTGCTGCCGATGAGCCACTTCGAGAACAGGAAGAAGCCGAACAGCGTGAGTCCGGTGAGCGCGAACAGGACCATGCGCATTTCCTGCGTCTGGATCGGAATGCCCAGGATGCGCTTGAAATCGGTGAACCCGTTGTTGCCGCCGAAGCCGGTCTCGTTGCGGAAGAAGAGCAGCATCGCCGCGAAGGTCATCGCCTGCGTGATGATCGAGAAGTACACGCCCTTGATGCGCGAGCGGAAGGCGAAGAAGCCGAACACGAAGGCGATGAGGCCCGGCACCGCGACGATCAGGATCAGCGTGGCGACGAAGCTGTCGCTCACCGCCCAGTGCCACGGCAGCGTCTTCCAGTCGAGGAACACCATGAAGTCCGGCAGATCGCTCTTGTAGTTGCCGTCGCGGCCGATCTGTCGCATGAGGTACATGCCCATCATGTAGCCGCCGAGCGCGAAGAAGAGGCCGTGGCCCAGCGAGAGGATGCCGGTGTAGCCCCAGATGAGGTCCATCGCGAGCGCGCAGATCGCGTAGCACATGATCTTGCCGACCAGCGCCACCGCGTAGTCGCTCATGTGCAGCACGCTGCCGGCGGGCACCACCATGTTGAGCACCGGCGCCAGCGCGCACACCACGATCAGCGCGACGAAGAAGGCGGTCCAGCCCTTGCCGCTCAGCAGCGGGCCCTTGGAGGGAAGTACGACTTTGCTGCTGCTCATGCTTCGGCGCTCCGCCCCTTGACCGCGAAGATGCCCTGCGGACGCTTCTGGATGAAGATGATGATGAAGACCAGCACCGCGATCTTCGCGAGCACCGCGCCGGCCCAGCCTTCGATGAACTTGTTCAGGATGCCCAGGCCCAGCGCCGCGTACACCGTGCCCGCGAGCTGGCCGACGCCGCCCATCACGACCACCATGAACGAATCGACGATGTAGCTCTGGCCGAGGTCCGGGCCGACGTTGCCGATCTGCGAGAGCGCGCAGCCCGCGAGCCCCGCGATGCCCGAGCCGAGCGCGAAGGCGTAGGTGTCGATGCGCGCGGTGTTCACGCCCATGCAGGAGGCGATCGGGCGGTTCTGCGTCACGCCGCGCACGAAGAGGCCGAGCCGCGTGCGCCCGATCAGCCAGCCCATCGCGAGCAGCACCAGGCCCGCGAAGATGATGATGCAGATGCGATTCCACGGCAGCGTGACGTTGCTCAGCAGGCTGAGCCCGCCGCTCATCCAGGCGGGGTTCTCCACGCCGACGTTCTGCGCGCCGAAGATCGAGCGCACCAGCTGCTGCAGCATCAGGCTGATCCCCCAGGTGGCGAGCAGCGTTTCGAGCGGCCGGCCGTAGAGGAACCGGATCACGCCGCGTTCGAGCACCGCGCCGACGAAGGCCGATGCAAGGAAGGCGACCGGGATCGCCGCCACCAGGTACCAGCCGAACATCGATTCGGGCAGCAAGCGTTGGAAGATGCCCTGCATCACGTAGGTCGCATAGGCGCCGATCATCATCAGCTCGCCATGCGCCATGTTGATCACGCCCATCAGCCCGTAGGTGATGGCAAGGCCCAATGCGGCCAGCAGCAGCACCGAGCCCAGGCTGATGCCACTGAACACGGCGTTGATGCGGTCGCCCCAGACGAGCGAGCCGTCGATGCTGCTGATCGACGCGATGATCGCCGCCTTCACGTCGGCCTCGGTCTCTTCGGCGAGGCGTTGGTTCAGCAGCAGCTTGGTGTCCGGGCTGCGGCTGTCGCCAAGCGCCTTGGCGGCATCGAGCCGCTTGGCCTTGTCGGCGCTGCTCAGCAGGCTCGCCGCGCGCACCAGTTCGAGCTGCGCCTTGACCTTGTCGTTGGCCTCGGCGGCCAGCGCCTTCTCGACCATCGGCAGCCGCGATTCGTCGGGCTCCTTGAACAGCGCCTGCGCCGCTTCCATGCGCACCGCGTCGTCCTTGCTCGTGAGCTTGAGGGCGGCCTGTGCCGCCTCGAGCGCGCCGCGCATCATGTTGTTGTTGACCACGTCCTCGGCATCGTCCGGCAGCTTCAGTTCCGCGCCGGTGACCGGGTCGTAGGCCTTGTCGTCCTTGATGACGAACACCTTGTCCGCGGTGACTTTCACCGCGTCATCCGACATCGCCTGGATGAAGGCGGCGGTCTTGTCGTCAGCGGCGGCAACCGCCTTGTTGAGCGCCTCGACGCGGGCTTCCGTGTCTCCGGAGGCGATGCTCTTCGCCTCGTCGGCAGTCAGCGCATGCGCGGGCAGACCCACCAGAAGCGCAAGCCCCGCTGCCAACAGATAAGAGCGCGAAAAAAATTGCACAACATTCCCTATTCCAGAAACACCGCGGATCCGGCTTTGCCGGTCCGCTGGTGTTGCCCCCTGAAAGGGGGTGTCAGAGCCACACGAAGTGGGCGAGGCTGGGGGTCAGAGAGATTTACCGGCCGGGTAGTCCGGCTTCTTGTCGTTGCCCTCGATGTACGGGCTCCACGGCTTGGCCTTGACCGGACCCGGCGTCTTCCACACCACGTTGAACTGGCCATCGGCCTTGATCTCGCCGATAAACACGCTCTTGTGCAGGTGGTGGTTCTTCTCGTCCATCTTCGAGACGATGCCCGACGGCGCGGTGAAGGTCTGGCCGGCCATCGCGGCGATCACCTTGTCGGTGTCGGTGCTCTTGGCCTTCTCGACCGCCTGCTTCCACATGTGGATGCCGATCCAGGTGGCTTCCATCGGGTCGTTGGTCAGCGGCTTGTCCTTGTGGCCGGCGATGTTCTTCGCCTTGGCGTAGTCGCTCCACTGCTTGATGAACGCCGTGTTGGTCGGGTTCTTGATGCTCATGAAATAGTTCCACGCCGCGAGATGGCCCACGAGCGGCTTGGTGTCCACGCCGCGCAGTTCTTCCTCGCCGACCGAGAAGGCCACGACTGGCACATCCTTGGCCTTCAGGCCGGCGTTGCCGAGTTCCTTGTAGAAGGGCACGTTCGAATCGCCATTGATGGTCGACACCACCGCGGTCTTGCCGCCGGCCGAGAACTTCTTGATGTCGGCGACGATGGTCTGGTAGTCGCTGTGTCCGAACGGCGTGTACTTCTCGTCGATGTCCTTGTCGGCCACGCCCTTGCTCTTGAGGTAGGCGCGCAGGATCTTGTTGGTGGTGCGCGGATACACGTAGTCGGTGCCCAGCAGCACCCAGCGCTTGGCGCCGCCGCCTTCCTTGCTCATCAGGTAGTCGACGGCGGGAATGGCCTGCTGGTTCGGCGCGGCGCCGGTGTAGAACACGTTCTTGCTCAGCTCTTCACCCTCGTACTGCACGGGGTAGAACAAGAGGCCATTCATTTCCTCGACGACCGGCAGCACCGACTTGCGCGAGACCGAAGTCCAGCAGCCGAAGATGACGGCGACCTTGTCCTGGCCGAGCAACTGCTTGGTCTTCTCTGCGAACAGCGGCCAGTTGGAGGCCGGGTCGACCACCACCGGCTCGAGCTTCTTGCCCATCACGCCGCCCTTGGCGTTGATGTCGTCGATCGCCATGAGCACCGTGTCCTTGAGCACGGTTTCCGAGATCGCCATCGTGCCGGAGAGCGAGTGCAGCACGCCGACTTTGATGGTGTCCTGCGCGAACGCGGGCGCAACTGAAAGTCCCGCCAGCGCGGCGGCGGCGGCGAGCGCCTTGAGGGTGAAACGACGTTGCATGATGAGACCTTCTCCTGTGGTTTGAACGATGGAGAGAGTCTGCGGAAAGGGTCGCCCCCCCGAAATACGCCGGGTGGCGTACAGGGTGTTGCTCGCCCCCAGCCTCGCCCACTTCGTGTGGCTCTGCACCCTCGACCGGGGGCGCAACCTGCGGCCCGGCCAAGCCGGTTCCGCGGTTGCCCGCGAACGGGCGCGCCTGGCGGCGCTGCCGGCTAGAAGAATCCGCGGGCGTAGTTGATCGGCGCGTGGTCCGCCAGCTCGCGCAGCAGTACGGCGCCGGGCTTCCACGCATGCTCCGACGCATACCGCGCCCGGCCTTCGGCACGGTCGGCCTCGATCATGGTCGGCGCCGGGTCGTCGATGCATTCGCCGGTGATGCAGGTGATGTAGGTCACTGCACCCGCGTGCGCATAGAACGACAACGCGGGTGGCAGTTGGGTGACCACGTCGCACCCATCCACCAGCCGCGCGACGTTGATGTGCGCGAGGGACGCGACGAACTCCGCGTCGCCGACACGCGGCGAGCCGAGCGTCACAAGCATCTCGGGCTTGAGGACGCTCGCGGCCAGCGTCGCCAAAGCGGCGCCGAGGCTGTGGCCGGTGAGGATGAGACGGCTGCGCGGCTGAGCCTCGCCGGCCAGCCAGTCCATCAGCTGCGGCATCACGCCGCGCGTCGCCTTGGCGAAGCCGGCGTGCACGCGCCCGCCGCTTTCGTGCCATTCGATCTGCTGTGCCTGCAGGTTGGTGGCGAGGTGGCGGATCTCGTCCGGCTGCGTGCCGCGGAAGGCGATGAGCGCCGTGCCGTCGCCGCCATGGATCGTCGCGAATGCGAAGGTCGCTGCATCGATGAACAACCTCGGTTCGCCAAAGCCGGCCCGCGCGAGTGCGGCAGCAAGACGCATTTCCTCCGACTCCCCCTGCTCCGCCCGGTAGTACGCGAGCCGCGAGGCCTCGACAGCCCATTGCGTCGGCGTGTAGAGACCGCCGCGCTCGAACAGCGTCTCCTGGCGCTCCGGCGTGTAGAGGGCGGCGCGGCTGGCGTCGTAGGCGATGGTGGGCATGTGGACTCCTCCCCGATTCAGGGCGCGCGTTGGCCGGCACTCAGGCGCAGCTGGCGTGCCGCGAAGGCCCAGACCAGCTTGCTCGCGTCCGGCCCGGCCGCATCCGTGAACAACATGCTGGAGACACCGCCGCTCCACGCATGGCCGAGGCCGGCGATCTCGCACAGGGTGACCGCGACGCGTCCCCGGCGCGTGAAATCGGTGATGCGCATGGGATGGCGCTTGCCCCGCTGCACGGTGCGCACGGCGCCGGCGCGCGCGCCGGTGGCCACTGCCCACACCGCCGCGGTGCTGCTGGCGTTGCTGGCGGACACGACGGTGTCCGCATCGCCGTGCAGCACCAGCAGCGGCGGCAGCGTCGCGAAAACCGCCGCGGCGCCCATGGCCTTGCCCACCGCGGTGGCGAGCATCGGCGGCACGTGCTGCCCGCGCATCGCACCGAGCGCGGTGGCCGGCGACTTGGCCGCGCCCGGTGCCACGCCCGAATGCATCGCCACGGCCTTGAAGCGCAGCGGATAGCGCGTCGCCAGCAACGCCGCCATGCTGGCGCCGGCGGAGAGCCCGGCGAGCGCGACGCGCTCTCGATCGAGCGGATACAGCATCAGCACCTGGTCGACGGCCGCCATGAGCGTGGCGGCCTCCGCGTCGGCCTTGCCGGAGCGGCGGTCGTACCAGTTCCAGCAGCCCTGTGCGTTGGCGATCCGGTCCTGTTCGGGGTAGAGCACCATGAACCCTTCTCGCTCGGCGATGCGGTTCATGCGGGTGCTGATGGCGAAGTCGCGCCCGGTCTGCCCGCAGCCGTGGAGCATGACCAAGAGCGGCAGCTTCTCGCCGAACTTGAGCTGCAGATCGGGCGGCCGGTAGAGGTGATAGCGCCGCGCCCCCGCCGGCCCCAGCGCGACGCCGGGCAGCCAGTCGCCGCGCCCCGGCGGAGGCTTGAGCTGCTTTGCTGCGGCCCGCTGCACCTGGGTGGCGATGCGCTTGCTGCTGCCCAGCGTCGCCTTGGTGAGCGCCTTCAGGTTGCGCTGGTAGGCGCGTGTGAGCGGAGAGATTGCACGGCGGGCCATCAATATGCGAGAAGGGTCGTCCGCGCACGGTAGCAGCTTCGACCGAAGCAGGCTACCCGGACGATTGGCCGATCCGGCCCGGCGGCTCGATCAGTACAGCTCGGGCACGTACATGCTCTCGGGCACGGGGTGGCGCAGGTAGTCCGCATGGCGCTCGCGGGCCGGCAGGACCACCGGCGCATGCTCGACCTCGTGGTAAGGCAACTGGCCCAACAGGTGGCTGATGCAGTTGAGCCGCGCCTTCTTCTTGTCGACCGCCTGCACGACCCACCACGGTGCCTCGGGGATGTGGGTGCGGTCGAGCATCAATTCCTTGGCCTTGGTGTATTCCTCCCACCGGCGGCGCGATTCGAGGTCCATGGGGCTGAGCTTCCACTGCTTGAGCGGGTCGTGGATGCGGCTCAGGAAGCGCATGTGCTGCTCGTCGTCCGTGATGGAGAACCAGTACTTGATCAGCTTGATGCCTGAGCGCACCAGCATCCGCTCGAAGTCGGGCACCGTGCGGAAGAACTCCTCGTACTCGTCGTCGGTGCAGAAGCCCATCACGCGCTCGACGCCCGCGCGGTTGTACCAGCTGCGGTCGAAGAGCACCATCTCCCCGGCCGCGGGCAGATGCGCCACGTAGCGCTGGAAGTACCACTGGGTGCGCTCGCGATCATTCGGCGCCGGCAACGCCGCCACGCGCGCCACGCGCGGGTTCAGGCGCTGCGTGATGCGCTTGATCACGCCGCCCTTGCCGGCCGCGTCGCGGCCCTCGAACAGGATGACCACCTTCTGCCGGGTGTTCTGCACCCAGTCCTGCAGTTTCACCAGCTCGCCCTGCAGGCGGAACAGTTCCTTGAAATAGGCCTGGCGGGCGGCTTTGTCGTCGATCTTGCCGCTTTCGATCTCCTCGATGCTGCGGTCTTCGATCTCGAGCTCGATCTCTTCGTCGTAACTGTCGACCAGGTCGCGCGCGATGCGCTGCATGAGTTCTTCCTGGTCGCTCAGGATGTTGGGGAGCGTCATGATCCGTCTCTGGGGCAAGAGAAAACCTCATCCTGCGACGGCCGGATGACAGTCCTGTGACGAAAAGTGAGCAGGACGGCCGGCGTCACATGACTGTCACGAGCAGGGTGGAGCATGCCGGATTCGCCCACGGGATGTTCACTCATCTGTTCTGACACATACGGCTTTGGCACTTTCCCAGGATTGGACGTTCGGTGCCTATGGCAGCGATGAAGCAGGCCTGATCTGCGGCTACCTGTTCGACGCAGGGTCGGCCCGGCCGGTGCGCGCGGTCGATTCGTCGCAGGCGGCCGAATGGCTGGCCCGGGACGCGGGCCACGAGGACGGCATGGCGGATCGCGCATTCATGTGGCTGCACTTCAACCTCAGCCACGCGCCGGCCGAGCGCTGGCTGAGACGCCACGCGGGCCTGTCCGACGTGTTCTACGAGACGCTCAGGGACGGCCTGCACTCCACCCGCATCGAGCGTGCGGACGACTCGCTGATCGCGGTCATCAACGACGTGCACTTCGAATTCAGCTTCGAGCCCTCGGACATCTCCACCCTCTGGATCAGCGTCGGCCCGCGACTGGTGGTGACCGCGCGCAGCCAGCCGCTGCGCTCGGTGGACGCGCTGCGCACGGCCGTGAAAGCCGGGGACGCGCCGAAGTCGTCGACCGAATTGCTCGAACACCTGATGCGGGTGCAGGCGGATGTGCTGGTGAAGATCGTGCGCGACGGGACCGCCCGCATCGATTCGATCGAGGACGAACTGCTGGCGGGCCGCCTCGACCACAAGCGGGCACGCCTGGGCATGCTGCGGCGGGTGCTGGTGCGCCTGCAGCGCCTGCTGGCGCCCGAGCCGGCGGCGCTGTTCCGCCTGCTGCAGACGCCGCCGCAGTGGATGTCGGAATCCGACGCCCGGCAGTTGAGCGCCGCGACTGAAGAGTTCTCGGTGGTGCTGCGCGACATGGGCGCTCTGCAGGAGCGCATCAAGCTGCTGCAGGAAGAGATCGCGGCCAACGTGAACGAGGACAACAACCGGAGCCTGTTCGTGCTGACGGTAGTGACGGTGCTCGCGTTGCCGATCAACATCATGGCGGGCCTGTTCGGGATGAACGTGGGCGGCATCCCGCTGGCCGAGCACAAGCACGGCTTCTGGATCATCGTGGGCATCGTGGCCACGTTCACCGCGGTGGCCGCCTGGCTTGCCTTCCGGAAGAAGCAGTGAGATCCGCCCGGCCCGCAGCGTAGCACCCGGGCCACTTGACTGCTATTCATTCGATAGCAATTCGCTCAGCAACCATGCGCCCTGCAGGCAAGAACCAGAACGAATAAGATCATAGCGTGACATCCATCCTCAACGCCGATCTGCACTGCCATTCCGTGGTCTCGGACGGCACGCTCACTCCCGAGGAACTCGCAGCGCGCGCCGCGGCCAACGGCGTCGAGCTCTGGGCGTTGACCGATCACGACGAGATCGGCGGCCAGCGCCGCGCGGCCGCCGCGGCACGCCAGAACGGCATCAAGTACCTCACCGGCACCGAGATCTCGGTCACCTTCGCGGGCGAGACGGTGCACATCGTCGGCCTGGGTTTCGACCCCGACGACGCGGGCATGAGCGAAGGCCTCTACGACACCCGCGGCGGGCGCGGCAAGCGCGCGCAGGAGATGTCCGAGCAACTCGCCAAGGTCGGCATCCAGGATGCCTACGAAGGCGCGCTCAAGTTCGTCGGCAACCCCGAGCTGATCTCGCGCACGCATTTCGCACGATTCCTCGTGGAAGGCGGCTACTGCCGCGACACCGCGGAGGTCTTCCGCAAGTACCTGACGGAAGGCAAGCCCGGCTACGTGCCGCACCGCTGGGCCACGCTGAAGGACGCGGTGACCTGGATCACCGCCGCCAACGGGCTGGCGGTGATCGCGCACCCCGGCCGTTACAAGTTCACCGCCAACGAGGAATACGCGCTGTTCCTCGAATTCAAGGCCCACGGCGGCAAGGCGATCGAGGTGGTGACCGGCAGCCACACGCCTGCCGAGTACGTCGAATACGCCGACAAGGCGCTGGAGTTCGGCTTCGCCGCCTCGCGCGGCAGCGATTTCCACAGCCCCGACGAAAGCCATTGCGACTTGGGCAAGCTCCCGTGGCTGCCCGGGAACCTCACGCCGGTGTGGGAGCTGCTGGAGCACCGCATCCAGTGAGCTCGCTGCCAGACGGCGTCATCGCAACGAGCCGAACCACCCGCGACATCGAATCCGAGCGCATCCTTGCCGGCATCGGGCTGGTGCTGCTGGCCGTCGCCTGCTTCGCGACGCTCGACACCGCGACCAAGCTCTCGACCGCGTCGGTGCCGATCCTCATGGGCGTGTGGGTGCGCTATGCCTTCCAGGCGGTGGCGACCACGATGGTGCTGCTGCCGCGGCACGGCACCGCGCTGTTGCGCACGCGCCATCCGCGCTACCAGCTGCTGCGCGGTGCGCTGCTGCTGGCATCGAGCACGCTGGCCTTCTTCAGTCTGCGCTACATGCCGCTGGCGGAGTTCACCTCGATCGTGCTGATCGCGCCGCTCGTGATCACGCTGCTCGCCGCCACCACGCTCAAGGAACAAGTCTCTCCGCTGCGCTGGGTGTTGGTGGCGGGCGGCTTCGTCGGCACGATCGTCATCCTGAGGCCGGGCGGCGGCGCCTTCAGCTGGGCCGTGCTGCTGCCGATCGGGCTGGTGCTGACCAATGCCTGGTTCCAGGTGCTGACGAGCAAGCTCGCGCGCACCGAGAACCCGCTCACGATGCACTTCTATACCGGCTGGGTGGGCACCCTGCTGGCCTCGATCACGGTGCCCTTCGTCTGGACTGCGCTGCCGTCCTGGCATTGGTGGGCGCTGCTGTGCCTGATGGGGTTCATGGGGACGATCGGGCATTTCCTGCTGATCCTCGCCTACCAGCGCACGCCGGCCTCGACGCTCACGCCCTATCTCTACGCGCAGATCGCTTTTGCGATGCTGGGCGGCTGGTTCATGTTCTCGCAAGTGCCCGACATCGTCTCGCTGGCCGGCATGGCCTTGATCGCAGTCTGTGGTGCGGCGGGCGCGTGGCTCACGGTGCGCGAACGCCGCGTGCCGATCGAACCGGCGGAGTCTTGACCTACCCCGTGCTCGCTCGCTGCGTGCAGCCGCCTCGCAGGCTTGAGGAGACTGACGGCAGAATGGCGGGCTCCCTTCGTACGTTCCCGTCAGGTTTTCATGGCCCAGTACTTCGAAGTCCATCCCGACAACCCCCAGCAGCGGCTTCTCAAGCAGGCCGCGGCCCTGCTCGCGCGCGGCGAGATCGTGGCGGTGCCGACCGACTCCAGCTACGCGCTGGCCTGCCACCTCGACGACAAGGACGCGGTCGACCAGTTGCGGCGCATTCGCCAGGTCGACGAGAAGCACCACCTCACGCTGATCTGCCGCGATCTGAGCGAGCTCGCGAACTACGCCCGTGTCGACAACAAGCAGTACCGGCTGCTGAAGGCCGCGACCCCGGGCCCTTACACCTTCATCCTCGAAGCAACGAAGGAAGTCCCGCGCCGCGTGAGCCATCCGCAGCGCAAGACCATCGGCCTGCGCATGCCCGACCACAAGGTGCTGTGCGAGCTGCTCACCCTGCATGGCGAGCCGCTGCTCGCCACCACCCTCATTCCGCCCGGCGAGACCCGGGCGATGAACGACGCGGAGCAGATCCGCGAACGTTTCGAGAAGCAGATCGGCGCGGTGATCGATTCCGGCGCGTGCCCGTCGGAGCCGACGACCGTGGTCGACCTCGTGCCCATGGGCACCGGCGGCGACCCCGTGCTGGTGCGGGAGGGCCGCGGCCCGCTCGCCCTGCTCGGCCTCTGAGACGCCCGAGGGACACGCAACCCGTCTGAGACAATTCGCCAGTGGACATTTCCAACACCATCCAGACCGTGCTCATCTACGCACTGCCGGTGATCTTCGCGATCACCGTGCACGAAGCCGCGCACGGCTACGTCGCCCGCTATTTCGGCGACAACACCGCCTACGTGCTCGGCCGCGTGACGCTCAATCCGATGAAGCACATCGACCCGGTCGGCACCATCCTGATGCCGCTGCTGCTCTTTTTTGCGACCTCGGGCAGCTTCCTCTTCGGCTATGCGAAGCCCGTCCCGGTGAGCTTCGGCCGGCTGCGCCATCCCAAGCGCGACATGATCTGGGTCGCGCTGGCCGGGCCGGCGGCCAACTTCATCCAGGCAATCTTGTGGGCGCTGTTCTACGTCGCGCTTGCCGCCTTCGGTGTCAGCGAACCTTTCTTCCTGAAGATGGCGCAGGGCGGCGTGCTGGTGAACCTCGTCATGTGGGCCTTCAACCTCTTTCCGCTGCCGCCGCTCGATGGCGGACGCGTGCTCGCCGGACTTCTGCCGCGCGGCCGCGCGCAGGAATTCCTCGCGCGCATCGAGCCCTATGGCTTCTTCATCGTGATGGCCCTCGTGCTCGCCGGCATCGTGAGCACCTACTGGCTGCAGCCGCTGATGGCCCTCGGCTACGAAGTCGTCAACCTGCTGCTCTCCCCCATCATCGCCCTGATCCGCTGAGTCTTTTCACATGGCTTCGTCCAACCCCGACATCGTCCGCTTCCTCACCGGCATCACCACCAGCGGAACGCCGCATCTCGGCAATTACGTGGGGTCGGTGCGGCACTCGGTGCGCTTCAGCCGCCGCGCGGACGTGCAGAGCTTCTACTTCCTCGCGGACTATCACGCGCTGATCAAGGTCGACGACCCCGCGCGCATCCAGCGCTCGACGCTCGAGATCGCCGCCACCTGGCTGGCCTGCGGGCTCGATCCCGAGCGCGTGACCTTCTACCGGCAGTCCGACATTCCCGAGATTCCCGAGCTCACCTGGTTCCTGACCTGCGTGGCCGGCAAGGGCCTGCTCAATCGCGCCCACGCCTACAAGGCGCAGGTCGACAAGAACGTCGCCCGGGGTGAAGACCCTGACGCGGACGTGAGCGCCGGCCTCTTCATGTACCCCGTGCTGATGGCGGCGGACATCCTGATGTTCAATGCCCACAAGGTGCCGGTGGGCCGCGACCAGGTCCAGCACATCGAAATGGCGCGCGACATGGGCGCGAGCTTCAACCATCTCTACGGCGAGCACTTCACGCTGCCCGAGGCCGAGATCGACGAAGCGGTGGCGACCCTGCCCGGCCTGGACGGCCGCAAGATGAGCAAGAGCTACGACAACACCATTCCGCTCTTCACGCCACGCGCCAATCTGCAAAAGCTCATCGCGGGCATCGTGACCGACTCGCGCGCGCCCGGCGAGCCCAAGGAGACCGAAGGCTCCGCCCTGTTCCAGATCTACCAGGCGTTCGCAGACAGCGAGGAGACGGAGACCTTGCGCAAGGCCTTCGCCGACGGCATCGGCTGGGGCGAGGCCAAGCAGGTCCTCTTCGAGCGCATCGACCGCGAGATCGCACCGATGCGAAAGCATTACGAAGAATTGATCAACGACCCGGCGCAAATCGAGACGATCCTGCGTACCGGGGCCGAGAAGGCGCGCGCGCTGTCGAAGCCCTTCCTCGCCGAGCTGCGCCACGCGGTCGGCCTGCGCAACCTGGCCGCGAGCCCCAAGCCCGCTGCGCGCAAGGCGGCGAAGGTCGCGCGCCCGAGCTTCAAGCAATACAGGGAAAGCGATGGCCTTTTCTACTTCAAGTTTCTCGACGCGACGGGCGCCCAACTGGTACAAAGCCGAGGGTTCGCAACGCCGCAGGAAGCCGGACGCGCCATCGCCACGCTGAAGCAGGAGCGCGGCGCTGCGCTGGCTCTGCTTGCCGAGCAGCTCGAACCCATGGACGACAAGGGAGTGAGCGCGGCATCCGCCGCGCTAGAGACACTGGCC
Organism: Variovorax ureilyticus; assembly: GCF_037889935.1. Lineage (NCBI taxonomy): Bacteria > Pseudomonadati > Pseudomonadota > Betaproteobacteria > Burkholderiales > Comamonadaceae > Variovorax > Variovorax ureilyticus. The sequence continues at coordinate 14,975 of NZ_JBBKZU010000010.1, forward strand.
GCCGAAGCGGCCGAGTGAAGGATGATCTGAGAGAAAGCAACGCACGGCGAGGGGCACGACCCGGACCGCGCACACAGTGAGAAAACCATGAGTATCTACGTCATCGACGACCACCCCCTGATGCGCGACGCCATCGTGATGGTTCTGCGCCGCCTCCGCCCGGCCGAGACCATCGTCGAACTCGAACGCCTCGACAAGCTCACCGCCGCCGTCAAGCAATACGGAGCGCCGGGGCTTTTCTGCCTCGACCTGAAACTCCCCGACATCACCGGCGTTTCCGGCGTGGTCGCGGTGAAGCGCGACTATCCGGAAGTCCCGATCGCGGTCTATTCGGCATCGCCGTCGGCCGACATGGAAGAGGCCTGCATCGAGGCCGGCGCGGACACCTACATCGAGAAGTCCGCCAGCTCGGCGGAACTCACCGCGGCGCTGCGCGGCCTGCTGATGGCCGACTCTGAAGCTGAAGAGCCGGTGACGGCGACCAGCAACAAGCTGTCCAAGCGCCAGACCCAGTTGATCGCCATGCTCGATCAGGGCATGAGCAATCGCGACATCGCGACCGAGCTGGACATCAGCGAGCACACGGTCAAGGTGCACCTGTGGCGCCTGTTCCGCCGCCTTGGCGTGAAGAGCCGCACCCAGGCGCTGCATCACGCCCGTACGAACGGACTCCTGCCCGGGTAGCTAGGCACACCCCCAGGCTCGCGCACTTCGTGTCGCTCTCCACCCCCTTGCAGGGGGCACTCCCGGCGGCCCGGCAAAGCCGGTTCCGCGGGGAGCTCGGGCATTTCGGGTTCTTAGCCTACTGCGCCGGAGATCCGGGTTTGGGCCTGGCTCTCGTCCGCGTCATGCAATGCGACGCGGAACACGCTGCCCTTGCCCAGGCGAGATCGCACGCTGACCGGATGGCCCAGCGCATGCGAGAGGCGCGCGACGATCGCGAGGCCGAGACCGAAGCCGTCCGAGGTGCCGGCATGGTCCGCCACCTTGTAGAACTCCAGGAACACGTCGCGCAGGTGTTCACGGGCAATGCCGATGCCGGTGTCCCAGACCTCCACCCGCAGGCCGTCGCGCGTCTGCCTTGACGCGAGCAGCACGCCGCCCTCGGCCGTGTACTTGATCGCGTTGGCGAGCAGGTTGCCGATCATGCGGCGCACGCGGATCGGATCGGTGAGCACCGTTCCCGGCGTCACGTGCATGCGGAAGGTCAGGCCCTTGGCTTCCGCGACGGGGCGGTATTGCAGTTCGAGATCGTGCAGGAGCTGGGCCACGTCGACCCGCTCGATATGCAGCCGCACCTGCCCCGAATCGATGCGCGCGAGATCGAACAGCGAGTCGAACAGCGCATTCACCGCATGGGTGGCGCGCACGATCTTCGGCGCGATCTCGGCCACCAGCTCCGGCTCGTTGCGCAGCCAGTCGGCGTAGAGGGATAGCGCGAGCACCGGCTGGCGCATGTCGTGCGCGGCGCTCGCGAGGAAGCGGTTCTTCATCGCCACCGCCGACACGGCCGCCTGGCGCTGCTGGGTGAGCGAATTGATCAGGATGTGGTTGTGGAACAGCAGCTCGAAGCTGTTGCGCGCCGTCTCGTGGATGCGCCGGCCCGCACGCAGCAGCAGCCACCAGTGCAGGCCCGGCAGCATCAGGAAGCCGTAGTGGAAATGCGGCTTCTCGAAATTCAGCTCGATCATGCGCAGCGCGATCGCCGCCAGCATCGTGAAGAAGAGCGTGTTCACGTAGCGCTTGAGCAGCGGCGGATGCAGCGCCAGCCCGTTGAGCGGGAACGTCGCGACACCGGCCACGATCAGCCAGCTCATGAACTGGTTCACCAGCGGCGTGCGCTCGAAGAAGATCAGGATCGACAGGCCCCAGGCGAAGGCGCTGGTGCTCCAGAGAAAGCGGTAGTGGTCGACGAAGTACTGCTGGGCCGCCGAATCGCGATCGGCGTAGTGCCGCGCATAGATCTGCTCGCCCCAGATGCGGCAGGCGGTGGCCGCGATGCCGATCGCGAGCCAGACCATGAGCTGCCAGACGGGCACGTGCCCCCAGCTCAGGCCGACCATCGCGGGCATCAGCGCCGCGGCCAGCAGATACGAGCCGCGCGAGGCGCGCATCAGGCTTCGGATCAGCTCACCGCGAACCCATGGTTCGGCCTCGTCGGCAGACGCCGGTGCCGGCGTGAGGCTCGCGAAGGACGAGTTGCCCAAGCCCGCAAACGACGAATTTCCCATCATGGCAATACTGGTCCCTTGTCAGTCAGGCACAAAAAAGCCCCTCGCGGGGCCATGAAAGCGGCTGCCTCTACCAACCTGCAGCGGTCTGCCGAGCATTCGATCTTAATTCGCTGTGCGAAATGTCTTGCTTCGATTCTTCCCCGATGCGTCGCATGCACACAACGTGCCGCCGAGGCCGCAAGGAATCACGCGAGAAAAAAAAACGGGCCCGAGGGGCCCGTTTGATCTTGGCTGGACCAGAGCGATCGCCAAGGTTACTGGAGGAGAGGGAGGGATTCGAACCCTCGGTGGGCTATGAACCCACGCCTGATTTCGAGTCAGGTACATTAGACCACTCTGCCACCTCTCCGGTGTTGGTCGAGCCCGCGATTCTAGCAGAGCTTCAACGGGTTTTTTCTCAGGGCCGCAAAACTTCGAGGCCGCCGAGGTACGGCCGGAGGGCGGCCGGCACGGTGATCGAGCCGTCCTCGTTCTGGTGGTTCTCGAGCACCGCAACCAGCGTCCGCCCCACCGCCAGACCCGAACCGTTGAGCGTGTGCACCAGTTCGTTCTTGCCCTGCGCGTTCTTGAAGCGCGCCTGCAGCCGGCGCGCCTGGAAGGCTTCGCAGTTCGACACCGAGCTGATCTCGCGATAGGTGTCCTGCGCCGGCAGCCACACTTCGAGGTCATAGGTCTTGCTCGACCCGAAACCCATGTCGCCCGTGCTGAGGAGCACCACGCGATACGGCAGTTCGAGCGCCTGCAGCACGGCCTCGGCATGGCCGACCATCGCCTCGAGCGCTTCGTAGCTTTTCTCGGGATGCGTGATCTGCACCATCTCGACCTTGTCGAACTGGTGCTGGCGGATCATCCCGCGCGTGTCGCGGCCTGCGCTGCCCGCTTCCGAGCGGAAGCACGGCGTGTGCGCGGTGAGCCGGATCGGCAACTGCGCCTCGGGCACCACTTCGTCGCGCACGAAATTCGTGAGCGGCACTTCGCTGGTCGGGATGAGATAGAGCGCCTGCAGGTCGGGCGCAGCCTCGCCTTCCTGGCCGCCCTTCTTCGCGGCGAACAGGTCGCCTTCGAACTTGGGCAGCTGGCCCGTGCCGCGCAGCGTCTCGGCATTGACGATGTAGGGCACGTAGCACTCGGTATAGCCGTGCTGCTGCGTTTGCAGGTCGATCATGAATTGCGACAGCGCGCGATGCAGGCGCGCGATCGGCCCCTTCATGACATTGAAGCGCGAGCCCGACAGCTTGGCGCCGGTCTCGAAATCCAGCCCCAGCGGCGTGCCGAGATCTACGTGATCCTTGGCGGCAAATGGCAGCGGCTCTGCAGAACCTCCAGCGCCACCCTTCGGGCTCCAGCGGCGGATCTCGACATTGGCCTGCTCGTCCTCGCCGACCGGCACGCTCGCGTGCGGCAGGTTGGGCACCGCCAGCAGCAGTGCGTGGAGCTCAGGCTGGAGCGCATCGAGGCGGGTGGCCGACGATTCCTGCTCGGCCTTGAGCGCATTGACCTCCGCCATCAGCGCATCGACCGATTCGCCCTTGGCCTTCAGCGGCCCGATCTGCTTGTTGAGCGCGTTGCGCTTCGCCTGCAATTCCTCGGTGCGGGTCTGCAGGGTCTTGCGTTCGGCCTCGAGCGAACTGAACCTGGCGACGTCGAGGTAGGGCTGGTTCTTCTTGCGGGTTTCGAGGCGCGCAACGACCGAGGCGAGGTCCTTGCGTAACAGTGTGATATCGAGCATTGCGCGATTTTAGGTGCGCGTGCATGGTGGTCCCCTGAACACAAACCTCAAGGAGCCAGCATGGAAGCCTATCTGACCTTCAACGGCAACGCGGCCGAGGCGCTCGCGTTCTACGCCAAGTGCCTGGGCGGCAAGATCGAATTCAGCATGACCTTCGCCGAGAGCCCCATGGGCGCGCAGACGCCCGACAACTACAAGGACAAGATCATGCACGCCACGCTGACCGCGCGCGGCCAGAAGCTGATGGCCTCCGACGCACCGCCCGAATACAAGTTCGAAGGCTACAAGGGCTTCTCGCTGTCGGTGCAGGCCAAGGACGTGAAGGAAGGCGAACAGCTTTTCAGCGCCCTCTCCGCCGGCGGCAAGGTCGCGATGCCCTATGCGGCGACCTTCTGGTCGCCGGGCTTCGGGATGCTCGAAGACAAGTTCGGCGTGCCGTGGATGATCAACGTGGATCATCCACCGGCCTGACCGGCCGGCGCTTCAGGCGAGGGTGGCCGGATCCACGTTCGCGCCGCAGACGATCAGGCAAAGCTTCTCGCCGCTGTGCGGCACATAGGCGCCACTTTGCAGCGCCGCCAACGGCAGCGCTGCGGCCGGCTCGACGGCGAGCTTCAGTTCCTTCCACAGCCAGAGCTGCGCCGAGCGGATCGCTTCGTCCGTGAGCAGGAGAGCCTCGGGCACATGGCGCTGCGTGATGTCCCACGAGATGCTTCCGATGCGCCGCGCGCCGAGAGAATCGGCTGCGATGCCGCCGACTTCGACGTCCACCGGCGCGCCGGCCTCACGCGCCTTGAACAACGTCGGCGCCCGCTCGGGCTCCAGCGCCACCACACGGGCACGGGACTCGAACCACGCGGCGAGGCCCCCGATCAGACCGCCACCGCCGACGCTGACGAGCACCGAATCCGGGATGCCGCCCTGCCGTTCGATCTCGAGCCCCAGCGTCCCGGCCCCGGCGACCACCTCGGGCTGGTCATAGGCATGCGTCAACAACGCGCCCGTCTCACGCTGCCGCGCGAGGCACGCAGCCAACGCATCGGCGTAGGCATCACCGCCGACCACCACCTGCGCACCCAGCGAACGCAGCCGCGCACGCTTGGCCTCGGAGGACACGTTCGGCAGGAAGACTTCGCAATGCACCCCCAGCGCCTGCGCCGCAGCCGCCGTCGCGATGCCGGCGTTGCCGCCCGAAGCGACGATCACGCCGCTTGCCGGGATGTCGTTGGCCAGCAGCCGGTTCATCATGCCCCGCGCCTTGAAGCTGCCGCTGACCTGAAGCTGCTCCAGCTTCAACCAGACTTCGACATCGCGAGCCGCGAGGCCGAGCGCGGCGCCCTGGAGCTTCCACAGCGGCGTCTCGCGCAGGAAGCCCGGTGTGCGTTCGCGCGCACGCCTGGCTGCCGACTCGATGTCCCGACGCCAGTCGACCGCGCCGTCCGTCACGAGATGTGCCCCGGCGCGGGAACGTCGTCCAGCTTGAGCCCCTTGGGCAAAGGGAACTTGAGCGTTTCCTGGATGCCGTCCATCTTGCGCACCGACACCGCGCCGAGGGCCTTGATCCGGTCGGTCACCTCGCGCACCAGCACCTCCGGCGCCGAAGCGCCTGCCGTCAGGCCGACGCGGGACTTGCCTTCGAACCACTCGGGCCGGAGCTCTGCGGCCGAATCGACCATGTAGCTCTCGGTCCCCAGGCGCTGCGCCAGTTCGCGCAGGCGGTTGCTGTTGGAGCTGGTCGGGCTGCCCACGACGATCACCAGATCCACTTGCGGACTGAGCAGCTTCACCGCGTCCTGGCGATTCTGGGTCGCATAGCAGATGTCCTGCTGCTTGGGCTCGCGCACCTTGGGGAAGCGCGCGCGCACCGCGGCCGAGATCTCGGCCGCATCGTCGACCGACAGCGTGGTCTGCGTGACCACCGCGAGCTTCTCCGACTGCGAAGGCGCCACGCGCGCCACGTCTTCCACGTCTTCCACCAGATGGATGCCGCCGGAGAGCTGGCCCATCGTGCCTTCGACTTCCGGATGGCCCTTGTGGCCGATCATGATGAACTCGTAGCCTTCCTTGGCGAGCTTGGCGACCTCGACGTGGACCTTGGTCACCAGCGGGCAGGTGGCATCGAAGATCTCGAAGCCACGCGCACGCGCCTCGGCCTGCACCGCCTTGCTCACGCCATGCGCGCTGAACACCAGCGTCGCGCCCGGCGGCACTTCGGCGAGGTCCTCGATGAAGACCGCGCCCTTGGACTTCAGCTCGTTCACCACGAAGGTGTTGTGGACGATCTCGTGGCGCACGTAGATCGGCGCGCCGAATTTCGCGATGGCGCGCTCGACGATCTCGATCGCGCGATCCACGCCGGCGCAGAAGCCGCGCGGCTCGGCAAGGATGACTTCTTCGACGCGGCTCACAGCACGCCGATCAGCTTGACCTCGAAGGTCACGGGCTGACCTGCGAGCGGATGGTTGAAATCGAAGCGCACCGCGGTCTCGTTCGACTCGATCACCGCACCGGCATAGCTGCCGGTGCCGTCGGGCGTCGGGAACTGCACCACGTCGCCGACGGCGTACTGCTCGTCGGGGTCGCCCATCTGCGCGAGCAGCTTGCGCGCGACCCACTGCTGCATGTCGGGATTGCGTTCGCCGAAGGCCGCGCCGGCCGGCAATTCGAAGGTGGCGTGCGTGCCCTCCTCCAGGCCGATCAGCCGCTGCTCGACCGCGGGCGAAAGCTCCCCGGTGCCCAGCGACAGCGTGGCGGGCTTGTCGTTGAAGGTGTTGATGATGTCGCCCGCAGGCCCGGCAAGGCGGTAGTGCAGGGTGAGGAAGGAACCGGCCGTGACGACGGCGGGCTGGGTGGTCGAGGACAAGGTGAGAGGCCGCTATAGACTGAGAGGCGTATTTTAGGGAGAGGGGCCACGACCCCGTGCAAGCCATGTCATTCAAGGACCTGATCGAGGGATCGCGGCCGCGCGAAAAGCTCATGGAATTCGGCGCCGGCGCGCTGGCCGATGCGGAGCTGGTGGCGCTCTTGCTGCGCACCGGCATCCGCGGCAAGAACGTGCTGCAGCTCGCGCAGGAGCTCCTCGATGCGTTCGGCGGCATCTCCGGGCTGCTGCACGCGGGGCCGGGCGACCTCAAGCGCATCAAGGGCCTGGGCGGCACCGCCAAACGCGCGGAGCTTGCCGCCGTGCTCGAACTCGCCCGGCGCGCCATGGCCGAAGGCCTCAAGGAAAGCCCGATCTTCGACACGCCGGATGCCGTGAAGCAGTACCTGCAGCTTCATCTCTCGGCCAGGCCGCACGAGGTGTTCGCAGCGCTTTTCCTGGACGCTCGGCATCGCCTGATCGCGATGGAGGAGCTGTTCCGCGGCACGCTGACGCAGACCAGCGTCTACCCGCGCGAGGTGGTGGCCCGATCGCTGCACCACGGCGCCGCCGCAGTGGTGCTGGCCCACAACCACCCGAGCGGTTGCACCGAACCCTCGCGCGCCGACGAACTGCTGACCCAGACGCTCAGGAATGCGCTGGCCACCGTCGACGTGCGCGTCCTCGATCACATGGTCGTCGGCCGGGGCCACACGCTCTCGATGGCCGAACACGGGCTCATCTGAAGCGCCGCCATCGGCGATCCACGACAATGACCGTGGTCTTGCGAACGATTCGGCGATGCCGCCCGGTCGACGTGAGCATGACCGCTCGAGTCCTTTCCCGCATCGCACGCATGCCCCCCAAACCCCGAAACCTCAAGAGCCTCGCCGACCTCAAGGACGTGCAGCGCTCGCTCGCCCAACAGCGCGAACGCGAAGCCGCCGAGGCGATCGCCCGCGCGGCGGCCGAGAAGAAGCGCGCCGCCGAGCAGGACCTCTTCGCACGCGCCATCGGCGCCACCCAGCCTTTGCGGCGCAAGGCCGCGGTGCATCTGGCGCCCGAACCGCCGGCGCCGGTCCCGGTGCAGCAGCAGCTCGACGAACAGCGCGTGCTGCGCGAATCGCTCTCCGACGAGTTCGACGTCACCACGCTGCTCGACGCCGACGACGCGATGAGCTTCCGCCGACCCGGCGTCAACACCGACGTGACGCGCAAGCTGCGCGCCGGCGAGTGGACCATCCAGCGCCAGATCGACCTCCACGGCATGCGTACCGACGAGGCGCGCGAGGCCCTCGGCGCCTTCATCCGCGAGGCCTACAAGCAGGGCCTGCGCTGCGTGCGCGTGGTGCACGGCAAGGGCCTGGGCTCCCCGGGCCGCCAGCCGGTGCTCAAGGCCAAGGTGCAGCGCTGGCTGATCCAGAAGAACGAGACGCTGGCCTTCGTGCAGGCCAAGCCGGCCGAAGGCGGTGCCGGCGCGCTGGTGGTGCTGCTGGCGCCGTCGCGGCGCTGAACGCCGTCAGCGCATCGGCACCAACCGCGCCATCGCCACGGCATCCACGTAGCGGCCGTCGCGCAGGGCATACGCGCGATGCAGGCCTTCGTCGACAAAGCCGAAGCGCCGATAGAGTTCCTGCGCCCGCAGGTTGTCCACATAGACAGTCAACTCCAGCCTCGAAATCCCCAGCCATCGATCTGCGTAGTCGCACAACGACTTCATGAGGAGCGTGCCAGCGCCCCGGCCTTGCCAATCGGAACGCACCTGAATGCCGATGTACATCACGTGGCGCCGTCGCGGCGATGGACCGGTCGAATGCAGACCCGCCGCCCCAATCACCTCGCCGTGAGCCTCGACCACCAGAAGCAGGCCTTCCTGATTGGCGGCGCACATCTTGGTCAACCGCTCGCGCCAGAGATCAGTATCGCCATACGGCATCTGCAGCAGCTGCGGGTAGACCTCGGGGTCGGACATCATTTGAGCAAACGCCTCCGCATCCGTAGTTCGCGCTCTACGCACTTGCATCGCCGGGCGACCCGTCTCGCCGGGTTCCACTTGCCTGTTGATGTCGTGATCGCTCATCGAGATTCCTTCCTGATGGTTTGAACGGCCAGAAAAACACAAGGCCCGCGAATGCGGGCCTTGTGAAGCAGAAATCTGGATTGGAAAGCAGGCGACCCTAACCCGTACTTCCCAACAAGGCGACACCCACGGCATGCAGTCGCATGCCGGCGCGCATCGGAAGGATGGGTAGGAGCTTCGCGGTCATGGCGTTGGAGTATGGCGACCGCGCCCAGACCGGTCAAGACATCGAAGGTGCATGGGCGTGCGAGCTATCGGTTGCGCATCCAGTCCGCAGTCTGGAAGAACGAGCCGCGCAAGCGCTCGCGCAAGGCCTCCGGCACGCCGGTCTCGCCCATCGCCTGGTCCATGCAGGCAAGCCACTCGTCGCGCTCCTTGATGCCGATGGTGTGGCCGCCGATGCTCTGCGGCAGGTGGCGCGCCCGCAGCATCGGGTGGCCGAAGCGGTCGGTGTAGTGCTGCGGGCCGCCGAGCCATCCGCAGAGGAACCAGAAGAGCCGCTGGCGCGCGTTGTCCAGCGAGCTGCCGTGCACCGCGCGAAGGCGGGCGTAGGCGGGCTCCAGGTCCATCAGATCGTAGAAGCGCTCCACCAGCGCGTGGACTTTTTCCTCGCCGCCGATCCATTCGAAGGGCGTGTCGAAAGGCGGCTTTTCCTGAATTTGCATGGGCGACATTGTCCCAAGGACTTGCGGCACCATCGCGGGATGCGTGATTTACCCCTTTCCCCCGGCGATGGCGCCCTGCCGGTCATCGACGTGTCCGGACTCGCGGCCGGCGGCGAGGCCCGCGAGGACGTGGCGGCGGGGATCGGCGCCGCGTGCCGCGCCCACGGCTTCTTCTACGTCGTCGGCCATGGCGTGGATGCGGCGCTCGTACATCGGCTCGAAGAGCTGAGCCGCCGCTTCTTCGCACAGGACGAAGCGACCAAGATGCGCTGGCGGATGGCGCTCGGCGGCCGGGCGTGGCGCGGCTACTTCCCCCTGGCGGGCGAACTGACATCCGGCCGGCCGGACTGGAAGGAGGGCCTGTACCTCGGCACCGAACTGCCCGAGGACCACCCGCTGGTGCGCGCGCGCACGCCGGTGCACGGGCCCAACCTGTTCCCCGAGATCGAGGGGATGCGCGAAACCATCCTCGCCTACATGGATGCGGTCACGAAGCTCGGTCACAGGCTCATGGAGGGCATCGCGCTGAGCCTCGGCCTGCCGTCCGGTTACTTCGCGGAGCGCTACACCGCGGATCCGCTGATCCTCTTTCGAATCTTCAACTACCCCACGCAGGCGGTGCCGCAGGGCATGGACGTGCACTGGGGCGTCGGCGAGCACACCGACTACGGCCTGCTCACGATCCTGCACCAGGACGACGTCGGCGGCCTGCAGGTGCGCACGCCCGAAGGCTGGATCGAGGCGCCGCCTGTCGCAAACTCTTTCGTCTGCAACATCGGCGACATGCTGGACCGCATGACCGGCGGGCTCTACAAGTCGACGCCACACCGCGTGACGCGCAACACCTCGGGGCGCGATCGGCTTTCGTTCCCGCTGTTCTTCGATCCCAACTTCGAGGCCCGCGTGCAGCGCATCGAAGGACTGGCCGGCGCGCAGGCGCTCGACGACAGCGCCCTGCGCTGGGACCGTGCGAACGTACACGCCTTCAGCGGCAAGTACGGCGATTACCTGCTGGCAAAGGTGTCGAAAGTGTTTCCGCAGCTTCGGGACGAAGTGCTTTAGCACTGAACTCCCGCTCCAATCTTCGATCCTTCATGCGCGATCGAAGTCGGCGGTCGCATTCGATCCGCGACAATCGCGTCCTGCCTCTGCGTCCTGCTCCCTGAATTCCCATGCAATCCAAGACTCTCTCCATCCTTCCTCTCGCCTTCGCCATCGCCGCCGGCGCCCTGGTTCCCAATTCGGCGTCCTTCGCGGCCCCCCCTCACGCTGCCAAGCATGCCGCAGCCCCGAAGAAGCCCGCGGCGGCCGAGGCGCCTGCCCCGGCGGCGGCCCCTGGGCAAACCGCCGTGGCAGGCGGTGCGCCGGCGCTCGCCGCCAAGGCATGGCTGCTGATGGACTTCGACTCCGGCGAAGTGCTCGCCTCGTCCAACCCCGACGAACCGCTGCCGCCGGCGTCCCTGACCAAGATGATGACCAGCTTCCTGGTCGAACAGGCACTTCGCTCGGGCAAGCTCAAGAAGGACGATCTCGTCACGACCAGCCAGAATGCCTGGTGCCGCGGCTCGAGCACCGAGTCCTGCATGTACCTGCCGCTGAACAGCCAGGCCACGGTGATCGACATCCTGCGCGGCATCATCATCCAGTCGGGCAACGACGCGTCCAAGGCGATCGCCGAGCACATGGCCGGCTCCGAAGAGGGCTTCGCCAAGCTCATGAATGCCGAAGCCAAGCGGCTCGGGATGACGAACACGAACTTCGTCAACGCGACGGGCCTGCCCGACCCGGCGCACAAGGCGTCCGCGCGGGACCTCGCGATCCTGGCGCGCGCGATCATCCGCGACAGTTCCGACTACTACCCGATCTACGCGGAACGCGAGTTCAAGTACAACAACATCAAGCAGGGCAATCGCAACGCCCTGCTTTACACCGACCCGACGGTCGACGGCCTGAAGACCGGCCACACCCAAGAGGCCGGCTACTGCCTCGTCACGTCGTCCAAGCGCAACGGCATGCGCCTGATCACGGTGATCCTCAACACCAACAGCGCGCAGGCGCGTGCCGACCAGACGCGCCAGCTCCTCGGATGGGGCTACAGCAACTTCGAGAAGGCCACCCCGATCCAGCCGAACACGGTCGTCACGAACGCCAAGGTCAGCTTCGGCAAGGCCGACACCGTCGCCGCGGGCCTGGGGTCGCCTTGGACCCTGACCGTGCCGCGCGGCCAGCAGGTGCAGACCTCGGTGGAAGTCAAGCCCGACCTGCAGGCGCCAGTGGCCAAGGGCGCGGTGATCGGCAAGGTGGTCGCGACCTCGAACGGCAAGCCGGTCGGAGAAACGCCGCTCGTCGCGCAGGCCGATGTGGAACGCTCGGGCCTGATGCTGCGCGCTTGGCAGCACGTGGCCAAGTTGTTCGGCAAGTGAGCGATGGCGGCGCGCGGCGTGCGGTGATCCCGTGTGCCGCCGCGCCGTGCTCTCCGCGACGCGCTTCCCTCACGCAGGCATCCTCACGAGACACGCAGCTCGAACGGCCTTTCACGTTCCCCTGAAGCGAGCCACGCCTCCCGCCTCAGCCGATAGAGCACATGCAAGCGAAGCGGATGCCCCACAGCCATGCGCGGATGTTCGAAGGTCCCGTCCGCAGCCATCCCGAGGCGCTTCATGACCGCCTCCGAGGGCAGGTTCCGCGCCGCCGTGAACGACACGATCTCCGGAAGCCCGAGACGCTCGAAGCCCACTCTCAAGGCCCCGCGCGCGGCTTCGGTCGCATAGCCGCGCCCCCAGAACGCACGCGCCAGCCGCCAGCCGACCTCGACGCATGGCGAGCACGGCAGGTCAGCCCGCGGAACGCTCAGCCCGACGAAGCCGATGAAGGCGCCGCCCGCGCGCTCCTCCACCGCCCAGAGGTCCCATCCGCGTTCATCGAAGCCGGCCTCGATGCGATCGACCATGGCATCGCTTTCGGCGCGCGAGAGCGGCGCCTGGAAGAACGCCATCACGCGCGGATCGGCGTTCAGCGCCGCGAAGGGCTCGCGGTCGCCGCCCTGCCACCGGCGGGCACGCAGGCGTTCGGTCTCGAATTCGATGGACGCGACCATCGAAGCACGGCCCGCTATTCCGCCGCCTGCCGCAAGGTGGCAACCACCGGCCGGCGCAGCACTTCGCGCAACCCCCACCAGCCCGCGGCCAGCGCGAGCACCGCGCCCGACAGCGCGCCGGCAATCGGCACCAGGGGCGATGCGGTCCAGGTGAAATCGAACACGTAGCGCGCGAGCGCCCAGCCGATGACCGAGGCCACGATGCTCGCGAGGAAGCCGGCCATCAGCCCGACGCCCGCAAGCTCCGCGCGCTGCACCTGCCGCAGCAGGCTGCCGCGCGCACCGACCGCGCGCATCACCGCGAACTCGCGCGCACGCTCCTCGCGCGTGGCGGTGACCGAAGCGAACAGCACCACCAGCCCCGCCGCCAGCGTGAAGCCGAAGAGAAACTCCACCGCGCGGATCACCTGGTCCAGCACGCGCTGCACCTGCCCGATGGTCGCGCTCATGTCGACATTGGTGATGTTGGGATAGGTGCGCACGAGCGCGTTGTCAAAGCCCTTGACGTCCGGTGCGCGGAAGGCGCCCATGTAGGTCACGGGCACGTCGGTCAGCTCGGGCACGGTGTACATCACGAAGAAGTTCGCATGCATCGAACCCCAGTCCACCTTGCGCAGCGAGGTGATGCGCGCATCGTTCTGCAGCCCGCCGATGTCGAAGCGCAGCGTGTCGCCCAGCTTCAGGCCAAGCGTCTCGGCCAGGCCCTCCTCCACGCTGACTTCGCCTGCCGCACCCGGCGTCCATGTACCGGCGGTGACCATGTTGTGCGGCGGCGCCTCGGCGCTGTTGCTGAGGTTGAACTCGCGATCCACGAGCCGCTTCGCGCGATCGTCCGCGTAGTCGTCCGGCGAGACCGGACGGCCGTTGACTGACACCAGCCGGCCGCGAATCATCGGATACCAGTCGAACTTTCGAACGCCGGCATCGCGCAGCGTCTTCTGGAACACATCACTCTGTTCCGGCATCACGTTGATGACGAAGCGGTTCGGCGCATCGGGCGGCGTGGCCTTGCGCCAGCTCGACACGAGATCTGTGCGCAGCAGCACGAGCAGGATCAGGGCCAGCAGGCCGACCGCCAGCGCGCTGACCTGCACCACCGCATAGGCGGGCCGCGCCGAGATCTGCCGCGTGGCGAGCACCAGCCAGCGCGGCGCGGTCGTCTCGTTGACGCTGCGGCGAAGCACCAGCACCGCCAGCCAGCTCAGCAGCGCGAAGACCGCCACCGCACCCGCGAAGCCACCGACCGCGATCAACCCCAGCTTCAGGTCGCTGCTCGCCGCCACCAACAAGGCCGCAAAGCCGGCCACGCCGAGCGCGAGCACCGCGATCGACGCCGGCTTCAAATTGCCGACGTCGCGGCGGATGACGCGCAGCGGCGGCACGCGCGACAGCTGAAGCACCGGCGGCAGGCCGAAGGCGAAGAGCAGCGTGAGCCCGACGCCGAGCCCGAAGGCCACCGGCCAGAACGTGGGCGCGGGCAGCGAGTTCTCGACCAGTCCCGCCAGCAGCATCACGAAGGCGTAGTGCACGCCGAAGCCGATTGCGACACCGAGCACGCTGGCGATCACGCCGACGACGGCGAACTCGAAGGCATAGGCGCCGGCGATCGTCCGCTGGCTCTGCCCGAGCACGCGCAGCATCGCGCAATCGTCGAGATGCCGTGCCGCGAAGCCCCGCGCCGCCAGGGCCACCGCCACCGCCGACAGCAGCGCAGCGAGCAACGCGACGAGGTTCAGGAATTTCTCGGCGCGATCCAGCGTCTGGCGCATCTCGGGCCGGCCGCTCTCGAAGGATTCGAGTCGCGCACCGCGAACTTCGCCGCGCTTGAGCGTTGAGTCCGCCCAGTCGCTGAAGCGCTTCACCGCAGCCGGTTCACCCGCCACCGCGAAGCGATAGCTCACGCGGCTCGCCGGCTGCACGAGGCCCGTGCGCGGCACGTCGACCTGGTTGAGCATCACGCGTGGCGCGAAGCTCATGAACCCGGCGCCGCGATCGGGCTCCAGCGTGATCACGCGGGCGATGCGCAGGCCCGCATCGCCGAGCAGCAGCGTGTCGCCGACCTGCAGGCCGAGCGCTTCGAGGAGCGATCCGTCGACCCAGGTGTCGCCTGGCGCCGGAATGTCCCGCGTCGACTGCCCCGGCGAGGTGGTGTCGCCGCTCACGAGCAGGCTGCCGCGCAAGGGATAGCCGGCGGTGACCGCCTTGAGGGCCACCAGCTTGGTCGCGCCGCCCTGCGCATCGCTCGCGCGTGCCATCGTCGGGAAGCCGTAGTTCGTGGTGGTCTGCAGCCCCAGCGCACGCGCGCGGTCGATGAAGGCGGCGGGGGTCGGGTTGTCGCTGGCGAGCACCGCGTCGCCGCCGAGCAACTGCCGCGCATCACGCTGGAGCCCGCCCTTGAGACGGTCGGCGAAGAACCCGACGGCGGTCAGCGCCGCGACCGCGAGCAGCACGGCCACGATGAGCAGCCGGAGTTCGCCCGCGCGCAGATCGCGCCATAGCGTGCGCCAGCCAAGGCGAAGGGAAGCATTCATGGAGGGTGACGATAGCCGAGCGGCCAACGCCCGCCAAACTGAAGGATTTAGGGCCTGCTCACAGCCCCTCGTCGCTCAGGCAGCCGCCGGCTGGCGCGAACCCGCCAGCTCGGGCTGGAGCACCAGCCGCCCGGCGCCGGCGAAGCAGAGGAAACGCCGGTTTGTCGCGCGGCCGATGGCGCACAGGCCCACGCGGGTCGCCACATCGTGGCCCATCTGGGTGATGCCGCTGCGCGAAACCACGATCGCGACACCCATCTGCGCCGACTTGATGATCATCTCGCTGGTCAGCCGGCCCGTCGTGTAGAACACCCGCGCGCCGCCCAATTCCTGTGCGGGCTGCATGGCGATCCAGCCCGCGATGGTGTCGATCGCGTTGTGGCGGCCGACGTCCTCGATGAAGCAGCGCATGCGCACCGCCTCGCCGCCTTCTTCGAGCGTGAAGAGCGCGCAGCCGTGCACCGATCCCGCCGACTTGTAAGTGCTCTCCTGGACGCGGATGGTGTTGACGAGCGCATAGAGCTGGGCCTGCGTCATGCGTGTGTCCGGCAGGCGCAGCCGCTCGATGCCGGCCATCAGTTCGCCGAAGACGCTGCCCTGTCCGCAGCCGGTGGTGACGACCTTCCTGGCGGTGCGCTCCTCGATGCGGTCGATGCCGGCATGCGTGCGCACCGCCGCGCCTCCGACCTCCCAGTCGACAGTGATCGATTCGACGTCCGCCGCCAATTCGATGAGCCGCTGGTTCAGCAGGTAGCCCAGCACGAGCAGCTCGGGCTCGGCGCCGAGCGTCATCAGCGTGACGAGCTCGCGCTGGTCGACGTAGACCGTAAGGTCCCGCTCGGCGGGAATGGACACGATGCCGCGGTCGCCGTGCTCATCGACGATTTCGACCTCGCGCGTGAGCGGCGCCCGGGCCTTCGTCAGGCGCGGGAGATTCACTGCTTGGATGCGGGATTCTGCTCGGCCGACGTCTGGTTGGAGCTCGGCGGCGACGCCGCGGTCGCGGCCGGCGAATGCGCGCCGGAGGCCTCGATCGGCTTGGGCTCCTCGGGCGGCGCGAAGGCGAACGGACCCGGGTCGCTGCAAGGCGGTGTCGGGGTCGCCGTGGGCACCGGCTTGCCGGAGGCCACGAGGCCATCGCGCACATGGGCCGCGACCCGCTCCTGCGCCTGGCAGAGCTGGTAGGTGTCGAGCTTGGCCTGCCAGGCCGCCTTTTGCGTCGTCTCGGCTGCCTTGAGCTTGGCTTCGGGCGTCGAGGGCGGCGCTGGCAACTTGGCGAACGCGGCCGGCGCGGCCACCACGCCGGCGATCAAGCCGCAGAGGATCAACGACTTCTTCATGAGGGACTTCCTTCGACGCGGGCACTGCCGACCGGCGCATGGGCCGCAGCCCGGGCCTCGGCGCTGCGCCGTGCCGGGATCTTGCCATCGGCGACGTCGTCGTACCAGAGCGCGTGATGTTCCCTGGCCCAGGTTTCGTCGACGTAGCCTTCGCGCATGGCCGTGTAGGCACCACGCATGCCCAGCGTGCCGATGTAGATGTGGCCCATGATCAGCGCGATCATGAGCAGCGTGGCCGTCGCATGGATCATGTGGGCGATCTGCATCTCGCCGCGCGTATAGACGAAGCCCGGCAGGAGCTTGTCGAGGAACAACCCGGACGCGATCACGAAGCTGCCGAGCAGGAGCACGCCGCCCCAGAACACGACCTTCTCGCCGGCGTTGAAGCGGTGCGACGGAGGTTCGGTGCCCCCTAACAGCCCGCCGCCCTGGCGAACCCATTTCATGTCGCCCTTTTGCGGCAGGTTGTCGCGGAAGAAGGTGACGATCATGAAGAGCGTGGTCAAGACGAACAGCGGACCGACGAAGTTGTGGATCGTCTTGAGCGCGTAGGTCACCCAGCCGAACAGCGCACCGCCGATGACCGGCAGCAGGAAGAACTTGCCGAACGCCATCACGAGGCCGGAGATCGCGAGCACGATGAAGGCGATCGCGTTCGACCAGTGGGTCGCGCGCTCGAACGGTGTGAAGCGCTCGATCTTGTGGCCGGTTTCCCTTTCATGCAGGCCGATCGGCCCGCGCGTGAAGTAATAGATCGTCAAGGCCAGCAGGGTCACGAAGAGCAACGCGGCGCCGTAGGGAATGATCAGGTTGTTGCGCGTCTGCCGCCAGGCCTCGCCGGCGTTCGTGTAGTGCGAGCCGGGGTACTTCACGAAGCGCTGGATCAGGTTGCCGGCCTCCGGCGCCTGCTCGACCGGCAGGCTGCTGAACCCGGTGACGCCGCCGCTCACCTGCCGCCACATCGGCGCGTTGTTGCCGGGCTGCACGCGCTGGCGCTCGCCGTTGGTCTGTTCTAGGTAGCCGGGGTCCTGGCTCGCGTCGGGCTTGACCTCGAAGATGTTCTGGCTGCGGATGCCGCTGTCCGCCTGGGCCGGCACGGCGGGCGCCGCTGCAGGCGCGGCTGCCGTGGCCGGCGCCTGCGTCTGCGCGCCGGCCAGGCCGCAGCCCAGAGCCGCGACAACGACCAGCGCGTTAAGCACGTGTCTCATACGGCCTCCGCTTCAGTTGATCCGCGTGTATTCGTTCTGGCTGAACTGCATGCGCGCCTTGAGATGCTGTTCCCAGGAGTTCCGGTCGCCGGGCTGCCAGCCGCTGGCGGTGAAGGCGGTGCCGGTATTGGGCTGCGTACCGGTGCCGGTCCACGGCGGGGCATCCAGCCGCACGCCGTGCTCATTGGTCTGCGGCTTCTCGCTGCAGGCGCCGAGCAGCAGCGCGGCGGCGATGACAACAACGGCGGAGAGTGCGCGCTTCACTTGCTGCCTCCATTCGTCTGCGTTCCGGCCTGGCGCGAACCGTAGGCCGTGCCCCAGCCCCAGACCTCGGCGCCCTTGCCGCGCTGGACAACGCGTGTGCGGAAGATGTCCGCCACCACGTCGCCGTCGCCCGCGAGCAGTGCCTTGGTCGAGCACATTTCGGCGCAGGCGGGAAGCTTGCCTTCCGCAAGGCGATTGCGCCCGTACTTCTCGAACTCGGCCTGCGAGCCGTTGGCTTCGGGGCCGCCGGCGCAGAAGGTGCACTTGTCCATCTTGCCGCGCGCACCGAAGGTGCCCTGCGACGGGAACTGCGGTGCGCCGAACGGGCATGCGTAAGAGCAGTAGCCGCAGCCAATGCACACATCCTTGTCGTGCAGCACCACGCCTTCCTCTGTGCGATAGAAGCACTGCACCGGGCACACCGCCATGCACGGCGCGTCGGAACAATGCATGCAGGCGACGGAGATCGAGCGCTCGCCCGGCACGCCGTCATTCAGCGTGACGACGCGGCGGCGGTTCACGCCCCACGGCACTTCGTTCTCGTTCTTGCACGCGGTGACGCAGCCGTTGCATTCGATGCAGCGCTCGGAGTCGCAGATGAATTTCATTCTTGCCATGTCATGCCTCCTGCCGAGCCGCCTCAAAGGAGGCACGCGCCCCCTCGGGGGGCAGCGAATACATGAAATGATGAGAGTGGGGGTTCATGTTCTTCTCCTTCACGCTCTCTCGACGTTGCAGATCGTCGTTTTTGTCTCTTGCATCATGGTCACGCTGTCGTAGCCATAGGTGGTCGAGGTGTTGATCGCTTCGCCGCGCACGATCGGGTGCGCACCTTCGGGGTAATAGGCCAGCATGTCGGCGCCCTGCCAGTGCCCCGAGAAGTGGAAGGGCAGGAACACCGTATCGGGCCCGACACGCTCCGTCACCAGCGCCTGCACGTTGAGGCGCGCGCCGGTCGGGGTCATGACCCAGGCGCGCTCGCCGTTGCGGATGCCCTTCTCGGCCGCGACCTTCGGGTTGATCTCGATGAACATCTGCTGCTGCAGCTCGGCGAGCCACGGGTTGGAGCGCGTTTCCTCGCCGCCGCCCTCGTACTCGACCAGGCGGCCGGAGGTCATGATGTAGGGGAACTTCTCAGAGATCTTGTCGGCGATGTTGCGCTGCTGGACGGTCTTGTAGAGCGTCGGCATGCGCCAGAAGGCCATTTTGTCGTCGTGCGTCGGGTACTTCGCCGCCAGGTCCGGCCGAGTGCCGTAGAGCGGCTCACGGTGCTGTGGGATCGAGTCCGGGAAGTTCCACACCGTCGCGCGCGCCTTGGCGTTGCCGAAGGGATGGCAGCCGTGGTTCTTCATGAACACGCGGATCATGCCGCCCGAGGGGTCGGTCTTCCAGTTCTTGCCGTCGGCCTTCTTCTTCTCGTCATCGGTGAGTTCGTCCCACCAGCCGAGCCGCTTGAGCAGGAGGTGATCGAGTTCGGGGTAGCCGGTGGTGATGGCTGCGCCCAGCGAGTGCGAACCATCCTCGGCGAGCAGGTTCTTGCCGTTGCGCTCCACGCCGAAGTTCGCGCGGAAGTTGCCGCCGCCATCCATCACGTGCTTGGAGGTGTCGTAGAGGTTCGTCGACCCGGGATGCTTGAGCGCCGGTGTGCCATAGCAGGGCCACGGCAGGCCGAAGTAGTCCCCCGCGATGTCGTAGCCGTTGACCTTGTCCTTGACGGAGCCCTTGGCCTTGAGCGTGACCACGTCGAAGGCCGCCATGTTGCGCATGTGCGCCTGCAGGCGCTCGGGGCTCTGGCCGGTGTAGCCGATGGCCCAGCAGTTCGTGTTGATCTCGCGCAGGATGTCGTCGGGCACGGGCTCGTCCATGCCCTTGACCTTCTGCATCTTGTAGTTCTTGCTCAGTTCCTTGCCGAAGCCGAGGCGGTCGGCGAACTGCTGCATGATCATGTGGTCGCTGCGGCTTTCCCACAGCGGCTCGATGACCTTCTCGCGCCACTGGAGCGAACGGTTCGACGCCGTGCAGGACCCGCTGGTCTCGAACTGGGTGCAGGCCGGCAGCAGGTAGACCGCGCGATTGGGGTTGAGGTCTTCCGCCTTGCCGGGCATGGCCGCCATGGCGGCCGTCGCGGACGGATACGGGTCGATCACGACGAGCAGGTCGAGCTTGTCCATGGCCCGCTTCATTTCGAGACCGCGCGTCTGCGAGTTCGGTGCGTGGCCCCAGTAGACGACGCCGCGCAGGTTCGAGTCCTGGTCGATCAGCTCGTTCTTCTCGAGCACGCCGTCGATCCAGCGCGAGACCGTGATGCCGGGCTTGCTCATCATCGCGGGCGAGGCGTAGCGACTCTTGATCCACTCGTAGTCCACGCCCCAGCTCGCCGCGAAGTGCTTCCACGAGCCTTCGGTAAGGCCGTAGTAGCCGGGTAGCGAATCAGGGTTCGGACCCACGTCGGTGGCGCCCTGCACGTTGTCGTGGCCGCGGAAGATGTTGGTGCCGCCGCCCGAGGTGCCCACGTTGCCGAGCGCGAGCTGCAGGATGCATGACGCACGCACGATCGCGTTGCCGATCGAGTGCTGGGTCTGCCCCATGCACCAGACGACGGTGCCGGGCCGGTTCTCGTTGAGCCAGGTCGCGACCTTGAGAACCTGTGCTTCCTTCACGCCGCAGGCTTCCTCGACCTTGTCGGGTGTCCACTTGGCGAGCACTTCCGCGCGAACCTCGTCCATGCCGAAGACGCGGTCGTTGATGTATTTCTTGTCTTCCCAGCCGTTCTTGAAGATGTGATGCAGGATGCCGAAGAGGAACGGAATGTCGGAGCCCGAGCGGATGCGCACGTACTCGTCGGCCTTGGCCGCCGTGCGGGTGAAGCGCGGATCGACCACGATCATCTTGCAGCCGCGCTCCTTGGCATGGAGCATGTGCAGCATGCTGACCGGATGCGCCTCGGCCGCGTTGGAACCGATGTACATCGCGACCTTCGCGTTGCGCATGTCGTTGTACGAATTGGTCATGGCGCCGTAGCCCCATGTGTTCGCAACGCCGGCAACGGTCGTGGAGTGGCAGATCCGCGCCTGGTGGTCGCAGTTGTTGCTGCCGAAGAAGCTCACGAACTTGCGCAGCAGGTACGACTGCTCGTTGCTGTGCTTGCTGGAGCCGATCCAGTAGATCGAGTCCGGACCGCTGGCCTTGCTGAGTTCCTTGAGCTTGGCGGTGATCTCGTCGAGCGCGGTGTCCCAGCTGATGCGCTGGTACTTGCCGTTCACCAGCTTCATCGGGTAGCGCAGGCGGTATTCGCCGTGGCCGTGCTCGCGAAGCGCGGCGCCCTTGGCGCAATGCGCGCCGAGGTTGATCGGCGAATCGAACACCGGCTCCTGGCGCACCCACACGCCGTTTTCGACCACGGCATCGGAGGCGCAGCCGACCGAGCAGTGCGAGCACACCGTGCGGCGGACTTCGACCTTGCCCGCGCCGATCGCGGTGGGCCGGCCATCGGCCGCATCGGCCTTGCGGATCAGCGCGAGCTGGCCCGCCGCGAGGCCGACGCCGACGCCCAGTCCGGAGCGCCGCAGGAAGGCGCGCCGGTCCATGGTCGGCAGCGCGTTGGATAGACCGCGCCGGAGGCTGTGCACGAACGGCGACGCGGAATTCGAGGGAGATGCGGCGCCGTCACGCGAGGCGCTGCCTGCTTTCTTGGTCAATAGCATGGGGTTCACCTCCGTTTTCAGGCGGACGCGGTCTTGTAGTAGCGCTTGACGTGCTCGCTCAGCGAGTAGCCGCCGCCCTTTTCGGGAGCGGGCTTGGGCTCGGGTGCGGCGGCAGAGGCATCGGGTGCCTGAACGACCTTGGGCAGCGCCGTGACGGCCGCTGCGGCTGCGCCGACCGTGGCGGCACCGAAAAAGAATCCCCGACGGGATGCCGGCTTGGTGCCGGAGGCTTGGCTGTCCTGCATGACGAACTCCAGGAGTGGCTGACGCACCAGTCAGATATGAAACCAGTTACATAAGTTCGGATAGTAGTCGAGACCCTAATGGGGGTCGTCCGGAGATTCCCCCGAGATTTCACCCGCTCTCAGTCGAGCATGTCGAACCCCTGCGCCTCGACCTCGCCGAAGGCGCGCGTCAGCGCCGCCAGTGCGGCGTAGAAACGGGCCTTCGGGTGGCGCGAGACGGCGTCGCACATGGCCGGCAGCCATGATTGGATATGCGCCCCGAAGAACGCCTGCTGGCGGGTCAGGTTGGCCACTTCGACATCCTCGCCCGCGATCAGATAGCGCATGACTTCGAAGAGGAACGCGACGTGATCCTCGGTTTCGGGGACGGCCTCTTCGCGGGCAAGACCGAGCTGGTCCAGCTCGCCCCGCAGCTTGGCCAGCGGCTTGTCGTTGAGGAAACCGCTCTGATAGTGCGAGCCGAAGAGAAAGACCTCCGGCTTGCCGATGCCGCCGAAGAGCGCGTCGTACTCGTCGCCGAGCGCGCCAACGTCCATTTCACGCCCGACGCCGACGAGGTGCCGCCATGGTTCCTCCAGAAAGGCGCCTGCGACGGGCGCTTCGGTCGGTGCGACGCGGAAGGCTTCGTGCAGCGCCGCATCCGGCGCGGCATACCAGAGCCGCGCGAGCAAGCCGTAGAGTTCCGCGCGCGCAATTTCTTCGTCGAGGGCCGAAGTCATCGGAAAGGTCTGGCTCATTGCTGTGTGATCTTCGTTTCGTCCTGCGCGCTGTAGAGGTCGACGACCCGGCAGTCGCTGCACATCTTGAGGCGCTCCAGCGCGTCGCCCTGGAACATCGCGTGGCCGGCCAGCTTGAGGAGCATCGCCTCGATGGCCTTCTGCGTGCCGAAGGGTTTCGCGCAGCGGATGCAAGCCCACGGCCTGGCTTCGTTGAGCACCGCCGGCTGCCTGCGTTCGGGCGAGGCCAGGAGGCGCGGCACGAGATCGATCGCGTCTTCGGGGCAGGTGGTCTCGCACAGGCCGCACTGGACGCAGTTCTTCTCGATGAACTGCAGCTGCGGCGAATCCCGGTTGTCCTGCAGCGCGCTTGCCGGGCAGGCGCTGACGCAGGCCAGGCAGAGGGTGCATTTGTCCTTGTCCACCGCGATGGCGCCGAAGGGTGCTCCTGCGGGCAGTGGGATCGCCAGTGGCGCATCGGCCGGCGTCTTCGACGCGGGGGATTCGTCCATCAGGTGATCGAGCGCCAGCTCGAGCGTGCTGCGCTTTTCCGCGCCGACCGCGAAGCGCGCGGCCCTCGCCGGCACGACTTGCCGCGTCTCGCGCAGGTTCGCGAGCGCCTTGTCGAGCGCACCCGAAGTTGCCGCCTCGATGAGCCTGAAATGCGTGCCCGTGTAGCCGAGGCCGTGCAGAAGCGCCTGCGCGATGTCTGCCTGCTTCTTCAGCGCCTCGACATACTGCGGCGCTTCCTCGCCGGTCAGCAGCACGCACACCTGCTGCGCACCGAAGGCCACGGCACTCAGCCACAGGTCGATGCCGGTGCTCGCCGCATGGAAGAGCGCGACAGGGATCACGTTCGCCGGAACGCCCTGTGCCTTGCCGAGCTGCGCTTGCCGGCCGAGCTGTTCGACCAGGGCGCGACCGCCCTCCTCGCTGTGCAGGAGAAGCGCCGCATCGCGTCCGCCGGCATCCGCGTAGGTCGACAGCAGCGTGCGCAGCTTGCGACCCTGGTCCGGCGTGCGCGGATAGGTGTAGCCGAGCGCACCGGTCGGGCACACGGTCGTGCAGGCGCCGCAGCCGACGCAGAGGTTCGGATTCACGACGATGCGCTGGCGCTCCTTGTCGCTGCTCACCGCGTGGGCCGAGCACACCTCGATGCAGGCATTGCACCCGACCACTTCGTTGCGGCTGTGCGCGCAGAGCTTCTGCTTGTAGTCGAAGAACTTCGGCTTTTCGAATTCGCCGACCAGGTCGCGCAGGTGCAGCAGGGTCTGCGCCCCCTTCGGATTCGACAGGCCACCCGGCAGATGGAAGTACCCCTGCGGCGGCGCATGCCAGTCGATGAGCGGCGTGGCGCCGAGGTCAAGCACAAGGTCGAAGGCGCCGCCCTGCGACTCCGGCGTCCGGTCGAACCGGATCGCCCCGGCCACGGTGCAGGCGCGCTCGCAATCGCGGTGCGAGGTGCATTTCGCGGCGTCGATCTGGTAGTCGAGCCCTATGGCCTGCTCGGGGCAGGCGCTCACGCATGCGTTGCAGCGCGTGCACAGGTCGAGGTCGATCGGGTTGTCGCGCGTCCACTGGAGCTTGAATGCGCCGAGCCATCCGGTCAGCGCATCGATGCGACCGGCGACAACCGGCCAGCGCCGCTCCTGCTCGCCGCCGGCGATGCCGGGTCCGCGCGAGAAGATGGTGACGGCTAGCGCGTCGGCGACCAGCGCGGCGGCCTGCTCGGCTTCATCGAGCGGCCCGACGATCAGCACCCGGCCCTGGCTGGCGTAGCCCACGGTGGACACCGGCTCGGGCTCGGGCAAGCCGGCAGCCGCGAGCAGCGCGGCGATCTTCGGCATGGCGCTTTTCGCGTCGCGGCTCCAGCCCCCGGTCTCGCGGATGTTGACGAAGCGGATCGGGGAGGTCGCCCCGGGAGTCTGCTGCGCGAGTTCTCCGAAGAGCCTTTTCTCTTGCGTGCACGCCACCACGACGTCGTCGCCGGACTGGATCGCCCGCTGGAAGGAAGGCGCCTCGCGGCGGCAGAGCGCCGAGTGCAATGGAAGTGATTCAGTCAGCGCTGCCCCGAGCGTCTTCGGCTCGAGGGGCATCGTCTGGTTGCAGTCGCAGATCAGCGTCGTGGTCATCAGTCTTTTGGCTGGCCGGTTGCGCATCGGCAACCGGCGGGCTGGGAAGATCCCCGGAATGCTCGGACTTTGCCACGGCGTCCAAGCCACCACCCTTGGGAGTTTCTTCAGGGTGCGCGGGGTCTTCATCGAAGAGCTTCAGGAACTTCGCGCTGGCCATCTGCCGCAGCGCGCCCGCAGGCAGCGGCGATGGCTTGGAGTAGTCGTCGATGTAGGTGTCCAGGCCGTCCATCACGTTGAAATGAGGATCGGAGAAGAGCTTCCTGAAGGCGGCATTGCGCACTTCCGGGGCTACGTTCTGCGCGACGAAGGGCCGGAAGTCCGAATCGATCTGCAGCGCCTTCACGTCGTCCAGGGTGAGCGGCTGCGTTTCGACCGCGTCGGCGGGCGGCTGGCCGGCGATGGTTTCCGGCTCGATCGTCGGCAATGCCGCCGGCCGATCCGGCAGCGTCTCCTGCGGCTCTTGGGGTTCGTCCGGGACCTGGCCGGCGCGCACCTGCTGCTTGCGGCGCGACCAGCGGTCGAAGAAGCCTTCAGACATCGCCGGCTCCCCGGCCGCGCGGCTTTTCGGTGGAAACGCTGGCGGCGTTGCCAAAGCGATCGGTCAGCGGGCGGAAGCTCTCGGGCCGCTTGCGGCGCTTGGGTTCGACCACGTAGTGCGCATCGACGAACTGGCGCAGCCACGTCACCACTTCCGTGGGCGCCGGCACCTGTTCTACGGTTTCCTGCGCGTCGAGCCAGCGCCCGGCCTCGTAGTAGCTGAGCGTCACGACCACCGGCCGCGGAATCGGCTCGGCGGCGACGGTGGCTTCCTCTTCCATGCGCCAGAGCACGAACCAGCAGGGGGCCGGAGAGGAGACGTTCAGGTGATAGCCCTCGGCCTCGTCGCGGAACAGTTCGACCTTGAATCCCGGGTGCAACCAGCGCTGCTCCTCGTCGTCCTGGTGAAGGAGGCGCGGTTCCCGGCCGAAGCCGGGTTCGTCGGGCACGACTTCGGCCAGCGTCCAGCGCCAGGGCTGCCAGTGGCTTGACGGCCCGTGCAGGCGCTCGCGCCGCATCACGACCGCGACGTCGAGCGGCGAGGCATCGCCCGCAGGGGTTTGGATTTCGGATTGCGCCATGCGGCGGACGATAGCCGATGCGCCAGAGACACAGGCCGTCGCGGGCATCGGTGGAGTCGGAGGTAACAAGTAGTACCGTATGTAGTACTTTTGTGACAAAATCATCACCGAACAAGAAACCTAAGTTCTCATTTTTCTGAAACCGCAACGTTTTGCGTTTCAATAGAACCATTCACAGAAAGTAACAGAAGGTCCTGCACATGAGCTACTACGACTGCGATTTCGCCCCTGGAGCCCTCGAGGTCAAGGTGTCGGACCTGCTCATCGCCACGCCGGACTTCTGCGATCCGCTGATCGATCCGGGGGTCCACCAGGTGCTGAAGCTGCTGCGCGAGCAGCAGGCCATGGACGCAGCCTTCGCCTGCGAGGTGGTGGACGGCCAGCGCGTGACGCACCGCTCGCAGACGACGCTGCGGGCCCAGTTCATCGACGAGCAGGCAGAGCCGCTGGAAATGGCCTTCTGCCGGCAGGTGCTCAATGCCCGCGTACCGGCCGGCTGCTACCTCAGCGCCCCGGTGGTGGTGAACGGCGGGGTTTACGGCACCCTGTACTCGTTCAGCTACAGCCCCGATCCGGCCATCGAGGCGCGCGATCTCAAGAAGCTGGAAATGGCCGCGCAACTGGCGGCCCGTTTGATCAGCGAGCGTCGCCCGCGGCCCGCCCCGCCCGTCGCGCAGCACGCCGCGGCGCCGGTGCAGCACCGCGGCGAAGCGCGCGCCGCCTGATCAGCGCGAAGGGACGAGTTGCAGGAACTCGTCCGCCGCAGGCATGAGCCGCAGCGCATCGACCGGTACGTCGACCCGCCTGTTGCACAGGAAGCGAAGCTGGCAATCGCCGACCAGGATCACGTCGCCGTTGGTCAGCTCGTGCGCGCGGACGCGCTCGCGATTCACATAGGTGCCGTTGCGGCTGCCCATGTCGGTGAGGATGTAGTGCTCGCCGGTCCACTGGATGGCCGCGTGGTGGCGGCTTACGCGGTCGCTGTCGATGCACACGTTGTTGGAATGCGAGCGCCCGATGGTGGTGATCGGACCCGCGAGGTTGACCTGCCGCACGCTGCCGTGCCGGGCCAGGATGATCAGTCTTGCCATGCCAGTTCCTGTAGTTCGTTTGACTTGCATCGGAGCTTAGGCCGTCAAGTCCAAACCGAAAGACAGAAACAGAAGGCTTAATCCCGCGCATTTCAGCCCATGCGGGCAGTCAAAGGCATTCCTTCACGAACCGGCGGATCAATACACGTCCGACCCGTTGACCCGGTCACCGACCGCCCTTGCCCTGCCGCCTGAAGCTCATTTCGAGAAAGTCGAGCAGCGCGCGAAGCGCCGCGCTGTTGTGACGCCGTTGCAGGTAGGCGGCGGACAGCCACATGTCGCTGCGGGAGTAGGGCTCCAGCACCGGCACCAGCTCGCCCTGATCGACATGCGGCTGCACCAGCATCTCCGGCATGTAGATCACGCCGAAGCCCTGCATCGCGATCTGGATCAGAGGCGCGGATTCGTTCGAGTCCATGCGCGTTCTCATCTGGACGTCGAAGGGCTTGCCATCGACTTCGAAGCGCCACTGCGGATGCAAGCCCAGGCGCGAATGCGTCAGCGCGTCGTGGTTTGCCAGCTCGCTCGGATGCGTGGGCTTGCCGTGCTTTCTCCAGTAAACCGGCGAAGCGCACACCACCAGACTGCGGCGAGCCAGCTTGCGCACGATGAGGTTCTCGTCCTCGATCGGGCCGAAATGGAACGACAGGTCGATGCCCTCCTCCGCCATGTCGATGCTCCGATTGCTCAGATGCAGGGTGATGCTGACGTCGGGGTAGTGCCCCATGAACTCGCCGATCATCTTCGGCAGGTCGCCCTGCCCCGCGCCGAGCGGCGCCGAGATGCGCAGGCGGCCGGTCGGCCGGCTCGCGTGTTCCTGCACTTCGGCCTGGGTGTCCTCGAACATCTCCATCATCGGCTTGCTGCGCTCGAGCAGCAAAGAGCCGGCATCGGTCAGGCTCACGGCGCGCGTGGAGCGGTTGAGCAGGCGCACGCCGAGCCGCGATTCGAGCTCGGCGATGTACTTGCTGACGGTCGCCTTGGAAACGTCGAGCTTGCTGGCGGCGCGCGAAAAGCTGCCATGGGAAGCAACTTCGCGGAAGGTTCTGATCAAGTCGAGGCTGTCCATGACTGGGGTGGATTGTCCCCCGTCGCGCCGGTTCCGTACCCAGCCGCCGCCATCGGCACCCCGCCGCGCTCGATCTTCACCGCGCAGTACTTGAACTCCGGAATCTTGCCGAAGGGGTCGAGCGCGGCGTTGGTCATGAGATTCGCCGCCGCCTCGTAATAGGCGAAGGGCACGAACACCGCGCCGTGCGGCGTGCCGTCGTCGCGGCGCACGTGGATCGCCACTTCGCCCCGCCGCGAGCGGATCGTGATCACGTCGCCCGGCGCCAGGCCCATCGCCTCGAGGTCGGCCTGGTTCATCGATGCGGTCGCCATCGGCTCCAGCGCATCGAGCACGGTGGCGCGGCGGGTCATGCTGCCGGTGTGCCAGTGTTCGAGCTGGCGGCCGGTGATGAGCACGTACGGGAAGTCGGCATCGGGCCGCTCGGCGGCCGGGATGATGTCCGCCGGCACCAGCTTCACACGACCGTCGTCGGTAGGGAACTTGTCCACGAAGACGATCGGCTGGCCCGGATCGTCCTCGCCGAGGCACGGATAGGTCACGCTCGATTCGCGCTGCAGGCGCTCCCAGCTGATGCCGCTGATCGCCGCGTGCATCGCCTGCCGCATTTCCTCGTAGACCGCCGCGACGCCGGACTCCTCGCCTTCGTACTTCCACGCCAAGCCCATGCGACTCGCCAGCTGCTGGATGATCCAGAGATCGGGCTTCGCATCACCCGGCGGATCGAGCGCGCGGTTGCCGAGCTGCACCATGCGGTCGGTGTTGCTCACGGTGCCGGTCTTCTCGGGCCAGGCGCTCGCGGGCAGCACCACGTCGGCGAGCCACGCGGTCTCGGTCATGAAGATGTCCTGCACCACCAGATGCTCCAGGCTTGCCAGGGCGTGGCGCGCATGGTTCAGGTCCGGGTCGCTCATGGCCGGGTTCTCGCCCATGATGTACATGCCGCGCACCTTGTGCGGGTCGTCATCGGGCGCAAGCGCCTTGTGCATGATCTCGACCACCGTGTAGCCAGGCTTGTCGTCCAGCGGCGTGCCCCAGAAGTTCTCGAACCACGCATGCGCGCCCGCGTCGTCCACGCGCTGGTAGTTGGGGAACATCATCGGGATCAGCCCCGCATCGCTCGCGCCCTGCACGTTGTTCTGGCCGCGCAGCGGATGCAGGCCCGAGCCCGGCTTGCCGATCTGGCCGGTGACCGTGACCAGCGCGATCAGGCAGCGCGCGTTGTCGGTGCCGTGCACGTGCTGGCTCACGCCCATGCCCCAGAGGACCATCGCGCCCTTGGCGGTCGCGAACGCGCGCGCGACCTCGCGCAGCGTCTCGGCCGGAATGCCGCAGATCGGCGCCATCGCTTCGGGGCTGTAGCCCTTCACGTTCTCGCGCAGCGCCTCGAAGTTGTTCGCGCGGTCGCGGATGAAAGCCTCGTCGACCAGCCCTTCGTCGATCACCGCATGGATGAGCGCGTTCAGCAT
The DNA here is from genome assembly GCF_037889935.1 of Variovorax ureilyticus. Lineage (NCBI taxonomy): Bacteria > Pseudomonadati > Pseudomonadota > Betaproteobacteria > Burkholderiales > Comamonadaceae > Variovorax > Variovorax ureilyticus. Next base: position 44,530 of record NZ_JBBKZU010000010.1, read on the forward strand.
CGCGACGTCGGTGTCGGCCTTGAACTGCAGCGTGCGCCACGCATGTTTGCCGATCTCGGTTCGGCGCGGGTCGGCCAGCACGATCTTCGCGCCGCGCCTGGCCGCGTTCTTCATCCAGGTGGCCGCGACCGGATGGTTCGCCGTCGGGTTGGCGCCGATCACGAAGATCAGGTCCGCATGCTCGACGTCGTTGACCTGGTTGCTCACCGCGCCCGAGCCCACGCCTTCGAGCAGCGCCGCCACGCTCGATGCATGGCACAGGCGCGTGCAGTGGTCGACGTTGTTGCTGCCGAAGCCGGTGCGCACCAGCTTCTGGAACAGGTAGGCCTCTTCGTTGCTGCCCTTGGCCGAGCCGAAGCCCGCCAATGACTTGCGGCCATGCGTGTCGCGCAGGTCCTTGAGCTTGCCGGCGGCGAGCGCCAGCGCCTCCTCCCAGGACGCCTCGCGGAACGCTCCGAGGTAGTCACCGGGGCGCGGTCCGTCGCCCAAGGTCTTGGGGACGCCGGGCTTGCGGATCAGCGGCTTGGTGAGGCGCTGCGGATGGTGCGCGTAGTCGAAGCCGAAACGGCCCTTGACGCACAGCCGGCCGTGGTTCGCCGGGCCGTCGCGGCCGTCGACGCTGACGATCTTTTCATCCTTCACGTTGTAGGTGATCAGGCAGCCGACGCCGCAGAACGGGCACACCGAATCGACCTTGCGATCCACCTGCTGCGAGCCGATGTGGCTCTTGGGCATGAGCGCGCCGGTCGGGCAGGCCTGCACGCATTCGCCGCAGGCCACGCAGGTGCTGTCGCCCATCGGGTCGTCGAGGTCGAAGACGATCTTCGACGCCTGCCCGCGCAGCGCGTAGCCGATCACGTCGTTGACCTGCTCCTCGCGGCAGGCGCGCACGCAGCGGTTGCACTGGATGCAGGCGTCGAGATTCACCGCCATCGCCGGATGCGACACATCGGCCGCAGGCTGCTCGCGGCGCAAGGCCTTGAGTTCGGGCCGCACCGCGACATCGAGCTTGGCCGCCCATTCGCTGAGCTCGCCGTGCTGCCGCGTGGCGTCGTCGCCGATCCATTTGTAGCCCGCGTCGGGCATGTCCGAGAGCAGCATCTCGACGACCATCTTCTGGCTCTTGACCGCGCGCTCGCTCGTCGCTTGCACTTCCATGCCGGCCGCGACCGTGCGGCAGCAGCTCGGCGCCAGGGTGCGCTCGCCCTTCACCTCGACCACGCAAGCGCGGCAGTTGCCGTCGGGGCGCAGGCCTTCCTTGAAGCACAGATGCGGAATGTCGACACCGTGCCGCTTCGCGGCGGTGAGGATGGTCTCGCCCTCGAAGCCTTCCACGGTCTTGCCGTCGAGCTGGAACTGGATCGAGGAGACTGGCTCAGCCCGGTCCAGGGCACCCGCGGAGCCGGCTCCGCCGGGCCGCAGGGGTGCGCCCCCTTGAGGGGGTGCAGAGCCACACGAAGTGGGCGAGGCTAGGGGTGGTCTCATATTTCCTGCGGGAAGTACTTCTGGATGCAGCGGATCGGATTCGGTGCAGCCTGCCCCAAACCGCAGATGGACGCATCGCCCATGACCTGCGCGAGGTCTTCGAGCGTGGCGTTGTCCCACTTCGGCGCTTCCATCAGCGCGGCCGCCTTCGCGGTGCCGACTCGGCACGGCGTGCACTGGCCGCAGCTTTCATGCTCGAAGAAGCGCATCACATTCAGTGCGGCATCACGCGCGCGGTCGTGCTGGCTCAGCACCATCACCGCCGCGGAGCCGATGAAGCAGCCGTGCGGCTGCAGCGTGTCGAAGTCCAGCGGGATGTCGTTCATGCGCGCGGGCAGGATGCCGCCCGATGCGCCGCCCGGCAAGTAGGCGTAAAGCGAGTGGCCGTCCTGCATGCCGCCGCAGTATTCGTCGATCAGCTCCTGCACCGTGATGCCCGCCGGCGCGAGCTTCACGCCCGGCGACTTCACGCGGCCGCTCACGCTGAAGCTGCGCAGGCCCTTGCGCCCGTAGCGGCCGAAGGAGGCGAACCACTGCGGCCCCTTCTGCACGATGTCGCGCACCCAGTAGAGCGTTTCGAAGTTGTGCTCCAGCGTCGGTCGCCCGAACAGGCCCACCTGCGCGATGTAGGGCGGCCGCATGCGCGGCTCGCCGCGCTTGCCCTCGATGCTCTCGATCATTGCGGACTCCTCGCCGCAGATGTAGGCGCCCGCGCCGCGCCGCAGTTCGATGTGCGGCAGCGGGCAAGGCGGATCGGCCTTCAGCCTGGCGAGTTCGGCCTGCAGGAGTTCGCGGCAGTCGTGATATTCGTCGCGCAGGTACAGGTAGCAAGCGTCGATGCCCACGATGTGCGCGGCGATCAGCACGCCTTCGATGAAGCGGTGCGGATCGCGTTCGAGATAGACGCGGTCCTTGAAGGTGCCGGGCTCGCCTTCGTCGATGTTGACCGCCATGAGCTTCGGCGCCGGCTGATCGCGCACGATGCGCCATTTGCGCCCGGTCGGAAAGCCCGCGCCGCCGAGGCCGCGCAGGCCCGAGTCTTCCATGGCGCGGATCACGGTCTCGGCTTCCTTCTCGTTGCCGATCAGGGCCGCGGCCAGCTGGTAGCCGCCATGCGCCCGGTAGGTGGCGTAGTCGGTGTACGCGGGCTGGACCTCGACCGCATCCGGGGGCGGCGAGACGCTTTGCTGCGCCAGTTCGGAGGGCTCGAAGCGCGCCACGGATCGTGTGGCGGACGTTGGCGCCTGCAGCGGTTCGCCGGAAAGCACCGTGGCGAGCACCTTCTCCGCCGTGGCGCAGGACACCGGCCGCTGATGCACCGCCACCGCGGGCGCCTGCTCGCAGCGGCCGATGCAGGGTGCGGGGATCACGCGAACGTCGCCGCGCCCCGCCTGCCCCAGCAGTTCGGGCAGCCGTGCCAGAAGATGCTTCGCACCGGCCATCTCGCACGCAAGGCTTTCGCACACGCGCACCGTCAGTCCCGGCGCCGCGTCGTCGCCGCGCACGACTTCGAAGTGGTGATAGAAGGTTGCGACCTCGAACACCTCCGCCATCGGGATGTTCATGAGCTTCGCGAGCGCCACCAGATGATGGTCATGCAGGCCACCGTGCGCGTCGTTGATCTTGTGCAGGTACTCGATCAGCAGGTCGCGCGGATAGCCGTCGCCCGCTGCTGGACCGATCAGCTCGCGCACCTGCGCCAGCGACGCTTCCTCGGGCTGGCGGCCCTTGAGCTTGCTCTTGCGCCGGATGCGGTCGCGCAACTGGTCGGGCGTCGCGAGCGCGACCGCCGTGATTTTTCCTTGGGTGCCGGGGTGATTCATTTGCCTGGGCCTTGTCACGCCGGGTTCCGCCAGGCGCCTCGTCTCGTGGTCCGCTATTCGACCTGCGAGTGTCGACGCCGCCCCGCGAGGCGTCAAATAGCTTGCGGACATGGCCCGATTCAGAAATTGAATCGATCGCCCGCGCCGGACCTTCAGGCGCTCGAACCGCTCCCCAGCGCACCGCTGTGCAGTTCCACCTGCTCGCGCCATTGCGGCGTCTGCAACATGGCGAGCGCCGCGGCGAGAGCGCGGGAAGGCCGCACGCCCTGCTGCGTCATGAATCCGATGGGGGTCTTCACATCGGGCTCGACGAGCGGCAGCGCTTCGAGATCGCGATGATGGCGCACCGCCGCCACCATGGCACCCGGCAGCACGCTGCACACATTGCCCGCCACCACGGCGAGCACCAGCGCGAGCACCGAGTTCGTCTCGATCGCGGGCGGCACCGTCTTGCCCCCGCCCCGGAAAGCCTGATCGATGATGGCGCGGTTGTGCATGTCCGGCGTCAGCAGGCACAGCGGGAGCGCCGCCGCCTCCGCCCAGGCGATCGGTTTGCCGATGCGCAGCACGTCGGCGGACGGCTGCTCGGCTCGGCGCAGCAGGAAGTAGTGTTCGATGCTCTGCGGCCAGGCATCCAGCTTCACGTCGCGCAGGTGCATGCGCTCGATGTAGCCGAGCGCCAGATCGAGCGTAAGGGTGTCGAGGCCGGTTTCGAGCTCCTGCGAACTCATCGTCAGCACTGCCGGCACGATCCCCGGATGGCGCTGCCGCAGCATCGCGGCGAAGCGCGCGAGCATCGGAATCGCGGTCGGCACCGCTGCCATCCGCAGGTGGCCGCAGGGGTTGCCCTCCTCGCTGCGCAGCTCCTGCTGCAGCACCTCGCTTTCGCGCAGCATGCGCTGCGCGGTCGCCAGCACGCGCTCGCCTTCGTGCGTGAGGCCGACGTAGGTGCGCCCGCGCCGCACGATCACCACGCCGTATTCGGCCTCCAGCGCGCGCAGCGCGTTCGACAGGGCCGGCTGGGTGATATGGCAGGCCTCGGCAGCGCGGCCGAAGTGCCGATGCTCGTCGAGCGCGACGAGGTATCGCATCGAGGCGAGGAGGTTCAGAGCTCGCCCCCAGGCTGCGCGCACGTCGTGTCGCTTCGCCAACCCCCTACCGGGGGCAACACCGGCGGCCCGGCGAAGCCGGTTCCGCGGTGTTTCCGGGATTTGGTTCGCTTCGGTGAAGCGGATGCCATGTCAGGTGTTTTTGCTGACGGTGATGGTCGGGAACTTGGCGGAGAAGTCCTTCGCCTTCTCGGCGATGCCCACCGCGACGCGGCGCGCGACGGCCTTGTAGATGCCCGCCACTTCGCCGTCCGGATCGGCCACCACCGTCGGCTTGCCGCTGTCGGCCTGCAGGCGGATATTGATGTCCAGCGGCAGCGCGCCGAGGTAGTCCATCTTGTATTGCTCGGCCATCTTCCTGCCGCCCTCGGCGCCGAAGATGTGCTCGACGTGGCCGCAGTTCGAGCACACGTGCACCGCCATGTTCTCGACGATTCCGAGGATCGGCACGCCGACCTTCTCGAACATCTTGATGCCCTTCTTCGCGTCGAGCAGCGCGATGTCCTGCGGCGTGGTGACGATCACCGCGCCGGTCATCGGCACGCGCTGCGACAGCGTGAGCTGGATGTCGCCGGTGCCCGGCGGCATGTCGACGATGAGGTAGTCGAGATCCTTCCAGTTGGTCTGGCGCAGGAGCTGCTCCAGGGCTTGGGTCGCCATCGGGCCGCGCCAGATCATGGCCTCGTCCTGGTCGACCAGGAAGCCGATCGACATCACCTGCACGCCGTGGTTCTCCAGCGGCTCCATGGTCTTGCCGTCCTCGCTCTCGGGACGGCGGTCGATGCCGAGCATCATCGGCTGGCTCGGCCCGTAGATGTCGGCATCGAGCAGACCCACCTTCGCCCCCTCGGCCGCGAGCGCCAGCGCGAGGTTGGCCGCCGTGGTGCTCTTGCCGACGCCGCCCTTGCCCGACGCGACCGCGATGATGTTCTTCACGTTGGGCATCAGCTGCACGCCGCGCTGCACGGCGTGGCTGACGACCTTGGTCGTCACGTTGACCGAGACGTTCCCGACGCCCGGCACTGCTTTGGCGGCCGCCACGAGGGCCTTGCGAAGCTCGGGGACCTGGCTCTTGGCCGGATAGCCGAGCTCGATGTCGAACGCGACGTCGCCGCCCTGGATCTGGACGTTCTTCAACGCCTTGGTGCTGACGAAATCCTTGCCGGTATTGGGGTCCTGGACCGCCTGGAGTGCGCTTGCGAGCGCCTCTTGTGTAACTGCCATCTGGGTAACTCCTGTATGGCAGCTAGTCTAGTGCGGCGGCGGCCGACGGCGCGGCGACCCGGCGATTGCCCATCGCGGCCAAAGATCATTTCCCCATTTGGAACCAACGAATCGGTCGTTCGCGTCCGGCGCGCCGCTCGGGACAATGAAGGCCTCATGAATTTCCAACAACTGCGCTCGGTGCGCGAGGCCGTGCGCTGCGGCTTCAACCTGACCGAAGTCGCCCATCAGCTTCATACCTCCCAGCCCGGCGTGAGCCGGCAGATCCGCGAACTCGAGGAAGAACTCGGCATCGAGCTCTTCGTGCGCGCCGGCAAGCGCCTCACCGGACTCACGGAGCCGGGCGGCCACGTGCTGCCGATCATCGAGCGCATGCTGATGGAAAGCTCGAACCTGCGGCTCGCCGGCCAGGAATTCGTCGCCCGCCAGACGGGGCTGCTCTCCGTCGCCGCCACGCACTCCCAGGCACGCTATGCGCTGCCGGTGGCCGTGCAGGAGTTCCGCGCGCAGTTTCCCGACGTGAAGCTGCACCTGCACCAGGGCTCGCCGAAGCAGATCGCGCAGATGCTGCTCGGCGGCGAGGTCGACGTCGGCATCGCGACCGAGGCGCTCGGCGACTACCCGCAGCTCGTCGCGCTGCCCTGCTATCGCTGGACGCACTCGGTGGTGGTGCCGCCGGGGCATCCGCTGCTGAGCGTGCCACTGACGCTGGAGGCGCTCGCGAAGCATCCGCTGATCACCTACGACACCGGCTTCACCGGCCGCACGCGCATCGACAAGGCCTTCGAGGAGCGCGGGCTCTCGCCCAACATCGTGCTGACCGCGATGGATGCGGATGTCATCAAGACCTACGCACAACTGGGGATGGGCGTGGGCGTCGTCGCGGGCATCGCCTACGAGGCCGAGCGCGACACGCAGCTTCGGGCGCTCGATGCCGGCGAGCTCTTCGGCATCCACCTGACCAAGCTCGCGGTGCGGCGCGGAAGCTATCTGCGCGGCTATGTGCATGCCTTCATCGAATCCTTTGCGCCGACCCTGCCGCGCGAGGTGGTCGAAAAGGCGCTGGCGGACGATCCCGCGGAGGAGATCGAATCCTGATCGCCGGGACGGGGTACGCTTGCGCCCAGCGCATGCCTTCCGTCCCGAACGATCCGCCAAGCTTCGAATCCTCTGCGACCGGCCTGGTCCTGACCGGCGGCGGTGCGCGTGCGGCCTACCAGGTCGGCGTGCTGCAGGCGATCGGCCGGCTGCGGCGCAGCGCGGGCGGGCGCTCGCGCTTCAGTCCCTTCCAGATCATCACCGGCACGTCGGCGGGCGCGATCAACGCGGCGGCGCTCGCGTGCGGGGCCGACGACTTCGAAGCCACGGTCCGCATGATCGGGCGGGCGTGGTCGGGACTCGGCCCCGGGCAGGTCTACCGCGCCGATGCGCTGAGCGTGGTGCGCAGCGATGCGCCCTGGGCGCGGTTGCTGTCTGCCGGCTGGCTCATCGCCAGGTGGCGGCGCAGCGGACTGCGCTCGCTGCTCGACAACACGCCGCTGCGCCAGTTGCTCGCGCAGATGGTGCCGCTGCAGCGGCTCGACGAGCTCATGGCGAAGGGACACCTCGACGCCTTGGCGGTGACCGCTTCGAGCTACGGTTCGGGCGAGCACGTGACCTTCTATCAGGCCGGCCCGCAGCAGCAGCCCTGGGTCCGGTCGAAGCGCACGGCGGTGCCGGTGCGCATCACCCACGACCACCTGCTCGCGTCATCTGCCATTCCCTTCGTATTCCCGGCGACCGCACTCGACGTGGGCGGCCATCTCGAGTACTTCGGCGATGGCTCGATGCGGCAGTCGGCACCGCTGTCGGCGGCAATTCATCTGGGCGCGCAGCGCATTCTCGCGATCGGCTCCGGCCGCATCCAGGAGCCGCAGGATCTCCTCGCGCCCAACGCGCTCAGCGGCTACCCGTCGCTCGCGCAGATCGCGGGGCACACGCTGTCGAGCATCTTCCTGGATTCGCTGACTGCCGATGTCGAGCGCCTGAGCCGGATCAACGCGACGCTCGCGCTGATCCCGCTCGAAGAGCGTCATCGCACCGCACTGCGGCACGTCGAGCTGCTGCTGATCGCGCCGTCTCAGCGGGTGGACGTGATTGCCGCACGTCATGCCCACGCATTGCCGCCCGCAGTGCGCAGCCTGCTCGGCGAACCCTCGATGCCGCGCGCGGCGGAAGAGCTCAAGGGCGCGGCGCTGGCCAGCTACCTGTTGTTCGAGAAGGCCTTCACGCGCGAGCTGATCGCGCTCGGGCGGTCGGATGCGATGGAGCGGCGCGACGCGATCCGCCGATTCTTCGGCTGGAAGCGCAGCGAGGCTGCGCCGGACGGTCTCAGGGCTCTGCGGCGAGACGCTTGACCATCCGCACCGCGTCTTCCACGTCCTCGTAGTAGCCCGGGCTGGAGGCGTATTCCGAGAAGCCGTGGCGCCGATAGAAGGCCTTGGCCGTCGCATTGCCGATCCGCGCCTCCAGCCGGATCGCCTGCATGCCTGCCACGGCGGCCGTGGCTTCGAGCCACGCCAAAAGCGCCGAGCCCACGCCGGAGCGCCGCTGCTGAGCCCGCACTGCGAAAAGTACGATGTGCGCCTCGTCGTCCCCGTACTGCATGATCCCGAAGCCGAGCAGCACGCCGTCCCGGCGCGCGATCGCCACGTTGGTCTCCTCGCTGCGGATGGCGCGCAGCACGCGACGCTCGGTCCATCGCCACGACAGGCCCCGCTCGATCGCGTCGCGCGACAGCTCCGCGATCTCCCTGGCGTCGGCGGCCTGGGCGAGGGTGATTTCGTAAGCGGTGATCACGGGGGAACTCCGGTTGGCGGGACGACTATAGCCCCGCCACCTAAAATGCGTGTCCTTCCGCCGGCCCGGCGGCCGCCGCCGCACTCCGGGCCAGCCTGTTTCTGATCTCCCCCGAAAGCGCCCTCGCGATATGTCCCAGCGCAAAATCTTCGTCACCACCGCCCTGCCCTACGCCAACGGCAAGTTCCACGTCGGCCACATCATGGAATACATCCAGGCCGACATCTGGGTGCGCTTCCAGCGCATGCAGGGCCACATGGTGCACTTCGTGGGTGCCGACGACGCGCACGGCGCGCCGATCATGATCGCGGCCGAAAAGGCCGGCAAGACGCCGCAGGAGTTCGTCGGCGAGATCGCCGCGGGCCGCAAGGAATACCTCGACGGATTCCACATCCGCTTCGACAACTGGCACTCGACCGACAGCGCCGAGAACACCGAACTGGCCCAAGGCATCTACAAGAAGCTCAAGGCCGGCGGCATGATCGCCACGCGCACCATCGAGCAGTTCTACGACCCGGTCAAAGGCATGTTCCTGCCCGACCGCTACATCAAGGGCGAGTGCCCGGTGTGCCACGCCAAGGACCAGTACGGCGACGCCTGCGAAGTGTGCAGCAGCGTCTATTCGCCGACGGAACTCATCAACCCGTATTCGACGCTGACGGGCGCCACGCCCGAACTGCGCAGCTCGGAGCACTTCTTCTTCAAGCTGTCCGACCCGAAGGTGGTGGACTTCCTGAAGACCTGGACGCAGGACGGCAAGCTGCAACCCGAGATGGCCCGCAAGGCCAGCGAGTGGTTCGAAGCCGGCATGGCCGACTGGGACATCTCGCGCGAGGCGCCCTACTTCGGCATCGAGATCCCCGACGCGCCGGGCAAGTACTTCTACGTCTGGCTCGACGCGCCGGTGGGCTATCTCGCGAGCCTGAAGAGCCACTTCGACAAGGGCCAGGCGGCCAAGCACTGGCACGAGCCCTCGCGCACCGCACAGAGCTTCGACGACTTCGTGGCCGATCCCTCCGTGGAGCAGGTGCACTTCATCGGCAAGGACATCGTCTACTTCCACACGCTGTTCTGGCCCGCGATGCTGCAGTTCAGTGGCCGCAAGACGCCGAACCAGGTCAACGTGCACGGCTTCATCACGGTCTCGGGCGAGAAGATGAGCAAGAGCCGCGGCACCGGCATCGATCCGCTCAAGTACCTCTCGATCGGCATGAATCCCGAGTGGCTGCGCTACTACATCGCGGCCAAGCTCAACGCCAAGGTGGAAGACGTCGACTTCACGGCCGAAGACTTCATGGCCCGCGTAAATGCGGACCTGATCGGCAAGTACATCAACATCGCGAGCCGCGCGGCGGGCTTCGTCGCCAAGCGCTTCGGCGGCAAGCTGGGTGCGGTGTCGGCGGACGGCACCGCGCTGCTGTCGGCGCTGCAAGCGGCTTCGGCGCCGATGCAGACGCTCTACGACACCCGCGACTACGCACGCGCACTGCGCGAGATCATGGCGCTGGCCGACAAGGTCAACGAGTACGTCGACCAGAACAAGCCCTGGGAGCTCGCGAAGAAGGAAGGGATGGATGCACGCCTGCACGACGTGTGCACCGCCTGCATCGAGGCCTTCCGCCTGCTCACGATCTACCTGAAGCCGGTGCTTCCGGCGCTTGCGGCGCAGGTCGAAGCCTTCCTGGGCACCGCGCCGCTGGTCTCCGCCGACGCCGGCAAGCTGCTCGGCGCGGGCCACCCGATCAATGACTACAAGCACCTGATGCAGCGCGTCGATGCCAAGCAGCTCGACCAGCTGTTCGAGCTGCCGGAGCCCGCGGCCGAGGCCCCGGCCGCGACGCAACTGCCTGGCGGCGAAGGCATCGCGCCGACGATCACGATCGACGATTTCGCGAAGATCGACCTGCGCATTGCGAAGATCGTGGAATGCCAGAAGGTCGAAGGCTCGACCAAGCTGCTCCATCTCACGCTCGACGTCGGCGAAGGCAGGACGCGCAACGTGTTCTCGGGCATCGCCTCGGTCTACCAGCCCGAGCAGCTCGTAGGCAAGCTCACCGTGATGGTCGCGAACCTGGCGCCGCGCAAGATGAAGTTCGGAGTTTCCGAGGGCATGGTGCTGGCCGCCAGCCACGCGGACGAGAAGGCGACGCCGGGCATCTACGTGCTCGAACCCTGGCCGGGCGCCACCCCCGGCATGCGAGTCAGGTGATGCTGCGTCGGATCGCCTTGCTGGTCGTGCTCGGGGGCACCGTGGTCCTGACGGGCTGCGCGGTCGCGGGCGCGGCGGTCACCGTGACGAGCACCGCGGTGAGCGTGGGCGCCGGCGCGGTCGGACTCGCGGCCGATGCCGCGATCGGCACCGCGCGCATCGCCGGCAAGGCGGTGGGCGCCGCTGCCGATGCGGTGCTGCCCGGCGACTCGGATTAGCGAATTCGCCGCGGGGCGCGTCCACAATAGCGCCCATGACTCCGCGCCCGAAGCTCCCTCCGTTTCGTCCCCGGCTGATCGACGCGCTCGCGGGCTACAACCGGGAACGATTCCTCAAGGATGTCGGCGCGGGCGCGACGGTGGGCATCGTGGCCCTGCCGCTCGCGATGGCCTTCGCGATCGCATCCGGACTGAAGCCCGAGGCCGGCATCTGGACCGCGATCGTCGCGGGCTTCCTCATCTCCGCGCTCGGCGGCTCGTCGGTGCAGATCGGCGGACCCGCGGGCGCCTTCATCGTGATCGTCTACGGCATCGTCGAGCGCTACGGCGTGGCGAACCTGCTGATCGCCACCGCGTGCGCCGGCGTGCTGCTGTTCCTGCTGGGCCTGTTCCGGCTCGGCACGCTGGTGCGCTACGTGCCCGTGTCCATCGTGATCGGCTTTACCAACGGCATCGCGGCGCTGATCCTCATCTCGCAGATCAAGGACTGGCTCGGGCTGTCGATCGACAAGATGCCCGCGGACATGTTCTCGCAGCTTCACACGCTGGCGACGAACCTCGACACGTTCAACCCCTACGCCTTCGGCCTCGGGCTGGCCTGCCTCGCCGGCCTGTTCACATGGCCGCATCTGCTGCGCGAGAAGACGCGGGTCGGCCAGACGGTGCGCATCGTGCTCGGCCGCTTCGCCAACACGCGGACGGCGCAGGTGAGTTCGCGCGTGCCGGGGCCGATCGTCGCGCTGGTCACGCTGACGCTGGTGTCGTATGGATTCGGCCTGCATGTCGAGACCATCGGCACCCGTTTCGGCGGCATCCCGCAGGGCCTTCCGGCGTTCGAACTGCCCGATTTCTCGTGGGAGACGGTCAAGCAGCTCGTGACGCCGACGCTCACCATCGCGGCGCTGGGCGCGATCGAGTCGCTGCTGTGCGCGCGCGTCTCGGACCAGGTGAGCGGATTGCCGCGCCACGATCCCAACCAGGAACTGATGGCCCAGGGCATCGCGAACACGATCGTGCCCTTCTTCGGCGGCATGCCGGCGACGGGCACCATCGCGCGCACCGTGACCAACGTGCGGGCCGGGGCCACGTCGCCGATCGCAGGCATCGTGCATGCGATCACGCTGATGGCGGTGGTGCTCGTTGCGGCGCCGCTCGCGCAGCATGTGCCGCTCGCGGTGCTGGCCGGCATCCTGGTCTCCGTGGGCTGGAACATGGGCGAATGGCGCGAGTTCTCGCCCTACATGCTGCGGCGCTTCAGCCGCCACTACCGCCTGTTGATGCTGGGCACCTTCTTCCTCACGGTGGTGTTCGATCTCACCGTCGCCGTGCAAGCGGGGATTGTGCTCGCCTGCGCGCTCTTCATCCGGCGCATGAGCGGGCTGTTCAACGTCGAGATGGTCTCGCTGGAGCCGCCGGTCCTCACCTTCAGGCTCTACGGCGCGCTGTTCTTCGGCGCCGCCGCGAAGCTGGACGAGACGGTCCAGGCGGTCGAGCGCGCACCGCGCGGCATGACGGTGGTGCTCGACGCGATGCACCTGATCTTGCTCGACGCCACCGGCCTCGACGCGCTGCGGCAGTTGCACAAGGCGGTGCTCGCGCGCGGTGGTGCGCTCAGCATCGAGTCGCTGCAGCCGCAGCCGCTGGAGACGATCGTCCGCTCCGGCTTCGCGGACGAACTCGCGTCCGGCATGCCGCGCGACGAGGCGGACGACGCCTGAACGCTCAGTCCACCTTGATGTTCGCCGTCTTCACGATCTCGGCGTAACGCTTCAGGTCGGACTGGATCTGCTGCCCGAACTCGGCGGAGGTGTTGCCCGATGCGGTGATGCCCAGCGCCGCCAGCCGCTCCTTGACTTCAGGTGTATGGACGACCGCATGGATCTCTCGCTGCAGCCTGTCGACGATCGACTGCGGCGTCCTCGCCGGCGCGAGGATGCCGATCCAAGAGCTGGATTCGAAGCCCGGAACACCCGACTCCGCGACGGTCGGCACCTTGGGCAGTGACGCGAGGCGCTGGGTGCTCGACACCGCGATGGCATTGACCTGCCCCTTCTGCACGAAGGGATAGGCCCCGGCCACCGCGGTGTAGAGCATCGGCAGCGTGCCACCCACCACATCCGCCATCGCCTGGCCGCCGCCCTTGTAGGGCACGTGAACGAAGTTGGCGCCGGTGCGCACCTTGAGGAGTTCGCCCGCAAGATGCGGCGTGCTGCCGGTGCCGGCGCTGCCGTACGACACGCCGGCCGGGTTCGACTTCGAATAGGCCACCAGCTCCTCGAAGGTCTTCGCGGGCACCGAGGGATGCGTCACGATGATGAGCGCCGCATCCCCGATCTTGCTGACGGGCACGAAGTCCTTCACCGGATCGAAGGGCACCTTGCCGTAGACATGCGGATTGATGACCAGCGTGCCGTCGAAGCCCACCACCAGCGTGTAGCCGTCCGGCGGCGCGACGGCGGCCATCTGCGTGCCGATGTTGCCGGACGCGCCGGGCCGGTTGTCGACCACCACCTGCTGCCCCAGCCGCTGGCCGAGACGGTCGGCGACCAGGCGCGCGCCCGTGTCGGTCACGCCGCCGGGCGCGAAGGGAACGATCAGGCGGATCGGCTTGGTCGGATAGTCGTCCGCCGACGCGGGCGCGGCGACGCTCGCGACGGTTGCGAACACGACCAGGGCCCGCAGGGCGAATCGCAGGGGCGTCCGTAGGTAGTGGGTTGTCATGGTTCTCTTGTCTCCGTTGTCATTGTGAAATTCGTGCGGGCCATGCGCTATTCGGGCTGGATGCCGCCGCGCTGCGCCACCAGCGACCATTTTTCGGTCTCGCCCGCGAGGAACTTGCGGAACTCGGCCGGCGGCGTGAGCACCAGTTGCGCGCCCTGCGCATCCATCTGCTTGACGACGGCCGGATCGGCAGCGACCTTGCGCAAGTCCTCGTTGATGCGGGTGACGATGGCCGCCGGCATGTTCGCCGGCCCGAACATGCCGTACCAGTTGAGCGACTCGACCTCCTTCAGCCCGGCCTCCTTGAAGGTCATCGCGTCGGGAAAGATCGCCATGCGCTGGTCTGCCGCCACGCCGACCACGCGCAGCGCGCCCGAGCGCACGTGCGGCAGTGCCGTCAGCACGCTGGTGACGCCCAGCGGCAGATGGCCACCGATGATGTCGACCATGATCGGCGCACCCCCTTTGTACGGAACGCCGCTCAGCTTCAAATGGCCGGACTGCCGGATGAGCTCGCCGGTCAGGCGCGTCTGCCCTTCGGAATAGCCGACGGCCAGTTCCTCCGAGCGGGCGGCCTTCACGACATCGTTCAGCGTCTTGTACGGGCCGTTCGCCGCCGCGACCAGCACCATCGGCGAGCTCGCGATGTTGGTCACGGGCGTGAAGGCATGCGCGGTGTCGTAGGGCATGCTCTTCATCAGCACCGGATTGATCGCATGCGAGCCGACCACCAGCAGCAGGGTGTGGCCGTCGGGCGCGGCCTTGGCGACGTAGCTCGATCCGATGACGCCGTTGGCGCCGGTGCGGTTCTCGACCACCACCGACTGGCCCCAGAGCTCGGTCAGCTTCTGCGCCATGAGCCGGCCGACGATGTCGGTGCCGCCGCCCGCCGCATAGGGCACGACGAGCGTGACGGGCTTGTGCGGGAACTTCGCGTCGTTGCCTTGCGCCCATCCGGCGGTGGCGACAAGGGCGGCGAGCGCCGCGATCGTGGCGCGGCGGGTGGAAGTCATGGGGCTGTGCATCTTGGCTTGTCTCTTTCTGTTCATGGGATGAGGTGCGTGTTCAGGCTTCCTTCGGCTGGCGCGCCTTCTCGCGCTGCCGTCGCAGCCAGGGGATGGCGCGCCCGCCGAGCGGACGCTGGAGCTGCGACTCGGCGAAGTCCACCGCGTCGATCAGGCGGTCGGTCGAGATGCCGGTCTCGAAGCCGCTCTGCGCGGCCATCAGCACGAGGTCTTCGGTGGCGACGTTGCCGGCTGCGCCCGGCGCGAAGGGACAGCCGCCGATGCCGCCCACGCTCGCATCGAAGCGGCGCACGCCGGCTTCCAGCGCCGCCCAGGCGTTGGCGACCGCCATGCCGCGCGTGTCGTGGAGATGCACCGCGAGTTTCGCCAAGGGCACCGCCTCGCGCAGCGCGGCGAAACGCGCCTTCACCTGGGCCGGCGATGCCGAGCCGATGGTGTCGGCGATCACGATCTCGTCCGCGCCGGCCTGATGCATGCGCGCGGCGAGGCGCACCACCTCGGCAAGCGGCGTCGTGCCTTCGAAGGGACAGTCGAACGCGACCGCCACGTAGGCGCGGGTGCGCAGGCCGAGGCGGTGCGCGGCGGCCAGCGTCTGCTCGCTGACCTCGGTGGCTTGCGCCAGTCCCATGTTGATGTTCTTGAGGTTCATCGTCTCGGTGGCGGAGAGCACCACCGCGATCTCCTGCGCGCCGGCCGCGTGCGCGCGCTCCAGCCCCTTGAGGTTGGGCACGAGCACCGAGCAACGCAGATCGGGCAATGCCGCCGTCAGGCGCGGCACCAGTTCGGCAGCATCGGCCATCTGCGGCACCGCCTTGGGCGAGACGAAGCTGGTCGCCTCCACGCTCTGCACGCCGGCTTCGGCGAGCAGGCGGACGAGCGCCAGCTTGGCGTCGGTCGACACCGGCACGCGCTGGTTCTGCAAGCCGTCGCGCGGTGCAACGTCGGTGATGTGGATTCGCTCCATGGCCGGCCTCAGGCGATCACGCGATCGCGGCCGAGCGCATCGATCTGTTCGGCCGAATAGCCGGCCACCTCGGCCAGCACGCTGCGCGTGTGCTCGCCGAGCGCGGGCGGCGTGGTGAAGGCCGCCGGCTTCGCTGCGGACAGCTTGATCGGGTTGCCCGGCATGCGCAGCTTCTCGCCCGACTGAAGCGGCACTTCGACCACCATGTCGCGCGCGCGCACCTGCACGTCATCGAGCGCCTGCGCGAAGTTGTTGACCGGGCCGCACGGAATGCGCGCCGCACGCAGGCGTTCCAGCCAATGGGCAGTGGAATGCTTGCGCAGTTCGGCGCCGACGATCTCGTCGATCTCGGCCTTCGCCGCCAAGCGCACCGGCTGCTGCCGGTACTCGGGCTTGCGCAGCGCGGGCAGGTCGATGAAGTCGACGAAGCGCTCGAAGAAGGCATCGCCGATGCACGCGATGATGATGTGCCCGTCCGCCGTCGGATAGCTGTTGTAGGGCACATGCACGAAGTGCCCGTTGCCGATGCCCGCCGGCACATGGCCGGACATCAGGTGCATGGTGGCCATGTAGTTGAGCAGCGAGATCTGCGCGTCGAGCATCGAGATGTCCACATGCTGGCCTCGCCCGGTGCGCTCGCGCTCGGCGAGCGCCGCCAGCACGCCCATCGCGCCGAACATGCCGCCCCCGAGGTCGCCGATCGGGATGCCGCTGCGCGTGGGGCCGGTCTCGGGCGTGCCGGTGATCGACATGCCGCCGCCCATGGCCTGTACCACCTGGTCGAAGGCGGGACGCTGGGTTTCCGGGCCGGTCTGGCCGAAGCCGGTGACGGAGCAGGTGACGATGCGCGGATTCACCTGCACGAGCGATGCGTGGTCGATGCCCAGCCGCCCGGTGACGCCGACGCTGAAATTGTCGAACACCACGTCGGCATGGCGTACGAGATCGAGGAACACCGCCTTGCCCGCCTCGCTCTTGAGATCGACGCAGACGCTCTGCTTGTTGCGATTCAGCGTGAGGTAGTAGGCGCCCATGCCGTCCCGCGCGTAGTCCGGGTCGTTTTCGAGCAGCCTGCGCGTGCCCTCACCGGTGCCGGGCGGCTCGACCTTGATGGTTCGCGCGCCGAGGTCTGCCAGGAGCATGGTGCCGTAGGGACCCGAGAGCATGTGGGTCAGGTCCAGCACGGTGATGTGTTCGAGTGCCAAGTTCGGGGTCTCCATAGAACGGTTTGA
Source organism: Variovorax ureilyticus (assembly GCF_037889935.1). Taxonomy (NCBI): domain Bacteria; kingdom Pseudomonadati; phylum Pseudomonadota; class Betaproteobacteria; order Burkholderiales; family Comamonadaceae; genus Variovorax; species Variovorax ureilyticus. The sequence continues at coordinate 61,378 of NZ_JBBKZU010000010.1, forward strand.
CACCTATATTGCAGCGGCCGTGCCAACCTGGCTGATGGTTCGCAAACCCTTGATTTACAACGACTTTTCTATTTTGACCACGACATAATGGCGTCTTGTGAGACACTTTTGAAACATAACTCTGTTTCATTGAGACATGACCATTCCTCAAAACAGCCGCGCCCGCCTGCCGCGCCTGTGCTTCCTGAGCTACCGGCAGATCCGCGAATTCGCGATGCCCGTGGTCGCGGAGTACACCGGCCGCGCGGAGATCGAGGTGGTCGACGGCACCTTCGGCGGCGCGCTCGCGATCGCGCGCGACCGACTGGAGCGCGGCATGGTCGATGCCTTCGTCAGCGCGGGGTCGAACGCGAGCATCCTGCGCGCGGGGCTGGAGGCGCCGGTGGCGACCATCCAGCTGGGCGGCTTCGACCTGCTGCAGGCGCTCATCAAGGCGCGGCGCATCTCCAGCCGCGTGGGCGTGGTGATGTACGGGCAGACCATTCCCGAACTCGACGCTGTGAAGGACCTGCTCAACATCGAGATCACGCAATACGCCTACCAGACGCCCGACGATGCGCGGCAGCGTTTCGAGCAACTGCGGCGCGATGGGTTCGAGGTCATCGTCGGCTCCAGCCTCGTGGTCGAACTGGCCGAGGAAGCCGGGCTGCACGCCCTCCTCGCCTATTCGCTCGACAGCATCCGCAAGGGCTTCGAGGACGCGATCGAGCTTGCGCGCGTGGCACGACTGGAAGCCGGGCGCTACGAGCAGCTCAACGGCGTGCTGCACAACCTGCAGGAAGCGGTGCTGGCGGTGAACCGCGATCACCGCATCATCGCGGTCAACCCGGCGATGCAGCGGGTGCTCGACAAGCAGCGGCGCCTGCTGGGCCAGCAGCTTGAACTGGTGGAGCCCGAGCTGTCGCTGCAAGCCACGCTCGACGGCGGCGCCGAGGAGCGATCGGTCGTGCTGCGCTATGCCCGGCGCGACTGGATTGCCAATCGCACGCCGATCCGCGAACACGGCGAACTCGTGGGCGCCGCGCTCACGCTGTACGACGCGCGCCGGATCCAGGAAGCCGACACCAGTCTTCGCATGCAGCAACGCCGCCAGCAGAACAGCGCCAGGCACGGATTTGCGAGCCTCATCGGCGAGAGCCCTGGCTTCGTGCGCGCGATGGACACGGCGCGCCGGTACGCGAAGACAGACCTCGGCGTGCTGATCGCCGGCGAAAGCGGCGTCGGCAAGGAGCTTTTCGCGCAGGCCATCCACAACGACAGCACGCGGGCTGACCGCCCGTTCGTCGTGGTCAATTGCGCGTCCTTTCCCGAAACGCTGCTGGAAAGCGAGCTGTTTGGCTACGAGGAAGGCGCGTTCACCGGTTCACGGCGCGGCGGCAAGCGCGGCCTGTTCGAGGCGGCGCACACCGGCACGCTGTTCCTGGACGAGATCGGCGACATGCCGCTGTCGCTGCAGACGCGCCTGCTGCGGGTGCTGCAGGAGCGCGAGATCACCCGGCTGGGCGCGACCGCGCCCGTGCCGGTCGACGTGCGCGTGATCGCGGCCACCCACCAGCCGCTGGAAGAGATGATCGCGGCCAGGCGCTTTCGCCAGGACCTGTACTACCGCGTGAACACGCTGCGGCTCACCGTCCCGCCGCTGCGCGAACGCGGACAGGACATCGCGCTGCTCGCGCAGGCGCACGCCACGCGCTGCCTCCAGCGGCTCGGGTCCCGGCTCGACGCGGCCCGCGCACTTGCCCCGCTCCTGCCGCACTTCCTGGCCGGCGAGTGGCCCGGCAACGTCCGCGAACTGGAAAACATCTGCGAGCGCGTGGCGGTGTTCCTGCTGCAGTTCGACCGCGTGGAGGACATCCGCTACGACGACCTGCGGCATGACTGCCCCGAGCTGTTCGAACGGCATCCCGCGGGCACGCCGCCGGTGCGGGACCACGTGCTCGAAGCGATGCGGCTCGCGGGCGGCAACCGCCAGCGCGCGGCGCGGCAGCTCGGCGTCAGCCGGTCCACGCTGTGGCGCTGGCTGCGCGACCTGAACATCGCGGGAGAACGCGCGGATCCGTCCTAGTTCGCCTCGACGCCGCGGTCGGGCGAAGAGCCGGCGCTCACCACGCGCTGCGCATCATCGACGGTCACGGTGAACACCATTGGCGAATTCGGCGGCTGGACCCAGCGCCAGTCCCATTCGGTCTGCTGCTTGAGCGGATACGGCGTGCGCCTGGCGGGCTTGCCGAGCATCCGCCGCACCTCTTCCACCGGCATGCCGGGCGTGACCTTGGCGAAGTTCTCCGGCGTGAGCACCTGCCGCAGCGCGCTCATCTTGCCGTCGGCGCCGATGGTGATCATGTAGTTCTTCTGGCCCTGCGGCTGGCGGTTGTATTCGAAGACGCGGCCGGCGGGCGTGTCCCACACGTTCTCGGGCTCGCCGAATCGCGACCGCACGTCGGCCTCGGTGGAGACGCCCTCCTCCAGTTCGCTGATGCGCTTCGGGTCACAACCAAAAAGCCAGAACATGGTGGTCAGCAGCAGAAGGGGCGCGAGGCCCCGGCGGATTCTCGATGGCGCCATACCGTCCCAGGATATTGCACGGGGCGGTCAGTCTAGCCGTCGCGCTCAGTTCGCCGCGAAGCAGTACATCAGCCCTGCGCCGCCGGTCTTCCTGAACGCTTCCAGGCTGCAGCCCGGTGTGGCGTGCGAGGAGTTCCAGGACATCGCCGCCGGCGGCGCGTTCGTGCCCATGCGGTTGTGGTGGCCGACGATGGCGGAGCCCTCGCCGCTCTTGGTCCAGTTGCCGCAGGTGGTGTCCTTGCTGGTATCGGTGGAGGCACGGCCATCCGGCATCGAGCCCGTCAGGATGTCGTGGTTGTTGACGGGGTCGCCGCTCGCACTGACGATCTCGCCCTTTTCCGTCAGGCCCGTCTGCTTGTCGAGGTTGTTGGTGCCGTGCAGTTCGTCGAGGTTCTTGGCGATCGTCACGCCTTTCACGTTGACCCATGGCCCGTTGCCGATGCGATCGCGGGCATTCACCGCCGGACTGCCGGCCGTGGCGGTCGTGCTCAGGTACGCGCGCCAACTGCGACCGCCCGCGCCGACGCTTTCGGCCAGGCTCTGGCAATACCGGTCGGCGCCCGCAAGTCCGCCGAAGTCCCCGCCCTTGCCCGGGTTCGCGCTCGTGATGAAAAAGCTCATCTTGTTCTGCGGCGCGGACGAGCCGCCGGTCGTGCAGGCGGCCACCAGCGCGGCGGCGGCAAACGTCGAAGCAAGGAAGATCGTGTAGCGGCGTTTCATCGACTAGGCTCCTTGGTTGTTGGGAGCCGCCACGCTAGCGCATGCCACAGCCGGCTTCAAGGCGGAATCCACCCGGTAAAATCCGCCGCCAAAGGTTCAATCGCCATGCCCATCTTCGCCCGCCCGCACTACACCTCCGAGATCACCAACTTCATCGAAGAGATGAAGGAGAAGAAGCCGACCCTCGAAGCCGAGCAGCGCGCCGGCCGTGCGCTGCTGTGGGACAAGCACCTCGACGCCGGCCTGCAGGAAGAATTCAGCGAAGCGCGGGTGGCGCAGCAGCCCTACGTCTACCAGACCCAAGCCAAGTAAGTGACCATCCGGGCCGTACCGGCTACCGGGGGCCGCCGCCAAGGCGACGGCGCCGAAGCGGATGAGCACGCCCTTTCGACGCCCGACGCGGTCACCGCGGACGAGGGCACGGCTCCCGTGCCGCCGATGCCCGAGGTGGTCGACCAGGTCGCGCTCGCCCGCTTGTACGGCGAGCCGCTCTTCGCGCTGCCGAACGACCTGTACATCCCCCCCGAGGCGCTGCAGGTCTTCCTCGAGGCCTTCGAGGGCCCGCTGGACCTGCTGCTCTACCTGATCCGCAAGCAGAACTTCAACATCCTCGACATCCCGATGGCGGGGTTGACGCGGCAGTACCTGAGCTACGTCGACGAAATCCGCCAGACCAACCTCGAGTTGGCCGCCGAGTACCTGCTGATGGCGGCGATGCTGATCGAGATCAAGTCGCGGATGCTGCTGCCGCCCAAGAAGACGGCCGACGGCGAGGAAGCCGAGGATCCGCGCGCGGAACTGGTCCGCCGGCTGCTCGAATACGAGCAGACCAAGCTCCAGGCCGCCTCGCTGAGCGCGCTGCCGCAGGCGGGCCGCGACTTCTGGAAGGGCCAGGTCTACATCGAACAATCGCTGAAGCCGCGCTTCCCGGACGTCAACGTCGTCGACCTGCGCGAAGCCTGGGCCGACATCCTCAAGCGTGCGAAGCTGGTGCAGCACCACAAGATCTCGCGCGAGGAACTGAGCGTGCGCGAGCACATGAGCATCGTGCTGCGCCACTTGCAGGGGCGGCAGTTCGTCGAGTTCGAAAAGCTCTTCGACGTGTCGCGCGGCACGCCCGTGATGATCGTCACCTTCATCGCGATGCTCGAGCTCGCGAAGGAAACGCTGATCGACATCACCCAGGCCGAAGCCTTCGCGCCGATCTACGTGCGGCTGGCGTATACGCCGGCCTGAGCCCTCGCCGGGGCTCATTGGGTAAGCGCCGCACTGTGGTGCAAGCGCCTTCGGGCGGCCGGGCGGCGCTCAGGCAGATTCGCTGCCGGGCTCGCGCGCCATGAGTTCGGCGACGGCTTCCGCGGGCCGCACACGTCCATCGAGCAGCGCGACCACGCCGGCCGAAATCGGCATCTCGACACCCAGATGGCGCGCACGCTGCACCACGGTGCGAGCGCAATAGACGCCTTCGGCCACGTGACCGAGCGAATCGACCGCCTGGGAAAGCGTGTAGCCCTGCGCCAGCAAAAGGCCGACCTTGCGGTTACGCGACAGGTCGCCGGTGGCGGTCAGGACGAGATCGCCGAGACCGGAAAGCCCCATGAAGGTCTCGGCACGGGCGCCGAGCGCCACACCGAAGCGCGTCATCTCGGCAAGGCCCCGCGTGATGAGCGCCGCCCGGGCATTCAGGCCCAGCGACAGCCCGTCGGCCAGCCCCGTCGCGATCGCAAGGACGTTCTTGACCGCACCACCCACCTCGACGCCGACGATGTCGTCGTTCGCGTAGACCCGCAAGGCCGGGCCGTGAAAAGCGTCCACCAGCGCCTTGCGCACATCGGCATGGGGGCTCGCGGCGACAAGCGCCGTGGGCCGGCCCTGTGCCACTTCCAGCGCAAAACTGGGCCCGCTCAGGACGCCGGCGGCGAGCCGGGGCGCAACCTGGGCCTGGATTTCGTGGGCCAGCAGGCCTTCGCCCCCGGACCCGGCAAGCGCGGGCTCGACGCCCTTGCAGAGCCAGGCGACTGGACAGGACACCCCGTCGAGCAGGCCGAGTTGCTCGCGCAACGCGGCCATCGGCGTGGCGATGATGACGAGATCGGCAGACTTCGCCGCAGCGAGCGGGTCGCCGGACGTGATGGCGATGGAGGGAGGAAGTGCGACACCGGGCAGGTAGCGCGCGTTCTCGCGCGCCGCCGACATGGCCTGCACCTGGACGGCATCACGGGCCCATAGCGAGACCGCGTGACGTCCGGAAGCGTTGACCGCCAGCGCCGTACCCCAGGCGCCGGCGCCGAGCACGCAGACTTTCATCGGCGGCGCAAGCGCAGTTGCGGATTACTGCGTGATGATCGGCGAAGCCTGGTTGGCCGCTGCCTGCGCCTGCTGCTGCTCGAACATCGCCTGGAAGTTGATCTCGGCGAGGTGCACCGGCGGGAAGCCGCCGCGCTGGATCACGTCGGCGACGTTGCCGCGCAGGTAGGGATACACGATCTGCGGGCAGGCGATGCCGAGGATCGGGCCCATCTGCTCTTCGGGCAGGTTGCGGATCTCGAAAATGCCGGCCTGCTTGGCCTCGACCAGGAACACGGTCTTCTCGCCGATCTTGGTCTGCACGGTGGCCGACACGGTGATCTCGAAGATGCCGTCGGTCACGGGCTGGGCGTCTACGCCGAGCTGGATGTCGACGGTCGGCTGCTGTTGTTCGAGCAGGATGGCCGGCGAATTGGGTTGTTCGAGCGAGAGATCCTTCAGGTAGACGCGCTGGATCTGAAAGACGGGATCTTGTGCTTGCTGGTCGGCCATGGCTGAACTTTCTAGGGTCAAAACAACGCCCGCCCGGGAAAATCCCAGAGCGGGCTTCTGGATGTAGCGGGCGATTATCGCCCGTGGAAACGACGGCTCAGGCGCCGTGGAGCAACGGCATCAGTCCGCCGCGGCCATCGAGCGCAATCAGGTCGTCGCAACCGCCGACGTGCGTGTCACCGATGAAGATCTGCGGCACGGTGCGGCGCTGGGTAACGTCCATCATCGTGGCGCGCGCGTGGGGGTCGCTGTCGATGCGGATCTCTTCGATCTGCTCCACGCCTTTGGACTTGAGGATTTGCTTCGCGCGAATGCAGTATGGGCAAACGGCGGTGGTGTACATCTTGACGGCTTGCATGGGTCGTAAGTCTGGGGAGTTCAGGCTTTTTCAACCGGCAGGTTAGCCTCTTTCCAGGACTTGAGTCCGCCAGAGACCGCTTGGGCCTGCTCGTAGCCCAGCTTCTTGGCCGTTGCCACTGCGCGCTGCGCCCGTGCGCCGGAGGCACAGATCAGCAACAAAGGCAACGATTTGTTCTTCACCGCGCCGGGGAGCTTCTGTTCGAGTTCACTGAGCGGCACATTCTTGGCGCCGGTCACATGGCCTGCGGCAAACTCCTCCGGCTCCCGGACATCGACCACCACGGCACGCTCGCGATTGATCAACTGCACCGCCCCCTGCGCCGTCAGCGAGCCGCTGCTGGCCCCGCGCAGCATCGGCCAGAAGAGCATGCCTCCCGAGGCCAGTGCGATCAGGATGAGCATCCAGTTGTCGACGATGAATTTCACGGTGTTCCTTGAGTGGCAAACCCTGGATTTTAGAATGTCGGGTTTCCGACCGCGTTCCCAAAGGCTTCCCTCATGCACAAACTGGTATTGATCCGCCATGGCGAATCGACCTGGAATCTCGAAAACCGCTTTACCGGCTGGACCGACGTCGACCTGACCGCCACCGGCGTCGAACAGGCCAAACAGGCCGGCCGACTGCTCAAGGCGGAGGGCTACGACTTCGACGTGGCCTACACCAGCGTCCTGAAGCGTGCCACCCGCACCCTTTGGCACACGCTCGACGAGCTCGATCGCACCTGGCTCCCGGTCGTGCATTCATGGCGCCTGAACGAACGCCACTACGGCGCCCTCCAGGGCCTGAACAAGGCGGAAACGGCCAAGAAATACGGGGACGAGCAGGTCCTGGTCTGGCGCCGCAGCTACGGCACGCCGCCGCCACCGCTCGAGTCCAACGACCCGCGCAGCGAGCGGACGGACGTGCGCTACGCCAAGCTGTCGCCGGAACAGATTCCGCTGACGGAGTGCCTGAAGGACACGGTCGCGCGCGTGCTGCCCTTCTGGAACGAGTCCATGGCGCCGGCAATCCGCGCCGGCCGCCGCCTGGTGGTCGCCGCGCACGGCAACTCCATCCGCGCGCTCGTCAAGTACCTGGACGGGATCTCCGACGACGCGATCGTGGGCCTGAACATTCCCAACGGAATTCCTCTGGTCTACGAACTGGACGATGATCTCAAGCCGCTGCGCCACTATTACCTCGGTGATGCGGATGCCGCCGAAAAGGCCGCAGCAGCGGTCGCGGCGCAAGGCAAAAAAGGTTGAGCAAATTCCTCCAGAGTTCGAGTCATTCACGGAACCCGGACAGACAAGTAGCTTCCAAGCTGTGTATATTGATTTGACAGGCGACAAGGACTCTTACACATGGGCCAGAAACTGAAAATTGGCGGCTGGATCGCCGCAGGCGCCGTTGCCGGCGCGCTGACCACGGTGTCATTGCAAACCGTCGCGCGCGGTTCGCTGGCCCCCCTGCCTCTGGAGGAACTGCAGCAGCTCGCCGCGGTGTTCGGCATGGTCAAGACCGACTATGTCGAGCCGGTCGACGAGAAGAAGCTCATCTCGGACGCCATCTCGGGCATGGTCGCCGGACTCGATCCGCATTCTCAGTACTTCGACAAGAAGTCGTTCAAGGAATTTCGCGAAGGCACGACCGGCCGCTTCGTCGGCGTCGGCATCGAGATCTCTCAGGAAGACGGCCTCGTCAAGGTCGTCTCGCCGATCGAAGGTTCCCCGGCCTTCCGCGCCGGCCTGAAGCCGAACGATCTGATCACCAAGATCGACGACACCGCCGTGCGGGGCCTCACGCTCAACGAAGCCGTCAAGCGCATGCGCGGCGAGGCCAATACCAAGGTGCTGCTGACCATCTACCGCAAGGACGAGAACCGCACCTTCCCGGTGACGATCACGCGCGAGGAAATCCGCACCCAATCGGTGCGCGGCAAGGTCTTCGAGCCGGGCTATGCGTGGATTCGCCTGTCGCAGTTCCAGGAACGCACGGTCGACGACTTCGTCAAGAAGGTCGAGGAAATCTACAAGCAGGAGCCCAACCTCAAGGGCCTCGTGCTCGACCTGCGCAACGATCCGGGCGGCCTGCTCGACGCTGCGGTCGCGATTTCCGCCGCCTTCCTGCCCGAGAACGTGACCGTCGTTTCGACCGATGGCCAGTTGGCGGAGAGCAAGGCCGTCTACAAGGCCGCGCCCGAGTTCTACCAGCGCCGCGCCGGCAGCGACCCGCTGCGCGGCCTGCCGGCAGCGCTCAAGACCGTGCCGCTCGTGGTGCTCGTCAACGAAGGCTCCGCCTCCGCCAGCGAAATCGTCGCCGGGGCGCTGCAGGACCACAAGCGCGCCACGGTGATGGGCAGCCAGACCTTCGGCAAGGGCTCCGTGCAGACGGTTCGACCGCTCGGCCCCGACACTGGCCTCAAGATCACGACCGCCCGCTATTACACGCCGAGCGGCGCCTCGATCCAGGCCAAGGGCATCGTGCCCAATGTGCTGGTCGACGAAAGCGCCGAAGGCAGCCCGTACGCCGCCCTGCGCATGCGCGAAGCCGACCTCGAAAAGCATCTGGCCAGTGGCCAGGGCCCCGAGGTCAAGGATTCCGAGCGCGAGAAGGCACGCGACGAAGCCCGCAAGCGCCTCGAGGAAGAGGCCAAGAAGCCGCCGCAGGACCGCAAGGTTCCGGAGTTCGGCTCCGACCAGGACTTCCCGCTGGTCCAGGCGTTCAACCGCCTCAAGGGCCAGCCGGTGCTCGTGAGCAAGACGCAGGTGATCGTCGACAACAAGGAAGAGAAGAAGGAAAACTGACCCTCGGGCGGCCCGGCACCGGGCCGGGCCCCCGGGGCGTCTCGCACGGCGCATGGAAGACCAACACCTCCTGCGCTATTCGCGCCACATCCTCCTCGAAGAGTTCGGCATCGACGGGCAGGCGCGCGTCAGTGCGGCGCACGCGCTCGTCATCGGCGCCGGCGGCCTGGGATCGCCGGTCGCGCTCTATCTCGCCGCGGCGGGTGTCGGCCGCATCACGCTGGTCGACCATGACGAGCTCGACCTGACCAATCTCCAGCGGCAGATCGCACACACCACCGCGCGCGTGGGCATGTCCAAGGTCGATTCGGCGGCAGACGCGATGCGCGCCATCAACCCGGACATCGTGATCGAAGCCGTCAAGCTGCGGGCCGATGACGAACTTCTTTCCAGGCTTGTCGCCGAAGCGGACGTGGTCGTCGATTGCAGCGACAACTTCCAGACCCGCCATGCGGTCAATCGCGCCTGCGTGGCCCATGCCAAACCCCTGGTCGCGGGCGCGGCGATCCGCTTTGACGGACAGCTGAGCGTCTACGACACGCGCGATGCGGCCTCCCCCTGCTACGCCTGCATCTTTCCGCCCGACGCCGATTTCGAGGAGACGCGATGTGCGGTGCTCGGCGTTTTCGCGCCGGTGGTCGGCACCATCGGCACCTTGCAGGCCAACGAGGCGCTCAAGCTACTGGCGGGAATCGGCCCCTCTCTCGCCGGCAGCCTGCTGATGTTCGATGGCCGGCGTTCGGCTTTCGACAGCCTGCGTGTCGCGCGCGATCCGGGATGCAGCGTGTGCGGTCATCGGCCGGCCGGCTGAGCTGAACCTCAGTCGACGCCCATCGCGGCGCTCGCCGACGACAGGGCGGCTTCAGGCCCGGATAGAAGGCAGACCGCCCCGGCGACAGCGGCCCTGGTCGCGGCTTCCGCCAGCTTCAACTCCGCAGCGGCCGCCTCGCCTCCCGCGACAGTGACCGCAGCCATCAGCATCAGCACACCGAAGGCGACGTAGCTCCACAGAATCTGCATTTCAGGGCTCCCCCACACGCTCTGGTTGAATCAACGCCGCATGCGCGGCCCGTAGGAGCAGGTTATGAGGGCAGGCGCCACTGCCGCGTCGGGATCGCGCCGCAAAGCCCTGTGAGGACAGGCCTACGAATGCGGCTTCCAAGCAACACTCGTAAGAACAAGCCTACAGCGGCTGGACGCGGTTCCCTGCATCATGAGGCCCAATATTCCGTAGCATTTGCAACGGCAGCTTTCCTTGGGGCAAGCAAGTTCGTAGCCAGGCTCGCAAGGGGCAAGCGGTTCTCATGGACCCCAGATTGAAAACCTACATCGTCGAAGACAACGTCACGATCCGAGAGAATCTCGTCGGCACTCTGGAAGAGCTCACGTGCATTTCGACGATCGGCTTCGCAGAGACGGAAGCCGAGGCGACGCAATGGCTGAGCGAAAACACCGACGAGTGGGAACTTGCCATCATCGACCTGTTCCTCAAGCAGGGAAGCGGACTGGGAGTCCTCCAGGCCTGCATGTCGCGGCGCCCCGGTCAGAAGGTGGTGGTGCTGAGCAACTATGCGACGCCGGACATCCGCAAGCGGTGCGCGCAATTCGGGGTCGATGCGGTCTTCGACAAGTCGAACGAAATCGACGGGTTGATCGATTTCTGCATTGCCCAGTCCACTGCGCTGCGGCAGACGGCCAGCCGAAACTGACCGCGCCGCAAGCGGCCGATTCAGTCGATCAGCTTGTTCTTCAGCGCGTAGTAGGTGAGGTCGCTGTTGGACGAGAGATTCATCTTCTCCATCAACCGCGTGCGATACGTGCTGACGGTCTTCACCGACAGGGACAAGGTCTTCGCGATGTCCCCGGCGGTCTCTCCCTTGGCGAGCTTGAGGAACACCTGGAACTCCCGCTCCGAAAGCTGTTCGTGCGGTGCGGCGTCATCCTTGCGATCGAGCTGGCGCGCGAGCAGCTCAGCAACGGCGGGGGTGATGTAGCGGCGACCCAGCGAGATGGTGCGGATCGCGTTCACGATCTCGATCGGATCGCACTCCTTGTTGAGATACCCGCTCGCACCCTGGCGGATGAGGTTCATCGCGTAGTGCTCTTCGGGATAGCCACTGAGGATGAGGATCCCGACATCTGGTGCCTTCGCGCGGATCATCGCAAGCGCATCGATGCCGCTTTGCCCCGGCATGGAAAGGTCCATCACGAGCACATCGAGTTCGGTGGTGCGAACCAGTTCGATCGCCTCGCGCCCGCTCGCGGCTTCACCCACCACGCGCAAGTCGACATGCTCGGAAAAGAACTGCCGCAACCCGGAGCGAACGATGGCATGGTCGTCCACAATTCCAATCTTGATCATCTGTTACCTTCACTGTTGAATCGCGGCTTTTTGCGTCGCAACATGCCGGTCCCTGGCCTGTTTCGATTATTCCCGAATTTGATTTCTCGGCACCGCTCGGAGACCCCATGCGCTGGCTAGCTTTCCCGAAGATGGCGCTGAGCCTCACGCTGGCGACCCTCGCCGCGCTCGTGCTCGTGGGCATCAACGAAGCCGGCTATCGCCAATCCCGCCAGGCCCTCGAGGAAGTGAGCGATGCGCAGCGTGCACGCGTCGTGCTCAACCTCATGCTTCAGAACATCCTCGATGCAGAAACGGGCCAGCGCGGTTATCTGCTGACAGGCGAGCCCCGATATCGCGAACCTTACGACGCCGCGGTGAAGCAGGTCGACGGGCATCTTGCCGCATTGCAACTGCTCTACGCGAAACGGCCGACGCAGCTCGCGCAGCTGAATCAGCTCGCCAAGCACGTCTCGAAGAAGCTTTCCGAGATGGACGTGAGCGTGCGGCTGCGGCAGAGCGGGAACGAGGATGCCTGGAAGTTCGTCATCACGACCGATGTCGGCCGCGAAGAGATGGACGCCATCCGCAACGAGGTCGGCGACCTCGTCGCGCTCAGCAGTGACGAACTCACGCGTGGACAGCTCCAGGTCGTGAAGTCGCTGCGCTTCGCGCGCATCGGCATCGCCATCGTCGCGCTCGCCGCGCTCGTCGCGTTCTACCTCTACCTGAGACAGACCCACGCGTTGCGACAGGTCGGAGAGCGGCAGCAGCAGGCCCTCGAACTCGAGCGCAATGCGCTGGAAGACGAAGTGCGCGAGCGCACCGCGACGCTCGCCGAACTCGCGACCCACCTGCAGCAGGTGCGCGAGACCGAACGCGGCTTTCTCGCGCGCGAACTGCATGACGAGCTGGGCTCGCTGCTCACCGCCGCCAAGCTCGATGTGGCGCGGCTGAAGTCGCGCATGACCGAACTGCCCGATGCGATCCAGCGGCTACAGCACCTCAACGACCTTCTCAACAGCGGCATTGCGCTCAAGCGCCGCATCATCGAGGACCTGCGGCCTTCGTCGCTGTCCAACCTCGGGCTGGTCGCGTCGCTGGAGATCCTGGGCCGCGAATTCGCGGAGCGCTCGAACATCGAGATCGAGATGGTGCTCGAGCCGGTGGAGTTGAACGAGGCCAACCAGCTCACTGTCTACCGGATGGTGCAGGAGGGCCTGACGAACATCGTCAAGTATGCGCAGGCGACCGAGGCCAGCATCGTCATGAAGAACTACGGCAATCACGTGGTCGTCGAAGTGACCGACAACGGCAAGGGCTTCGACCCGCAGCACCATCGGCCTTCGAGCCATGGCCTTGCCGGCATGCGCCATCGCGTGGAAGCGGCCAAGGGCCGGCTCACCGTCACATCCAAGCAGGGCCAGGGCACTCGATTGAGTGCGGTCCTCCCGGCCAACCCGGTTCCATCTGCCGCCGTCGCGTGAGCCCATGGCAAGCTGCCCGCACGGGCCGCCAAGGCATTCGGCCGTCTCCTACGCCTCGCGCACGCCACTGCTGACAGGTTCGACGCGGAGCGACTCTTAACGTTGATGCAAGCGTGTTCCCGAGAGCGCGCTTTCACATCAACGCGGCCACATCAAAGGAGTCAAGCATGTTGCATTACGCAGTCGTGTTCCTGGTCATAGCCCTGATCGCAGCCATTTTCGGATTCGGCGGCATCGCAGCAAGTGCCGTGGGCATCGCCAAGATCCTCTTCATCATCTTCCTGGTCCTCGCGCTGGCAAGTTTCATCGCGGGCTTGATACGACGCGGGTAGCGTCGGTACGATGAGCAGGTCCTCGCAACCCATTTCCCGGAAGGATTTTTTTCATGAACACGACCATCAAGACTCCCCAGCAACTGGCCGATGACGCGCGCCAGACCGCAACCGATGCGATCGACACGACGCGAGCCTATGCGCAGAACGCCGTAAACGCGGCGGGAGAAAAGGTGCGCGAACTCCGCCATGACGCAGAGCCTGCCGTGGAACAGCTCGCGGCCCGTGTCCAGCAGGCCGTCCAGCGCGGTCTGGATGCGGCATCGACCACCAGTGCCCGCGCGCAGCGCCGCCTCGAACAGGCGGCCGACGTGACCGGCAAGTACATCGCCGATCAGCCGATGCGCTCGGTGCTCATCGCTGCCGCAGCCGGCGCAGCCATCACGGCGCTCATCGTGCTCGCAAGCCGCCGCGGGGACGACTATTGATCTCCAGTCCCTGACGTTCATCGGCGGCTCGCAGCGAGCCTCAACTGCCCGGCACCATGCTTCATCCCATCTATTCCACGGTGCTCGGGCATCCCGAGCTGATCGCCGATCATCTGGCCAACTATGGCGCGCTCCTTCGCGAAGAAGCGCACGAGGCCAGCCGCAGCCTGATCGCCCGAATGGTCGCGGGCGTCCTGGCCGTGGTGAGCGTCATGCTGGCGCTCGGCCTCATCGGCGTGGCGGTCATGCTCGGGGCGATGCACGAGCGATTCCACTGGACCCTCGTGGCGGTTCCCGGCGCGGCGATGCTGATCGCACTTCTCTGCGCGCTCTACGCATCCCGCCAGCGCGATCTCCATGGCTTCGCGGAGCTGCGGGCACAGGTCGAGGCCGACATCCATGCGCTCCATCTCGCCGGAGAACGCCATGAGCACTGAGCACGAACAGCTCACGCCGCAGCAGCGCCTCTCGCTGTCGCGCCGGGCGTTGATCGCGCAACTCCAGGGGGACAAGGACGATCCGTCCGCGGACTGGCTCGATGCGGCGCCCGACGAGTCGCCGCAACGCGTGAACGGGCGACCGGGCATTGCATGGAGCGAAGTGGCCGGGCGTGTGGTGCGGCGGTGGTGGCGCCGCCACCCGGCCAACGCGGCGGGCCAGCTTGCCTTGCCGGTGCTCGAACGCTACGCGCGCGAGGAGCCGGCGAAGCTCATGGCGGCAGCGGCTGCAACGGGGGCGCTCGTCGTGCTGATCAGGCCCTGGCGGCTGTTGTCGATCACCGCGATCCTCGCCGCCGTGCTCAAGACATCGGACGTGGCCGACCTCGTGACCACGTTGATGAAGAAAACCGCCAACCCACGAAAGGATGCCCCATGAATACCGCCGTCAAAGAACGCCCCGACCGCCTCGTGCTGGATCAAACAGCCATCGACGCCGCGGCCTCCAAGGACCTCGACGAGGGCGCGGTGACGCCCAGCTACGGCCCCTGGCGCGACGACATCGTCAAACTCCTGAACGATGCGCTCGCCACCGAGCTCGTGTGCGTGCTGCGCTACAAGCGCCACTACTTCACGGCCAATGGGGAGGCCTCGCCGGCCATCGCCGACGAGTTCCTGGTCCATGCGAACGAAGAATCCGCGCACGCGGACAAGATTGCCGAGCGCATCGTGCAACTCGGCGGCGAGCCGGATTTCAGCCCGAAGACGCTGCTCGACCGCAGTCACGCGGAATACGATGAATCGATGGATCTGCAGGCCATGGTGCGCGCCAATCTCGTCGCCGAGCGCATCGCGGTGGAGACCTACCGCCAGATGATCGCGCTGATCGGCGACAAGGACCCGACTACACGCCGAATGCTCGAGGAAATCCTCACCGACGAGGAAGAGCACGCGGACGAACTCAGGGACTGGCTCGGTCACTGAAGCGCCCAGTTGGCATCCTGCACGCCACACAAGAAAGCCCGGCATGCCGGGCTTTCTTGTGTGCGGCCGGTCAGGGCTTGTCCGCGTCACGGAGCGCGTCCTTGGCCTGCTCCTTGGCGTCGCCGTAGGTCTTCTGCACCTTGCCGGCGGCCTGGTCCACCTGGCCTTCGGCCTTCAGCTTTTCGCTGCCGACCACCTTGCCCGCCGCTTCCTTCAGCTTGCCCTTGGCTTCTTCCGCGCGGCCTGAGACTTGATCCTTGTTCATGATGCTTCCTTTGCGAGTTGATGGAGGTTCACAGATGGTTCGCTCGAACCACGTTTCCCAATCTACTCAGCAGAAGCGCGGCCGAGCGCCGGCATGAGCGCGAACCGGTGTAGGAGCGCACCCTCAGGCCGTGACGATCCAGCCTTCGAGCGGATCGACGGTGGATGGCAGCCCGTAGCCCGGGCCTTCGCTCGTTCGGCGAGCCGCAGCCCAGGCGGCTTGGACGAGGCATTGCACGGCATCGATGTGGTCCCCCTTGGCATCGGCCAGGAGACGCTCCCGCAGATCGCCGGGCACCACCAGCCGAAGTTCAAGGCGCGACGATCCCCTCTCCAGGGCTGCGAGCAGGTCGTTGCGGACGAGCCGGCGCTGCGCCGTCTGTGCGGCAACCTGGTCGCTCTTGTAGCTGCGGCGGCCGACCAGTTCGCGCGCCAGCAGACCCGGATAGCCTTCCAGTGCGATCCGGCTGCCGCCTTCGGCCGCCACATGCAGGCCGGGCAGCGAGGCGCCCGCGGCGATCAGGCGCGACACGCCGGCATGGAGCATGAACGCCACCGGCGGATTGACCCACTTCATCGACGGGCTGGAACCCGCGGGACGATCCGTCGCGCGATGCGCGAATTTGCTGCCCGACGGACGGGCAGCGCAGAAGGCTGCGAAGGTGTCGCGGATCGTCGATCGATCGATGGCGGCATAGTGCTCGATGAGCAACTTCCACTCCGAAGGCCAGCCCAGATCGACCACCAGTTCGCGCGGCAGACCGAACGGAAAGTCGAAGGCGCCGATCCACTGCGGCGTCTCGGCGAGCCAGCAACCCCACGCATCGAGCGACGCGAAGCACTCGAAGCCGTGAAGCGCGACCCGCCCGTCGCTCGCGGAGCCGAGGGCGACCACGATGGGCTTGCGCGAGGTGGGCGCGCTCGAAAAATCGCAGCCGATCAGAAGCACGTGGCGCCCTCGAGACGCCGCGGCCTGTGCGGCGTTGGACACGGGAGATTCAGTGCCGCCCGACGATGGCAGCGGTGGCCATCAGCTCTTCGAGCAGCGCCAGCGAGACCTTGCCCGAGACCGAGTACGGATCGAGCTCCGGCCGCTCGGAATACTTCAGCAGCGTCGAGGCATTGAGCTTCGACAGGTTGACCTGCCCCATGGTCCAGCCACCGAAGCGGCGCTCCGAGATTTCTTCGTAGTGCAGCAGCACGACGTCCTTGTGGCGCGGGTCCCGCTGGATGTGGCCGTAGAGCTCGCTGATCGCCATGCGGCCGCCTTCGATGGCCTGCAGGAACACGCCGCCGCCGTAGCAGAGGATGCCGGTGATGCCGCATGCCGTGTTGTGCGAACGCGATTGGGCCAGGATCGCGTCGATGGCCTCCTGGCTGGTATCCACAGCGCGGCTGACGTAGAGAAGACGTACGAGCATGATGATCAGCGCTGGCGCGGAAGGAGGGAAAGGAATTCGCGGCGCAGGTTGGGGTCCTTGAGGAACACGCCGCGCATCACGGAGTTGATCATCTTGCTGTCCATCTCCTTGACGCCGCGCCACTGCATGCAGAAGTGCTCCGCCTCTACGACCAGCGCGAGTCCGTCCGGCTGGGTCTTTTCCTGGATCAGGTCGGCGAGTTGGACGACGGCCTCTTCCTGGATCTGCGGACGGCCCATCACCCATTCGGCGAGGCGTGCGTACTTCGACAGGCCGATCACGTTCGTCTGCTCGTTGGGCATGACGCCGATCCACAGCTTGCCGATGATCGGGCAGAAATGGTGCGAGCACGCGCTGCGCACCGTGATCGGCCCGACGATCATCAGCTCGTTGAGATGCTCCGCGTTCGGGAACTCGGTGAGCGAGGGCTGGTTCACGTAGCGGCCCTTGAACACCTCCTGCAGGTACATCTTGGCCACGCGCCGGGCGGTGTTGTCCGTGTTGTGGTCGTTCTCGATGTCGATCACGAGGCTGCGGAGCACGTCCTTCATCTTGTGCTCGACTTCGTCGAGCAGATGCTCGAGCTCGCCCGGCTCGATGAATTCGGCGATGTTGTCGTTGGCGTTGAAGCGTCGTCGCGCGGCCAGCAGGCGCTCGCGAATCTTCATGGACACGGGTGTGCCCTCGTCTTCATCCCCTTCCACGGGGCGCCGTGCGGCGTCGATGGTCCTAAGCATTCAAGCATCCTAACAGCGAATGGTCGCCGGCCAATTAGCCCTACAGCGCCCTACCCGCCGATGGTTGTTGCTACTGTTTCGATAGCAAAAAGTCCGTCACCAGCGGGAGGTGGTCGGACATCCGCGCCCAGATCGGACCGCGCGGCACCGAGCAGGCAACCGGTGCGAGCCGCCGTCCGTAGATGAAATCGAGCTGGGTCACGGGCAGCCGCGACGGATAGGTCAGGATGCGCGGGCCGCGCAGGTCGCTCGAATCCCGCATGCCCATCGCGTTCATCGCGTAGCGCATGCGCGCGCCCCAGTCATTGAAGTCGCCAGCCACCACCAATGCCTCATCTGGGGGAATCTCGCGCTCGACGAACTCCCGCAGCTGGGCCACCTGCCGGATACGGCTGCCCTTGATCAGCCCCAGGTGCACCACGATGGCGTGCACCGGCCGGCCGTCGACTTCGATCACGACATGCAGCAGTCCGCGCTGCTCGAAGCGATGGTCCGAAATGTCCTGGTGCGTCTTGCGGAGCACCGGCCAGCGCGTCAGGAGCGCGTTGCCGTGCTCGCCGTGCTTGGTGATCGCATTGGTTTCATAGACGGCCGTATAGCCTTCAGGCGCCAGGAAGTCGGCCTGAGGCAACTCGGGCCAATGACGAAACCGCATCGCGGCCTGGCGGTTCATCTTGCGGACTTCCTGCAGGCACACGATGTCCGCGTCGAGCTGCTCGATGGCGTGGCCGAGGTTGTGGATTTCGAGGCGACGCGCCGGCCCGATGCCTTGCACACCCTTGTGGATGTTGTAGGTGGCCACGCGGAGGGTGTTCGCCTGCGGATTCATCGCGCAAATTGTGGCAGGAGCAGGATCGCCTCGGCGTTCGATGGCGAAAAACAGGCGTCGGCCGCCTCGCGATAAGGCAGCCAGCGCCAGTCCGTGTGCTCGCGCGGGTCGAGCCGCGGCGTCAGGCGATCTGGAACGCACAGGCCGAAGAGGTGCTCCGTGTTGTGCGTCACGCCCGGCGCGTAGCGGGAGAGCCAGCGCGGGTAGATCTCGTAGATGTTCTCGAGCCCCCAGTCGACCAGCTGCGCAGCCAGTGCGGAGCCTTCGCCGCAGTCGATGCCCGTTTCTTCGGCCACCTCGCGGGCGGCGGTGATGGCCAGCGGCTCGTGTTCGGAATTCCTGCTGCCGGTGACCGACTGCCAGAAATCCTCTGCGTCGGCACGGCGGATCAGGAGTACGTCGAGTGCCGGCGTGTGGATCACGACCAGCACCGACTCGGGGATCTTCCAGGCGCGCATGGTCAAGCCCCGTCGGTCTCTCGCCGCGCCTTATGCGGCCCGCGAGCCATGAGAGCCAAGGCCGCGCAGCAGGCCCCTTCGCGGGCACCCGCGGAACCGGCTTCGCCGGGCCGCTGGGTGCGCCCCCTTTAAGGGGGTGCAGAGCCACACGAAGTGGGCGAGGCTGGGGGTCACTTTATGCCGCAGGTTGCGGGTTGCGCAGCTTGATGTGCAGTTCGCGCAGCTGCTTCTCGTCGACCGGGCTCGGCGCCTGCGTAAGCAGGTCCTGCGCGCGCTGGGTCTTCGGGAAGGCGATCACGTCGCGGATCGATTCGGCGCCGCTCAGGAGCATCACGAGCCGGTCGAGGCCGATCGCGATGCCGCCGTGCGGCGGGGCGCCGTACTGCAGCGCGTCCAGCAGGAAGCCGAACTTGTTCTGGGCGTCCTCGGCGCTGATCTTGAGCGCACGGAAGACCTTGCTCTGCACTTCCTCGCGGTGGATACGGACCGAGCCGCCGCCCATCTCGATGCCGTTGAGCACCATGTCGTAGGCCTTGGCGATGCACTTCTCGGGGGCCGAATCCATGAGGTCTTCGTGACCATCCTTCGGCGCGGTGAACGGGTGGTGCACCGCCGACCAGCGCTGGCCTTCCTCGTCGAACTCGAACATCGGGAAGTCGACGACCCACAGCGGCGCCCAGCGGTCGTCGAACAGGCCGGCCTTCTTGCCGAAGGCGCTGTGGCCGATCTTGACGCGCAGCGCGCCGATTGCGTCGTTGACGACCTTGGCCTTGTCGGCGCCGAAGAACAGGATGTCGCCATTGCGCGCACCCGTGCGGGCAATGATCTCGGCCAGCGACGCGTCATCGAGGTTCTTGACGATCGGGCTCTGCAGACCGTCGCGGCCCTTGCCGGCATCGTTGACCTTGATGTAGGCCAGACCCTTGGCGCCATAGATCTTGACGAATTCGGTGTAGGCGTCGATATCGCCGCGCGAGAGGCCACCCTCTCCGCCGCCGCCCGGCACCCGCAGGGCCACGACGCGGCCGCCGGCCATGCTGGCCGCCTGAGCGAACACCTTGAATTCGACGTTGCGCATCACCTCGGTGAGTTCGGTGAACTCGAGCTTGACGCGCAGGTCGGGCTTGTCGGAGCCGTACTTGAACATGGCGTCGCCATAGCTCATGACCGGGAACGGCGGCAGCTCGACTTCGGCCGCGGCACGGAACACCCTGCGGATCATGCCTTCGAACATCTCGCGGATCTCTTCCTCGGCCATGAACGAGGTCTCGATGTCGATCTGCGTGAATTCGGGCTGGCGGTCCGCGCGGAGGTCTTCGTCGCGGAAGCACTTGACGATCTGGTAGTAGCGGTCGAAGCCCGACACCATCAGCAGCTGCTTGAAGAGCTGCGGCGACTGCGGCAGCGCGAAGAAGCTGCCGTCGTGCACGCGGCTGGGCACGAGGTAGTCGCGCGCGCCTTCGGGCGTGGACTTGCCGAGCATCGGGGTCTCGATGTCGATGAAGCCGTTGGCGTCCAGGAACTTGCGCGTCTCCATCGTCACCTTGTAGCGCAGCATCAGGTTGCGCTGCATCGCGGGACGGCGCAGGTCGAGCACGCGGTGCGTGAGGCGGGTGGTTTCGGACAGGTTGTCGTCGTCGAGCAGGAACGGCGGCGTCACGGAAGGATTGAGCACCTTCATCTCGTGGCACAGCACTTCGATCTTGCCGCTCTTGAGGTTGTCGTTGGTCGTGCCCTCGGGGCGCGCGCGAACGAGGCCGGTGATCTGCAGGCAGTACTCGTTGCGCAGGCCCTCGGCCGTTGCGAAGGTGGAGGCGCGATCCGGGTCGCACACCACCTGCACATAGCCCTCGCGGTCGCGCAGATCGATGAAGATCACGCCCCCATGGTCGCGGCGGCGATTCACCCAGCCGCAAAGGGTGACGGTTTGCCCCAGGTGGGCTTCGGTCACGAGACCGCAATAGTTTGTACGCATGGCCATAGATGAATTCCGGCGCCCGTGGGCGCGTTTATTTGATCGCGATCGCTGCAGGGCCGCCGGGAACGACGACCCCCATCGAGACGATGTACTTGAGCGCGTCGTCCACGCTCATCCTGAGTTCGATGCAGTCGCTGCGCTTGAGCATCACGAAATAGCCGCCCGTCGGGTTGGGCGTCGTCGGCACGTACACGCCGAGATACTCGCCGCCGCCCAGCTGCTCGACGACCTCCTGGCCGGGGGTGCCGGTCACGAAGGCGATCGTCCAGACACCCTCACGCGGCCACTGGACCAGCACGGCGGTACGGAATGCATTGCCGTTCTCGGAGAACAGCGTGTCGGAGACCTGCTTGACGCTGGAGTAGATCGACCGCACCACGGGGATGCGGCGAACCACCGCGTCACCCCAGCCCAGCAGGCGCTTGCCGACGAAATTGCTCGCAACCGCGCCGACGCTGAGCAGGATGGCGAGCGTCAGCAGCACGCCGAGGCCGCGCACCTTGTGCTCGCTGAGGTACTTCTGCCAGTCCTCCGGCAACAGCCACAGCGTCTGGTCGAGCGTGCCGATGATCCAGTTCAGCACGGCCAGCGTGATGGCCAGCGGAACGATGACCAGCAAGCCGGACAGCAGCCATTTGCGCAGGGCGAGCATGGCGGGGTGCAGCCTCAGTCCGCGCTGGGCGCGGGCGCCGCGGCAGGCGCAGGCGCGGCCGCTGGTGCGCTCGCGGGAGCCTCGGCCGGCTTGGCGGAAGCGCCGTCGGAGGGAGAGCTGACGGAGGGCTTGTCGCCGCCGGACTTGCCGCCGCCAGACTTGCCGCCATCGCGGAAATCGGTGACGTACCAACCGGAGCCCTTGAGCTGGAATCCGGCAGCGGTCACTTGCTTGCTGAACGCATCAGCGCCGCAAGTCGGGCACTCCGTCAGGGGAGCATCGGACATTTTCTGCAGCACATCCTTGGCAAAGCCGCAGGCGCTGCACTTGTATGCGTAGATAGGCATGGGGTGGGGAACGAAAGAAGCGGCCGGCGGCCGCTTGCAAAGCCCTCGATTATAGAGGCGCCACCCCCTTGGCCGGGCGCCGGGCGCCGGATGGATCAGGCGGGGTCGGCCGCCAGAGGCCGGTGCGGCGTGCGCGTGTTGGCCACCCATTGCGGCGCCAGCGACCCCACCACCATCCCGGTGAAGGAAGCCAGCAGGCCCGCCAGCTGCGCCGGGAACACACCGCTCCACGACGTCGCGAGGAACAGCAGCCACACGCCGATGCCCAGCACCACCGCGGCAACGGCGCCCTGCGTGGAGGCGCGCTGCCAGTAGAGCCCGCACACGAGCGGCACGAACGCCCCCACGAGCGGCACCTGGTAGGCGCCGGACACGAGTTCGTAGATCGGCGTCCCCTGCATGCGGATCGCGTAGGCGAGCACGCAGACGCTGAACACCAGCACGGTCAGGCGCATCGTCATGAGATTCGAGCGGTCGCTGCCGGCCGGGCGGAATTGGCGCCAGATGTTCTCGGTGAAGGTGACGCTCGGCGCCAGGAGCGTTGCCGAAGCGGTCGACTTGATCGCCGAGAGCAGCGCCCCGAAGAAGAACACCTGCATCACGAAGGGCATCTTCTCGAGCACCAGCGTGGGCAGGACCTTCTGCGGATCTTCCTTGAGCAGCGTCGCGGTCTCGGTCGGCATGATCAGCAGCGCGCTCGCCACCAGGAACATGGGCACGAACGCGAACAGGATGTAGGCCACGCCGCCGATCACCGGCCCGAGCGTCGCCGCCCGGGTGCTGTTGGCCGACATCACGCGCTGGAACACGTCCTGCTGGGGGATCGAGCCCAGCATCATCGTGATCGCGGCCGCGAAGAAGAAGATCATGTCCTTGAGCGTCGGCTCGGGCCAGAACTTGAAGAGGTCCTTGCTGACCGCGAACTCGACCACCTTTTCCGCGCCCCCGGCCATGTTGCCCGCGAACGTCGCGATCACGGCGAGGCCCAGCACCAGGATGATCATCTGGATGAAGTCGGTCACCGCCACCGACCACATGCCGCCGAAGAGCGTATAGGCCAGGATCGAGACCACGCCGATCACCATGCCCATCGGCACCCCGATGGCACCGCCAGACAGCACGTTGAACACCAGCCCCAGCGCGGTGACCTGGGCGGACACCCAGCCCAGATAGCTCAGCATGATGATCAGCGAGCACGCGATCTCGATGAATCGCCCGTAGCGCTCGCGGTAGTAGTCGCTGATGGTGAGCAGCGTCATGCGATAGAGCTTGCCGGCGAAGAAAAGCCCGACCAGGATCAGGCAGGTGCCGGCGCCGAAGGGGTCCTCGATGACCCCGTTCAGGCCGCCCTCGATGAACTTGGCCGGGATGCCCAGCACCGTCTCCGACCCGAACCACGTCGCGAAGGTCGTGGTCACGATCATGTAGAGCGGCAGGTGGCGCCCCGCGATCGCGAAGTCCGTGGTGTTCTTGACTCGCCTGGCCGCGTACAGGCCGATGGCGATGGTGACGAGCAGGTAGGCGATGACCAGGGTCAACAGCACAGCGAGTTCTCCAATAGATCAGAAAAGACGCACGCGCACCAGCACCTGCATCGCAAGCAATCCCAATACAAAACCTATGCCACCGTAGATGATCGCCTGCAGGAGGCGGTTGGTCCGCTTCTGGGCGGCCAGGAGCTCCAGCAGTTCGCGCCGGTGGTCGGCGGGGCGATTTTCCAGGAAATCGTGCATGAGGCGCGGCAGCTGGGGCAGCAATTTGGCGTAGCGTGGTGCTTCGGCCTTCAGCTGCTCCAACAGCTTGCGCGGGCCGATCTGCTCGCTCATCCACTTCTCGAGGAAGGGCTTGGCGGTATTCCAGAGGTCCAGCTCGGGGTCGAGCTGCCGGCCCAGCCCCTCGATATTGAGGAGCGTCTTCTGCAGCAATACCAGTTGCGGCTGGATCTCGACATGGAAGCGGCGCGAGGTCTGGAAGAGCCGCATGAGCACCATGCCGAGGGAGATTTCCTTGAGCGGCCGGTCGAAGTAGGGCTCGCAGACCGTGCGGATCGCGGCTTCGAGCTCGTCGATGCGGGTGCCCAGCGGCACCCAGCCGCTTTCCAGGTGCAGCTCGGCCACGCGCTTGTAGTCGCGGCGGAAGAAGGCCACGAAGTTCTGTGCGAGGTACTCCTTGTCGGACTCGGTCAGCGTGCCGATGATCCCGAAGTCCAGCGACACGTAGCGGCCGAAGGTCTGGGGCGCCAGGCTCACCTGGATGTTGCCCGGATGCATGTCGGCGTGGAAGAAGCCGTCGCGGAAGACCTGCGTGAAGAAGATCGTGACGCCGTCGCGCGCAAGCTTCGGGATGTCCACGCCGGCCGCGCGCAGGCGGTCGAGCTGCGCGATCGGCACGCCCTTCATGCGCTCCATCACGATCACTTCCGGGTGGCAGAAGTCCCAGAACATCTCCGGGATCAGCACCAGGTTGAGCTTGTCCATGTTGCGGCGGAGCTGGGCCGCATTGGCCGCCTCGCGCACCAGATCGAGCTCGTCGTGCAGGTACTTGTCGAATTCGCCGACCACCTCGCGCGGCTTCAGCCGCTTGCCGTCGGACGAGAGGTTCTCGACCCACCCGGCCATCACGGCCATGAGCGCGAGGTCCTTCTCGATGACGTCGCGCATGCCCGGACGCAGCACCTTGACCGCGACTTCGCGCACGGAGCCGTCGGGCACGCGCAGGGTCGCGAAGTGCACCTGCGCGATCGAGGCGCTGGCCACCGGCGTTTCGTCGAACTCCTCGAAGATCTCGCCCACGGGCCGCCGGAAGGCGCGCTCGATGGTCGCGATGGCCACCTTCGACGGGAACGGCGGCACCCGGTCCTGCAGCCAGGCAAGTTCGTCGGCGATGTCGGGCGGCAGCAGGTCGCGGCGGGTCGACAGCACCTGGCCGAACTTCACGAAGATCGGCCCGAGCCGCTCCAGGGCTTCCCTCAGGCGCTGGCCGCGCGGGGCATCGAGATTGCGCCCGACCGAGACGATCCGCGCCACCACGCGCAGCCAGGGCTTCTGGAAGCTGGTGAGAACGAGTTCGTCGAGGCCGTAGCGAAGCGCGACCCAGACGATGAAGATGCCGCGATAGATACGCCTCATTCGGCGCCCGCGGAGCCGCCGGCCTTGCCGGAACGCTCGCCGACAAAGCGGCGCAGCGCGTCCACCGCCCGACGCGCGCCGGTCGCGATCGTGTGTGCCGGCACGTCGCCGATCAGGCGTGCCAGGTCGTCCTCGACATCCCAACGCACGTGGTCGACGAGCCAGTTGACCTCCGCGGCCAGCTGCACGTCGCCTTCGATGCGAACCGCCGGCTTCTCGCCGCTGAACGCGGCCCGCGCCAGGCCGAAAGGGGATTCCTCGGTGACGCTCAATGTGAGTTCGGGCTCGGCGCCTTCGGGTGCGAGATCCAGCAGGCCGGCGGGCGTCGCGACGAACTTCATCGTCACGAAGCGCCACTGGAACAGTGCCACCCTGCCCTGCTGGCGCATCAGCCGCTGTTGGGCCTCGGGCTCCTGTTGAAGCACGTGGTTCAGGAAAAGCACCGTCCGGTGCTGGATTTCGCGAATCGCCCAATCCGGCGGCTGCATGCGGCTGCCGACGCGATTGAACAGGTCGTCAAGAAAAGAAAAAGGGGACGATGGTGTAACCATGTCCCCATTATCGGGCTCGAAGCCCCCGGAAAAGGGCTTACTGCAGCGCTTGAACGCCCGCCACGAGCCAGCCCCCGCCATTGGTGGGCTTGGTCATGTTCCAGACTTCGCGGAACGGGCTCGGGCCGGCGGAGACGTCTTCGCGAATCATTCCGGAGAACTCGACGCTCGCCAGATAGGCATCCGGCAGCTCTTCGATGCCCAGCAGCTTCGCGTCGAGCATCACGACCTCGGTCTTGTTCGACTGGCCACCGGTGTGGCTCTCGCGCTCGGCCAGCTGCTGGCGGATCTCGCCGATCATCTCGTCGGTCATCATCGAACGCAGCGAGCTGATGTCGGCGCGGTCCCAGGCGTCCTGCAGGGTCACGAAGTTGCGCTTGGCGGCCGCAAGAAAACCGTCGATATCGAAGCCCGCCGGAATACCCCAGGACTGCGAACCGGCGAGGGCCGAACCGATCATGCTGCCCCCGGCTGCGGCCGCACCTGCCATCGACGAACCGGCCGGATGCTCCGGCTTCGCCGGCGTGGGTTCGAAGGCCACGTGATTCCGCTCCCAGGGACGGGCCGATGCATCGTTGCCGACGTTCTTGGGGCTGTACTGCGCAGGTGCCGTAGCTTCCGACGGGCTTCCCGCGCCCTGGAATGCAAAACCGCCGGCGCGCGGGGCCGATGCGCCTCGCGACCGCGACGCGAAGATGCGCCACACGACCACCCCCGCAACCACCAGAAGAAGGATCAGCAGGAAGTTGCCGAAGGCCGCGCCAAGGCCCAGGGAGTTGGCGAGCCAGGCGAGGCCCAGGCCGGCGGCGAGGCCGCCGAGGATGCCGGCCCACGGCCGCTTCGGCGCGGCGGGTGCGGTCTGCGGCGCCGCTGGTGCCGGCTTGGCCGCGGCATTGTTCGCGTTCTGGGCGGGCGCACCGGACTGTGCCGGTGCTGCCGGCGGCGTCGCTTCGCGCTGGGTCACATTGCTCGACTGCTTGCCGAACGATTTGCCGCCGCCCATGCGTGCAGCGTCGGCATCGATGCTCACAACGGCCAGCGCACACACCAGCATGACGGACCACAAATTCTTCATGACGTCTCCTCTACGGCAAACAAACAACTCAGGTTCAACACTTGATTCCAACATGCAGGGCAACGACACCGCCAGTCAGGTTGTGATAGTCCACATGCCCGAAACCGCCCTCCTTCATGAGGGTCTTGAGTTCTTCCTGGCCGGGATGAATGCGGATCGACTCGGCGAGGTAGCGATAGCTGGCATCGTCGCCCGCGACGACCTTGCCCAGGCGGGGCAGCACGCTGAACGAATACCAGTCGTAGGCCTTCTGCAGCGGCTTGGCGACCTTCGAGAACTCGAGCACCAGGAGCTTGCCGCGCGGCTTCAGCACGCGGTTCATTTCCTTCAGCGCGAGGTCCTTGTGGGTCATGTTGCGCAGGCCGAACGCGACGGTGACGACGTCGAAGTGGTTGTCGGGAAAAGGCAGCTTCTCGGCATCGCAGACCGTCGTGGGTAGCACGACGCCGGCATCCAGCAGACGGTCGCGCCCGGTGCGCAGCATGGCCTCGTTGATGTCGGTGTGGACCACCTGTCCGGTGGCGCCGACCTTCTTGGCAAAAGCCAGGGCGAGGTCGCCGGTGCCGCCCGCGATGTCGAGCACCTTCGAGCCTTCACTCACATTGGCCACCATGACGGTGTAGGCCTTCCATGCCCGGTGAAGGCCCATGGACATGAGGTCGTTCATGAGGTCGTAGCGCGAGGCAACCGAGTCGAACACGCCGCGCACGCGGCGTGCCTTGTCGCTCTCTTCGACCGATTCGAATCCGAAGTGGGTGGTAGTCATTCAATAGCCTTCGTGCTGCGCACTGCGGCGCGGGCTTGCTTGGGGCGGCCCGGCGCAGCGCCATGCCTCCGATGTTAGGCCGGAAGCGTTCACCCTGCGCCGACGACCCCGTGGGGACACCGGGCATTTCCCACCGTCTCAGTGGCTGCCGCAGGCGTGTCCGCCCTTCTCGGGCATCGGTGCATCGCGATCGACGCCGGCGGCGGCCAAGCGCTTCTCGTACTCGGTCCACAGTTCGTCCTGACGGGCGCCGAGGTCGTACAGCAGGTCCCAGGAATAGATGCCGGTGTCGTGGCCGTCGCTGAAGGAGGGCTGGACCGCGTAGTTGCCGACCGGCTGAAGGTCCAGCAGGTCGACATTGCGTTTGCCCGTCTGCAGGATTTCCTGGCCCGGGCCGTGGCCCTGCACTTCCGCCGATGGCGAATAGATGCGCATCAGCTCGAAGGGGATCCTGAAGACCGCGCCGTCGGAAAAGCCGATCTCCAGCACGCGCGAGCGGTTGTGCACGGTGATCGATTGCGGCGTCGGCGCGCCTGCCTGCAAACCTGCCATCAGAAACTCCTGCTCGAAAGGCGCTGGACCATGTCGCGCTCCACCGCGGGCAGCGCGGCCTCGACGGACGCTTCGCGCGCGGCATCGCGTTCGCGCTGCGCTGGCGCCCACACCGGCGCGGGAAAGCGCGTGTCCCAGTCGAAGCGCGCGATCACATGCCAATGAAGATGCGCAACCATGTTGCCGAGTGCTGCGAGATTGATCTTGGTCGGCGCCAGCGCATCGCGCAGGCACTGCTCGACGACCGCGACGGCCTCCATGCAGAGGCTCCGATCCGCCGAAGAGAGATCGGACCACTCCACGACATGCTCCTTCCACACGACGCGATAGAACGCGGGAAAGCCCGCTTCCGCTGCATGGATCACGCGGAACTTCGCCGCTTCGTGGACCAGCCTCCCGCCGGTCTCGTCGCACAACGGGCAACCTTCGACGCGCTTCATCGTCATACCAGCACGCGCTCGATGCCGCCCTGGTTCGCGGCGGCCACGTAGTCGGGCATCCAGTTCTCGCCGAGGAGCCTGTTGGCCATCTCGACCACGATGTAGTCGGCTTCGAGCAGGCCGTTGTTCAGGTCGTTGCCGTAGCGGCTCAGGCCCTGCAGGCAGCTCGGGCAGCTCGTGAGGATCTTCACGTTGCCTTCCGGTGCGATCTTGCCGGACGCACGCAACGCCGACTCGCCCTTCTGCAGCTCTTCTTCCTTGCGGAAGCGGATCTGCGTCGAGATGTCCGGCCGCGTCACGCCAAGGGTGCCCGATTCGCCGCAGCAGCGGTCGCTCTTGAGCACGTTGTCGCCGACCAGCGCCTTCACCGTCTTCATCGGCTCCTGCAGCTTCATCGGCGTGTGGCACGGGTCGTGATAGAGATAACCCGCGCCACCCGCATCGCCGAGCGTGATTCCCTTTTCGAGCAGGTACTCGTGGATGTCGACGATGCGGCAGCCCGGGAAGATCTTGTCGAACTGGTAGCCCTGGAGCTGGTCGTAGCAGGTCCCGCAGCTCACCACCACCGTCTTGATGTCGAGATAGTTGAGCGTGTTCGCGACGCGATGGAAGAGCACCCGGTTGTCGGTGATCATCTTCTCGGCCTTGTCGTACTGTCCGCTGCCGCGCTGCGGATAACCGCAGCACAGGTAGCCCGGCGGCAGCACCGTCTGCACGCCGGCGTGCCACAGCATCGCCTGCGTCGCGAGGCCCACCTGCGAGAACAGGCGCTCCGAGCCGCAGCCCGGGAAATAGAACACCGCCTCCGTGTCGGGCGTGGTCGCCTTCGGGTCGCGGATGATCGGCACGTAGTCGGCGTCCTCGATGTCGAGCAAGGCGCGCGCGGTCTTCTTGGGCAATCCACCGGGCATCTTCTTGTTGATGAAGTGGATCACCTGTTCCTTGATGGGCGCCGGGCCGAGGGTGGCCGGCGGCGCCGCGGTCTGCTTCTTCGCGAGGCCGCGCAGCACGTCGTTGGCCAGGCGCTGCGCCTTGAAGCCGATGTCGACCATGCCGGTGCGCATCGCCTTGATGGTCTGCGGGTTCGTGGCGTTGAGGAAGAACATCGCCGCCGCGTTGCCGGGCCGGAAGGACTTCTGCCCCATCTTGCGCAGCAGGTTGCGCATGTTCATCGACACGTCGCCGAAGTCGATCTTCACCGGGCACGGCGTCAGGCACTTGTGGCAGACCGTGCAGTGGTCGGCCACGTCCTCGAACTCTTCCCAGTGCTTGATGCTCACGCCGCGCCGCGTCTGCTCTTCATAGAGGAAGGCCTCGACCAGCAGCGAGGTCGCCAGGATCTTGTTGCGCGGCGAATAGAGCAGGTTGGCGCGCGGCACATGCGTCGCGCACACCGGCTTGCACTTGCCGCAGCGCAGGCAGTCCTTCACGCTGTCGGCGATCGCGCCGATGTCGCTCTGCTGCATGATGATCGACTCGTGCCCCATCAGGCCGAAGCTCGGCGTGTAGGCATTGGTCAGGTCGGCATGCAGCGCACGTCCGCCCTGCGCGAAACCTGCGTTGTCGCGCAGCAGCTTGCCCTTGTTGAAGCGGCCTTCCGGATCGACCCGGCGCTTGTAGTCCGCAAAGGGCGCCAGCTCGTCTTCGCTCAGGAATTCGAGCTTGGTGATGCCGATGCCGTGCTCGCCCGAGATCACGCCGTCGAGGCTGCGCGCCAGCACCATGATGCGGGCGACGGCCTCGTGCGCGGTCTGCAGCATCTCGTAGTTGTCGCTGTTGACCGGGATGTTCGTGTGCACGTTGCCGTCGCCGGCATGCATGTGCAGCGCGACCCACACGCGGCCCTTCAGCACGCGCTTGTGGATGGCCTGGCATTCGGCCAGGATCGGTGCGAACTCGGCGCCGGTGAAGATCGACGCCAGCGGCTCACGAATCTGCGTCTTCCAGCTCGCGCGCAGCGAATGGTCCTGCAACTGCGGAAACAGCGAGTCGACGTTGTCGAGCCAGCCTTGCCACAGCGCACGCACCTCGGCCACCAGCGCGATGGCCTGCGCCACGCGGTCTTCCAGCAGCTCGGCCGTGGGGATGTCGTTCGCGTCGTCGCTCTTGCCGAGCGGCAGGTTGCCGCGCGCCAGGAACGCTTCGAGCTCGTCGGCGAGCGCGATCTTGTTGCGCAGCGAGAGTTCGATGTTGATCCGCTCGATGCCGTCGGTGTACTCGGCCATGCGCGGCAGCGGGATCACCACGTCTTCGTTGATCTTGAAGGCGTTGGTGTGGCGGCTGATCGCGGCGGTGCGCTTGCGGTCGAGCCAGAACTTCTTGCGCGCCTCTGGGCTGATGGCAATGAAGCCTTCGCCGCTGCGCGAGTTGGCGATGCGCACCACTTCGGACGTCACGCGCGCCACGGCATCGGCGTCGTCGCCGGCGATGTCGCCGAAGAGCACCATCTTCGGCAGTCCGCCGCCATGGCGCTTCGACTTGGTCGCATAGCCGACCGCCTTCAGGTAGCGGTCGTCCAGATGCTCCAGGCCCGCGAGCAGCACGCCGGAGCGGTCCTGTTCGGCGAACATGAAGTCCTTGATTTCGACGATGCTCGGCACCGCGTCCTTGGCGTTGCCGAAGAATTCGAGACAGACGGTGCGGGTGTGCGCCGGCATGCGATGCACCACCCAGCGCGCGCTGGTGATCAGGCCGTCGCAGCCTTCCTTCTGGATGCCAGGCAGTCCCGAGAGGAACTTGTCGGTCACGTCCTTGCCGAGGCCTTCCTTGCGGAAGGTCTTGCCGGGGATTTCCAGCCGCTCGGCGCGCAACGCGGTCTTGCCATCGGCTGCGAAGTACTGCAGCTCGAAGATCGCGCTTTCGGCGTCGTGGATCTTGCCGAGGTTGTGGCCGACGCGCGTGACTTCGAGCCACTCGGCCTGCGGCGTCACCATGCGCCACGAGGCGAGGTTGTCGAGCGCCGTGCCCCAGAGCACCGCCTTCTTGCCGCCGGCGTTCATCGCCACGTTGCCGCCCACGCACGAGGCTTCGGCGGAGGTGGGATCGACCGCGAAGACGAAGCCCGCGCGCTCGGCCGCATCGGCCACCCGCTGCGTGACGACGCCAGCCTCGGTCCAGATCGTCGGCACCGGTGCTTCGAGGCCTGGCAGCGAGACCATCTCGACCTCGGTCATCGATTCGAGCTTCTCGGTGTTGATGACCACGCTGTTCCACGTCAGCGGAATCGCGCCGCCGGTGTAGCCGGTGCCGCCGCCACGCGGGATGATGGTCAGGCCCAGCTCGATGCAGCCCTTGACCAGGCCGGCCATCTCGGCCTCGGTATCGGGCGTGAGCACGACGAAGGGGTACTCGACCCGCCAGTCGGTCGCATCGGTCACATGCGAGACGCGGGACAGCGCGTCGAACTTGATGTTGTCCTTGGCGGTCAGCCGGCGGAGCTGGCGCGTGGCCTTGCGGCGCAGGGCCGCGACGTCTCGAAACAGGGCGTCGAAGGCGGCGATGGCGCGGACGGCGAGGTCGACCAGCTCGCCCACGAGCGCGTCGCGCTGCGGATCGCTGTCGGGCGTGCGGCGCTTCTGGACCTCGGAAAGACGGTGGTTGAGCGCGTCCACGAGCTGGCCGCGCCGGCGCGGGTTGTCCAGCAGGTCATCGACCAGGTAGGGATTGCGCTGCACCACCCAGATGTCGCCGAGCACCTCGTAGAGCATGCGGGCCGAGCGGCCAGTGCGGCGTTCGGACCGGAGGGTTTGCAGCAGTTCCCAGCCCCGCTCGCCGAGCAGGCGGATCACGATCTCGCGATCGGAGAAGCTGGTGTAGTTGTAGGGGATCTCACGCAATCGCGCGGGCTCTGCGGCCTGCGACAACAACGCCGTCAACGCGGTCGGAGCATTCATCGGGGAGTTGGCCTCGGTCGGGCGCTGCGCGCCCCTGAACCAGGGGCGCAGATTTTAAAGCCAGTGGCCACGCCGCGCTTTGCCCGGGTTTTGAGGCCGGAGACCGGCACATCGGAGACCAGGAACCCCGCGGAACCGGCTTTGCCGGGCCACAGGGGTCGCCCCCTGAAAGGGGTTGTCAGAGCCACACGAAGTGGGCGAGGCTGGGGGTGATCAAAACAAGACCCGGCTGCGGATGGTCCCGGGCACCTTCGCGAGCTTTTCCAGCGCGAGGTCGGACGAGGCTGCATCGATGTCCGTCACCACGTAGCCGACCTTCTCGTTGGTCTGCAGGTACTGCGAGGCGATGTTGATGTTGTTGTCCGAGAAGATCCGGTTGATCTCCGACAGCACGCCCGGCACGTTGCGGTGGATGTGCAGCAGCCGGTGCTTGCCCGGATGCGCCGGCAGCGCCACTTCCGGGAAGTTGACCGACGAGGTCGACGTGCCGTTGTCGCTGTACTTGACCAGCTTCTCGGCAACTTCGAGCCCGATGTTGGCCTGCGCCTCCATGGTCGAGCCGCCGATGTGCGGCGTGAGGATCACGTTGTCCAGACCGCGCAGCGGCGACTGGAACTCATCCTTGTTGGTTCGCGGCTCGACCGGAAAGACATCGATCGCCGCGCCCAGCAGCTTCCTGTCCTTGAGCGCCGCAGCCAGCGGCTCGATTTCGACCACGGTGCCGCGCGAGGCGTTGATCAGGATGGCCCCGGGCTTCATGGCGGCGATCTCGGCGGCGCCGATCATCCACTGCGTCGCCGGTGTCTCGGGAACGTGCAGGCTCACGATGTCGCTCTGGGCGAGCAGTTCGTTCAGATCCCGCACCTGCCTTGCATTGCCCAGCGGCAGCTTGGTCACGACATCGAAGAAGGCGACCTGCATGCCCAGCGCCTCCGCCAGCACCGAAAGCTGCGCGCCGATCGAACCGTAGCCCACGATGCCCAGCGTCTTGCCGCGGATCTCGAACGCGTTGTCCGCCGACTTGAGCCAGCCGCCGCGGTGCGCGACGGCGCTCTTCTCGGGCACGCCGCGCAGGAGCAGGATGGCCTCCGCCAGGACCAGCTCGGCCACGGAGCGGGTATTCGAGAAAGGCGCGTTGAAGACGACGACACCATGCTCGCGCGCCGCATCGAGGTCGATCTGGTTCGTGCCGATGCAGAAGGCACCCACGGCCACGAGCTTCTGGGCGACGGCGAATACCTCGGCGGTCAACTGCGTGCGCGACCGGATGCCGAGGAAGTGCACGTCGGCGATGCGCGCCTTGAGCTCGGCGTCCGGCAAGGCGCCGGACAGGGTTTCGACGTTGGTGTAGCCAGCGGCCTTCAGCACCTCGACCGCCGAAGGATGGATGCCTTCGAGCAGGAGGAACTTGATCTTGCTTTTGCCCAGGGAAGTCTTGCTCATGCGCGTCGAGAAAGGCCCGCCCGGAACCCAAGAGCCAAGGAGGCAGAGCCGAAAAAAGGGAGGGCGATGCTAGCATGGTGCGCTGCAGCATGCCGCCGTCATGGCTGTTGCACCAAAAAAGGGTTTCCCCGCTTGGTGCACACTCCGGGACTTGTCAAAAATTGTGACGCCGTCGTGTCATAAGCACGACCTAGCATCCGCGCTTTCATTCCCCCCAGAGGAGTCTTCATGCGATTCAAAACGCTCGCCTTGGCCTCGGCGCTCGCCGCAACGCTTTCCACTTCCGCGTTGGCGCAGACCGAAATCCAATGGTGGCATTCCATGACCGCCGTCAACAACGAATGGGTCAACGATCTGGCCAGGCAGTTCAACGAGAGCCAGAAGGAATACAAGATCGTCCCCACCTACAAGGGCCAATACGACGAATCGATGACCGCTGCCATCGCGGCATTCCGTGCCGGCAACGCGCCGCACATCCTGCAGGTGTTCGAAGTGGGCACCGCGACCATGATGGCGAGCAAGGGAGCCATCGTCCCGGTGGCCCAGGTCATGAAGGACGCCGGGCAGAAGTTCGACCCGGGCGTGTACATCCCCGCCGTGGCCGCCTACTACACCGCGCCGAACGGGCAGATGCTGAGCTTCCCGTTCAACAGCTCGACCACCGTTTTCTATTACAACAAGGACGCGTTCAAGGCGGCCGGCCTGGACCCCAACAAGGCGCCGTCGACTTGGCCCGAAGTGGTCGCGGCAGCGGCCAAGCTGAAGGCGAGCGGCCACAAGTGCCCGTTCACGACGGCATGGCAGAACTGGACCCAGCTCGAGAGCTTCTCGGCCTGGCACAACGTCGAGTTCGCGACGAAAAACAACGGCCTGTCGGGCACGGATGCCCGCCTCAAGGTGAACTCGCCGCTGCACCTGCGCCATATCGAGAACCTGGCCAGCATGTCCAAGCAAGGCTTGTTCATCTACAAGGGCCGCGGCAATGTGCCCGAGGCGTCGTTCGTCTCCGGCGAGTGCGCCATGATCAACACCTCGTCGGGCTTCTACGGCAACGTGGCGAAGAACGCCAAGTTCGCCTACGGCCTGGCGCCTCTGCCCTACTACCCCGACGTGCCGGGCGCTCCGCAGAACACCGTGATCGGCGGCGCCAGCCTCTGGGTCATGTCGGGCAAGAAGCCGGCCGAATACAAGGGCGTTGCCGAGTTCTTCAAGTTCATCTCGACGCCTGAAGTCCAATCCGCCAGCCACAAGCGCACGGGCTACCTGCCCATCACGACCGCGGCCTACCAGCTCACCGACCAGTCGGGCTTCTACAAGCAGAACCCCGGCACGGACGTCGCGGTGACGCAGATGATCCGCAAGGTGACCGACAAGAGCCGCGGCATCCGCCTGGGCAACTATGTCCAGATCCGCGCGATCGAGGATGAGGAACTGGAACAGGTCTGGAGCGGAAAGAAGACCGCCAAGGAAGCACTGGACGCCATCGTGACCCGCGGCAACGAACAGCTCGAGCGCTTCCAAAAAGCCAACAAGAGCTGAGCCGGACGGTAGACTCGCAGCCCCGCCGGCGCGCAAGAAGCCGGCGGGGTTTCTTTTTTGAGGGATTCATGGAAAAACGCGTTGTCTTCCGCTCGGGCTGGCTGCCCTGGGCGCTGCTCGCGCCACAGCTGATCGTCATCGGCGTGTTCTTTTTCTGGCCGGCCAGCCAGGCGCTCACCCAGTCGATGCAGATGCAGGACGCTTTCGGCACTTCGACCGAATGGGTGGGTTTGCAGAACTTCCGGGAGCTGTTCAACGACCCGGGGTACGTCGAGTCGTTCGAGACGACGGCGCTCTTCTCGATCCTGGTGGCGGGCATCGGCATCGCGCTGTCGCTGCTGCTGGCAGTGTTCGTGGATCGCATCGTGCGCGGCGCAATGATCTACAAGACGCTGCTGATCCTGCCCTACGCCGTCGCGCCGGCCGTGGCCGCCGTGCTGTGGGTCTTCATGTTCTCGCCGTCGCTGGGCGTGGTCGCCTACGCGCTCGGCAGGATCGGGTTGGACTGGAACCACCTGCTCAACGGATCGCACGCCATGACGCTGATCGTGATGGCCGCCGTCTGGAAGCAGATCTCCTACAACTTCCTGTTCTTCCTGGCGGGGCTGCAGTCGATCCCGAAGTCGCTGATCGAGGCAGCCGCCATCGACGGCGCGCGGCCGTGGCGGCGCTTCTGGACGGTGCAGTTCCCGCTGCTGTCGCCGACCACCTTCTTCCTCCTGGTGATCAACGTCGTCTACGCCTTCTTCGATACCTTCGCGATCGTCGATACGGCGACCCAGGGCGGCCCCGGCACCGCGACCCGCATCCTCGTCTACAAGGTCTATCACGACGGCTTCAAGGCCATGGACCTGGGCAGTTCGGCGGCGCAGTCGGTGGTGCTGATGGCCATCGTCATCGTGCTCACGGTGCTGCAGTTCCGCTACGTCGAGAAGAAGGTGAATTACTGAAATGGTCGAGCGCAAACCCACCCTCGGCATCCTCGCGCACGTGGTCGCGATCTTCGGCGTGCTCATCGTCGCCTTTCCGATCTACCTGGCCTTCGTCGCGTCGACCCACACGGCGCAGGAAATCGTCCAGCGGCCAATGCCGCTGCTGCCGGGCAGCCATATGTGGGAAAGCTACAAGTCCGCGTTGTTCGGCCGCAGTTCGGGCGCCGGCTCGGTGGCGCCGGTCGCCCGCATGATGTGGGTGAGCCTCGTGACCGCGCTGGTCATCACCTTCGGCAAGATCGCGATCTCGCTGTTGTCGGCCTTCGCGGTGGTGTACTTCCGCTTCCCGCTCAAGGGCCTGTGCTTCTGGGCGATCTTCATCACGCTGATGCTGCCGGTGGAGGTGCGCATCGGCCCGACCTACCAGGTGGTGTCCGACCTCGGCATGCTCAACAGCTACGCGGGCCTGACGATTCCGCTGATCGCCTCGGCGACGGCGACCTTCCTGTTCCGCCAGTTCTTCCTCACGGTGCCTGACGAACTGATCGAAGCCGCCCGCATGGATGGCGCCGGCCCGATGCGCTTCTTCTGGGACGTGCTGGTGCCGCTGTCGAAAACCTCGATCGCGGCCCTCTTCGTGATCCAGTTCATCTACGGCTGGAACCAGTACCTCTGGCCGCTGCTCGCGACGACGACCGAGGACATGTACCCGATCGTGATCGGCATCAAGCGGATGATCGCCGGCGGCGACGGGCAGAACGAATGGAACATCGTGATGGCGACCGCGCTGCTCGCCATGCTGCCGCCAGCGCTGGTGGTGGTCCTCATGCAGAAATGGTTCGTCAAAGGCTTGGTCGACACGGAAAAATGACTCGCCCCCAGGCTCGCTCACTTCGTGTAGCCGCCAACCCCCGGCCGGGGGCGATACCGGCGGCCCGGCGAAGCCGGTTCCGCGGTATCCCTGGCTTGGGATCTGGTATCCCTGGCTTCGGCTCTGAATAGACAAAAAACATCATGGCATCCCTCTCGCTTCGCAACGTCATCAAACGCTACGGTCACGGGCCGAAGGCGAACCAGGTCATCCACGGAGTCAGCGCCGAGATTGGGGACCACGAGTTCATCGTCATCGTCGGGCCCTCGGGCTGCGGCAAGTCCACGCTGCTGCGCATGGTCGCGGGCCTTGAGGACATCAGCGCGGGCGACATCCTCATCGGCGACCGCGTGGTGAACAACCTCGAACCGGCCGAGCGGGACATCGCGATGGTGTTCCAGAACTACGCGCTCTATCCGCACATGTCGGTGTTCGACAACATGGCCTACGGCCTGAAGATCGCCAAGGTGCCATCCGCCGAGATCAAGGTCCGCGTGGACAAGGCCGCCAGGATTCTGGAACTCGGCCACCTGCTCGACCGCAAGCCGCGCCAGCTCTCGGGCGGCCAGCGGCAGCGCGTCGCGATGGGCCGCGCGATCGTGCGGCAGCCGAAGGTGTTCCTCTTCGACGAACCGCTGTCGAACCTCGATGCCAAGCTGCGTGCGCAAACCCGCCTCGAAATCCAGAAACTGCACCGCGAGCTCGGCATCACCTCGCTCTTCGTGACGCATGACCAGGTGGAGGCGATGACGCTGGCCCAGCGCATCATCGTGATGAACGGCGGCGTCATGGACCAGTTCGCGACGCCCGAAGAGGTGTACTCGCGCCCCGCGACGACCTTCGTCGCCAGCTTCATCGGTTCGCCGCCGATGAACCTCCTCAAGCACGCGCCGGGCGTTCGGCCGGGCACGATCCTCGGCATCCGCCCGGAACACCTGATGCTCGATCCGAACGGCTGGTCGGTGCAGGTGGAACAGGTGGAGCTTCTTGGTGCCGAGCGCCTGATCTACGGGCGCATCGGCGAGGAGCAACTCGTCATGCGCGTGGACGAAAGCCAGCCGGCAGCCGTGGCGGGCGACACGATGCGCATCGCTGCACGGCCCGAGAAGCTGCACTGGTTCGATGCCGGTTCCGGGAAGCGAATGAAATGACAACCACCCCCCAAGCCGCTTCGCGGCTCCCCCCTCTCTCGCCTGCGGCGCGAGGGGGGCTCACCCGGCGGCCCGGCGGAGCCGGTTCCGCGGGTGCCTTGGCCTTTTCTGCGACGGGTTCATATGCCGCTGACTGATTGGCCTTATCCGCGCTGGGTAGCGCATCGCGGGGCCGGGAAGCTCGCGCCGGAGAACACGCTGGCGGCCTTTCGGCTCGGTGCGGAGCACGGCTTTCGCATGTTCGAGTGCGATGCCAAGCTCAGCGCCGACGACGTGCCCTTCCTGCTGCACGACGCCACGCTCGATCGCACCAGCAACGCACGAGGCGTCGCCGGCGATCAGCCATGGTCCGTGCTGTCGCAGCTCGATGCCGGCAGCTGGCATTCGCGCCGCTACGCCGGCGAACCGCTCGCCACCCTCGAGGCCCTCATCCGCTTCTGCCTGGCGAACCGACACGCCCTCAACATCGAGATCAAGCCGACGCCCGGCGGCGAATACAGGACCGGCGAGGTCGTCGCGCGCCAGGCCGCGCTGTGGTGGTCCGACCCGGCACTCCCGCCGCCGCTGCTCACCTCCTTCCAACCCGACTCGCTGCGCGGCGCGATGGCAGCGCAGCCCGAGTTGCCGCGCGGCCTGCTGCTCGACACCCTGTGGGACGGCTGGTTCGACACGGCGCTGCAACTCGGATGCAAGGCGATCGTCTGCAACTACGCGCTCTGGGATGCCGCAACGGTCGCCCGGGTTCATGCCGCCGGCCTGCGCGCCCTGAGCTACACGGTCAACGACGAATGGGCGGCCGAGCGGCTCATCGCGCTGGGCACGGACGGCATCATCACGGACCGGGTCGACCGGTTCAGCCCGACCAGGTAGCCCTTCCGGCGGCCGGCGGATGCCTTCTATGATGAAGTCATGAGCTGGTTCCCACGCCTCGCGGCCCTGCTGCTGGCCGCCATGTTTTGCTGCGCCTCGCTCGCGCAGGCCACCCCGGAGCCGGTCGAGCCCACGATCGCCGCGCTGCGCGCCGAGCTCGAGAAGATGCCGAAGACGGTCGAGAGCTCGGACGATGTGAGCGCCCTGATCACGCAGCTCAACAGCATCACCGCCGCGACCGAGAAGTTCATCGCCTCGCGCACCAGCGAACTCAACGACCTGAACGCGCGGCTCGGAGAGCTCGGCCCCGTGCCCGCCGGCGGCGCCGCGGCGGAGACGCCCGACATCACCGGACGACGCGCCACGCTCACGAAGGAGCGCAACGCGGTCGACGCCGATATCCGGCTTGCCCGACTCGTGGCGGTCGATGCGCGGCAGCGCGCGACCGACTTGCTCGCCAAGCGCCGGGCGATCTTCGAAGCCCAGCTCACCGAGCGCGCTCCCACGCCGCTGGGACGGGAGTTCTGGGGGGATCTCGCCGATGCGTGGTCCGGCGACATCGACCGGCTCCAGGCGCTCGGGTCGGAACTCAAGGCCAGCGTGGACACCGCGACGGAGCCCGAACACATCACGGCGGTGATCTTCAGCCTGATCTTCGCCGTCCTGATCGCCCTGCCCGGCAACTGGCTTGCAGAACGCACACTCACCCAGCTCGCGGCGCGCGTCCTTCCCTCAGGTCGATTGAGACGCTCCCTGCTCGTGATTGCCATCGTCGCGACCAACGTCCTGCTGGTCTTCCTGGCCGTGCGGGGTGTGTACACGACCTTCGAATTGCACGGGGTATGGGGCGACCAGACGCGAAGGCTCGGCGATGCGATGGTGCAGTCGAGCATCTTCATCGCCTTCGTGGTGGGTCTCGGGCGGGCGCTGCTGTCCAACGGCCAGCCTTCGTGGCGGCTGCCGCCGATACCCGACGCCATGGCGGCGCGGCTGGCGCCCTTTCCCTGGCTGATGGCCCTGGTCGCGGCGCTGGTCTGGCTGCCGACGCAAGTGAATGCCGTGGTGGAAGCCAGTTTCGCGGCGGTGGTCGCGGCTCATGTCGTGGTGGCACTGGCACTCACGGGCATGATCGGCGCCATGCTCCTGCGGCTGCGCGCCGTGCAGGCGGCGCCGCAGGAGGCAACAGCCGCGGCCGCAGCGCCCGCGGAAGAGGCGGAGCGCCCACTCTGGGTGGGCATCGTGCTGGGCCTCGTCGCGCTGATCCTGGTCGTGATCTGGGTGCTGGTGGCCGTCGGCTACGTCGCGATGGCCAGCTTCCTGGCGCTGCAGCTGAACTGGTTGTGCATCGTGCTTGCGGCGTTCTACGTGCTGTTCAAGTTCGCGGACGACCTTTTCATGGCGGTGGTGTCGTCGCACAGCAGCTTCGGGCAGCGGTTGCAGGCGAGCTTCGGGCTCGCGTCCCGGACGCTCGATCAGACGGCGGTCGCGCTCTCGGGCCTGAGCCGCGTCGCGCTCTTCTTCTACATGCTCATCGCGATCGCGCAGCCGCTGGGCACCGGTCCGGGCGAGGTGCTCCAGCGCAGCGGCAAGTTCGGCTCCGGCGTGAAGGTCGGCGAGATCGAGCTCGTGCCGGGGGCGATCTTCAGCGCGGTGGCGGTGCTGGTCGCCGGCTTCATCGCCCTGCGCATCCTCAAGAACTGGCTGGACAGCCGCTTCCTGCCGACCACGGCACTCGAGCCGGGCATGCAGAGCTCGATCACGACGCTGCTCGGCTACGTGGGCGGCATCACGGTGATCGCCTTCGCGCTGTCGGCGCTGGGCATCGGCATCGAGCGCATCGCCTGGGTGGCGAGCGCGCTGTCCGTCGGTATCGGCTTCGGCCTGCAGGCGATCGTGCAGAACTTCATCTCGGGGCTGATCCTGCTGGCGGAGCGGCCGGTCAAGGTCGGGGACTGGGTGGTGCTGGGCAATGCCGAAGGCGACATCCGCCGGATCAACGTGCGCGCCACCGAGATCCAGCTGGGCGACCGCTCGACGATGATCGTGCCGAACTCGGAGTTCATCACCAAGACCGTGCGCAACATGACGCTGTCGAACGCCGAGGGCCGCGTGCTGATCCGGCTGCCGATGCCGCTGACCACCGATGCGTCGCGCGCGAGGGACGTGATCCTGGCGGCGTTCGGCCAACATCCGGGCGTGCTGTCGACACCGGCGCCGAGCGTCACGCTGGAGGGGATCGAGGTCGGGTTCCTGATCTTCCAGGCTGTGGCCTATGTGCAGAGCCCGCGGGTCGCCGGTTCGGTCCGCAGCGACGTGCTGTTCTCGATCCTCGACGGCCTGCGCGACGCCGATCTGCCGATGGCGGCCTATCCGGGGATTCCGTCACCGCCCGGCGCCCCGGCGCCGCCGCCGACCGTAGCGGCCCCGCCACCGGGCATTCTCCCCGGCACCACCGCGTAGCTTTCTAGCGACGCCAGCCGCCGGAAACGAGCCACTGGCTGGTGCCGCACGCGACCACCAGCGCGGCGTAGGTCGCCATCCGGGCGTCCTGGCCGAAGACGACCAGGCCCGCCGCCAGCACGGCCACGCCGACGACGAAATTGACCGCGCCGTGCACCCACCAGGCCATCCGCTTGCCGGCCGGCCGCTGGCCGACCCGCCCGAGCAACGCGCACAGGAAGCCGACGGCGAAGGCCGGCGCGATGAAGTTGAGGAGGTGGTCGATGAAGTCCAGCGGGGCCATTCGGGTCGCCCTGCAACGG
This sequence comes from Variovorax ureilyticus, assembly GCF_037889935.1. Taxonomy (NCBI): domain Bacteria; kingdom Pseudomonadati; phylum Pseudomonadota; class Betaproteobacteria; order Burkholderiales; family Comamonadaceae; genus Variovorax; species Variovorax ureilyticus. Next base: position 103,277 of record NZ_JBBKZU010000010.1, read on the forward strand.
CCATTTCTGGATGCCGGAGCGTTTGCGGGCCGCGGATTTTATAATCCCGGGCTATGTCAGTCTGGGCCTTGGGCTTGAACCACACGACCGCGCCACTCGATCTGCGCGGTCGTTTTGCGTTCGCCATCGATCAGATCGCCCCCACGCTGCAGAGTCTGCGTCACTCATTCGGCTCCAGCCGGCATCCGGACGTCGAAGCGGCCATCATCTCGACCTGCAACCGCACCGAGATCTACTGCGCGGCCGAACACCTCGCACTCGACCACACCGTCGACTGGCTGGCCCACAGCGGCGGCGTTTCGCCGGCCCTGCTTCGTTCGCACGCCTACACCCTGCATGACGATCAGGCGGCGCGCCATGCCTTCCGCGTCGCGAGCGGGCTGGATTCGATGGTGCTCGGCGAGGCGCAGATCCTCGGCCAGATGAAGGATGCCGTCCGCGCCGCCGAAACCGCCGGAGCGCTCGGCAGCACGCTGAACCAGCTCTTCCAGCGCTCCTTCGCGGTGGCGAAGGAAGTCCGCACCGCGACCGAGATCGGCGCCCACTCCATCAGCATGGCCGCCGCCGCGGTCCGGCTCGCCGGCCAGCTGTTCGAGGATCTCCAGCGCACGCGCGTCCTCTTCGTCGGCGCGGGGGAGATGATCGACCTTGCCGTGACCCACTTCGCGGCCAAGCAGCCCAAGTCCATCGTCATCGCCAACCGCACGCTGGAGCGCGGCGAAAAGCTGGCGTCGCGCTTCGGCGGCGAAGCCATGCGGCTGGCCGACCTGCCGGCCCGCCTCGCCGAATTCGACATCGTCGTGAGCTGCACCGCGAGCACCCTGCCGCTGATCGGCCTGGGCGCCGTCGAGCGCGCGCTCAAGGTGCGCCGGCACCGGCCGATGTTCATGGTCGACCTGGCCGTGCCGCGCGACATCGAGCCCGAGGTGAAGGCGCTCGAAGACATCTATCTCTACACCGTCGACGATCTCGCGCAGGTCGTGCAGCAGGGCCAGGCCAACCGTCAGGCCGCCGTGGCGCAGGCCGAAGTCATCATCGACGCGGGCGTGCAGAGCTTCATGCACTGGCTCGACCAGCGCGGAACCGTGCCGCTGATCCGCCAGCTCAATGCGCAGACCGACGAATGGCGCGCGATCGAATTGGCGCGGGCGCGCAAGCTGCTCGCCAAGGGCGAAAGCGTCGACGTGGTGCTGGAGGCGCTGTCGCGCGCGCTCACCCAGAAGATGCTCCACGGCGCGATGGCCGAATTGCACGCCGGCGATTCCGCCGCGCGCGAACACACGGCGCAGACGATCTCCCGCCTCTTCCTGCGCAACGACTTGCGCAACAAAGAGCGTTAGCGACGCCCGTTGCTTCCGGCGCCGCGCGCCAAACTCGCCGTTGCCGCACCGCCTGCGGTCAACCCCTCCCGCCATCCGCCCCGATCTCCCGTGAAATCCTTCTTGCGTCACCAGCTCGAGCGCTATGTGCAACGTCTCGGCGAACTCGACTTCCTGCTTTCGCGCGAGGACATCATGTCCGACATGGCGCAGTACCGAACCATCTCTCGCGAGCACGCGGACGTGACGCAGATCGCCGGCCGCTACAGCCGCTACAAGCAGCGCGAAGCCGACCTGGCCGCCGCGCGCGAGATGCTCGAAGACCCCGACATGGCCGAGATGGCCGAGGAGGAAATCACGAGCGCCGAAGCGGAGCTGGTGCAGCTCGAGGATGAGCTCCAACGCCTGCTGCTGCCCAAGGACCCGGACGATGCGCGCAATGCCTTCCTCGAAATCCGCGCGGGCACCGGCGGCGACGAATCCGCGCTCTTCGCGGGCGACCTGCTGCGCATGTACACCCGCTACGCCGACCGCGCCGGCTGGCGGTGCGAGATCGTGAGCGAAAGCGAGAGCGAACTCGGCGGCTACAAGGAAGTGGTGGTTCGCATCGTCGGCGACGACGTCTTCGGCCGGCTGCGCTTCGAGTCGGGCGGCCACCGCGTGCAGCGCGTGCCGGCCACCGAAACGCAGGGGCGAATCCACACCAGCGCCTGCACGGTCGCCGTGCTGGCGGAGCCCGACGAAGCGCAGGCGGTGCAGATCAACCCGGCCGACCTGCGCATCGACACCTTCCGTGCAAGCGGCGCCGGCGGACAGCACATCAACAAGACCGATTCGGCGGTGCGCATCACGCACATCCCGACCGGCATCGTGGCCGAGTGCCAGGACGACCGCAGCCAGCACCGCAACAAGGCGAAGGCGCTGCAGGTTCTGTCCGCGCGCATCCAGGAAAAGGAACGCAGCGAACGCGCCGCCAAGGACGCCGCGCTGCGCAAGGGGCTCGTCGGCAGCGGCGATCGCAGCGACCGCATCCGCACCTACAACTTCCCGCAGGGCCGGCTCACCGACCACCGGATCAACCTCACGCTTTACAAGCTGCTGACCATCATGGAAGGCGATCTCGGGGAAGTGCTCGATGCGCTGAAGGCCGCCCGCGAGGCCGAGCAGCTTGCAGAACTCGAAGCCAGCCTGCCGGCGTGACCACGACCTACCCGCTCTCTCCCGCGACGCCGGCCGCGATGCTGGCGGCGGCGGCAGCCATGGGCATCGACCGGCTCGATGCCCAGCTGCTCCTGCTTCACGTGCTCGGACGCCCATCGACCGACCGCGCCTGGCTGCTGGTGCATGACACCGACACGCTGGACGACGCGATCTGGCCCGACTACGCCAGGCTTTGCGCCCGCCGCAAGTCCGGCGAGCCGGTGGCCTATCTGATCGGAGAGAAGGAGTTTCACGGGCTCAGCCTGCAGGTGGACGCCCGCGTGCTCGTCCCGCGCCCGGATACCGAGACCCTGGTCGAATGGGCGCTGGAATGTCTGCAAGGGCGCGACGCGCCGGCCGTGATCGATCTCGGCACCGGCAGCGGGGCCATCGCGTTGGCCATCCAGCACGCACGGCGCGACGCGAAAGTCTCCGCCGTCGATGCCAGCGCCGATGCACTGGCGGTCGCGCGCGCCAACGCCGAACGCCTCGGCCTGGCAGTGCGCTTCCAGCAGGCGGACTGGCTGGGCGGCGCCGGGACGGGCTACGACCTGATCGTCTCGAACCCGCCCTACATCGCCCGCAACGACGTCCATCTTGCGGCACTGCAGCATGAGCCCCAGGGCGCCCTCGTCTCGGGCGACGACGGGCTCGACGACATCCGCCGCATCGTCGATGCCGCGCCCGAGCACTTGGCGGACGGCGGCTGGCTCCTGCTCGAACACGGCTACGACCAGAGCGAAGCCGTCCGGCAACTGCTCCGGGAGCGCGGCTTCTCCGAATCCCAAAGCCGCGACGACCTCGCCGGCATCGCAAGATGTTCCGGCGGGATCTGGCGTGCGGTGAAATAATCCGCCCAGCCCAATTTCAGGAGTGCTCCCATGTCCGACGCCCAGCAACGCATCGACGATCTCGTCAAGACCAACGACCTTGTGCTCTTCATGAAGGGCAACGCCAGCTTTCCGATGTGCGGCTTCTCCGGCCGTGCCATCCAGATCCTCAAGGCCGTCGGCGTGGACACCAAGGCAATGAAGACCGTCAACGTGCTGGAAGACGATGCCATCCGCCAGGGCATCAAGGAATACAGCAACTGGCCGACGATTCCGCAGCTCTACGTGAAGGGCGAGTTCGTCGGCGGTTCGGACATCATGATGGAGATGTACGAGTCCGGCGAACTGCAGCAGATGCTGAACGCCAACGTCTGACATGAGCCTCACGGCCGCTCCGAAGGCGAAGCCCGAAGCACTGCTGCGCGAAGGTACTCCGTGAGCCACGACCCCGCCGATCATGGCCACGCGCACCACGACGGCGCCTGGAAACACGACGGCGTGCGCGTCATCCCCGGCAACCAGCTCGACACGAACACGGCCCAGACGCCGGGCATGAACCGCGCGGCCGCGATCAACTTCGCGCGCGTCGGTGCGCAGAAGCTCTGGGCCGGCACCGTCACCATCCACGCCAATGCCAAGACGGGCGCGCACCACCACGGCCATCTCGAATCGGTGATCTACGTGGTTCGGGGCCGCGCCCGCATGCGATGGGGCGAGCACCTCGAATACACGGCAGAAGCCGGTCCCGGCGATTTCATCTACGTGCCGCCCTACGTGCCGCACCAGGAAATCAACGCCAGCGAGACCGAGGCCCTCGAATGCGTGCTGTGCCGCAGCGACGGCGAGGCGGTCGCGATCAACCTCGATATCGAGCCGGTGGAGAAACCCGAATCGGTGCTCTGGGTCGATCCCACGCACCCTCAAGGTGGTATTTGACCGACACGCGACGATTCCGCAAATCCGAGGAAACATAGACACCCGCCGACATTGGGCACGGCTTATGCTGTGTTCAAGTGTCCGAAACGGAGGTGTCCATGGATTCCCGGAGTCTCGTTCCAGCGTCGTCGTTCCAGTTGCCGGTCGCCAGCCTGCGCAGCGTTTTCCAGACGCAGGATGTCGAGCGCAGGCTCGCCAAGCTGCCGGGTCACGACCACGAACACCTGCGCACCACCTACGAACGCATGCTGGAGCGCGGCCCCGACCGCTTCCAGGTCAAGCCCAGCGGCGTGCCGGAGATGTCCGGCCTCTACGCGCAACTTCCCAATTTCACCGAGGTGCTCGACGACGTGCGGCGCCATGTCGCGCTCTCGCAGGACAGCCGCGACGGACTCGAAGTCACGCCCATGCTGCTGCTGGGTCCGCCGGGCATCGGCAAGACCCACTTCGCGCGAAAGCTGGCCGAACTGCTCGGAACCGGCATGTCGCTGGTGCCGATGAACTCGATGACTGCCGGCTGGCTGCTCTCCGGCGCCTCGTCGCAATGGAAGGGCGCGAAACCCGGCAAGGTGTTCGAGGCGCTGGTGGATGGGCAATACGCAAATCCGGTGATGGTCATCGACGAGATCGACAAGGCCGGCGCGGACAGCCAGTACGACCCTCTGGGTGCGCTCTACAACCTGCTGGAGCACGACACCGCGCACGCGTTCGTCGACGAATTCGCCGAAGTGCCGATCGACGCCAGCCAGGTCATCTGGATCACGACCGCGAACGATGAGCGCGGCATTCCCGAGCCGATCCTCAACCGCATGAACGTGTTCGAGATCGACGCGCCCTCGCCCGAGGCCTCACGGCAGATCGCGCGCCAGCTCTACGCATCGATCCGCAGCGAGCATGACTGGGGCCGCCTGCTGTCGCCCGAACCGTCGAGCGACGTGCTGGACCAGCTCGCGACGCTCGCCCCGCGTGAGATGCGCCGCGCGCTGATGACCGGTTTTGGCAATGCCCGGCTCGAGGGCCGCGACGAAGTTCGCCCGGAGGATCTTCCGCGTGGCGGCGTGCAGCGCGGACGCATGGGATTCGTGCAGTAGCTCGTCTGGAGCCGGTTTCACGGCTGAGCATCCGCTGCTCGTGGCACCATGTCGGTCTTCGACGACCGACTTATGACCCTGACCCAAAGCCTGCTGGTCATCGTCGCGCTGATCGCGACGAGCGCCTTCTTCTCCTTGGCCGAGATCTCCCTCGCGGCCTCGCGCCGCCTGCGTCTGCGCCAGATGGCCGACGAGGGTGATCTGCGCGCCGAACGGGTGATGCGCATTCAGGAACAACCCGGCCACTACTTCACAGTGGTCCAGATCGGCCTCAACGCGGTCGCGATCCTCGGCGGCGTCGTCGGCGAAGGCTCGCTGAGCCCCTATTTCCAGGAGCTGTTCGATCTGTGGCTCAGCCCGACGGCATCGCAGACCGCGGCCTTCCTGGCCTCGTTCATCACCATCATCGCGATCTTCCTCATCTTCGCCGATCTCTTTCCGAAGCGGCTGGGCATGAGCAATCCCGAGCGGCTGGCCGTTCGCATGGTCGGCCCGATGCAGGTGCTGATCACCGCGTTCAAGCCGCTGGTCTGGCTCTTCACGGTCAGCACGGACCTGCTTTTCAAGCTGCTCCGGATGCCGGCCGAGCGCGACGAGAAGATCACCTCGGCCGACATCCTGGCCATGACCGAGGCGGGCGCGCGCGCAGGGGTGCTCGCCCAGCGCGAACAGCAGGTGATCGCGAACGTGTTCGAACTCGACACGCGCCCCGTCAGCAGCGTGATGACCTCGCGCGACCGCATCGCCTGGTTTCTCAGGGATGACGCCGAGTCGGTGCTGCGAGCCCGCATCGTGGCGGAGCCCTTTTCCGCCTACCCGGTATGCGACGGCGACATCGACCATGTGCTCGGCTACGTGGATGCCAAGGACATGTTCCAGCGCGTGCTGAGCGGACAGCCGCTGTCCTTCGATCATGGGTTGACGCTGCACAAGGCGCTGGTCATCCCTGACCGGCTTTCGCTGACCGAGGTGCTCGAACAGTTCCAGCAGGCTCACGAGGATTTCGCGATCGTCGTCAACGAGTACAGCCTCGTGGTCGGCGTCATCACGCTGAACGACGTGATGAGCACCGTGATGGGCGACCTCGTCGGCGTGCAGGACGAAGAACAGCAGATCGTGAAGCGCGACGAGAATTCGTGGCTGATCGACGGCGTCACGCCGATCCAGGACGTGGAACGCGCACTCGACCTCGAAGAACTGCCGCATCGCGACGAATACGAGACCCTCGCCGGTTTCCTGATGGTGATGCTGCGCCGGGTGCCCAAGCGAACCGACAGCGTGACCTGGGCGGGCTACACCTTCGAGGTGATGGACGTGGACAGTTACCGGATCGACCAGGTCATGGTCACGCGCGGCAAACCCGCGGCGACAGCCGATCTGGTTTCAGAGGCCGGCCTCAGTCCGGCCGCGAATCCTTGAACACCCACAGGCGCTGGTTCGCAAAGACGGCGCTCGGGTAGGGCGACTTGCCCCGGCTGCCGTTGTAGCGGCCGAGCGTCATGAAAAGATCGCCGGCCTCACGGTCGAGGTAGTGGCGAAGGATCACGCAGCCGAAGCGCAGATTGGTCTGCATGTGGAAGAGCGTCGACGGATTGCCGTCGCCGATCGACCGCGTCCAGAACGGCATCACCTGCATGTAGCCACGCGCGCCGGCGCTGGAGACCGCGAACTTGCGAAAGTTGCTCTCGACCTGGACCAGGCCGAGCACGAGACTCACATCGAGGCCGGCGCGGCGCGATTCGTACCAGACGGTCTGCAGGAATTCCTTGCGGCTGGGCCAGTCGGGCAGCTTCTTCTTCAGCCGCTCGCTCATCTCGCCGAGCCAGCGCAAGTAGGCCAGGCGCGACTCGGTGTCCTTGAACTCGGGAACCGGTGGCGCGTTGTTCAGGATCGCGGCGCTCAAAGCGGTCCGCACCGAATCGATCAACGGTTCCTCGATCTGCGCGCCGGCCAGCGCGGGCGTCGGGAGCGCCAGGGCCAGCACCCCGGCCGCAGCCCCGCCCAGGCACAGGCGTCGCGAAAGTCCGGGCGCATCCATCGGCGCCACGGGGCTCATGCGGCGGCCAGTTTGCCGGCGATGAATTCCGCGATGCCGGCAGCCGACACCTTGGTCGCGGCGGTGTCGCGGCGATGCTGGTACTCGAGCTGGCCTTCTTTCAGCCCGCGATCGGAAATCACCACGCGATGCGGCACGCCGATCAATTCCCAGTCGGCGAACATCGCGCCCGGCCGCTCGCCGCGGTCGTCGAGCATCACGTCGACGCCGGCCGCGAGGAGTTGCCCATAGAGCGCTTCCGCAGCGGTCTTGACCTCGGCACTGCGGTCCATGCCGATCGGGCAGACGACCACGGTGAAGGGCGCGATCGCGTCGGGCCAGATGATCCCGCGCTCGTCGTTGTTCTGTTCGATCGCGGCGGCCGGCAGCCGCGTGATGCCGATGCCGTAGCAGCCCATTTCGAGGAACTGGGGCTTGCCCGCCTCGTCGAGGAAGGTCGCGTTCATGGGCTTGCTGTACTTGGTGCCGAGCACGAACACATGGCCGACCTCGATGCCGCGTTCGATGGCCAGCACGCCCTTTCCATCGGGCGACGGATCACCGGCGACCACATTGCGAAGGTCGGCCACGGCGTCGGGCTCCGGCAGGTCGCGGCCCCAGTTGACGCCGGTGATGTGGAAGTCGACTTCGTTGGCGCCACAGATCCAGTCCGCCATGACGGCCACTTCGCGGTCGGCGACGATCCTGACCGGCTGCTTGAGGTTCAGCGGCCCGAGGTAGCCCGGCTTGCATCCGAAGTGGTCCTCGATCTCGGCGGTGGTCGCGAAGCGGAAGCCCTTGTCCAGCCCCGGCACCTTGCTGACCTTGATCTCGTTCATGTCATGGTCGCCACGAACCAGCAGCAGCCAGACCTCGGCACCCTTGACCTCGCCGGCCTCATCGAGGAGATCGGTCGCGAGAACCAGCGACTTGACCGTGGTCGACAGCGGCACCTCGAGCAGTTCGGCAACGTCCTCGCAGGTGGCCTTGCCCGGCGTCGGCGTCCTGGTCATCGGCTTGGCCGCCGCGGGACGGGGGCCAGTCGGCGCGAGCGCCTCCGCCTTTTCCATGTTGGCGGCGTAATCGCTGTCCGGGCAGTAGACGATGGCGTCCTCGCCGGTCGCTGCGATGACCTGGAATTCCTGGCTCACATCGCCGCCGATCGCGCCGCTGTCGGCAGCCACGGCCCGGTAGCGCAGGCCGAAGCGGTCGAAGATCCGCCGGTAGGCATCGGCCATCACCTTGTAGCTGCCCTTGGCGCTGTCCAGGTCCCGATCGAAGCTGTAGGCGTCCTTCATGATGAACTCGCGGCCGCGCATCAGGCCGAAGCGCGGACGGCGTTCATCGCGAAACTTGGTCTGGATCTGGTAGAAGTTCTTCGGCAGCTGCTTGTAGCTGCGGATTTCCTGCCGGGCGATGTCGGTGACGATCTCTTCGCTGGTCGGCTGGATCACGAACGAGCGATCGTGCCGGTCCTTGATGCGCAGGAGTTCCGGGCCGTAGGCCTGGAAGCGGCCGCTCTCTTCCCAGTATTCGGAGGGCTGAACCACCGGCATGGTCAACTCGACCGCGCCCGCACGGTTCATTTCCTCGCGCACGATCGCCTCGACCTTGCGGATCACGCGCAGGCCCATCGGCATGTAGGTGTAAATCCCGGTGCCCAGCTTCTTGATCATGCCGGCCCGCATCATGAGGCGGTGGCTGACGACTTCGGCATCCGCCGGCGCTTCCTTGAGGGTGGAGATAAAGAACTGGGAAGCTTTCATCGGGCGCGCAAAGTCTAGAGGTTGGGGGCAACGGGACGGGCCTTGAGGCCCAGGGACTGGCCGCTTGCCCTGCGCAACTCGGCAGGCATAATCGACTCAGTTCAAAAAATTGGGGTTTGATTATGCTCGACCGGGACGGCTTCAGGCCCAACGTCGGCATCATCCTGCTCAACCAGAGAAACCAGGTTTTCTGGGGCAAGCGAATTCGTACGCATTCCTGGCAGTTTCCGCAAGGCGGCATCGATCGCGGCGAGAGTCCCGAGCAGGCCATGTTCCGGGAACTGCACGAGGAAGTAGGCCTCCACCCGGAGCACGTGCGGATCGTGGCCCGTACCCGCGACTGGTTGCGCTACGAGGTGCCGGATCGGTTCATCCGCCGTGACGCACGCGGCCACTACAAGGGCCAAAAGCAGATCTGGTATTTACTGCAATTGATCGGGCACGACTGGGACTTGAACCTGCGTGCCACCGATCATCCGGAATTCGACGCATGGCGCTGGCACGACTACTGGGTGCCGCTGGACGTGGTCGTCGAATTCAAGCGCGGCGTCTATGAAATGGCGCTGACTGAACTTGCCCGCTACCTGCCCCGGCAGGATTTTCGCAACCGCTTCCTGCGCAGCAACGTGCGCGCCCGCGAATTCGAGCGACATCCGCCCGGATCGGGCCACGAGCCGACTTTCGAACTGCCCCCCGGTGCCAGTTTCGATCCCAATCCGAATGCCAATCTTGCGAATGAGCCTCCCTCGACCAGCGACCCATTGCATGCTCCGCGCTAGCCGGGGCGCTGTACTTGCCTGCCTTCTTGCCGCCTCGGGACTCGCAAATGCCGAGCTGTTCGGGAACTCCGACTGGAAGGAATCAGAAGCGCCTCCCGCTCCCGCCTTCAGCCAGGACAAGCTGATCGACATCGAGATGCCGCGCTACTCGAGCCTGAAGTTCGGCATCGACCCGAACACGATCAAGGTGAGCGGCGATGGCGTCGTGCGCTACGTGATCGTCGCCACGAACAAGGAAGGCGGCGGATTCAACGCCTTCTACGAGGGCGTGCACTGCGCCACCGACGAATACAAGACCTACGCGCGCGCCTCCAGCCCGGGGGCATGGGAAGCCGCCCCCAATCCCGAGTGGAAGCGGATCGGCGATCGCGCCTCGCGCCACACCCAGGCCGTGGCGCTCCAGGGGCTCTGCCGCGGTCACGCACCGCGCGCGTCGGTCTCGGAAATGGTCCGGTTCCTGAAGGCGCCGATCCGCGAAGTCGAGTGAGCGATCAGCGGCCCATCAGGACCATGTTGTCCCGATGGACCATTTCGGCCTCGGCGACATAGCCAAGAAGGCGCTCGAACTCGGAGGACGGCTTGCGACACAGCAGACGCGCTTCGGCGCTCGAATAGTTCGCGAGGCCCCGGGCCACCTCGAGCCCCTGCTCGTCGCGGATCGCGATCACGTCGCCGCGAGAAAACTCCCCGTCGACGCCGGTCATGCCGATCGGCAGCAGGCTCTTGCCTTCCAGGCGCAGCTTGGCCGCGGCGCCAGCATCCACGGACACGGCGCCGCGCAGTTGCAGGTGGTCGGCCATCCATCGCTTGCGCGCCTGATGCTTGGCGGTCTGCGCGAGCAGGAGCGTCCCGATGGATTCCCCCCGCGTCAGCCGCAGGAGCGCATCAGGCTCGCGCCCCCAGGCGATCACCGTCGAAGCGCCGGAACCCGCCGCGCGCTTGGCCGCAAGGATCTTGGTGAGCATGCCGCCTCGCCCGATGCTGCTGCCTGCGCCGCCGGCCATGACCTCCAGCGCGGGATCGCCGGCGTTCGCCTCGTGCACGAAGCGCGCGTCCGGTTCCTTGCGCGGGTCGGCGGTGAACAGGCCCTTCTGATCCGTCAGGATGACCAGGGCATCGGCCTCGACGAGGTTGGCCACCAGTGCGCCGAGCGTGTCGTTGTCGCCGAACTTGATCTCGTCGTTGACGACGGTGTCGTTTTCATTGATGACCGGCACCACGCCCAGCGCCAGCAGTGTGACAAGGGTGGTGCGCGCGTTCAGATAGCGCTCGCGGTCGGCCAGGTCCGCGTGGGTGAGCAGGACCTGCGCACTCCCGAGGCCGTTCTCTCGCAGCTTGGTTTCATAGATCTGCGCGAGGCCCATTTGGCCGACCGCGGCGGCGGCTTGAAGCTCGTGGACTTCATGCGGACGAACGCGCCAGCCGAGCCGCTTCATCCCTTCGGCGATCGCGCCGCTCGACACCATGACGACTTCTCGGCCATCGCGTACCAGCGTCGCCAGCTGCCGGCACCATTCGCCGATGGCGTTCTCGTCCAGGCCGCGGCCCTCGTTGGTGACAAGGCTCGAGCCCACCTTCACGACGATGCGGCGGGCGTCACGAAGAGCAGTCGAACCAGAACTCGAAGTCACGGAAGCGATGGCCATCTTGATGCTGTTGAACCGGCCGCCTCGCGGGCGACCCGGAGAATTACAAACTCACGAAAACCGCGGGTCGACTTCTGCAGGCGGCTGCTCGGCTGCCTGCTGAGCCTTCACCTGCTGATAGACCGCCTGGACGAGCGGCTCGCAGCCCTCGCGCGTCAGCGCGGAGATCTCGAAAACCGGTCCCTTGAACCGAAGGCGCTTGACGAAATCCTTCACACGCGCAGCGCGCTCATCGACTGGAATCATGTCCAGCTTGTTCAGGACCAGCCAGCGCGGCTTTTCGTACAGCGTCGGATCGTACTTCTTGAGTTCGCCGACGATCGCCTTCGCCTGCCCGACCGGATCGACGCCTTCGTCGAACGGCGCGAGATCGACGACGTGCAGCAACAGGCGGGTGCGCTGGAGATGACGCAGGAATTGATGGCCCAGGCCGGCGCCTTCGGAGGCGCCTTCGATCAGGCCGGGCAGGTCGGCCACGACGAAGCTCTGCTCGGGCCCGACCCGGACGACGCCGAGATTGGGGTGAAGGGTCGTGAAGGGATAGTCCGCCACACGCGGCCGTGCGTTGGAAACGGCGCTGATGAACGTCGACTTGCCGGCGTTCGGCATGCCCAGCAGCCCGACGTCGGCGAGGACCTTCAGTTCCAGCTTGAGATTCTTCTTCTCGCCGGGCCAGCCGGGCGTCTTCTGACGCGGGGCGCGGTTGATCGCGCTCTTGAAGCGCATGTTGCCGAATCCACCGTCCCCGCCCTTGGCGATGGTGATCACCTCGCCCGGGTTCAGGAGCTCGTACAGCACCTCGCCGGTCTCGGCATCGGAAATGATGGTTCCGACGGGCATCTTGAGGGTGATGTCGTCGCCCGCGGCGCCGAACATGTCCGACCCCATGCCATGCTGGCCCCTCTTGGCTTCGTGGCGACGCGAATAGCGGAAATCGACCAACGTGTTGAGGTTCGGATCGGCGACCGCGAAGACGTGGCCGCCTCGACCGCCGTCGCCGCCGTTCGGGCCGCCGAACTCCTTGTATTTCTCATGGCGGAACGACACGCAGCCGTTGCCGCCATCGCCAGCAGCAACGTCGATGAAGGCTTCGTCCACGAACTTCATGAGATGTCCAGTTTACAAATGAAGAAGCCCCGGCAAAGCGGGGCTTCGAAAGATCGAAGTGATCGGCTCAGGCCGGGGTCACGTTGACCGTCTGCTTGTTGAGAGCACCCTTGGTGCCGAACGACACGTGGCCGTCGACCAGTGCAAACAACGTGTGATCCTTGCCGACGCCGACGTTCACACCGGGGTGGAACTGGGTGCCGCGCTGGCGCACGATGATCGAGCCTGCGCTGATCAGTTCGCCGCCGAAGGCCTTCACGCCGAGCATCTTGGGCTTCGAATCGCGCCCGTTTCGCGTAGAGCCGCCGCCTTTTTTCTGTGCCATGGAATCAGCTCCAGTACTAAATCAAGCGGCAATCGCGCCGATTTGCAGCTCGGTGAACTGCTGGCGATGGCCTTGACGTTTCTGATAGTGCTTACGACGGCGCATCTTGAAGATGCGAACCTTGTCGTGCTTGCCGTGCGACAACACCGTTGCCGTAACCGTTGCACCGGACACCAGGGGCGTACCGACCTTGATTGCGCTGCCGTCGCCGACTGCGAGCACTTGGTCGATCACGATTTCCTGGCCTACGTCCGCAGCAATCTGTTCTACTTTGATTTTCTCGCCGGAAGCAACGCGATACTGCTTGCCGCCGGTTTTTATGACCGCGTACATGTGGACCTCTTGGGAAAAGATGGCTCTACGGCGAATTCCGCAGAGCCTGAGATTCTAGCACGCCACCGACAATCAAGCATCAGCCGCGGCCGCCCGGATCCCTCACGGCATGATCCCTCCCTATAATCGTCCGCTTCCGGCCCAGCGCCATCGTCGCACTTCCACGCAGCGCGCAAGCGCCCTCGCCTTGTCAGTTTCTGCCCCAGACACCTCCCCCGCCGCCGGCGTACTCCGCCTGATCGCCGACGACATGGCTGGGGTCGATCGCGTGATCGCACGGCGCCTCGACACCGGCGTGCCGCTCGTGAGCGAAGTTTCGAAGTACATCATCTCCGCCGGCGGCAAGCGGCTGCGCCCAGCCCTTCTTCTGTTGATGGCGGGTGCGCTGGGTTATCAGGAGGACCAGCGCTTCAACCTTGCAGCGGTCGTGGAGTTCATTCATACAGCCACCTTGCTGCATGACGACGTGGTCGACGAATCCACCCTTCGGCGCGGACGGCCGACCGCCAACGAATCCTTCGGAAACCCCGCGAGCGTGCTGGTCGGCGACTTTCTGTACTCGCGCGCATTCCAGATGATGCTGGACGCGCATGACATGCGCGTCATGGAAATCCTGGCGGAAGCGACCAACGTCATCGCCGAAGGCGAGGTCCTTCAATTGATGAACATGCACGACGCCTCGCTCGACGAAGAGGCTTATCTGCGGGTCATTCGCTCCAAGACGGCGAAGTTGTTCGAAGCCAGCACGCGCCTTGCCGCCGTACTTGCCAAAGCCCCCTCGGATGTAGAGGAGGCCTGCGCGACCTACGGCCAGGCGCTGGGCACCGCATTCCAGGTCATTGACGACGTGCTGGACTACGCCGGCGACGCCAGCGAAACGGGCAAGAACGTGGGCGACGATTTGCGCGAGGGCAAGACGACGCTGCCTCTCATCCTCGCCATGCAACGCGGAACACCGGAGCAGCGCGACCTCATTCGCGCCGCCATCGAAGCAGGCGACACCACGCAGCTGCCGCAGATCGTCGCAATCGTCAGAGAAACCGGCGCACTGGAAGCCACGAGAACGGCCGCCGCGGCAGAGGCACAACGTGCGATCGATGCACTTTCCGGCTTCCCGGTGAATTCTTACTCTTCCGGTTTGCTACAATTGGCGGCTCAGTTGCTTGAGCGACGCGCCTAAGTCACCACGAAGGACGACTCTCTTTCTTTGCAACCATCGGGGTGTAGCTTAGCCTGGTAGAGCGCTACGTTCGGGACGTAGAGGCCGGAGGTTCGAATCCTCTCACCCCGACCAGATTTCCTGGTCTTTGCTCATTTCGCGAATCACCGCACCGCGGCACATCGCGCAATTCTTCAACAACGACACGATGCCTCGACATCGCTGCTGTTGGGCATCGACAACATCTTCTGCCTTATGACGGGATCAGCCCAGTCCTTCGGCCCGCAGGACTGCTGCTAAGATGGCCCTCCCTCTGCCGCGGTGGCAAGGTGGGCCCGATCGTCGCCACGACTCGCTCGGGATCTGGAAGCCGGAGGTATTAATCCCCGCTCAGCCCGACCAGCCTTTTGTGCCGCAAACGCCAAATGCTTCTCTGGCAAAGACGGCTCTGCGGTTTACAGTGCGAAGGCGATCAGCGATGATCCTGAAGCAAATTCTCACGTTTTTTACATTCGTTGAATGGCCGCTGCCGAACCCCTGATCAAAGAAAACTCGCCAGTCGCTCTGCCGGGACTTGCGCGTGCCTTGGTTTCGGCCGGAAAACTCCCCGCGAAGGCCGCGGAGGACATCTACCAAAAATCGCTGAGCGGACGGACCAGCTTCATTGCAGAGTTGACCGGCACCGGAGCCGTTTCGGCGGCCGACTTGGCGCACACCTTGTCGAGCGCCTTCGGCGCCCCGCTTCTCGACCTCGACGCGATCGATCCGCAGCGCCTGCCAAAGGATCTCCTGGACGCCAAGCTGTGCCAGGCCTACCGCGTGGTCGTCCTCAGCAAGCGCAACAACCGGCTCATCGTCGCGACCGCGGACCCATCGGACCAGCAGGCAGCGGAAAAAATCAAGTTCGCCTCGCAGATGGGCGTGGACTGGGTCATTGCCGAGTACGACAAGTTGTCGCGGATGATCGAGGCGGCCGCAGTGACCGCCTCCGAAACCATCGACAACATCATCGGTGCCGAGTTCGAATTCGATGATGTGTCGGCGGATGCCGCCAGCGACACGGCCGAGCAGGCAGTCGCCGAAGTCGAAGATGCGCCAGTCGTCCGCTTTCTGCACAAGATGCTGCTCGACGCGTTCAGCATGCGCGCGTCGGACATTCACTTCGAGCCGTACGAACACAACTATCGCGTGCGCTTTCGGATCGACGGCGAACTGCGCGAGATCGCGAGCCCACCGACAGTCATCAAGGACAAACTCGCTTCGCGCATCAAGGTGATCTCGCGGCTCGACATCTCAGAGAAGCGCGTCCCGCAGGACGGGCGGATGAAGCTGAAGATCGGTCCGGACCGCGTGATCGACTTCCGCGTGAGCACGCTTCCCACGCTGTTTGGCGAGAAGATCGTGATCCGTATTCTGGACCCGAGCAGCGCCCGCCTCGGCATCGACGCTCTCGGTTATGACGCGGACGAGAAGGAACGCCTGCTCAACGCCATCAACCGCCCTTACGGGATGGTGCTGGTGACCGGACCGACCGGTTCCGGCAAGACCGTGTCGCTCTACACCTGCCTGAACCTGCTCAACAAGGCCGGCGTGAACATCGCGACGGCTGAAGATCCGTCCGAAATCAACCTGCCCGGCGTCAACCAGGTCAACGTCAACGAAAAGGCCGGCCTGACTTTCGCGGCCGCGCTTCGCGCATTCCTGCGGCAGGATCCGGACATCATCATGGTCGGCGAAATCCGCGACCTGGAAACTGCCGACATCGCGATCAAGGCCGCACAGACGGGTCACCTGGTGCTGTCGACCCTTCATACCAACGACGCGCCGACCACGCTGACGCGGATGCGCAATATGGGCATCGCGCCCTTCAACATCGCGTCGAGCGTGATCCTGATCACGGCCCAGCGTCTTGCCCGCCGCTTGTGCACCGCGTGCAAGGCACCTTCGGATATTCCCAAGCAGGCACTGCTGGATGCAGGCTTCAAGGAACACGAACTCGATGGCACGTGGAAGCCCTATCACCCGGTCGGCTGCTCTGCCTGCAACGGTGGCTACAAGGGGCGTGTCGGCATCTATCAGGTGATGCCGATCAGCGAAGAGATCCAGACGATCATTCTTCGGGACGGGTCGGCGCTCGACATTTCGAGGCAAGCCGAAGCCGAAGGCGTACGTTCGCTGCGTCAGTCAGGATTGAAGAAGGTCATGCAGGGACTGACGTCGCTTGAAGAAGTGCTCGCAGTCACCAACGAATAGCGTTCAATCGCGGAGAACCAATGGCAACGGCAGCAGCATCAAACCGAACGCTCAAGGAATACATCTTCGAGTGGGAAGGAAAGGACCGCAACGGCAAGGTCGTGCGCGGAGAGCTTCGCGCAGCCGGCGAGAACCAGGTCCAGGCTGCATTGCGGCGCCAGGGCATCCTCACGACGAAGATCAAGAAGCGGCGGATGCGGGCGGGCAAGCCGATCAAGCCGAAGGACATCGCCATCTTCACACGGCAGCTGGCCACCATGATGAAGGCCGGCGTGCCGTTGCTCCAGGCCTTCGACATCGTGGGCCGCGGCAACGCCAACCCCAGTGTCGCGAAGCTGCTCAACGACATTCGCAGCGACGTCGAAACCGGCACGTCGCTGTCGTCCGCATTCCGCAAATTCCCGAAGTACTTCGACAACCTCTATTGCAACCTCGTGGAAGCAGGTGAGGCCGCCGGTATTCTGGAAGACCTGCTCGACCGCCTCGCCACCTACATGGAGAAGACAGAGGCCATCAAGTCGAAGATCAAGTCGGCGCTGATGTACCCCACCTCCGTGATCGTGGTCGCCTTCGTGGTGGTGGCGATCATCATGATCTTCGTGATCCCCGCCTTCAAGCAGGTATTCACCTCCTTCGGCGCGGATCTGCCCGCGCCCACGCTGATCGTCATGGGCATCAGCGAGTTTTTCGTTTCCTACTGGTGGCTGATCTTCGGCGTGCTCGGCGGCGGGATCTATTTCTTCCTCCAGGCCTGGAAGCGAAACGAGCGCATGCAGCAGGTCATGGACCGCCTCCTGCTTCGCCTGCCGATCTTCGGCGATCTCATCGACAAGTCTTGCGTGGCGCGCTGGACCCGAACACTCGCGACCATGTTCGCGGCCGGCGTGCCGCTCGTCGAAGCGCTGGATTCGGTGGGGGGCGCCTCCGGCAACTCGGTGTATGCGGAAGCAACGACCAAGATCCAGCAGGAAGTGTCGACCGGCACGAGCCTGACCACGGCGATGACCAACGCCAATCTGTTTCCGTCGATGGTTCTGCAGATGACCGCCATCGGCGAGGAATCCGGTTCCATCGATCACATGCTGGGCAAGGCAGCGGATTTCTACGAACAGGAAGTCGACGACATGGTCGCGGGCCTCTCGAGCCTGATGGAGCCGATCATCATCGTGTTCCTCGGCGTCATCATCGGTGGCATCGTGGTGTCGATGTACCTGCCCATCTTCAAGCTCGGCCAGGTCGTCTGATGCTCGTCTCCCAGGGTGTGGACGCCGCCTTGGCGGGTGTCCTCGGGCTGCTGATCGGCAGCTTTCTCAACGTGGTGATCTATCGCCTGCCCAAGATGCTCGAGCAGCAATGGGCCGCGGAGTGCGCCAGCCTGAACGGCGGCGAAGCGCCGGCCGCAGAACGGTTCAATCTCATGGTGCCGCATTCGCGTTGCCAGCAATGCGGCCATGCCATCCGCTGGTACGAGAACATCCCGGTGCTGAGCTATCTCGTCCTTCGCGGCAAATGCTCTTCATGCAGGACGCCGATCAGCCTGCGCTACCCATTGGTCGAACTGGTTACGGCCGCGCTGTTCGCGTGGAGCGTGTGGCACATGCCCGGGCAGTCCGGAAGCCTTGCCTGGTGCGGATTCGCGGCGGCGCTTCTTGCCTTGGCGCTGATCGACTGGGACACGACGCTTCTGCCTGACGACATCACACTCCCCTTGTTGTGGGCCGGGCTCCTGGCTTCCATCGCGGGCTTCACAGGTGTCAGCCTGACGAACGCAGTGTGGGGCGCCGTCGCGGGCTATACCTCTCTCTGGGCGGTCTACTGGCTGTTCAAGCTGACCACCGGGAAGGAAGGCATGGGCTACGGCGACTTCAAGCTCTTCGCCGCATTTGGCGCATGGTTCGGCTGGCAGGCGCTGGTGCCGATCATCCTGATGGCGTCGGTGATCGGCGTCATCATCGGACTCGCGCTCAAGTTCAACAGCGGATTGCGCGAAGGCGGCTACGTCCCCTTCGGCCCATTCCTGGCGGGCGCCGGCTTCACCGCGATGCTGTTCGGCCCCGACGCGATCCTTCGCGTGATCGGCCTTTGAAGGAGCGCGCGCGATGCGCATCGGCTTGACCGGCGGCATCGGAAGCGGCAAGAGCACGGTGGCCGCCATGCTCGTCGCGCGCGGCGCGAAGCTGGTGGATACCGATGCGATTGCGCGATCCATCGCCGAACCGGGTGGCGCCGCAGTGCGCGCACTCGTCACGGAATTCGGCCCCTCGATCCTGACGCCCGAAGGTGGCATGGACCGGGCACGGATGCGGGAACTCGTGTTTTCCGACGTTCAGGCGAAGAAGCGGCTCGAAGGCATCCTCCACCCCTTGATCGGCGCCGAGTGCGAGCACCAGGCGGCCTCCGCCGAGCCCGGCCAACTCGTCGTCTTCGATGTGCCGCTGCTGGTGGAGTCGAAGCGCTGGCGTGCCATCGTCGATCGCGTCCTCGTGATCGATGCGAGCGAGCAGACGCAGTTGGAGCGCGTCATCGCCCGCTCCGGCTGGGCGCCCGACGCGGTCCGTGCCGTCATTTCGCAGCAGGCGCATCGCACCCTTCGCAGAGCTGCAGCGGACGCAGTGATCTACAACGAAGGGCTGGGCCTTGCGGAACTCTCCGCCCACGTCGAGGGTCTCTGGGAGCGGTGGACCGTCGCCAGCGCGCGATAATCCCCGGTTGGCCGGCCTCCAGCGCCGGAGAACAAGAAAGCGGCGTGCCAGCGAGCCCCGCGGCAACGCTTCCCCAAGATGCTCTTCAACTCGTACGCGTTCATCTTCTGCTTTTTCCCGATCGTCCTTTTCGGGTTCTTCCTCGTCGGAAAGCGGAATGTGCGCGCTGCAGCCGGCTTCCTCTCGCTGGCGTCGCTGTTCTTCTACGGCTGGTGGAGCGTCGAAGCCCTGCCGCTGCTGCTGGCATCGATCTGTTTCAACTACTGGGCGGGCCTCCGCCTGACGCGCGGACCCGGCCGCACCGATGCGGGCCGAAAGCGCATGCTCGTGTTCGCGCTGACGGTGAACCTGGCGGTACTCGCCACTTTCAAGTACGCGAACTTCTTCCTCGCCAATGTGAACGAGGGGATCGCCGCAGCGGGATTCACCCCCGTGGCGATGCTGCACATCGCGCTGCCGATCGGCATTTCCTTCTACACGTTCACGCAGATCGCGTTCCTGGTGGACTGCTGGCAGGACAAGGTCCACGAACGCAGCTTCATTCACTACGTGCTGTTCGTCACGTACTTCCCCCACCTGATCGCGGGCCCGGTGCTGCATCACGCGCAGATGATGCCGCAGTTCGCCAATCCGGCGACGTACCGCGCGGACACCAACAAGATCGCGCTCGGCCTGGCCATCTTCGTCTTCGGCCTCGCCAAGAAGCTCCTCATCGGCGACAAGGTGGGTGAGTACGCCGACCTCATGTTCAACGGCGTGCACAACGGCACGACCCCCATGCTCTACACGGCATGGCTCGGCGTGCTCGCCTACACGCTGCAGATCTATTTCGATTTCTCGGGCTATTCGGACATGGCCGTGGGCCTGTCGTTGTGCCTGGGCGTGAAGCTCCCGCTCAACTTCAACTCGCCCTACAAGTCGACCAACATCATCGAGTTCTGGCGCCGCTGGCACATCTCCCTGTCGACCTTTCTCCGCGACTACCTCTACATCCCCCTGGGAGGCAATCGCAAGGGGCCGGCGCGCCGCTACCTGAACCTGTTCATCACCATGCTGCTCGGTGGCCTGTGGCACGGCGCCGCATGGACCTTCGTGATCTGGGGCGGCCTGCATGGCATGTACCTCGTGATCAACCATCTCTGGAACAGCAAGATTCGTCGCGATTCGAAGCCCGGCCGGCTGGCGAAGGTCCTCGGATGGTTCGTCACGTTCCTGAGCGTCATGATTGCCTGGGTGGTCTTCCGCGCGGACAGCATGCATGCGGCGATGGAGATCTACAAGGGCATGCTGGGGTTCCACGGAACCGCGCTGGAGGCATTTACCGAGTTCGGTCCCGTCCCGTCTCGCAAGCCGGAGTTCTTCCAGACCCTGCTCGTCGGGCTCTTCATCTGCCTTGCACTGCCACCGACCATTACGCTGCAACGCTGGGTTCCGCAGGCCGAGTCGCTGGCCGGCCGGCCGCGGGCGTCGCTCGCGTTCACTGCAGTCATGGCGCTCCTGACAGTCCTGCTGCTGGGGCTCTGCGTCTCGAGGCTGGGCTCCTACAGCCCGTTCCTCTATTTCCAGTTCTGATATGACGCCCGCAAAACTTTGGCTGCAAGTGTTCACGGCTGGCTTCGCCGTGATCGTTGCGATGCTGATCATCACGTTGAACACGCCCATTCCCTATGGCGATCTGTCACGCATCGGAATGGTCTCCGATCACGAGTTCGGGTGGCAGAAGGACCAGCCGCAAGTCGACAGGGCCTTCCTGCGCGCATCGCCGATCAACGAAGCCGATGTCCTAGTGATCGGCGACAGCTTCTCCGCCACGGCTCGTTGGCAATCCGTGCTGAAGCAGCATGGCTATCGCTTCGCGACGGTCTTCTGGAGCGAATTTCACGAGTCGCTCTGCGACGATTTCGACGATTGGCTCGACCGCGCAGGGTTCAAGGGCAAGCTGGTCATCATCGAGAGCGTCGAACGCCTCCTCGCAGACCGTTTGGCCAACACGCAGAAATGCAAGGCAATGGGCAATGTCCCCGGCACCCGCATCGAGCCCTTCTTCGAGCCGGTCGAAAAAGTGCCGGGCTTCGCGCTCAACTGGAAGGCCAGGTTGACCTCGGGCTATGTCACCTACCGCAACACACGCGCTGCGAAAGAGGCCCAGGGGCCGACGCTGGCCGTCAATCAGAGCTGGGTCCGTCCAGTGCCCGATGGCTGCTCGCTGTTCAGCAACCGGCTGTGCGACAAGGCATTGTTCTTCAAGGACGATGACGACAATGGCGAACTGACGGTCCAGCACGTCGAGCAGATGCGCGCATTTTCCGAGGCGCACCACAGCCGGTCCATCATCTGGATGGTGATCCCCAACAAGACGACGACGTACCTCACGCCGGAACACTCGCAAGATTTTGTGACTGCTTTTGCAAGGGCCGGGCTGGGACCGGACCTCTTCACCTTTGCCAAGGAACAGAAGACCAAGATCCGGGACTTCTACTTCCCGAATGACACCCACACGTCGCTGTTCGGGCAACTGGCGCTCGGAGAGGTCATGCTCGGCGCCGTCCGCAAGATAATTCCGGAGCCTCCTGCGAAGTCTTCTTGAGGCTATGATCAGCATCGGAAGACGTCACGCGTGATCCTTTACGAGTACCCATTCAACGAGCGCATCCGGACCTACCTTCGGCTGGAGCACTTGTTCCGCCGTCTCGGTGAGCTGGTGCCGGCAGAGTCGGCTCTGCTGCACCACTACGCGCTCGTCACGATCTTCGAGATCATGGACGTCGCGGCCCGCGCCGACCTCAAGGCCGACGTGCTGAGGGACCTCGACAAGCACAAGAACGTGTTCAACAGCTATCGCGGCAACCCCGCGATCGCCGAGACAGTGCTCGATCAGGTCGTCAGCAAGCTCGAAAGCAATTTCAACACGTTGAACACGGTGCCGGGCAAGGCCGGGCAGGCGCTCACCGAGAACGAATGGCTGATGAGCATTCGCAGCCGAGCGAGCATTCCCGGCGGAACCTGCGAGTTCGACCTGCCGGCCTACTATGCTTGGCAGAACCGCCGCGCCAACGATCGGCGCGCCGACCTCGAACGCTGGTCATCCACGCTCGCTCCGTTGGCGGAGTCGATCTATCTGCTGCTCAAGCTCTTGCGCGATGCGGATGTCCCGTACAAGGTCATCGCGTCGAAAGGTCAATTCCAGCAGGCGCTTCCGCAAGGGCGGAGCTTCCAGCTGCTGCGGCTGCGGATCGACCCCAAGCTCGGGTTCATCCCGGAAATCAGCGGCAACCGTCTGATGGTCTCGGTGCGTCTGATGCGGCAGGAAGCCGATGACCGCCTGCATCAAAGCACCGAAGACACTCCGTTCGAACTGACGCTCTGTGCATGAGCACGGATTCTTCATCTCCGATCGGGGAACGCATCGTCAAATGCCCGGCGTGCGGGAAGGACAGTCTCTACAGCGCACGCAACCCTTACAGGCCTTTCTGCAGTGCGCGCTGCAAGGGCATCGACCTGGGCGCCTGGGCGAGCGAGGAATTCAGGGTGCCGGCAGAGTCACCGCCAGACGATGATCCGTTCGGCGATCCGAAGAGGCAGTAGACGTCGAGACAGCCGGCCGGTCATGCCGCCGGCGTGACCACGGCATTCGGCAAACCACGCTCTTCGGCTAGCCATGCCAGCACGGGGAGCGCCCCCGGCAGCACCGGTGACACATCGAGCGGCAGTTGCTGCCAGCACATCGATTGCCCTTCGCGCATCTCGAAATCGCCGGACCAGTCGGTCACCTTGCACCAGTGCAAGCGAACCAGCGCATGGGGATAGTCGTGCTCGGTCACCTTCCACACGTCGGCGCCGGCGATGGTGATGCCGAGTTCCTCGTGCAACTCGCGCCGCAGCGCCTGCTCGACTGTCTCCCCGGCTTCGATCTTGCCGCCTGGGAACTCCCAGTAGCCCGCGTAAGGCTTGCCTTCGGGCCGGGTGGAAAGCAGCAGCGCGTCGTCCCCGCGAACGAGGATGCCGACGGCGACCTCCGTGTGCTTTCGAGGTGCGGTCATGGTCTCAGCTGCGCCCCGCATAGTCACGGGCAAACTGATAGGCCACGCGTCCGCTGCGCGATCCGCGCTCGAGCGCCCACACGAGCGCCTCGGGTCGGGCCGCCTCGATCGCCTTGGCGTCGATGCCAAAGGACGACAGCCACTGCGCGACGATCGTCAGGTATTCGTTCTGCGTGAACGGATAGAAGCTCACCCAAAGGCCGAAACGCTCGGACAGGGAAATCTTCTCCTCGATCACCTCGCCCGGATGCACCTCGCCGTCCTCTGTGTGGGTGTAGCTGAGGTTGTCCTTCATGTACTCGGGCAGCAGATGCCGTCGATTGCTGGTCGCGTAGATCAGCACATTCGGCGTCGCCGCGGCCACGGAGCCGTCGAGGATGGATTTGAGCGCCTTGTAGCCGGGCTCGCCTTCGTCGAAGCTCAGGTCATCGCTGAACACGATGAACTTCTCGGGCCGCCCGGCAACCACTTCGACGATGTCCGGCAGGTCGGTCAGCTCGGCCTTGTCAACTTCGATCAGGCGCAGCCCCTGCGGCGCGTAGGCCTGCAGACAGGCCCGGATCAACGACGACTTGCCAGTGCCGCGCGCGCCGGTCAAAAGGACGTTGTTGGCCGGCTTGCCTTCCACGAACTGGCGGGTGTTGCGCTCGATCTTCTCCTTCTGGACATCGATCTCCTTGAGCGCATCCAGCGGCATCGACGCCACATGCCGGATCGGCTCCAGCGTCCCATGGCCCGAGCTGCGGCGGCGATAGCGCCACGCGATGGAGGCATTCCAGTCCGCCGGCGCAGCCAACGGTTGCGGAAGAATCGATTCGATCCGGCAGATCAGTTGTTCAGCGCGCTCGATCAGACGTTCGAACTTCTCGTTCATGACAGCGACCGCCCGGCTGCCCGAATGACGCTGAGCGCTCCCTCGGGGGGCAGCGGACGCAGCGAGCGTGGGGGCTTCATGATCTGTAATCGGCGTTGATCGACACGTAGTCGTGGCTCAGGTCGCAGGTCCAGACCGTGTCTGCCGCGGTGCCGCGGCCGAGCACGATGCGGACGGTGATCTCGCTCTGCTTCATCACGCGCTGCCCGTCTTCTTCGCGATAGGAGGGGTTTCGGCCGCCCTTCACCGCCACGTGCACGTCGTCCAGGTACAGGTCGATGCCCGTCTGGTCGAGGTCGGCGATACCGGCATAGCCGACGGCCGCCAGGATACGCCCCAGGTTCGGGTCGCTCGCGTAGAACGCGGTCTTCACCAGCGGCGAATGCGCAACGGCATAGGCGACCTGGCGGCACTCGGCACCATCGCGGCCGCCTTCGACACGGACAGTGATGAACTTGGTCGCGCCTTCACCGTCGCGCACGATCGCCTGCGCCAGTTGGCGAGCCACGTTCTGCATCGCTTGCAGCAGCGCCTGGCCCGATGCGGAGTCGAGCGAAGTGATCGTCTGGTGCGCCGCCTTCTGCGTGGCGATGACGACGAAGGAGTCGTTGGTCGACGTATCGCCGTCGATCGTGACGCGGTTGAACGATGCGTCGGCCAGCGCCTTGGAAAGCGGCTGAATCAGGGCCGAATCGATCTTGGCATCCGTTGCCATGAAGCCGAGCATGGTGGCCATGTTCGGACGGATCATGCCGGCGCCCTTGCTGATGCCGGTGATCGTGACCGTCGCGCCGTCGATCTGCACCTGCTGGCTGAAAGCCTTGGGCACGGTGTCGGTGGTCATGATGCCTTCGGCTGCACGCGCCCAGTGGGTGGGCGATGCGTCGGCCAGCGCCGCCGGCATGCCGGCTTCGATCCGATCGATCGGCAGCGGCTCCATGATCACGCCGGTGGAGAACGGCAGGATCTGCTCGGGCGCCAGATTCAGCTGCCGCGCCAGCGCGATGCAGGTGGCCCGCGTGCGAGCCAAGCCGTCTTCACCGGTCCCGGCGTTCGCATTGCCCGTGTTGATCACCATCGCACGGATACCCAGATCCCGGGCCAGGTGATCGCGGCAGACCTGCACCGGTGCGGCGCAGAAGCGGTTCTGCGTGAACACGCCGCCCACCGCGGCGCCTTCGTCGATCAGCACGACGGTAAGGTCCTTGCGGTTCGGCTTGCGCACGCCGGCTTCGGCGACGCCGATACGAACGCCGGGCACCGCGTGGAGCGCGGCGGGATCGGGAGCGGAAAGATTCACGGGCATGGCGATGTCCTGCTGACGAATATCAAGTGAGCTTGCCGTGGCACTGCTTGAACTTCTTGCCGCTGCCGCAGGGGCAAGGATCGTTGCGTCCCACGCGCGCGAATGCCGCCGCGCCTGCACTCAAGCCACTCGCGGCCTGGCGGCGCATGCTCTCTTCGTCCACGCGGACTTCGACATCGCCGGTCTCGGTGGGTGCGCTGTAGGTGATGTTCGACAGGTTCTCGCCGCGGCTTTCCATGGCCTCGGCCGCCTGCTCGAGCTGCTCGCTGGACTGCACGCGAACCGTCATCAGCTGGCGGGTCACCTCGTTCTTGACCGAATCGAGCAGCTGGCCGAACAGTTCGAAAGCCTCGCGCTTGTACTCCTGCTTGGGCTGCTTCTGCGCGTAGCCGCGCAGATGAATGCCCTGGCGCAGATAGTCCAGCGACGCCAGGTGTTCGCGCCAGTGCGTGTCGATGCTCTGCAGCAGGACCATGCGCTCGAACTGCGTGAAGTTCTCCTGGCCGATCAATGCCACCTTGGCACTGAATGCCTCGTTGGAGGCAGCCACCACCTTTTCGACGACGTCTTCGTCGCCGACCGCGCTGGCGGCCTCGACCTCCTTGCGAAGCGGCAGGTCGATCTGCCAGTCTTCCGCGAGCACCTTTTCGAGACCGGCCAGGTCCCATTGCTCCTCGACCGTTTCGGCGGGCACGTACTGGCGCACCAGGTCGGTGAAGCAGCCTTCGCGCAGCGCTTCGATCTGCGCAGTCAGGTCGGCCGCGTCGAGGATGTCGTTGCGCTGCTGGTAGATGACCTTGCGCTGATCGTTCGAGACGTCGTCGTACTCGAGCAGTTGCTTGCGGATGTCGAAGTTGCGCGCCTCGACCTTTCGCTGCGCGCTCTCGATGCTGCGCGTGACGATGCCAGCTTCGATGGCCTCGCCATCGGGCATCTTGAGCCGGTCCATGATGGCCTTCACGCGGTCGCCCGCGAAGATGCGCATCAAGGGGTCGTCCAGGCTCAGGTAGAAACGCGACGAGCCTGGGTCACCCTGCCGGCCGGAACGGCCGCGAAGCTGGTTGTCGATACGGCGCGACTCATGGCGCTCGGTGGCGATGATGCGCAGGCCGCCGACGGACTTGATGAACTCGTGGTCCTTGTCCCACTGGGCACGCAGTCGTGCGACTTCGGCCGCCTTGGCCGACGGATCGGCCGCTTCGTCGGCTTCGACTGCCTCGATGGCCTTCTCGACGTTGCCGCCCAGCACGATGTCGGTACCGCGACCGGCCATATTGGTCGCGATCGTGATCATCTTGGCGCGACCCGCCTGAGCCACGATCTCGGCCTCGCGCGCGTGCTGCTTGGCGTTGAGCACCTGGTGCTCCAGACCGGCCTTCTGGAGCAGGCTGGAGATGATCTCGGAGTTCTCGATCGACGAGGTGCCGACCAGCACGGGTTGGCCCCGCTCATTGCATTCGCGGATGTCCTGGATGGCCGCTTCGTATTTCTCGCGCGTGGTCTTGTAGACGCGGTCGAGCTGGTCCTCGCGCTTGCTGGGCCGGTTCGGCGGAACGATCACCGTCTCCAGGCCGTAGATCTCCTGGAACTCATAGGCCTCCGTATCGGCCGTACCGGTCATGCCTGCGAGCTTGCCGTAGAGGCGGAAGTAGTTCTGGAAAGTGATCGAGGCGAGCGTCTGGTTCTCGGACTGGATCTCGACGCCTTCCTTGGCTTCGACGGCCTGGTGCAGACCATCGCTCCACCGGCGTCCGGTCATCAGGCGGCCGGTGAACTCGTCCACGATGATCACTTCGCCCTGCTGGACGACGTAGTGCTGGTCGCGGTGGTAGAGGTGCCGTGCACGCAACGCTGCATTCAGGTGATGCATCAGCGTGATGTTCGCCGGATCGTAGAGCGATGCGCCCTCCGGCAACAGCTTGAATTCCGACAGGACCTGCTCGGCCTTTTCATGCCCATCCTCGGTCAGGAACACCTGGTGGGTCTTCTCGTCGACCGTGAAGTCGCCCGGCTTGGTGACGCCTTCGCCGGTGCGGGGATCGGCCTCGCCTTCCTGACGCACGAGCAGCGGCACGACCTTGTTGATCGCCAGATAGAGGTCGGTGTGGTCCTCGGCTTGTCCGCTGATGATCAGCGGGGTGCGGGCTTCGTCGATCAGGATCGAGTCCACCTCGTCGACGATGGCGTAGTTCAGTCCGCGCTGAACCCGGTCGGCGGGTTCATACACCATGTTGTCGCGCAGATAGTCGAAGCCGTACTCGTTGTTGGTGCCGTACGTGATGTCGCTACCGTAGGCTTGCTGCTTTTCTTCGCGCGGCATCTGGGGCAGGTTGATGCCCACCGACAGCCCCAGATAGTTGTAGAGCCGCCCCATCCACGTGGCGTCGCGGCTGGCGAGGTAGTCATTGACGGTCACCACGTGCACACCCTTGCCGGTGAGCGCATTGAGGTACACCGGCAGCGTCGCCGTCAGCGTCTTGCCTTCGCCGGTGCGCATTTCCGAAATCTTGCCGTAGTGCAGCGCCATCCCGCCGAGGAGCTGGACGTCGAAGTGACGCATCTTCATGACCCGCTTCGAAGCCTCGCGCACGGTCGCAAAGGCTTCCGGCAGCAGCGAATCGAGCGCTTCGCCGTTGGCGACGCGGTCCTTGAATTCCTGGGTTTTGGCGCGCAGCGCGGCTTCATCCAGCTTCTCGAACGACGGCTCCAGCGAGTTGATGCGTTCGACCGTCTTGCGATACTGCTTCAGAAGTCGATCGTTGCGACTGCCGAAAATTTGAGTCAGGAAGTTGGTGGCCATGAATGGAGATCGAAGCACACTCGCTGCATGCGGATGCTTCGACCGAAATCCCTAAGATAGACGAGAAGGAACTTGGGCGCGCTTTGCCGCAAAACAAGCCAAATGGCTGGCGGGAAGCCGGCAAACCGCGCATTTTAGCCCTCTTGTTTGATTCCCTGATTGCAGACCATTCCCATGAATCGCCGCTTCAACGCCGTCTCCGTTTTCCAGGCTACGGAAGAGTCGCCGACCCTCGCGAGCCTGACGGCGCGCGCACGTGACGCATCCGAAAGACTCGCGGCCATCCAGGATCTGATCCCCCTGGAGTTGCGCCCAAGCGTCAAGGCCGGCCCCGCGGAGGACGACGTCTGGTGCGTGCTCGTGACCGGCAACGCGGCAGCGGCCAAGCTGCGCCAACTGATTCCTGCGTTCCAGTCGCGGCTGAAGGCCCGCGGGTGGCATGTCGCAACGCTCCGAATCAAGGTCCAGACGCGAAGCTGACGTGGCGTGCGCCGCCATCCGGCAATGAAAAAGCCCCGGAGGGCAGGCCTGCCCGGGGCTTCTGAATGGTGCCGCTTGTCGGAATCGAACTGACGACCTACCGCTTACAAGGCGGTTGCTCTACCAACTGAGCTAAAGCGGCGAAGAAGGGGATTCTAGCGATCGCAAACTTGCGCCGACCTCACTTGATCCGCTTCAGCGAGGGGCGGGATCCGCCCCCGGCGGGCGGCCGCGGCGGGTCCTCGGGTTGGGTCGGCGCAGAACCGGCTTCGACGGTTTCCTCCGCACCTTCGCCCGTGACCAGATGGACGACCCCCCGCCCAGGATCGCCTTCCGACACTCGCGTGGCATCTCGCAACGGCGCGCGCGGCGACGTGGTCGCGGGCGGGGAGACCGGCGCCGCAGCGCCCGGATTGGCCTCGGACGGCTGGACCGGTACCGGCGCGGGGAACGCCATCCCCTGCCCGTTCTCGCGCGCATAGATCGCGATCACGCGGCTGACCGGCACGATGATCTCCCGCGCAGTGCCCGCGAAACGCGCCTTGAATTCGATGAACTCGTTGCCGAGATTCAGCGAGCTCGTCGCGTCGAAACTGATGTTCAGCACGATTTCGCCGTTCTTGACGTACTCGCGCGGGACCTGGACCGTGTCGTCGACCTGGACCGCGACATACGGCGTGAAGCCGTTGTCCGTGCACCATTCATACAAAGCCCGAATGAGATACGGGCGTGTCGAGGACGATTCGAGCGCGTTGATCATGACCGGCTTCGCCAGCGTTTCACTTCCGCATGACCTTTTCGGACGGGGTCAGTGCTTCGATGTAGGCCGGACGGGAAAAGATGCGTTCAGCGTACTTCAAAAGCGGCGCCGCGTTCTTGCTGAGGTCGATGCCGTAGTAGTCCAGGCGCCACAGCAGCGGGGCGATCGCGACGTCGAGCATCGAGAAATTGTCGCCCAGCATGTACTTGTTCTTGAGGAACACGGGTGCGAGCTGCGTCAGGCGGTCGCGGATGTGCGAACGGGCCTTTTCGAGGGCCTTTTCATTGCCCTTGGAGCTGCGGTTCTCAAGCGTCGAAACGTGCACGAACAGTTCCTTCTCGAAGTTGAGCAGGAACAGGCGCACGCGCGCGCGGTCGACCGGATCGCCCGGCATCAGTTGCGGATGCGGGAAGCGCTCGTCGATGTACTCGTTGATGATGTTCGACTCGTACAGGATCAGGTCGCGCTCCACGAGGATCGGCACCTGCCCGTACGGATTCATCACGCTGATGTCTTCCGGCTTGTTGTAGAGATCGACGTCGCGAATCTCGAAATCCATGCCCTTTTCGAACAGCACGAAACGGCAGCGGTGAGAAAAAGGGCAGGTCGTTCCCGAATACAAGACCATCATGGCGAAAGGCTCCTAAAAATCAAAAAGAGTGGGTCGCGTACGCAACCCACTCTGCGGGACCAGGCGCGCGGGGCGCCCGATCGGCATGGCGTTACTTGACGTCTTTCCA
Source organism: Variovorax ureilyticus (assembly GCF_037889935.1). NCBI lineage: Bacteria > Pseudomonadati > Pseudomonadota > Betaproteobacteria > Burkholderiales > Comamonadaceae > Variovorax > Variovorax ureilyticus. The sequence continues at coordinate 133,758 of NZ_JBBKZU010000010.1, forward strand.
GTACGCGGCATTCAAGCGCCAAACAAAGACCACTGCCATGACAAGGAACAGCAGCACCCAGACGCCCACGCGGACACGTGTGTTCTGCGCCGGCTCGGCCATCCATTGCATGTAGCTGACGAGGTCGCCGACGGCCTGGTCGTACTGGACTGGCGTCATGGTTCCGGGCGTGATCTGCTCCCAGCCCTTGAACACTTCGACCTCGTGGCCGTGCGATTCGACCTTGTCGAAGATCGGCCGGCGCTCGCCCTGCAGTTCCCACAGCACATGCGGCATCGCGACGCTCGGGAATGCCAGGTTGTTCCAGCCCGTGGCCTTCGTTTCGTCGCGATAGAAGGTGCGCAGGTAGGTGTAGAGGTAGTCGGCGCCGCTGCCGCCGTGTCCGGCGCGCGACCGGGCGACCAGCGTCAGATCAGGCGGAATGCCGCCGAACCACTCCTTTGCCTGGCGCGGATCGATGTTGGCCTTCATGGTTTCACCGACCTTGTCGGTCGCGAACAGCAGGTTGTCCTTGATCTGCTGCTCGGTGATACCGAGGTCCTGCAATCGGTTGTAGCGCATGAACGCCGCCGAATGGCAATTGAGGCAGTAGTTGACGAAGAGCTTCGCGCCGTTCTGCAGCGCCGCCAGGTCGGTCGTGCGGTTCGGCGCCTTGTCCCAGGGGATGGCTTCTTCAGCGGCATGCGCGCCCGCCACGAAACCAAGCGCCGCAATCAACGTGAGGATCAGTTTCTTCATTCTTGTGTTCTCCCGGTCAGTGGGCCGCGAAAGTCACGCGCTCAGGGACCGGCTTGAATTCGCCCAGACGACTCCACCATGGCATCAGCAGGAAGAAGCCGAAGTAGAACAGCGTCCCGACCTGCGACACCCGTTCGCCGACAGGCGATGGCGGCTGCACGCCGAGGTAGGCGAGAACCACGAAGTTGATCACGAAGATGCCGTACATGTACTTGTGCCAGCCCGGACGGTAGCGGATCGACTTCACCGGGCTGTGATCCAGCCACGGCAGGAAGAACAGGATGATGACGGCGCCGCCCATGACGACCACGCCCCAGAACTTGGCGTCGATCGACAGCATCATTGCCGCGACACCGACGGCGACCACGACGATCAGCCCCTTGAAGATCGATGGGATGCGCGTCTTCCACACGCCGAACGCGGCGCCTGCGACAACGCACGCGATGAGCGCATACATCATCTCGCTCGTGATGGCGCGAAGCATCGAATAGAACGGCGTGAAGTACCACACCGGCGCGATGTGGTTCGGCGTCTTCAGCGAATCGGCCGGAATGAAGTTGTTGTACTCGAGGAAGTAGCCACCGGCCTCGGGCGCGAAGAAGATCACCGCCGAGAAGATCGTGAGGAACACCACCGTGCCGAAGATGTCGTGCACCGTGTAGTAGGGGTGCGACGGGATGCCGTCCAGCGGATGACCATCGGGCCCGCGCTTGGCCTTGATCTCGATGCCGTCCGGGTTGTTCGAGCCCACTTCGTGCAGCGCGATCAGGTGAGCGACCACCAGGCCCAGCAGCACCAGCGGCACCGCGATCACGTGGAAGCTGAAGAAGCGGTTGAGGGTCGCGTCGCTCACCACGTAGTCGCCGCGGATCAGGATCGCGAGGTCCGGACCGATGAACGGAATGGCGGAGAACAGATTGACGATCACCTGAGCGCCCCAGTAGCTCATCTGGCCCCACGGCAGCAGGTAGCCCATGAAGGCCTCGGCCATCAGGCAGAGGAAGATGGCGCAACCGAAGATCCAGATCAGTTCGCGCGGCTTGCGGTAGCTTCCGTAGATGAGGCCGCGGAACATGTGCAGGTACACCACGATGAAGAACGCCGACGCGCCCGTGGAGTGCATGTACCGGATCAGCCAACCCCAGGGCACGTCGCGCATGATGTACTCCACCGACGCGAAGGCGAGCGCGGCGTCGGGCTTGTAGTGCATCACGAGGAAGATGCCGGTCACGATCTGGATCACCAGGACCAGCATCGCGAGCGAGCCGAAGATGTACCAGAAGTTGAAGTTCTTGGGCGCGTAGTACTTGCCCCACTGGTCTTCCCAGAGCTTGGTCAACGGGAAGCGGTTGTCGACCCAGTTGAGGAGCTTCTCGTTCGCTGGTGCGTTGGGGGAGATTTCCTTGAAGTCAGCCATGTCGTTCTCCTCAAGCCTTCTTGTCTTCGCCGATCAGGAGGCGGGTGTCGGAGAGGTACATGTGGGGAGGGACTGGCAGATTGTCCGGCGCCGGCTTGTTCTTGAAGACCCGTGCCGCAAGGTCGAAGGTGGAGCCATGGCACGGGCACAGGAAGCCACCTTGCCAGTTATCGGGCAGCGAGGGCTGGGGGCCGGCCTGCAACTTGTCTGTCGGAGAGCATCCGAGGTGCGTGCAGATACCGACGACCACCAGTATCTCTGGCTTGATCGAGCGGTGCTCGTTGCGCGCGTAAGGGGGCGTGAATTCGTCCGGATTGCGCTTGGACTGCGGATCGGCGAGCAGCGGATCGAGCTTGGGCAGTTCGGCGAGCTGCTCGGGCGTGCGCTTGAGGATCCACACCGGCTTGCCGCGCCATTCGACGGTCATCTTCTCGCCCGGCTGAAGGCCGCCGATGTCAACCTCTACCGGAGCGCCGGCAGCCTTGGCTCTTTCGGATGGCTGGAAAGTGCTGACGAACGGCACGGCGACAGCCACTCCGCCCACAGCTCCTGCACAACCCGATGCGATCAACCACGTCCGCTTGCTGGTGTCAACCCGGGCGTGGCCGGCTGCGCTATCACTCATGGGGGATCCTCAATGTTCTTCGCTAAGGTCTTGGGGTCAACCAACGATTGTAGCGGAGCGTAAATCGCGAATTCAATGCAAAGAGACGCGCATAAGCGACACATTGCGTTCGTATTAATCCCGATCAAACACGGCCCTATACTGACCAGCCTTTCGCAATTCCGGACAGAGGTACCCACATGAGCTTTCTCAAGGAGTTTCGTGAATTCGCCGTCAAGGGCAACGTGATCGACCTCGCGGTCGGCGTGATCATCGGTGGCGCCTTCGGCAAGATCGTCGAATCCTTGGTGGGCGACATCATCATGCCGATCGTTGGGCTGGTGTTCGGCAGGCTCGATTTCTCGAATCTCTATATCCTGCTCGGACCCAAACCGCCAAATGTGGCCGATACGCTGGTGGAACTGAAGAAGGCCAACGTCCCGGTGCTGGCCTACGGCAATTTCATCACCGTCGCGGTCAACTTCGCGATTCTTGCCTTCATCATTTTCTTGATGGTCAAGCAAATCAACAGGCTGCGGAAGACGCAAGAAGCACCGCCGCCAGCGACACCGGAAGATATCGTGCTGCTGCGCGAGATCCGCGACAGCCTCAAGCAGCGCTGATCGACGCCGCGGCGAAACTCAATCCGCTTTCGCCGCTTCGCCTGAGAGCGAACGCGCCATACGAACCGCCTCGATCAGGCTCGACGCATCGGCGCGGCCGGTCCCCGCGATATCGAACGCCGTCCCATGATCGGGACTCGTGCGCACCAGCGGCAATCCCAGCGTCACGTTGACGCCCTTCTCCACGCCCAGGTACTTCACGGGAATCAGACCCTGGTCGTGATACATCGCGACCACCACATCGAACTCGCCGTTGCGCGCGCGCATGAAGATGGTGTCCGGCGCGTGCGGACCATCCGCATCGATGCCGTCTTTCCGCGCGACCGCGACGGCAGGCGCAATGATGTCGTGTTCCTCGGTGCCGAAGAGGCCACCCTCCCCTGCATGAGGGTTGAGGCCCGCGACACCGATTTTCGGTGGCCTGCCCAGCACTGCAGTCAACGAACGGTGCGTGATCCGCAGCGTCTCCAGAACACCCTCGAACGTCACCGCATCGATGGCCTGGCGCAGCGACATATGGATGCTCACGAGCACGGTCCGCAATTCGTCGTTGGCGAGCATCATCCTTACCGGCACGTCGGAAACCGGCCGGCCGAGATGCGTAGCGGCCTCGGCTTGGAGCAGTTCCGTGTGACCAGGAAAGCTGAAGCCGGCCGCGGCCAGCGCTTCCTTGTGCAGGGGCGCGGTCACCATGGCCGCAATGTCGCCACGCAGGGCGGCGCGCGCAGCCCAGACGACGCAATCGCCTGCGATCCGTCCTGCGGAGGCACTGATCTCGCCGAGCGGAATGGACGCGTCTGCCGCCTCCACCACTTGCAGCACCGGCACGCAGTTCGGCGGTACTTCGGCCACATCCGCAAGCGATTCGATCTCGGCAACAGGTAGTGCGAGAGCACCGGGCGCCGCAAGCCATCGTGCGGCGCGCCGTACAAGAGCGACATCGCCAGCGACGAAGCATCCGCGCATGTGCTCGCCCGCATCACGGAACGCCTTGACGATGGTCTCGGGACCGATGCCCGCAGGGTCACCCAAGGTGACGGCGATGGGAAGCGACACGGTGCTCAGGCGGGGTTGTCGATATCGATGAATTCGTGCGCGAGCCCCAGTTGCTGCGCCACATGGCCCGCCACCGCCGGCGCGCCGTAGCGCTCGGTCGCATGGTGCCCGCAGGCGAGGAACGCGACGCCCATCTCGCGCGCGTAATGGGCCTGGGGTTCGGAGATCTCGCCCGTGATGAAGGCATCCGCACCGGCGGCGATCGCGGCCTCGAAGTAGCCCTGCGCGCCGCCGGTGCACCATGCGATGTTTCTGATCGGCCGAGCCGCGCCCTCCACGAGCGTGACCGACTTGCCCAGCGCCTTTTCCACATGTGCGGCCAGTGCCTTCGCGCTCGCAAAAGACTCGCCGTTGGCCCGCGCGCCGAGAAAGCCAAGCTCCTGCTCGCCGAAGCGCCCGGTCGAGCCGGCGTGTGCCGCCAGCCCCAGCCTGTCGCCCAGCTGCGCGTTGTTGCCGAGTTCGGGATGCGCATCCAGCGGCAGGTGGTAGGCGAACAGGTTGACGTCATCGCCGAGCAGCAGACCCAGGCGCTGCCGCATCCACCCCGTCACACGGCCATCCTGTCCGCGCCAGAACAGCCCGTGGTGCACGAAGATCGCATCGGCTTCGGCGTGGATCGCGGCTTCGATCAATGCGCGGCTCGCGGTCACGCCGGAGACGATCTTGCGGACCGTGGTGCGACCCTCGACCTGCAGGCCGTTGGGTCCGTAGTCCTTGAATCGTTCGGGAGCCAGCAGAAGATCGAATGCGTGAAGGAGTTCGTGGCGGGTCGTACTCATTGCGCCATTGTGGACCCGGCCGGGACGCCTCGCATCGCATGGCCGCGTGTTGCAAGGGGCAACAGGCCGAGCACGAAGCCCAGCGCCGCCAGCAGGCCGACATAGTGCGCGGGCGCCATCGGATCCTTCTCCAGCCACAGCGTGAGGACCACCGGTGTGAGGCCGCCGAAGATGGCATACGACATGTTGTAGGCGAACGAAAGCCCCGTGAAGCGCACCGCCGCAGGGAAAGCCCGGACGCCGGCGATCGGCACCGTCGCGATGGTGCCTACGAAGAAGCCCACCAGCCCGTAGTGCCACACGAGCGATCCCGGTGTGCCGGGCAGACTCGTGTAGAACAGGTAGGTCGTGACGAAAAGACCGCCCCAGCCGATCAGCATGACCGCGCGCGTGCCGATGCGATCCGATGCCCAGCCGACCACGATACAGCCGAGCGTGAGCATCAGCGTGACCACCGCGTTCGCCTCGAGCGCGAGCGTGGCCGGCACGTGATGAACCTTCTGCAGGTAGGTGGGCGTGTACAGAACCACCACCACGATCGCGGCGGAAAGCACCCACGTCAGCAACGCCACGAACACGCTCGCGCCGCGATGCTCGCGCAGCACGGTCTTGAGGGGAAGTTCACGCGCGACGTTGCGTCGATCCGCGAGTTCCCGGAAGACCGGCGTCTCGTGGAGAAAGCGTCGCAGATAGACCGACACCAGCCCGAAGACCCCGCCCAGGATGAACGGAATCCGCCAGGCAAACCCGGCCACCTCGGCCGTCGAGTAGTGCCTGTTGATAGCCACCGCCACGAGCGAGCCCAGCAGGATCCCGCCCGTGATGCCCGACGTCAGCGTGCCCACGCCGAAGCCATAGCGGCGCGCCGGCACATGCTCGGCCACGAAGACCCAGGCGCCGGGCATTTCGCCGCCGATCGCGGCGCCTTGCAGCACCCGCATCGCGAGCAACAGCAGCGGGGCAGCCACGCCGATGCTGGCGTAGGTGGGCAGGAGGCCGATGACGAGCGTCGGCGCCGCCATCAGGAAGATCGAGAGCGAGAACATCCGCTTGCGGCCGACCTTGTCGCCGAAATGCGCGATCACGATGCCGCCCAGCGGCCGCGCCAGATAGCCCGCCGCGAAGATGCCGAAGGTCTGGAGCTGGCGCAGCCAGTCCGGCATGTCGACCGGAAAGAAAAGCGCGCCAATCACCGTGGCGAAGAAGACGTAGATGACGAAGTCGTAGAACTCGAGCGTGCCGCCGAGCGCCGACAGCGCCAGCGTCTTGTAATCACGGACGTCGAGCGGGCGTGAGGGAGCGGCAGCGGATGACGCCGAGGCGCCAGGGGCTAGAGCTTGTGCAGTCATGGGCGAACGAAGAGAAACCGGAGAGATCGGCCCTCGGCGGACCGAGGCCAGGACTCTTGCGTAGGCGGCTTCTCGCTGCAGGGTCTTGCGCGCGCCGCGCCGAAGAGATCCTTGTAGGGCACCCGGCTGCAAGCGCCGTCATTTTAGGGTTTTCCCTTATTTCTTGACTTTCATAGGGATGAACTCAGCGCCTGCAGCCGCCAGTTCGACCGAATGACTGAGGGACAATCGACGTTTTGGCGCCGCATGAACGGCGCTTGCTTTCACCGTTTTCTCTGCTTTTTCATGAAACGCACCTGGTTGCTGTTTTCACAGGCCGTCACCGTCCTCCTCGCGGCCTATTTCGTGGTCGCCACACTCAAACCCGAGTGGCTCGACAAGCGGGCCCGTTCGCTCGGCGGCGTCGTTTCGGTGGTCGAAGCACCGCCCGTCCCCCAGACTGTCGCGCCCGGCAGCCTGAGCGCCGCGGCGAAGAAGGCGTCCCCCGCCGTGGTGAGCATCAACACCAGCAAGGCTGCGCAGCTCAATCCGCGCAACAACGACCCCTGGTTCCGCTTCTTCTTCGGCGACCAGGGGACGGACCAGCCTCAGGTCGGACTCGGCAGCGGCGTCATCGTGAGCGCCGAGGGATACATCCTGACCAACAACCATGTCGTGGAGGGCGCGGACGAGATCGACGTCACGCTCAACGACGGGCGCCACGCGCGGGGGAAAGTGATCGGGACCGACCCCGAGACGGACCTGGCGGTCCTCAAGATCGAACTCGACAAGCTCCCGGTGGTCGTCCTTGGCAACTCCGATGCGCTGCAGGTCGGCGATCAGGTGCTCGCCATCGGCAACCCGTTCGGTGTCGGCCAGACCGTCACGAGCGGCATCGTGTCGGCACTGGGCCGCAACAAGCTCGGCATCAACACCTTCGAGAACTTCATCCAGACCGACGCGGCGATCAACCCCGGCAATTCGGGCGGCGCGCTGATCGACGTGAACGGAAACCTCGAGGGAATCAACACCGCGATCTATTCCCGCTCCGGCGGCAGCATGGGGATCGGGTTCGCCATCCCGGTCTCGACGGCCAAGCAGGTGCTCGAGGACATCGTGAAGTCCGGGCGCGTCACCCGCGGCTGGATCGGGGTGGAGCCGAACGATCTTTCGCCGGAATTGGCCGAGACCTTCGGCGTGAAAGCCAATTCGGGCGTGATCATCACCGGCGTGCTGCAGAACGGCCCGGCTGCCAAGGCCGGCGTGCGGCCCGGCGACGTCATCACCGGCGTCGGCGAGAAGAACGTGGGCAATGTTCAGGAACTTCTGACCGCCGTCGCCGGGCTCAGGCCGGGCAATGCCACCCGCTTCGCTCTGCAGCGCGGCGGGGACAAGCTGGAACTGGACGTGACGCCAGGTTCACGGCCGAAGTCGCAGATCCGCCGCGCGCCGGACCAGACGGAATAGCGATCCGGCGATCCGCTCAGGACTGGGCGGAATCGGCGCTTTCTTCCGGCGCCTTGCTGTACTTGGTGAAGTAGCGCGCCCCGATGATGCCCACCTCGTACAGCAGGCACATCGGGATGGCCAGCGCCAGTTGCGACACGACGTCCGGCGGGGTCAGCACCGCCGCGACGACGAACGCGACGACGATGAAATAGCCGCGGAAGGAGCGCAGCTTCTCGATCGTGACCATCTCGAAGCGCACCAGCAGCATCACCACGATCGGCACCTGGAACGCCACGCCGAAGGCGATGTAGAGCGAAAGAATCGCCTCGACGTAGGAGGCGATGTCAGGCGTGGCCGCGACCGCAGCCGGCGTGAATTTCTGGATGAAGCCGAACATCTTGTCCAGCACGAAGAACTGGACGAAGGCGATGCCGGCATAGGCCAGCAGGCTGCCGAAGATGATCAGCGGCAGCGCAAAGCGCTTTTCGTGGCTGTAGAGGCCCGGCGCCACGAACATCCAGCACTGGTACATGAGCCACGGCAGGGCGAGCAGCACCGCCGTCATCAACAGCACCTTCAGCGGCACGAAGAACGGCGAGAAGACGCCGATCGCGATCAGCTTCGCGTCGTGCGGCATATGCGCACGGATCGGCACCGCGATCAGGTCGATCAGCCCGCTGGGGCCCGGCCAGATCGCGAGCAGGACGCCGGCCACCGCAAGACCATAGAGGCAATAGAGCAGGCGATCCCGCAGCTCCATCAGGTGTTGGACGAAGGGCTGTTCGGTACCAGCCAGTTCGTCTTCTTTGTTCTTGTCTGTGGGGTCGGCCATGTGGGGGCGCGGTCGGGAATTCGGGGCGCGCGGGGCGCGACCTGATCACGCCGGAGCTAGTTGATCTTGTGGGGGCGGTAGCGCGCCACGCGCGCCGCGCCTGAGAGCGCCTTGGTGCGCACGCCGTTGCGAGACTTGTACCACTGCGGCGTGGCGCCCTGCTTCAGGCGCCAGTTCTTGCGCGGATGCTTGTACTGGGGGTAGACCGGCGGCGCGTCGATCGCTTCGGAGGACGACTGGCCGATGTCGGAAAACTGCTTTTCGAGTTCGCTGGCCCCGGAATGGATGCTGTGCTCCACCTCGCGGGCGGCATCCTGCACCGTATCCTTCATCTTGCGAAGTTCGTCGAGGTCCATCGAACGATTGACCTCGGCCTTGACATCGTTCACGTAACGCTGCGCCTTGCCGAGCAAGGTGCCGACGGTGCGCGCCACGCGCGGAAGCTTTTCCGGTCCGAGCACGATCAGCGCAATCGCGCCGATCAGCGCCAGCTTGGAGATCCCGAGATCGATCACGGACAGGCGTCGATCAGGACTTCTGACGTGCTTCGACGTCGATCGTCGACTTGTCGGCCGCCGCGTTGTTGGTGACCTGTGCGCTCGGGGCCGGCGGCGTTTCGGGCGCAGCGCCGTCCTTCATGCCGTCCTTGAAACCCTTGACTGCGCCGCCGAGGTCTGACCCCATGTTGCGAAGCTTCTTGGTGCCGAAAATCATCACGACGACCAGCAGCACGATCAGCCAGTGCCAGATGGAAAGAGAGCCCATGGATTACTCCTGAAGAATGTGAACAATTTTAGTCGGGGCGCAAATGCCGCTCGACGGGACGGATATCAGCCTCTCAGCCATGGCCGCGGGCCGCCCATGACGTGGACATGCAGATGCTGGACTTCCTGGCCACCTTCCGCCCCGGTATTCACCACGATGCGGAAACCGCCCTCCGGATACGGCCTGCAGCCCTGCTCTACCGCGAGCTTCGGCGCCAGCGTCATGATCTTCCCGAGCAGCGGGGCGTCGTCCGAAGTCACCTGGGCCATCGAGGGCACATGGTGCTTGGGCACGATCATGAAGTGCACCGGCGCCCACGGCGCGATGTCGTGGAAGGCAAAAAGCTCCTCATCCTCGTAGACCTTCCGGGAGGGAATCTTCCCTTCGATGATCTTGCAGAAGATGCAGTTGGGATCAGAGGACATTCGATGGCTCCATGGATCGGCCCGCATTCATTTGCACCATCCCCTTGACGATGCGATAGAGGAACCAGAGGGAAATCAGCGCCCAGGCCGCCCAGCCCGGCAGGAAAAGAAGCAGCCACAGCCAGGAAGTCAGCAGGTACAGCAGGCCGGCCCACAGCACGGAGCGGATGCGCCAGCTGAAATGCGACGCCTGCCAGGTGCCCGCGGCATCGTCCCGCTTGACCAGATCGATGACGAGTGCGATCAGCAAGAGCCCGATGGAGGCCTGCGCGCCCGGCAGCACGGCGCCCACGGCCACCACCAGGTGCAGGATGTAGCTGACCCAGCCCCAGGTCTTGAGGGAGTCATCGGGGTCCACGGTGACGATGTCGTTGGGCATGGCGTCCTCTCAATCGTTCGAAGCATCGCGCGCCTCTGCCTTACGCAGAGCCTTTTCCTCGATGCCGCTGGTGCCTTCGCGGCGCTCGAGCTCCGCCACCACGTCGCTCGGCGCGAAGCCGTAGTGCGCCAAGGCGATCATGCTGTGGAACCACAGATCGGCGACTTCGTTCACCAGTTTCGTGCGGTCGCCGCCATGGTCGGCGTCTTTCGCGGCCATCACGACCTCGGTCGCTTCCTCGCCGATCTTCTTGAGGAACGCATCCGGGCCGCGGTGGAGCAGCCGGGCCACGTAGCTTTTGTCGGGGTCGCCGCCGCGTGCGGGCAGGCGGCTTTCGATGACGGCGGCGAGGCGCGCCAGCGCGTCCTCGGCATTCCGCCCGGAGGTGTCGGTGCTCATCTTGGGGTGGGTGTGTAGATCGATGCGGGGTCTTTCAGGACCGGTTCTGCCACGACCCAGCGGCCATTCTCGTACTTGCTGAAGAAGCAGCTGTGACGGCCGGTGTGGCAGGCGATGCCCGGCTCATGGCCAAGTTGCGTAACCTTGAGCAGCACGACATCGTTGTCGCAGTCGAGGCGGATTTCGTGCACGGTCTGCACGTGGCCCGATTCCTCGCCCTTGAACCAGAGCTTGGCGCGCGAGCGGCTGAAATACACGGCACGGCCGGTTTCCGCCGTCTTGGCCAGCGCCTCGCGGTTCATCCACGCGAACATCAGCACGTCGTTGCTGCCACGTTCCTGCGCGATGACCGGCACGAGGCCGTTCGCGTCCCATTTCACTTCGTCCAACCAGTCCATCGGGCTATTGTCGGCGGAATGGATGTCACACCGCCGGCGATCGGTTACTGCCGTACGGGAATGCCGCGCGCGGCCATCTGCGCCTTGGCCTCGCCGACGGTGAATTCGCCGTAGTGGAAGATGCTGGCCGCCAGCACCGCATCGGCGCCGCCGATCTGGATGCCGTCCGCCAGGTGCGCCAGGCTGCCGACGCCGCCGGAGGCGATCACGGGAACGCTGACCGCGTCACTCACCGCCCGGGTGAGTTCGAGGTCGAAGCCGCTCTTCGTGCCGTCGCGGTCCATGCTTGTCAGCAGGATCTCGCCGGCGCCGCGGCGCGCCATTTCGACCGCCCACTGCACTGCGTCGAGGCCGGTGTTCTTGCGGCCGCCATGGCTGTAGACGTCCCAGCCGGGCCCGCGGGTCGCGGCATCCTCGGCGCTGCGGCGCTTGGCATCGATGGCCACCACGATGCACTGCGCCCCGTATTTCCGCGAGGCATCCTCGATGACCTGCGGATTGGCGATCGCGGCCGAATTGAAGCTGGTCTTGTCGGCGCCGGCATTCAAGAGCCGGCGCACGTCCGCGACCGTCCGGACGCCACCGCCGACGGTCAGCGGAATGAACACCTGCGAGGCGACGGCCTCGATGATGGGCAGGATCAGGTCCCGGTCGTCGCTGGTCGCCGTGATGTCGAGGAAGGTGAGCTCGTCGGCGCCCTGCGCGTTGTAGCGGGCAGCGATCTCGACCGGGTCGCCGGCATCCCGCAACTCGACGAAATTGACGCCCTTGACGACACGGCCGCCGGTGACGTCGAGGCAGGGGATGATGCGTTTGGCAAGCATGGGAGATAGAGGAGCAAGGATTCAGGAGACGGTGAGCTGCTGCCAGCCCTGCCACTGCGCGCCGGGCGCCAGCAGCACGGACTCGTCGATGCGCGCGGCCTCGACACACAGCATATGGCGCCAGCCGTCATCCGGCAGGTCGTCGAGCTTGGCGCTCAGCACAGGCCCCGGGTTCCACACCACGGTTTCGGTGCAGCTGGCGCTCTGGGAGATTTCGAGCGTGCCGGACGGCTGCACGAGTCGCAGGGGCCCTGCGGGTGACGCATAGACGCTGTCGAATTCGCTGCCGAAACGCAGCGCCTGAGCGACCTCGACATGCCGGTCGTCGCGCACGGCATCCCAGCGGTTGGCACCCTGGAGGCCCTCGAGCCCGGCTGCCGTGACATCGTCGACGCGAAGATAGGAATGCAACGCCGCGGCGAACGACCACGGCCCGCTGCCGGTGTTGTCGATCGTCAACGCGATCCGCAACGAATGCGGTGCGAGCGCGACGACAAGACGCGCTCGAAACGAATGCGGCCAGATCGCACGCATCGCGGCATCGTCGTGCAGCGAAAGGGTGGCGATAGCGTGCTTGCCGTTCACCTCGACCGATTCCGCGTGCCAGGCGACATTGCGCACGAAACCGTGCTTGGGCAGGGAACCGCGCATGTTGAACTGCGGCCAGCAGATCGGCACGCCGCCGCGAATGGCGCTCTGGCCGTCGAAGCGCGCATCGGGGCTGAGATAGAGCCGCTCCACGCCATCGGCGGTGATCCACGACAGGACGTGAGCACCATGCAGGGCCACCATGCAACTGTCGCCGCCGGGCAGCGAGAAGCGCACCACAGGTTGGCCTCGAAAGATCGACGTTTGGACAGACATGGCCCGATTCTAGGATTGGCCCGGGTCGGGATTGCAGCCGGCTCTGTTTTCGCTTGAAATCTCATTGGCAGACGCTCGCGAATGCGGGTCGTCGGCCAGGAGCGACTCGCCGGTCGCCATCACGAGGAGTAGCCATGAGAAGAAAGCTGCCGCCCGCCGCCTGGATCCTGATCGCGATGGTGATCGGGATCATCGTGGGCTACATGGTCTTCGTGAGTTTCCCGAACAAGCGAACAGCGGCGGAAATCGCGGGCTATATCTCGATCGTCTCCGACGTGTTCCTGCGGCTCATCAAGATGCTGATCGGCCCGCTGGTGTTCTCCACGCTGGTGGTGGGCATCGCGCATATGGGGGACGCCGCATCGGTGGGGCGGGTCTTCGGCAAGGCCCTGGGGTGGTTCATCACCGCGTCGCTGGTCTCGCTGGTGCTGGGCCTGGTCATGGCCAACCTGCTGCAGCCGGGGCACAACCTGGGGCTGCCGCTGCCCGACATCGGGGCCTCGGCGAATCTCGCGACCTCCAAGTTCACGCTGAAGGATTTCATCGCCCACATGGTGCCCAGATCGTTCGTGGAGGCGCTCGCCAACAACGAGATCCTGCAGATCGTCGTGTTCTCAATGTTCTTCGGCGTCGCGCTCGCCTCGCTCGGCGAAAAAGGCAAGACGCTGGTCGCCTCGATCGACGAGCTGTCGCACGCCATGCTCAAGATCACCGGCTACGTGATGAAGCTGGCGCCGCTCGCGGTGCTGGCCGCCATGGCCGCGACGGTGGCGGTCAACGGCCTGGACATCCTGATCAAGTTCGCGGTGTTCATGGGCGGCTTCTATCTGAGCCTCTTCCTGCTGTGGGGCCTGCTGGCCCTGGCCGGGTTCATCTTTCTCGGCCCGCGCATCGTGAAACTGCTGCAGTACATCCGCGAGCCCTTCCTGCTGTCGTTCGCCACCGCCAGTTCGGAAGCGGCGTACCCGAAGATCCTGGTGGCGCTCGACCGCTTCGGCGTGAAGCGCAAGATCTCCAGTTTCGTGATGCCGATGGGTTATTCATTCAACCTGGACGGCTCGATGATGTATTGCACCTTCGCAGTGCTCTTCATCGCGCAGGCCTACGACATCCATCTGTCGATCGCCACCCAGTTCACGATGCTGCTGATCCTGATGCTGACCTCCAAGGGAATGGCCGGCGTGCCGCGCGCCTCCCTGGTGGTGATCGCGGCGACGCTGAACCAGTTCAACATCCCCGAGGCCGGGCTGCTCCTGATCCTCGGCGTGGACACCTTCCTGGACATGGGCCGCTCGGCCACCAACGCGGTGGGCAATTCGATCGCCACCGCCGTGGTCGCCAAGTGGGAAGGCGAGCTGCTGTCCGAGAGCGAGGCAGACGCCAACGCGCGCTCCATGGACAAGGAGAGCGCCGCCACCCTCGCCAATCCGATGCACGCCTGAGGCCGATCATGACCATCGTGCGGACGCTGGCGACCATCGGGATCCTGTGGGCGGCCCTCGCCGGCATCGTGCCGCAGGCTTCGGCGCAGACCGAGCCGACGCCGACAACGCCGGCGGCACTCAGCGGCACGCTCGCCAAGGTGCGCGACGCGGGCGCCGTGACCATCGGCTACCGCGAATCGTCGATCCCCTTCTCGTTCCTCTCGCCGCGCAACGAGCCGATCGGCTACTCGATCGAACTCTGCAAGGCGCTGATCGAGGCCATGAGCGACGCGGTGCACAAGACGCTCGCGACGAGATGGGTGCCGGTGACCGCCGAATCGCGCATCGACGCGGTAGTCAGCGGGAAGGTCGATCTCGAATGCGGCTCGACCACCAACAACCTCGAGCGGCAGAAGCGCGTGGCGTTCTCGCCGACGATCTTCGTCTCCGGCACCAAGCTGCTGGTGCGGAAGGATTCGCCGATCAAATCGTTCCGGGACCTGGGCGGCCGCGCCGTCGCGGTGACCAGCGGCACGACCAACGAGAAGACGATGCGCGACATCGCCGCCCGCTTCAAGATCAACATGAACCTGCTGGTTTCGCGCGACCACGCCGAATCGTTCGCGCTGGTGAAGTCCGGGAAGGCCGAGGCGTTCGCAACCGATGACGTGCTGCTCTACGGCCTGATTGCACAGGACCGGGGCGGCGGCGACGGCGAGAGCAACTACGAGGTCGTCGGCGAGTTTCTTTCGTACGACCCGTATGGCGTGATGTACCGGAAGGACGATCCGCAGATGACGCGGGTCGTCAACGACACCTTCCACGATCTCGCCGAAGACGGCGAGATCGAGCGGCAGTACAAGCGCTGGTTCCTGCGCAAGCTGCCTTCGGGCACTGCGCTGAACCTGCCGATGAGCCCTCAGCTCGAGACCATCATCCAGACGATGGCTGTGCGCTCGGAATGAGCCGCTGAGGCGTCAGGCCGCGTCGGCCAGTTCGTCCGCTCGCGCCTGCGCGGCGGCGAAATCGAGATCGCCGGAATAGATCGCGCGGCCGCAGATCACGCCCTCGACGCCCTCGTCCTCGATGGCGCAGAGCTTTTCGATGTCGGTCATGTTCGACAGCCCGCCCGAGGCGATGACCGGAATCGTGAGCGCCTGCGCCAGGCGCACCGTCGCATCGATGTTGATGCCCGAGAGCATGCCGTCGCGGCCGATGTCGGTGTAGATGATCGACTCGACACCGTAGTCCTCGAACTTCTTGCCGAGGTCGGCCACTTCGTGACCGGTCAGCTTGCTCCAGCCGTCCGTCGCCACCTTGCCGTCCTTGGCGTCCAGGCCGACGATGATGTGGCCGCCGAAGGCGCTGCACGCATCCTTGAGGAAGCCGGGGTTCTTGACCGCGGCAGTGCCGATGATCACATAGCGCAGACCGTCGTCGATGTAGCGCTCGATGGTGTCCAGGTCACGGATGCCGCCGCCCAGTTGCACGGGGATGTCCTCGCCGACCTCTCGCAGGATCGCCTTGATCGCCGCATGGTTCTGCGGCTTGCCCGCAAAAGCCCCGTTCAGGTCGACCAAGTGCAGCCGCCTGGCTCCGGCCTCCAGCCACTTGCGCGCCATCGCGGCGGGATCTTCGCTGAACGTGGTCGACTGGTCCATGTCGCCCTGCTTGAGGCGAACGCAATGGCCATCTTTGAGGTCGATCGCAGGAATGAGAAGCATGGTGCAGGAGTGCTTGGAACGAGCGATGAAATCGCGGGAAATCGAAGCGGGGTGAGGAAATGGAAGGCGGAATCGTACCCAGAATCCGGCGCGCCCATCCGCGACCGGGGCCGGGCGGGCGATGCGTCTATGGGCTCAAGGATTCCAGTGGAGGAAGTTTCGATAGAGCTGCAACCCATGGTCTGCGCTCTTTTCGGGGTGGAACTGGGTGGCAAAAATATTATCGCGTGCGACGGCGGCGGTAAAGCGTTCGCCGTAGTCCGCCTCGCCGACGCTGTGCGCGCGGTCGGCCGGCTTCGCGAAGAAACTGTGCACGAAGTAGAAGTAGCTCTGGTCCGACACGCCGGCCCATACCGGATGCGGTCCCGTCTGCACGACCTGGTTCCATCCCATCTGCGGAACCTTGTAGCGGCTGCCGTCGGGCTGCCTGCGGCCCTCGAGTTCGAACTTCCTGACCTCGCCCGGGATGAGCCCGAGCCCATCGGTCGGCCCCTCTTCGCTGCGCGACAGCAGCATCTGCATGCCGACGCACACGCCGAAGAGCGGCTTGCTCGCTGCCGCCTCGAGCACGGAGTCGAGCAGCCCCGAGTCGCGGAGTTCGCGCATGCAATCGGGCATGGCACCCTGTCCCGGCAGCACGACGCGGGTGGCGCGGCGGACCACGTCAGGATCGGAGGTGACGAACACCTCCACCCCGACCTGATCGGCCGCATGCTGGACCGCCTGCGATACCGATCGCAGGTTGCCCATGCCGTAGTCGATCACGGCGACAGTGTTCTTCGTCATGGATGAGTCTCCGCGCAGCAACGGTTCCGGTTCAGAGCGATCCCTTGGTGGAAGGAATGACGCCCGCCGAACGCGGATCGAGTTCCAGCGCCGCACGCAGTGCCCGGGCGAAGGCCTTGAACACCGTCTCGCACTGGTGGTGCGCATTGACGCCCTTCAGGTTGTCGATGTGCAACGTGACGAACGCGTGATTGACGAAGCCGTGGAAAAACTCGGACGTGAGCTGCGTGTCGAAGGTGCCGAGCATCCCGCTCGTGAATGGCACATCCATCACCAGGCCGGGGCGGCCCGAAAAGTCGATCACCACGCGGCTGAGCGCCTCGTCGAGCGGCACGTAAGCGTGCCCGTAGCGGCGGATGCCCTTCTTGTCGCCGACCGCCTTCGCGACTGCCTGCCCGAGCGTGATGCCGACGTCTTCCACCGTGTGGTGGCCGTCGATATGCAGGTCGCCCTTGCAGTCGATGTCCAGATCGATCAGGCCGTGGCGGGCGATCTGGTCGAGCATGTGGTCGAAGAAGCCGATGCCAGTCGACAGATTTGCCTTGCCGGTGCCGTCGAGGTTGACGTGGACCGTGATCTTCGTCTCCGCCGTGTTGCGGGTCACGGATGCGGTGCGCGCACCGGCGGCGACGACTGCTTCAGGGGCCGTGGGGGTATTCATAGTGAGGATTCCAGTGCCGCGAGCATCCGCGCGTTCTCGTCGGCGGTTCCGACGGTCAGCCGCAGGCAGTTCGCGAGCAATGGGTGCATTTTAGAAACGTTCTTGACCAGCACTCCGGCGGCCTTCATGCCCTCGAAAGTCCTGGCGGCATCGGGCACGCGGATCAGGATCATGTTCGCCTCGCTCGCCCAGCTCTTCACGGCGGGCAGCCGTGCGAGGCCCTCGAAGATCCGGGCGCGCTGACTGCGGATGTCCGCCGCCTGTTCGGCGAACACGTCGGCGTGCTCCAGCGCGAACAGCGCGCACTCGCAGTTCAGAACGCTGATGTTGTAGGGCGGCCGTACCTTGTCGATCTCCGAAACCAGCGCGGTCGGTCCCATCAGGTAGCCGAGGCGGACACCGGCAAGGCCGAACTTGCTCAGCGTCCTCATCAGCAAGACGTGGTGGTGCCGCGTCACGCGGTCGATGTAGCTCTTGCCCGCGAAAGGCTGGTAGGCCTCGTCGATGACGACCAGGCCGCCCTGCTCGCCCTGCGCCTGCACGATCCGCTCGATGGCGGTGTCGTCCCACAGATTCGCCGTCGGATTGTTCGGATAGGCCAGGTAGACGATGGCGGGCTTTTCGCGCGCGATGGCTTCCAGCATCGCGCGTTCGTCGAGCTCGAAGTCGGCGGTCAGCGGCACGCCGACGAAGCGCAGGCCCTGCAACTGCGCGCTCATCGCGTACATCACGAAGCCGGGAACCGGCGCGAGGATGGCCGCACCGGGCAGGTCGCAGGCCATGGCCAGGAGCGAGATCAGCTCGTCCGAGCCATTGCCGAGCATCAGCGAGAAGCCTTCCGGCATGGCGGCGTACTCGGCCAGGGCGCGCTGCAGGTCGGCGCCGCGCGGACCCGGGTAGCGGTTGAGCGCCAGTGCCCCCAGACGCTGGCCGAGCGCGACCTGCAACGCCGGCGGCAGGCCGTGCGGGTTCTCCATGGCATCGAGCTTGAGCATGCCGCGCGCATCCTGGACGGCATAGGCGTGCATCGATTGCACGTCGGCGCGGATGCGGCCGAGTGCGCGGTTCGTCGGGGTCGTGGATGTCATTCGGTTCAGGGCGAGCAGCGATAGCTGTTGCGCAGGGCGGCGGCAAGCACCAGCTGCACCGGCATGTCCGCCTCGTAGCTGTCCGGGTTGCGCGTCAATTCGGTCTGGTAGAGCGAGCGCGCCATGGCCGGCTCCAGCTTCCGGCCGTTGACGCAGAAATGCGGCTTGAGCCCCGCGCGCTGGTCGGCGTCGTTGGCTTCGCGCAAGCCTTCCATGACACCCACCAGGTAGTAGTTCGCGTAGGCCTTGCCGTCCTTCTCGTTGGCCTCGAGCGTGCGCAGCTCGCGGATCGACATCGCCTGCGCCCCACCGACGAATGCCACCGCTGCAAAAAAGAGCAGCTTCGATGCAAACGGTCGCCAGGAACCCCGCGGAACCGGCTTTGCCGGGCCGCTGGGGTTGCCCCCGGAGAGGGGGTGTCCGAGCCACACGCAGTGGGCGAGGCTGGGGGTGAGCATTATCTGATCCGCATACGCGCCGCTTCGGCGTGGGCGGTCAGGCCCTCGCCCTCTGCCAAAGTCACGGCGACGCGCCCCAAGGCTTGGGCGCCGGTTTCGCTGACTTCGATGAGGCTCGATCGCTTCTGGAAGTCATAGACGCCCAGCGGCGAGCTGAAGCGCGCGGTGCCGCTGGTGGGCAGCACGTGATTGGGACCCGCGCAGTAGTCGCCAAGGCTTTCGCTGGTGAAGGCGCCCAGGAAGATCGCGCCCGCGTGCTTGAGCAACGGCTCCCAGCGGTGCGGCTCTCGACTGCTGACCTCCAAGTGCTCGGGCGCGATCCGGTTGCTGATCTCGCACGCCTCTTCCATGCTGCGCGTCTGGATCAGCGCACCGCGCCCGTTCAGCGAGGCCGCGATGATTTCCGCGCGGGGCATCGACGGCAAGAGCCGGTCGATCTCCTGCTGCACGCGCTCGATGTAGCCTGCGTCGGGGCACAGCAGGATGCTCTGCGCGAGTTCGTCGTGCTCGGCCTGGCTGAAGAGGTCCATGGCGACCCACTCGGGCGGCGTGGTGCCGTCGGCGAGCACCAGGATTTCGCTCGGCCCCGCGATCATGTCGATGCCGACGGTGCCGAAAACCCGGCGCTTCGCCGCAGCCACGTAGGCGTTGCCGGGCCCGGTGATCTTGTCGACCGCCGGGACCGCAGCGGTGCCGTAAGCCAGCGCCGCCACCGCCTGCGCGCCGCCGATCGTGAAGGCGCGGGTCACCCCGGCCACGTGCGCCGCGGCCAGGACGAGCGGGTTCTTCTCGCCGCCTGGCGTCGGCACGACCATGACGATCTCGCCCACGCCCGCGACATGCGCAGGGATGGCATTCATCAGCACGCTCGACGGATAGGCCGCCTTGCCGCCGGGCACGTAGATGCCGACACGGTCCAGCGGCGTGACCTTCTGGCCGAGCAGGGTGCCGTCCGCGTCACGGTAGCTCCAGCTTTCGCCGCTGGCCTTCTTCTGGGCCTCGTGGTAGCTGCGCACCCGGCTTGCGGCCGCTTCGAGTGCGTTGCGCTGCTCGGCCGGCAGCGATTCGAAGGCGCCGCGAAGTTCGGCGGCCGTGAGTTCCAGCGAAGCCATGCCGGCGGCCTCCAGCCGATCGAACCGGCGCGTGTATTCGAGCACCGCATCGTCGCCGCGCCGCTGGACGTCCGCGAGGATATCGGCCACCACCTGCTCGATGGCCGCATCCGCCTCGGCGGACCAATGCAGGCGCGCCTTGAACTCTGCCTCGAAGGTGGCCGTTGCGGTCGACAGACGCAGCGGGGTGGCTTTCAGATTCATTGCAATGTCACGCAGAAGGAATGGCCGACTCGAACGCATCGACGATACGCCGGATCGCTTCGCGCTTGAGCTTCAGCGCCGCCTGGTTGACCACCAGCCGCGCGCTGATGTCCATGATGCGCTCGACCTCGACGAGGTGATTGGCCTTGAGGGTGTTGCCGGTCGAGACCAGGTCGACGATGGCGTCGGCGAGCCCCGTCAGCGGCGCCAGCTCCATGCTGCCGTAGAGCTTGATCAGGTCGACGTGCACGCCCTTGCTGGCGAAGAAGTCGCGGGCGAGCCCGACGTACTTGGTCGCCACCTTGATGCGAGAGCCCTGCTTCACGGCGGAGGCATAGTCGTAGTCGGCCCGCACCGCCACGCTCAGGCGGCAGGCGGCAATGCGCAGGTCCAGCGGCTGGTACAGGCCCTGGTTGCCGTGCTCGAGCAGCACGTCCAGACCGGTCACGCCCAGGTCCGCGCCGCCGTACTGCACGTAGGTCGGCACGTCCGATGCACGTACCAGCACGACGCGAACGTCCGCGCGGGTCGTCGCCAGGATGAGCTTGCGCGACTTGTCGGGGTCCTCGGTCACCTCGATGCCCGCGGCAGCGAGCAGCGGCATGGTCTCCTCGAAGATCCGGCCCTTCGAGAGCGCAAGCGTGATCATGGCTGCACCTCGGCCGGGCCGGCCACGCGCTCGATGTCTGCGCCGATGCCGCGCAGCTTCGACTCCATGCGGTCGTAGCCGCGATCGAGGTGATAGATCCGATCGACCAGCGTCTCGCCGTCGGCCACGAGCCCGGCGATCACGAGGCTTGCCGATGCGCGCAGATCGGTCGCCATCACGGTCGCGCCCGACAGTTGCGAGACGCCCTCGATCACCGCCACCTTGCCGTCGGTCTGGATGCGCGCGCCCAGGCGCAGCATCTCGTCGACGTGCATGAAGCGGTTCTCGAAGATCGTCTCGGTCACCGTCGAGGTGCCCTCGGCGATCACGTTGAGCGCCATGAACTGCGCCTGCATGTCCGTCGGGAAACCCGGGTATTCGGTCGTGCGGAAGCTCTGGGCCTTGAGGCG
Source organism: Variovorax ureilyticus (assembly GCF_037889935.1). Lineage (NCBI taxonomy): Bacteria > Pseudomonadati > Pseudomonadota > Betaproteobacteria > Burkholderiales > Comamonadaceae > Variovorax > Variovorax ureilyticus. The sequence continues at coordinate 155,154 of NZ_JBBKZU010000010.1, forward strand.
TCCGTGGCTCCGCACGCGGATGCCTTCGTCGGTGCCGGTGACGTCGGCACCGGCGGCACGCAGTTTCTCGATCACCGCATCGAGATGATCGGTGCGGCCGTGCTTCAGCATCACATCGCCGCCGGTCGCCGCCACCGCGCAAAGGAAGGTTCCCGCCTCGATGCGGTCCGCGACCACCTGGTGCGTGCATCCACCGAGCTTCTCCACGCCCTGAATCCGGATGCGGCTGGTGCCGTGGCCTTCGATCTTCGCGCCCATCGAGATCAACATTTCGGCCAGGTCGGTGATCTCGGGCTCCTGCGCGGCGTTCTCGAGCACCGTCTCGCCCTCGGCCAGTGCGGCGGCCATCAGGAAATTCTCGGTGCCGGTGACGGTCACCATGTCGGTCGTGATGCGCGCACCGTGCAGCCGCTTCCGGCCGCCGCCGATGCTCGCGATCATGTAGCCGTGTTCGACCACGATCTCGGCGCCCATCGCCTGCAGGCCCTTGATGTGCTGATCCACCGGCCGCGATCCGATCGCACAGCCGCCCGGCAACGACACCTTGGCGCGCCCGAAGCGGGCGATCAGCGGGCCGAGTGCGAGCACCGACGCGCGCATGGTCTTGACGAGTTCGTACGGCGCCTCGGGAACTTCGAGCGAGCGCGCGTTGATGCGCACCGTCCCGTTGTCGTCGCGATCGGCGACCACGCCCATGTTGTGGACCAGCTTGAGCATGGTCTCGACGTCTTTCAGCCGCGGCACGTTGTGGAGCGTGACCGGCTGATCGGTCAGCAGCGCCGCGCACAGTTCGGGCAGGGCGGCGTTCTTGGCGCCGGAAATGCGTACCTCGCCGCGAAGCGTACGCCCGCCGCGAATCAGAAGTTTGTCCATGAAGAATCCAGCGGAGGTCTAACGGGAGGGAGTCTGGTTCGCCCACTCGGCGGGCGTGTAGGTCTTCATCGAGAGCGCATGCACCTCGTCGGTGTGCATTTTCGCACCCAGGGTCGCGTAGACCAGCTGATGGCGCTGGATGGCGCGCTTGCCCTCGAACTGGGGCGACACGATGGTCGCGTACCAGTGGCGGCCGTCACCTTCGAGCGTGATGTGGTCGCAGGCAAGGCCCGCCTCGATGATCGATTGGAGTTCTTCCGCAGTCATGGTTTCAGTAGAAGCTAAAGGGCGGCGTCATCCGCGAATCTTGTAGCCGATGCGAAGCAGGTGCACCGCGATCGCGCTCACCACCAGCCAGGCGCCGCCGACGATCGCCAGGCTGGTCCATGGCGACACGTCGCTCACGCCGAAGAAGCCGAAGCGAAAGCCGTCGATCATGTAGAAGAACGGGTTGAGGTGGCTCACCGCCTGCCAGAACGACGGGAGCGACCCGATCGAATAGAACACGCCCGAGAGGAAGGTCATCGGCATGATCAGGAAGTTCTGGAACACCGCCATCTGATCGAACTTCTCGGCCCAGAGCCCGGCGATCAGCCCCAGCGTGCCGAGGATCGCAGCGCCCAGAAAGGCGAAGACGATGATCCACCATGGCGCGACGAAGCCCGGCATCGCGAAGAGCGAGGTCACCACGAACACGCCGAGCCCGACCGCCAACCCGCGCACGACCGACGAACCGACGTAGGCCAGGAACCAGCCCCAGTGCGACAACGGCGTGAGCAGCACGAACACCAGGCTGCCCATGATCTTGCTCTGGATGATGGAGGACGAGCTGTTGGCGAAAGCGTTCTGCAGCACGCTCATCATCACCAGGCCCGGCACGAGGAAGGCGGTGTAGCTCACGGTGCCGTAGACCTTGACGTGGTCCTCGAGCACATGGCCGAAGACCATCAGGTACAGCAAGGCGGTAAGTATCGGCGCGCCGACAGTCTGGAGGCCGACTTTCCAGAAGCGCAGGATTTCCTTGTAGAGCAAGGCGCGCCAGCCCAGCGCGTTGACCATCATCTTGCAACCTCCAGGGGCGTCTGCTCGCCGGCCATCAGGTCGATGAAGACATCTTCCAGATCGGCCTTTCGCATTTCCACATCCTCGACATCGAGTCCGGCTTCACGGATCGCCGCCAGCAATTGCTCGACCTCGTGCGCGTTCTGCGCCGGGAGCTGGACGATGCGGCCCGTGACGCGCGCATGCTGGGCGATCGACCAGGGCAGCATGCCGTCGGTCTTGAAGCGAAGCACGTTGCTCGCGGCGGAGCGCAGGAGTTCGCTCGTGCGGTCGAGGGCGATCACGCGCCCCAGCTTCAGCATCGCGATGCGGTGGCACAGCGCCTCCGCCTCCTCGAGGTAATGGGTGGTGAGCAGCACGGTGCTGCCCTGCTTGTTGAGTTTGGCGACGAACTGCCACAGAGTCTGGCGCAACTCGACGTCGACGCCCGCCGTGGGCTCGTCGAGCACGATCACCGGCGGCTTGTGCACCAGCGCCTGCGCGACGAGCACGCGGCGCTTCATGCCGCCCGAGAGCTGGCGCATGTTGGCGGTCGCCTTGTCCGCGAGGCCCAGGCTGTGCAGGAGCTCGTCGATCCAGTCGTCGTTCTTGCTGATGCCGAAGTAGCCGGACTGGATGCGCAAGGTCTCGCGCACATTGAAGAAGGGGTCGAAAACGAGTTCCTGCGGCACGATGCCGAGGTGACGGCGGGCTTGGGCGTACTCGCGCTGGACATCGAAGCCGTGCACCGCAATCGTGCCTGCGCTGGGGCGCGAAAGGCCGGCGAGCATGCTGATCAGCGACGTCTTCCCCGCGCCATTCGGGCCCAGGAGACCGAAGAATTCGCCCTCCTCGATCTCGAAACTCACGTTGTCGACGGCACGCAGACCCGGTTTTCCCTGGGCCCGTTGCTGGCGTGAAGCAGGATAGGTCTTCGAGACCGATTGAAAGGAGATCGCAGGCATGGGAGCCGGCGATTTTACGGTCCTGGGTTTTTTTCTATGGCGCGGCCGGCAAAAGACCGGCCACGCCGTACAGCGAGGCGAGCTCGCGCAGGCGCGGAGGGAGGCCCTTCACCGCGAAACCGCGCCCGAGCGCTGCGGACTCGCGGCGACATTCGAGCAGCACCGCCAGCGCCGAGGAGTCGAAGTGAACCAGCGCGGTGGCGTCGACCACCGTGGCGCTGCCGGTCTGGCCCGCCAACCCGCGCTGGAGCATGTACACGCAGGTGGAAGCCTCGTCGTGGGTCAACTTCGGCGGCAGGACCAGCATGATCGGTTCAGCCCTTGGCCTTGGCGTTGGCGCTGGTGCTGTTGGACTTGTTGCGCGCAGCGAGGGTGGCGATCAGGCCGTCGATGCCGTTGGCATTGATCTGCTGCGCGAACTGGCTGCGGTAGGTATCGACCAGCCAGACGCCCAGAACGTTGATGTTGTAGATCTTCCAGCCGCCAGCCTCTCCGGGTGTCTTTTCGAGGCGGTAGTCGAGTTGCACCGGATCGCCGCTGCCACGCACTTCGGTGCGCACGAGCACTTCCTTGTCATCCGGGGAGCCGCGGAAGGGACGCACGTTGACGGTCTGGTCGCTGACCTGTTCGAGCGCACCCGAGTAGGTCCGCACCAGCAGGGTCTTGAATTCCTCTTCCAGCCGCTTCTGCTGCTCCGGCGTGGCCTGGCGCCAGGCTGGGCCCACGGCGGAAGACGTCATGCGCTGGAAGTTCACGTTCGGCATGACCTTGGCGTCGACCAGCGCCATGATCTTGGTGAGGTCGCCGGCCTTGATGGACTTGTCGGCCTTGATGGATTCGAGCACGTCGGTCGAAAGGCGCTTGACGAGCGCATCGGGTGCCTCGTCCGCCGCGTGGGCCGGTCGCACGGATGCGACCGCGGCGCCGACCAGCAGCAGGCCGGCCATCACGAAACGCCCGAAGGCACGGCGTTGAAGAATCTGGTTCATTGGAAATCCCTGTTTCAAATCACAAAATCGCTGTAACGAACGATTGGAGACAGCCTACCCGGCCGGGTTCCTCCGGCCAAGGAGCCGCTGCAACCGAATGCAAGCGTGCGTGCAGCGTCAGTTTCCGTCGTCGGGCAGGTTTCCGTCGTGCACTTCGCTCCGTCGACGCTGTAGGAAAGCATCGCGCGTGAACGTGTAGCGGTCGAGTGCCGCGTCATCGAGCAGTTGGCTGGCCCGCAGCAGGTTGGATCGCAGATCCACCAGCCGAAGCGCGATCAGCGAATTGCGCACCGGAATGTCGGACACGTAGCTGAGCGCATCGCCCCGGAAGTCCACCGGAAGGGCCACCGTGTCGCGCAGGGTCGACGGGCCGAGCAGCGGCAGCACCAGATAGGGGCCACTGGGGACGCCCCAGCGACCCAGCGTCTGGCCGAAGTCCTCGGAATGACGGTCGATGCCGGCCTCGGTCGCGATGTCGAGAAGGCCACCCAGACCAAAGAATGTGTTGACGTTCACCCGCATGAAGGTCTGGGCGCTGTCCTGCAGCTTCAGTTGCGCAACGCTGTTGACGAAGCTCCAGATGTCCGAGAGGTTGCCGAAGAAGTTGTTGACGCCGGTCCGCACCGGCGAGGGCAACACGCGCTGGTACACCGTGGCCACCGGGCGCAGCACCGCATCGTCGACCGTGTCGTTGAATCGTGCGACCTGGCGATTGAATGGCTCCAACGGGTCCGCCGGATTGGCGTTCGGGCCGGTTGCGCAACCCGTCACCAGTGCCAACGCGGCGACGGACAAGGCCGTGCGCGCAGCGCTGGGGATGGCAGAACGCGAAGCGGAAGGGATTCGTGCTTTCATTTCTTGTTGGTGTTGCCCTGCGGACTGCTTCCTTCGGCGGCCTTGCTATAGAGGAACTGCCCGATGAGATTTTCGAGAACCACGGCCGACTGCGTCGCAGTGATGACGTCGCCCGGTTGCAGGTTCTTCTCGTCCGCGCCCGCTTCGATCCCGATGTACTGCTCGCCGAGCAGGCCGCTGGTGAGGATCTTGAGGGAGCTGTCCTTCGGAAAGCTATATCGGCTCTGCAACGCCAAGGTTACAGTGGCCTGGAAGCTCTTGTCGTCGAATCCGATCGACTCGACGCGACCGACCACGACGCCCGCGCTCTTGACCGCCGTCTGCGGCTTCAGGCCGCCGATGTTGTCGAAGCGGGCGGTCACCGGATAGGTCTTCTGGAAGTTCAGGCTCAACAGGTTGGCCGACTGGAGCGCAAGGAAAAGCAGCGCCGCCGCGCCGATCAGCACGAACAGGCCGACCCAGATATCTTTGTTGGAACGTTGCATTTCTTGCACTCTCCTGATCGTTTCGTCAGATGCTGAACATCATGGCGGTGAGCATGAAATCGAGACCCAGCACCGAAAGCGATGCCACCACGACCGTTCGCGTCGTGGCGCGCGAGACGCCCTCGGGCGTCGGCTGCGACTCGTAACCCTCCAGCAGCGCGATGAACGTGACGGTCAGGCCGAAGACGATGCTCTTGACCACGCCATTGCCCACGTCGCGCCAGACATCGACGCCGCTCTGCATCTGGCCCCAGAACGCGCCAGGGTCGACGCCCAGCATCAACACCCCGACCACATAGCCGCCCAGCACGCCGACCGCGCTGAAGACGGCAGCAAGCAGCGGCATCGTGATGACGCCGCCCCAGAACCGCGGCGCGAGAATGCGCTGCACCGGGTCGACCGCCATCATCTCCATGGCGCTCAATTGCTCGCCGGCCTTCATGAGGCCGATCTCGGCGGTGAGCGACGTGCCCGCGCGCCCGGCGAACAGCAAGGCCGCGACCACCGGGCCCAGTTCACGCACGAGGCTCAATGCCACAAGCAGTCCGAGCGCTTCCGACGATCCATAGCGCTGCAGCGTGTAGTAGCCCTGAAGGCCGAGCACGAAGCCCACGAAGAGACCCGACACCGCGATGATCGCGAGCGAGTAGTTGCCCAGGAAGTGGATCTGGTCGCGCACCAGCCCGAACCGGCGGAAGCTGTGCATGCCACCGATGAAGAGGCGCAGGAACAACCGGGCCCCGAGCCCCAGGTCCGCGAGCTTGCTGCGCACAGCGAAGCCGACGTCCGATGGGCGGTACCAGCTCATTGGGGAACCTCCGCGCAGGAGCGCTGCGGTATTCGCCTTGGGGCGGCCCGGCGTCTGATTGAAGTACCTTCGCGCAGCAGCGCTTGGGTATTCGCCTTCGGAGCGGCCGGGCGGCTCATGCCCGCCCTCCGTGGCTGTTGCCGAAATCGTCCTCGACCGTCATGGCCGGGTAGTGGAAATGCACGGGTCCCTCGGGCAGCGCATTGACGAATTGGTGCACCAGCGGGTCTTCGCTGCGGCGCACGTCCTCGGGCCGCCCTTGCGCCGCAATGCCGCCGTTGGCCAGGATGATCACGTGATCGGCGATGCGGAAGGTCTCTTCGAGGTCGTGCGAGACGATGATGCTCGTCAGCCCCAGCGTGTCGTTGAGCTGCCGGATCAGGCGCGCCGCGGTGCCGAGCGAAATCGGATCGAGGCCCGCGAAGGGTTCGTCGTACATGACGAGGTCCGGGTCCAGCGCGATCGCACGCGCCAGCGCCACGCGGCGCGCCATGCCGCCCGAGACCTCGCTGGGCATCAACTCGCGTGCGCCGCGCAGGCCGACGGCGTCGAGCTTCATCAGCACGATGTCCCGAATGAGCGACTCGGGCAGGTTGGTGTGCTCGCGCAGCGGAAACGCCACGTTGTCGAACACGCTCATGTCGGTGAAGAGAGCGCCGAACTGGAAAAGCATGCCCATGCGGCGCCGCACGGCATAGAGACCCGCGGCATCGAGCTTGCCGACGTCCTGCCCATTGACAAGCACTTCGCCGCGCCGGGCCCGGATCTGGCCACCGACCAGGCGCAGAACAGTCGTCTTGCCGCCGCCGGATGCGCCCATGAGCGCAGTGACCTTGCCGCGCGGCACGGCGAAGGAGACGTCGTTGAGGATCGCGCGTGAGTCGTAGCCGAAGGCAACGTGGCGGAACTCGACGAGCGACTTATCTGTTGTTGGATCCATGGCAATGAAAAAAGCCGGGGCGTCTTTCGACATCCCGGCTTGCGGTAACCCAATGATACGGGAATGCCGGTTCAGACCTCGCCGACCGGCGTTTCCAGGGCGTTCCGGCCCAACAGGAGTCTCAGCGCGGCAGGTCGCTGAAGCCCATCAGGAATTCATCGACCGCGCGGGCGGCCTGACGGCCTTCGCGGATGGCCCAGACGACCAGCGACTGGCCCCTGCGGATGTCACCGGCGGCGAACACATTCGGCACGTTGGTCGCGTAGCCGCCGATGAAGTCGACGCTGGCCTTGGCGTTGCCGCGCGCATCCTTGTCGACGCCGAACGCGTCCAGCACGCTGGCCACGGGGCTGACGAAGCCCATGGCGAGCAGCACGAGGTCCGCCTTGAGCACCTGCTCGCTGCCCGGAACCTCGATCATCTTGCCGTCCTTCCACTCGACGCGGACCGTCTTCAGGCCGGTGACCTTGCCCTTCTCGCCGATGAATTCCTTGGTCGAGATCGCGAATTCGCGCTCGCAACCTTCTTCGTGGCTCGAGCTGGTGCGCAGCTTGTACGGCCAGTAGGGCCACGTCAGCGGGCGGTTCTCCTCTTCGGGCGGCTGCGGCAGCAGCTCGAACTGCGTCACACTGACCGCGCCGTGGCGGTTGCTGGTGCCGACGCAGTCGGAGCCGGTGTCGCCGCCGCCGATGACGATCACATTCTTGCCGTCGGCACGGATCTGGCCCTTGACCTTGTCGCCGGCGTTGATCTTGTTCTGCTGCGGCAGGAACTCCATCGCGAAGTGGATGCCGTCGAGATCGCGGCCCGGCACGGGCAGGTCGCGCGATTGCTCGGCGCCGCCGGTCAGCACGATGGCGTCGAACTCCTTCTGGAGTTGCGCGGGCGTGACGGTTTCCTTGGCCCAGTTCGTGACCTTGGAACCCTTGCCCAGCGGGTCCTTGGCCGCGCCGACCATGACGCCGGTGCGGAAGGTGACGCCCTCGGCCTTCATCTGCTCCACGCGGCGGTCGATGTGCGACTTCTCCATCTTGAAGTCGGGGATGCCGTAGCGCAGCAGGCCGCCGATGCGGTCGTTCTTCTCGAACAGCGTCACGTCATGGCCGGCGCGCGCCAGTTGCTGCGCCGCCGCCATGCCAGCCGGGCCGGAGCCGATCACCGCGACCTTCTTGCCGGTCTTGTGCTTCGCGACGCGCGGCATGACCCAGCCTTCGTCCCAGGCGCGATCGATGATCGCGTGCTCGATCGACTTGATGCCCACCGCGTCGTCGTTCACGTTGAGCACGCAGGCCGCCTCGCAGGGCGCGGGGCAGATGCGGCCGGTGAATTCCGGGAAGTTGTTGGTCGAATCGAGCACCACGAAGGCGCTCTGCCAGTCGGCGCGATAGACGAGATCGTTGAAGTCCGGAATGACGTTGTTGACCGGGCAGCCGCTGTTGCAGAACGGCGTGCCGCAGTCCATGCAGCGCGCGCCCTGAACCTTGGCCTGCGCGTCGTTCAGGCCGACGACGAACTCCTTGTAGTGCTTGACCCGTTCCTCGACGGGCTTGTAGCCCTCCTCGATCCGTTCATGCTCCATGAAGCCGGTGATTTTTCCCATCGTGCTTACCTCTGTTCTTCGTTCTGGTTGGCGTCAGACTGCCGCCACCGGCTTCGCGGCGGCATGGGGTTCCATGCCCGCGTGTGCGTTGTTGCCGCTGCTCGTGAGTTCGACCTCGCGGTCGTGCATCTCGGCCAGCGCGCGCTTGTATTCGTTCGGGAACACCTTTACGAACTTGGCGCGCGAAACGGCCCAGTTGTCCAGCAGTTCACGTGCGCGCTTGCTGCCGGTCCAGCGATGGTGCTCTTCGAGCAGCTTCTTCAGGCGCGCCTCGTCGGTCTCGCCGTCGTGCCACACCTTGCGATGCACGCTCGCGGTCTGCTCGGCCGAGGTCAGGACCTTGTCCAGCGACACCATCGAGAGGTTGCAGCGCGAGGCGAACTGGCCGTCCTCGTCGTAGACGAAGGCGACGCCGCCGCTCATGCCGGCCGCGAAATTGCGGCCGGTCTTGCCGAGCACCGCCACCGTGCCGCCGGTCATGTATTCGCAACCGTGATCGCCGGTGCCTTCGACCACAGCCGTGGCGCCGGACAGGCGTACCGCGAAGCGTTCGCCGGCCACGCCGCAGAAATAGGCTTCGCCGGTTGTCGCGCCGTAGAGCGCGGTGTTGCCGACGATGGTGTTGCGGATCGCTTCACCGCGGAAGTCCAGGCTCGGACGAACCACCACGCGGCCGCCCGAGAGGCCCTTGCCGGTGTAGTCGTTGGCGTCGCCGATCAGGTACAGCGTGATGCCGCGCGCCAGGAAGGCCCCGAACGACTGGCCGCCCGTGCCTTCGAGCTGGATGCGGATCGAATCATCCGGCAGGCCCTGCGGATGCACCTTGGTGAGCGCACCCGAGAGCATCGCGCCCACCGAACGGTTCACGTTGCGGGCCACCTCGATGAACTGCACCTTCTCGCCCTTGTCGATCGCGGGGCGCGAGCGCTCGATGAGCTTGTTGTCCAGGCTCTTCGCGAGGCCGTGGTCCTGCTCTTCGACGTGGAAGCGCGGCACGTCGGCCGGCACGTTCGGCTGCGCGAACAGGCGGCCGAAGTCGAGGCCGCGCGCCTTCCAGTGCTCGATGCCCTTGCGGGTGTCAAGCAGGTCGGCGCGGCCGATCAGGTCGTCGAACTTGCGCACGCCGAGCTGCGCCATGATCTGGCGGACTTCCTCGGCGACGAAGAAGAAGTAATTGACGACGTGCTCGGGCCTGCCCGAGAACTTCTTGCGAAGCACCGGGTCCTGCGTGGCCACGCCCACCGGGCAGGTGTTCAGGTGGCATTTGCGCATCATGATGCAGCCCTCGACGACCAGCGGCGCGGTCGCGAAGCCGAATTCGTCCGCGCCGAGCAGCGCGCCGATGGCGACGTCGCGGCCGGTCTTCATCTGGCCGTCGGCCTGCACGCGGATTCGGCCGCGCAGGCGGTTGAGCACCAGCGTCTGCTGCGTTTCGGCCAGGCCGATTTCCCACGGGCTGCCCGCGTGCTTGATCGACGACCAGGGCGAAGCGCCCGTGCCGCCGTCATGGCCGGCGATGACGACGTGGTCGCTCTTGCACTTGGCAACGCCGGCGGCGATGGTGCCGACGCCCACTTCGCTCACCAGCTTGACGCTCACGCTCGCATGCGGCGCGACATTCTTCAGGTCGTGAATCAGCTGCGCCAGATCTTCGATCGAATAGATGTCGTGGTGCGGCGGCGGGGAGATCAGGCCGACGCCAGGCACCGAGTAGCGGAGCGCGCCAATGTACTGCGACACCTTGCCGCCCGGCAGCTGGCCGCCCTCGCCGGGCTTCGCGCCCTGCGCCATCTTGATCTGGATCTGGTCCGACGACGACAGGTATTCGGCCGTGACGCCGAAACGGCCCGAAGCCACCTGCTTGATCTTGGAACGCAGCGAATCGCCGTCCTTCAGCGGCAGGTCCACCTCGACGTTCTCGGCGCCGATCACGCTCTTGAGCGTGTCGCCCATCTTGATCGGGATGCCCTTGAGCTCGTTGCGATAGCGCGCCGGATCCTCGCCGCCTTCGCCGGTGTTGCTCTTGCCGCCGATGCGGTTCATCGCGATGGCCAGCGTCGAGTGCGCCTCGGTGCTGATCGAGCCGAGCGACATGGCGCCGGTCGCGAAGCGCTTGACGATCTCGCTCGCGGGCTCGACCTCGTCCACCGGAATCGCCTTGGCCGGATCGAACTTGAACTCGAACAGACCGCGCAGCGTGAGGTGGCGGCGGTTCTGGTCGTTGATGATCTGCGCGTATTCCTTGTAGGTGTTGAAGTTGTTGGCGCGCGTGCTGTGCTGCAGCTTGGCGATCGCGTCCGGCGTCCACATGTGCTCTTCGCCGCGCGTACGCCAGGCGTATTCGCCGCCGGCGTCGAGCATGTGCGCGAGGACCGGGTCGTCGCCGAACGCGGCCTTGTGCATGCGGATCGCCTCCTCGGCGATGTCGAACACGCCGATGCCTTCGACGCGGCTGGCGGTGCCGGTGAAGTACTTCTCGACCGTCTCGGTGTTCAGGCCGATGGCTTCGAAGAGCTGCGCGCCGCAGTAGCTCATGTAGGTGCTGACACCCATCTTCGACATGATCTTCGACAGACCCTTGCCGATCGCCTTCACGTAGTTGTAGATGGCCTTCTCGGCGCTCAGGTCGCCCGAGAGGTCCTCATGCATCGCGGCCAGCGTTTCCATCGCGAGGTACGGGTGCACCGCTTCGGCACCGTAGCCGGCAAGCACGCCGAAGTGATGCACTTCGCGCGCGGAACCCGTCTCGACCACGAGGCCGGCGGTGGTGCGCAGGCCTTCACGGACCAGGTACTGGTGGACGGCCGACAGCGCCAGCAGCGCCGGGATCGCGATCTGCGACGGACCGACATTGCGGTCGCTCACGATCAGGATGTTGTGGCCGCCCTTGATCGCGTCCACCGCTTCGGCGCACAGCGAAGCGAGCTTGGCCTCGACGCCCTCTTCGCCCCAGGCGAGCGGATAGGTGATGTCGAGCGTGTAGCTCTTGAATTTGCCCTGCGTGTACTTGCCGATGTCGCGCAGCTTCGCCATGTCGGCGAAGTCCAGGATCGGCTGGCTCACTTCGAGGCGCATCGGCGGGTTGACCTGGTTGATGTCCAGCAGGTTCGGCTTCGGGCCGATGAAGGACACCAGCGACATCACGATCGCCTCGCGGATCGGATCGATCGGCGGGTTCGTCACCTGCGCGAAGAGCTGCTTGAAGTAGTTGTAGAGCGGCTTGTTCTTGTTCGAGAGCACGGCCAGGGGGCTGTCGTTGCCCATCGAGCCGATGCCCTCTTCGCCTGCGGCAGCCATCGGGCTCATCAGGAACTTGATGTCTTCCTGCGTGTAGCCGAAGGCCTGCTGGCGGTCGAGCAGCGTGACTTCGCTGGTGAGCGGCTGCACCGGCTCGGCCTCGACGCTGTCGAGCTTGATGCGCAGGTTCTCGATCCACTGCTTGTAGGGCTTGCTGTTGGCGAGGGTGGCCTTGACCTCCTCGTCGTCGATCATTCGGCCCTGCTCCAGGTCGATCAGGAACATCTTGCCGGGCTGAAGGCGCCACTTGCGGACGATCTTCTGCTCGGGCACCGGCAGCACGCCGGATTCGGAACCCATGATGACGAGGTCGTCGTCGGTCACGCAGTAGCGCGACGGGCGCAGGCCGTTGCGGTCGAGCGTGGCGCCGATCTGGCGGCCGTCGGTGAACACGATCGAAGCCGGGCCGTCCCACGGCTCCAGCATCGCGGCGTGGTATTCATAGAACGCGCGGCGGCGCGTGTCCATGGTGGCGTGCTGCTCCCACGGCTCGGGAATCATCATCATCACGGCCTGGCTGATCGGGTAGCCGGCCATGGTGAGCAATTCGAGGCAGTTGTCGAAGGTGGCGGTGTCGGACTGGCCGGCGAAGCTGATCGGATAGAGCTTCTGCAGGTCGGCGCCGAGCACCGGCGAGGACATCACGCCTTCGCGCGCCTTCATCCAGTTGTAGTTGCCCTTGACCGTGTTGATTTCGCCGTTGTGGGCGACGTAGCGGTACGGGTGGGCCAGCGGCCACTCGGGGAAGGTGTTGGTCGAGAAGCGCTGGTGCACGAGGCCGAGCGCCGAAACGCAGCGCTTGTCCTGCAGGTCGAGGTAATAGGTGCCGACCTGATCGGCCAGCAGCAGACCCTTGTAGACCACCGTCCGGCTCGACATGCTCGGAACGTAGTACTCCTTGCTGTGCTTGAGCTTCAGGCGCTGGATGTTGGCGCTGGCGGTCTTGCGGATCACATAGAGCTTGCGCTCCAGCGCGTCCTGCACGATCACGTCATTGCCGCGGCCGATGAAGATCTGGCGCAGGAGCGGCTCCTTGGCGCGCACCGTCGGCGACATGGGCATCTCGTGGTTGACCGGCACGTCGCGCCAGCCCAGCAGCACTTGGCCCTCGGCCTTCACGGCACGCTCGAGTTCCTGTTCGCAGGCTTCGCGCGACGCATGCTCCTTCGGCAGGAAGATCATGCCCACCCCGTATTCGCCGGGCGGAGGAAGCGTGACGCCCTGCTTCGCCATCTCCTCGCGATAGAGCAGATCCGGCAGCTGGATCAGGATGCCCGCGCCGTCGCCCATAAGCTTGTCGGCGCCCACGGCGCCGCGATGGTCGAGGTTTTCGAGAATCTTGAGGGCCTGGCCGACGATGGCGTGGCTCTTTTCGCCCTTGATGTGGGCCACGAAGCCGACGCCGCAGGCGTCGTGTTCGTCAGCGGCGGAATAAAGACCGTGTTGTTGGAGATGCTCGATCTCGGCAGCCGTCGTCATGGCGTGCTCCTTCAGTTTTCGCAGGGAAACGGAGCATATTGCTTTGCACAAATAATGCCAAACGGTTTAATTGGGGTCAGATCATAATTAAATGCCAATCACATTTGTCAACTTTTAAATGGGGACAAATCAAAAATCGTAGCACCCTATCCGCGTGGAGGATGGCAATGGGGCCGGTTACGGGGTCGAACCGCTCGGATTTCGGGGCCGCCCAGGGCGCGCCTTTCGCACCCGCCGCTCTGTCGTTCTTTGTAACGATTCGAGAAACTGGCGGTCCCCGACGGCCCAACCGCGGAGGACGCCGTCGGTGAGCAGCACTTGATCGCCCTCTGAAATCCCCGCGCGCACCAACTCGGCGTAGGCGGCTTCGCGCGCGAAGGGCGTGTTGCCGAGCGCCCAGTAAAGCGGGTGCGGCGTCAGCAGCTTGTCGTGGCGCAGTCCGGCATAGTGGCCGTAACTCGACCAGGGGTAGTCGCGGGCCTCCGCGACCAGCCCCGCGCGCACCGGATTGAGGTCCATGTAGACCATGCAGGCCAGCAGGTAGCGCTCCGGTTGGATCAGGGTGGACTTGTAGCGTCCTTCCCACAAAGTCCCGGTGCGTGCGTGCCGATCGTTGAAATACCGCACATAGCGCCTCCCGACCGCCTGGATCCACTGTGGCAGCGCCTCCGCCGTGGAGGGCGTGGCCAGCAGGTGGAGGTGGTTCTCCATCTGCACGTAGGCATGGATCGCGACACCATGGCGCACCGCGTTCTCGCCCAGCAGGCCCAGCATCATTTCGTGATCCGCGCTGTCCACGAAGATCGTCTCCCGGTTGTTGCCGCGCTGGACGATGTGATGCGGCTGGTCGGCCAGCGTGAGACGGGGCAGTCGGGCCATGGCGGCGGGAAGCGGCGTTCGGTCAGGACAGCCTGAAGCGTGTCTCCATCAGCGACTCGAGCCCGAATTGGGCCAGCAGCTCGTGGAGGCGCGCCGCGGCACTCGCCTTGCGTTGGCCGGTGTAGCGGGCAATGATGAGTTCGTTCTTCAGGCTGTGTTCCCAGCCCACGAGTTCGGTGACGGTGACCTGGTAGCCATTCGCCTCGAGGTAGAGGCACCGCAGCACATTGGTGAGCTGGCTGCCGATCTCGCGCGTATGCAGCGGATGCCGCCACAACTCGGCCAGCGGCGTGCGCGACAGCGCGAGTGCCTTGGTCTGGCGCAGGCAGGCGGCGACCTCGGCCTGGCAGCACGGCACCAGCACCATGAACCTTGCGCGCTTGGCGAGTCCGAAGGCGATGGCGTCGTCCGTGGCGGTGTCGCAGGCATGCAGCGCCGTGACCACGTCGATGCGCTCCGGCAGTTCGGCGGCGGCCGCGGATTCGGCCACCGTCAGATTGAGGAACGACATGCGCTCGAAGTGCAACCGTTCGGCCAATGCCCGGGACCTGTCGACGAGGTCGGCGCGCGTCTCGATGCCGTACACATGCCCCCCGCCCCGGGCGCGGAAGAACAGGTCGTAGATGATGAATCCAAGATACGACTTGCCCGCGCCGTGATCGGCCAGCGTGGCCTCGGCACCGCCGCCGGGCAACTCCTGCAGCAGCTTCTCGATGAACTGGAAGAGGTGATAGACCTGCTTGAGCTTGCGCCGCGAATCCTGGTTGAGGCGCCCTTCGCGCGTGAGGATGTGCAGTTCCTTGAGCAGTTCGACGGATTGCCCGGGGCGCAACTCGCCCTGCACTTCGGCTTCGGCCTTGGCGGACTTATCCATCCTTGCGACCTTGCTCATCGTGCGGCTCCCGGCCCGACGTCGAGCGCCTCCCACCCCGAAGGCCCGAGCTTCTCGAGCGTCTCGATGTTACGGCCGAAGATGGCCTCGGCATCGGGGAAGGCTTCGACGGCGCGGTCGATGCTGTCTTCGCGCAGCAGATGCAGCGTGGGATAAGGCGCCCGATTGGTCGCATTCGTGATGTCGTCCGCTTCCGTGCCGGCGAACTGGAACTGCGGGTGGAAGCTGGCCAGTTGGAGTTCGCCGTCGAAGCCCTCCCGCGCGAGCCGCCGTTCCGCGCGCGCGAGGAAATCGTTGAAGTCGAGAAAATCGGTCAAGGTGTTGGGAGCGATCAAGAGCGTGGTGTCCCTCTCGGCGGCACTGATCTCGCGAAGGGCCTTCGCCTCGGCAACCAGCGCGTCGATCAGCCCGGATTCGTCGGGCGAAAGGTACACCTCATAGTGGATCTGTCCGCGTACGTGGACGGCCTTCGCAAACGGACACAGGTTGAGCCCGATCACGGCGAGTTCGAGCCAGCGCCGCGTATCGGCCTCGGCCTGCGCGGCGGAGACGGTGACGGGCTGGTTCATGCGGTCCCCCGTCGCGGCATGGCCGGCAGCATCCGGGCGGCCAATGCGATGCCCACCAGCGAACATGTCAGCGTCACGACCCAGGTCCACTGCCAGCCGCCCGCGCGATGCGCGATCCAGGCAACGAACGGCGGCGCAGCGAACTGGCCCAGCGACGAGGCCTGCTGCATCAGGCCGATCGTCGTCGAGACCGTGGAGGGCCCCGGCGCCAACCGTACCCCCAGCAGGAACAAGGTGGCCGGCACCACGCCCCCGCCGAGCGAGAACATGCAGACGGCCAGGTAGCGAAGCGCAGGCGGAAGACCCGAAGCGCCGGGCGACGCGCCGACCTGCGCGAATGCAGCGACGCTGCCGAGCGCCATGACGGCAAAGCCCCAGCGAAGCAGGCGATCTGGTGCCACGCCGTGTTGCAACAGCCGGCCCCCGGTCACATTGCCGACGATGTTCGCCGCCGCCGCAAGCGCCGTCAGCGCGGCGGTCCAGCCCGCGGGAATCCCGGCGTCGACATAGATCGCCGGCAGGAATCCGATCACGGCCATCCATTGCGACGAGTAGACGGCGAACGCCAATGCCAGCGTCCACGGACCGCTGGCGCTCGCAGTTTCGCGCAGACGGGCCGGCCATGCTTCAGTGGCACTGGCAAAGGCGCGCTTTCTGAGGCCATCGCCCGGCACCACGCAGAGCACCCACACGCCCGCAGCCGCAGACAGCAGGCCCAGCGCCCACCACCATCCGGGCCAATCGAACCAGGCGATGAATCCGGGGCCGGCGAGCAATGCCAACGCGACGCCCAGCGGCATGTACGCTCCCCAAAGGCCCATCGCCGCCTTTTCCGCACTCGCCGGAACCATGGCGCGGATCAGCCCCGGTCCAGGCATGACCGCAAGCAGGAATCCGAAGCCTTCGAGCGCGCGCAGCGCAAGAAGGAGCGGCAACGCCTGCGCCTTGTCATGGATCGATGTGCCGACGAAGCCGCCCAACAGGCTCGCGCAGGAAACGAGTGCGAGGCCGATCAGCATGCTGCGGCGCAGCCCGATCGAATCCGCCGCGAGACCGACGAAGATACCCAGACTCATCCCGGCCACCTGCACCAGCGAGAGCAGGAAACCCGCTTCGACCAATCCGAGGCCAAGTCCCGATTGCAGCGCGGGCACCGCGGGCGGCAGTTTCCCGATATGGAGCGCGGCCGAGACCCCTGCCGCGATGACCGCAAGGGCGGCCAACGGCACGCGCCCACCGGTACGAGCGGTGCCGTTCATTCGATCCACCGCCGCCCCGTCAGGCGCTCGTATTCACGGATCGCGAATCGATCGGTCATCCCGGCAATATAGTCCGCCACCGCACGATGGCGATCGGTGCGCTCCCCATGGCGTTCAGGCATCTGCGCCGCATCGGCAAGGTAGGCATCGAACAATTCGCGGACCACGTCCTTCGCCTGGTCGGTCGTCGCGGTCACACGGGGATGCCGGTAAAGATTGCGGAGGAGGAAGCGCTTGAGCTCGGACGACTCGCGGCGCATGGTGTCGCTGAACAGCACGAGCGGACCGGCTTTCCGTGCCGCATCCGCATCGGACGGCGCCGCGAACCGGATCGCGGCCGAGGTGGCGTCGATCACGTCGTACACCTGCGCGCTGAGCATGCGACGGATCGCTTCGTAGAGCACCCGCCTGCCGCGAAGGGCCGGGAACTCGGCCAGCGTCTCCCTGCGGTAGCGCTCGAACAGGCCGAGTTCGCCTAGCCGCTCGATATCGATCAGGCCCGACCTGACGCCGTCATCGATGTCGTGCGCGTTGTAGGCGATCTCGTCGGCGAGGTTGCACAGCTGCGCCTCCAGGCTGGGCTGCGTCCGATCGATGAACCGGCGGGCCACGCCGCCCGGCTCGGCCGCGTCCAGGCGCTCCGCATTCGCGCGGGAGCAGTGCTTGAGGATGCCCTCGCGCGTTTCGAAGCTCAGATTGAGCCCGTCGTACCGGGGGTATCGGTGCTCGAGTTCATCCACCACGCGCAGGCTCTGGAGGTTGTGCTCGAAGCCGCCGTGATCCTGCATGCAGGCATCGAGCGCATCCTGGCCTGCATGGCCGAACGGGGTGTGACCGAGATCGTGCGCGAGAGCGATCGCCTCGACCAGATCCTCGTTGAGCCGCAGCGCCCGCGCGACCGAGCGGCCGAGTTGCGCCACCTCGAGCGAATGCGTCAACCGCGTCCGGAAAAGATCGCCCTCGTGATTGAGGAATACCTGCGTCTTGTAGACCAGCCGCCGGAAGGCCGTCGAATGCACGATGCGGTCGCGGTCCCGCTGGAACGCATCGCGCGTGGGCGCTGGCGCCTCGGCATGCCGGCGCCCGCGCGAGAGCGACGCATGGCTGGCGTAAGGCGCAAGGCTCATCCGCGCCGCTCAGCTCTTCTTCTCGCAGCACTGCGCGAGCACCTCGCGCACCATCGCATCGGGCGCGCCGCGCATCAGGGCCGAGCCCGGCTTGTCGATGACGACGAACCGGATCTCGCCGGCTTCGGACTTCTTGTCGACGCGCATCAGATCGAGATAGCGATCAACGCCGAGCGCGGGCCCGACGACCGGCAGGCCCGCCCTCCGGATCAGCGCGGTGAGGCGCTGCACGAACGCCTCGTCCACGCCGCCGAGGCGCTGCGACAGGTGCGCAGCCATGACCATGCCGCAGCCGACCGCCTCGCCATGGAGCCATTCACCGTAGCCCAGGCCCGATTCGATCGCATGCCCGAAGGTGTGGCCGAAATTGAGAATCGCGCGCAGGCCGGTCTCGCGCTCGTCCTGCCCCACGACGTCGGCCTTGATCTCGCAACTGCGCTTGACCGCATGCGCCAGCGCAGACGGGTCTCGCGCCACCATGGCGTCGATGTTCGCTTCGATCCAGTCCAAAAATGCCATGTCGTGGATCGGGCCGTACTTGATGACTTCGGCCAGCCCGGCGCTCAGCTCGCGCGGCGGCAGCGTCGCCAGCGTCGAGAGATCGCACAGCACCAGCCGGGGCTGGTAGAACGCCCCGATCATGTTCTTGCCGAGCGGGTGATTGATGGCGGTCTTGCCGCCCACGGAGGAGTCGACTTGCGCCAGCAAGGTCGTGGGCACCTGCACGAAGGGCACGCCGCGCATGTAGCTCGCGGCGGCAAAGCCCGTCATGTCCCCCACGACCCCGCCACCCAGCGCAAAGAGCACCGTCTTGCGATCGCAACCGTGGCTGAGCAATGCATCGAAGACGAGGTTCAGCGTCTGCCACTCCTTGTATGCCTCGCCGTCCGGCAGTTCCAGCACGTGGACGGCCCGGAACCGATTCGCCAGCGCCGCGCGCAAGGTCTGGGCGTAGAGCGGAGCAACGGTGGTATTGGTGACGATCAACGCCGTCGTGGCGGCAGGGAGCGCTGCAAAACTGCCCGGCTCGCCGAGCAGGCCGCTGCCGATCAGGATCGGGTAACTCCGGTCGCCGAGCTGGATCTCGACGGTCTCATGGGGGGCGGACAATGGCATGCCCCGAGTTTAGGTGCATGCCGAAACACGCTCTCTCAGTCGGGAAGATCGCCGCCCGGCGGTGGCGACGCGATGCCCGCGAGTTCGAGCTGCATCACGATGATGTTGACCAGCGTCGCGACCGTGGGACGCCCGGTTTCGACCACGTCATGCGCGGTCTCGCGGTACAGCGGATCCCGGGCGTCATATAGCTCGCGCAATCGCCCGAGCGGGTCGGCCACTTGCAGCAGCGGGCGCTTCACGTCGTGCCGCAGACGCCGAAACAAATCTTCCGGCGCCGACCGAAGATAGATCACGTGAAAGCCCGCGCGCAGGGCAACGCGGTTGGCCTCCCGCAGAACGGCGCCGCCTCCGGTGGCGACGATGCCGTGAGGCGCCGCGGCAAGTTCGGCAATGACCGCCTGTTCGAGATCGCGGAAGCTCGCCTCCCCTTCGCGCTCGAAGTAGTCGCGGATCGAACAGCCGATCCGCTCCTCGATCACATGATCGCTATCGATGAAGGGGACTTCGAGACGTTGCGCGAGGCGCCGGCCCACTGCAGATTTGCCGGCGCCGGGCAACCCGACGAGTGCGACCGCCACGCGGTGCTGCGAACACCGCGCGTCAACGCGCGGCGTTACGGTCGGTAATCATCTTCGGGGTGATAAAGACGAGCATTTCAGTCTTGTTGGCAACGCGATTGCGCGTACGGAACAGTGCGCCGACGTAGGGCACTTCACCCAGCACCGGTATGCGCGATTCGTCGTTGGTTTCGGTGAGCTCGAAGATACCACCAATGACGACCGTACCGCCGTTCTCGACCAGCACCTCGGTCTGCACGTGCTTCGTGTTGATGGCGAAGCCGGCGGTGGTCGCCTGGCCCACCGTGTCCTTGTTGACGTCCAGCGACAGGATGATGTTGCCCTCGGGCGTGATCTGGGGCGTGACCTCGAGCTTGAGGTTGGCCTTGCGGAAGGCAATCGAGGTCGCGCCGCTCGATGTTGCAACCTGGTACGGCAGTTCCGTACCCTGTTCGATCAGCGCCTTGGTCTGGTCGGCCGTCACCACGCGGGGGCTCGACACCACCTTGCCCTTGCCATCGGCTTCCAGGGCGGAGATCTCGAGGTTCAGCATCCGTGAGAAGGCCGAATTGAACAGCGAGATGGCAAAAGTGCCTGGCGTATTGCCGTTGCCCGACACGCCGGTGGACGGCAGGTTGACGAAGTTGCCTTGCGTGAACGACGGGAACGTCACCGTCGGCAGCGTCGTGGTACGGGTGATCGAACTGGTGCCGTCCGAGTTCAGCGTCGTGCTGCCGGTCGTTCCGCCACCGGTCACGGACGGGAACGTGCCCACGCTGTTGTTGTTGTTGATAACACCACCACCCAGCTTCACGCCGAGCGACTTGCCGAAGGTATCCGACGCCTCCACGATCCGGGCTTCGATCAGAACCTGGCGCACCGGCACATCGAGCTTCTGGATCAGTTCGGCCACCTGTGCGAGGCGCGACGGAATGTCGGACACGAAGAGCTGGTTGGTCCGCGCTTCGGCGAGCACGCTGCCGCGGGGGCTCAGGATGCGGGTCGTGGAGCCGGCGCCACCACCGCCGCCGCTGGCCGAGCCAGTACCCGTGAGGCCTTGGGCGATGGTCACCGCCTTGGTGTAGTTGAGCTGGAACGATTGCGTACGCAGCGGCTCCAGGTTCTGGATCGCGTTCTCCGCCTCGAACTGCAGCTTTTCCTTGGCGTTGATTTCGTCCTTCGGAGCGATCCAAAGAACGCTGCCGTTCTTGCGCATCCCGAGGTTCTTCGCCTGGAGGATGATGTCCAGGGCCTGATCCCACGGCACGTCCTTCAGTCGAAGGGTCAAGGCGCCAGTGACCGAATCGGAGGTCACGATGTTGAAGTTCGTGAAATCGGCGATCACCTGCAGCAGCGAACGAACTTCGATGTTCTGGAAGTTCAGCGACAGCTTTTCGCCGCTGTAACCAACCCCCTGGGTCAGCTTGGTCGGGTCGATCTTGCGAGGACGGACTTCGACGACGAACTGGTTTTCGCTCTGATAGGCGCTGTGCTCCCACTCGCCCTTGGGCTCGATGGTCATGCGCACACGATCGCCCACCTGCTGGGTCGTCACCAACTGAACCGGCGTGCCGAAATCAGCCACGTCGAGCCGGCGGCGCAGGCCCTCCGGCAGGGTCGACTTGGTGAACTCCACGACGAGGTTCTTGCCCTGCTGGCGGATGTCGACGCCCACCTGGTTGTTGGCCAGATCGACGATCACGCGGCCGGTGTTGTCGGAGCCAAGACGGAAGTCCACGTCCTTGAGCGGCAGCATGTCGCGATTGCGGTTCTCCGCAAAGGCACCTTGCGCGGACTGGGCCAGCGCAACACCGGGCACGGGCTCGAGCGCGACCAGGAGGGATTTGCCCTGGATCTCGGTCTTGTACGCGGTCGCCTGCTTGAGGTTCAGCACGAGGCGCGTGCGCTCGCCGGCCTGGACCACATTGATCGAGCGCAGATTGCCTTGGTTGACATCGATGGCCGAACGACCGATCGCATTCGTCACGCCGGGAAAATCGAGCGCCACGCGCGCCGGCGTCTGGATGGCAAACCCGGTGGGCGGCGCGGCGAGCGGCTGAGAGAAGTCGATCCGGACGACCTCCGAACCCGATTGCACCGAACTCGTGACCGACTCGATGGCGTTCTGGGCATGCACGATGGCCGCAGCACTGAATGCCAGCACAGCCGCGCCCGCAGCGCGCAGCCAGTGCGCGAGCATCGATTTTTGTTGATTCATTTCGTCCTCTCTTGCAACTGCAGCGTCGCCACGCGTTCGATCCACTCACCGGCGGCGTCCTGCACGATTTCACGCAAGGCGAGTTCGGTTTCGGTGATACGGGTGATCTTCCCGTAGTTGAGTCCCAGGTAGTTGCCCACCTTCACTTGATAGAGCAGCTTGTCGACGCTGATCAGGGCAACCGGCTGTCCGTTGCGATTGAGGCTGCCCACCATCGCCATGGAGTCGAGCGGGAAGGCTTCGAGCGCCTCCTTGCGGCGCGTCAGCTCGGGGGCGATCAGGCCGGACGTGCTGGGCTGGTTCGAATCGCGGCGCAACGCCTGCGTCAGCTTCTGCATGTTGAACGGCTCGATCGCACCGGCCTCGGTGTAAGGCTGCGGCGTGAACTTCTTGGGTTCGGCGATGGGCGGCACATTGGGCTTGACCGCAGCGCGCTGCTCGGTCATCCAGGTTCGCAGTTCGTCCTGATCCGAGCCGAAGCAACCGCTCAGGCCCACCACGGCGGCACAGAGCCCGAGGAATCCGAGCGTTCTCATTTCTTCTTCGCCCCGGCTGCTGCGCGCTTTTGCATGTTCTGCTCTTGCTCGTCCAGATAGCGATAGGTCCGCGCGGTCGCGTCCATCACGAGGGCACCGTCCTTGGCCGGAATCACGGAGAGATTGTTCAAGGTGACGATGCGCGACAGATTCGCGACGTCCGCGGCGAACGCACCCATGTCGTGGTAACGGCCGGTCACGCGCACCGCGATCGGGAGTTCGGCGTAGTAGTCCTTGACAGAAACCTGCCCGGGCCTGAACAGCTCGAACTGGAGGCTGCGGCCAAGGCCGGCCTGGTTGATGTCCGACAGCAGTGCATCCATTTCGGCCTTGCTGGGAAGCTGCTTTTCGAGCAGCGTGACGTACTGCTGGACCTGTTCGCGCTGCTTCTTCAGAAGCTCGAGATTGGCCGCCTGGGCGACCTTCTTCTGATAGTCCGCCCTGAGCGTGACTTCCTTCGCGCGAGCGGCTTCGAGTTCGTCGTTCGAGTTGGTGAGCCAGACGAACCAGAGCGCCACGACGACGGCGGCAGCCACCGCGACGCACAGGGCGTAGCGCGGAACGGCAGGCCAGGCCGAAGGATCGTTCGGATTGAGGCCCTGGAATTGCTCGCCGAAGCTGCGAAGCGCGGCGCCGACATCGACCCTGCGAGAAGAGCGTTTGGTTGCCATGATGACGCTTACCCCTTGGCTGCCGGTGCGGGCGCGCCCGCCGGCTTCTGAGCGTCGGTGGGCCGCTTCAGTCCGATGCGCATCGTGAAGTTGGCGACGCGGCGCTGATCGCGGGGGCTCAGGTTGATGTTGCTCGAGGTGATCTCGACCAGTTCGGGCTTCACCAGCCACGGACTGTTGTTGCCGAGGTTGCGCAGCAGCTCCGACACGCGCTCGTTGGATTGGGCCATGCCCTGCAAGGTGACCGTCTGGTTGTCCTGCTTCATGCTCGTGAGGTAGACACCGTCGGGCAACTGGCGGACGAGTTCGTTCAGCAGGTGCACCGGCATGTTGCGGTCACCCTGCAGATCTTCCACCGCTTGCTGGCGCGCGCGCAGCGCGGCGATTTCGGCCTGCAGCGTCGAGATCTCCTTGATCTCCGCATCCAGCTTGGTGATCGCCGATTGCAGGATGCCGTTCTTGTCCTGCTGGTTGGAGATTTGAGCCTGGAACCAGAGATAGGCCGCGCCCGCGATCAGCACGCCGAAGACGGCCGACAAACCCAGCGTGGCGTAGAAAGTCTCGCGACGACGCTTGCGCGCCGCCTCGCGATGGGGAAGAAGATTGATGAGGATCACTGCAGGAACCTCCGCATCGCGAGGCCGCAGGACGTCAGGTAGGACGGAGCCTCGCGACGCACTTTCTTCTCGCGAATGCTGCTGCCGATTTCCATGCCATCGAACGGATTCACGAGCGAGCACGCGAACGAGGTCTGGCGCGTGACGGCACTGGTCAGCCCGGGCAACGACGCGGAGCCTCCGGCCAGCAGCACGTAGTCGACGCGGTTGTGCGGTGTGCTCGTGAAGAAGAACTGCAGCGCGCGCGCGATTTCCTGCGCAATGCTCGCCACGAAAGGCTTGAGCACACCGGAACCGTAGTCTTCGGGCAGGTCGCCGCTGCGCTTCTTGGCTTCGGCCTCTTCGGCGGAGAAGCCGTACTGACGAACGATGAGCTGCGTGAGCTGCGCACCGCCGAAAGCCTGGTCGCGGTCGTACAGGACTTCCTGGTTCTTCAGCACCTGCATGCTGGTGGTGAACGCACCGACTTCAAACAAGGCCACGACGGCATCGTGCCCCTGACCTGGCAACTGTTCGATCAAGCGCGCCGTCGCGAGACGCGATGCATAGGATTCGACATCCAGGATCACGGCCTTCAGCCCTGATGCCTCGGCGAGGCCCTGGCGATCCTGAACCTTTTCCTTGCGCGAGGCGGCGATCAGCACTTCGACATCACCGGCGGAACTCGCACTTTGTCCCATCACGCAGAAATCGAGGCTGACCTCGTCCAGCGAAAAGGGGATGTACTGGTTGGCCTCGGACTCGACCTGGATTTCGAGTTCCTGCTCGCTCATGCCGCCCGGCAGGACGATCTTCTTGGTGATGACGGCGGACGGCGGCAGCGCCAGAGCCACGTTCTTGGTGCGGGTGCCGCTCTTGCGCACCACGCGGCGCACGGCTTCGGCGACTTCGTCGAACTTCTCGACATTGCCGTCGGTGATCCATCCACGCTCCAGCGGCTCGATGGCGCAGCGCTCGAGCACGAGCTTGCCGCTTGCATCGCGGCCGAGTTCGACGAGCTTGACGCTGGAAGAACTGACGTCCAGCCCGAGCAAAGGCGCGGGCTGACGGCGAAATAACGATCCCAGTTCAATCAAGTTCGATCCCATCCGTTTGTAACGATTGGAAAAATTTGCGTGTGGTTGCATGCTAGCAGCAAGGCCCAATGCCAACCAAGCGCGCGATCCCGACTACAGCGCCAATCGTTGTCAAAAGTCGACGTAACAGTTCCCTTCTGCAACTTTCGTCACAAATAAGAGTACTTGGGTCCTAACTGCTACGAACGGCCCGTCTCCATGGACCGCGTTTTTATAATGCTCACAGACTCCGACAGCCTCAATGCCCGATACCTCCCGAACCAAAGGGCCTGCAAAAGCCCCTCCTTCCAAACGTCCGACGTGGCTGACATGGTTGATCCGGATCGTACTGTGGGCCTTTGGGATCATGGCCGCCGGCGCTGTCGCGGTCGTGTGCATCATCGCTGTCGCGCTCGCTGTGGCCTATCCCAATCTTCCCGATATCTCGGAGCTTGCGGACTACCGGCCGAAACTGCCGCTTCGGGTGTTTTCGTCCGAAGGAATCCTGATCGGGGAATTCGGCGAAGAGCGGCGAAATCTGACGCCGATTTCCACCGTTCCCAAGGTCATGAAGGATGCGGTGCTGGCCGCAGAAGACGCGCGCTTCTATGACCACGGTGGCGTCGATTACAAAGGAATGCTGCGCGCCGGAATCGCAAACCTGAATCGCGTGAAAAGCCAGGGCGCATCGACCATCACGATGCAGGTAGCGAGAAATGTTTACCTGAGCTCCGAAAAAACGCTGACCCGAAAGGTTTATGAAGTTCTTCTGACCTTCAAGCTGGAGCATCTCCTGACGAAGGACCAGATCCTCGAGATCTATGTCAACCAGATTTATCTGGGCAATCGGGCGTACGGATTTGCCGCCGCATCCGAAGCCTACTTCGGCAAACCGCTCCAGGACATCACGATCGCCCAGGCAGCGATGCTGGCGGGCCTGCCGAAGGCGCCGGGCGCCAACAACCCGGTCAACAATCCTTCACGTGCCCGTGCGCGCCAGCTCTATGTGATCGACCGCATGCAGGAAGCCGGCTTCATCACGGCGGAGCAGGCGGCTGAAGCCAAGAAGGAAGACCTCCATCTGCGCGACGCGGCCGACCCTTCGCGGCTGCACGCCGAATACGTCGCAGAAACGGTGCGCCAACTGATGTACGCGCAGTACGGCGACAGCACCTACACCCGCGGGCTCAAGGTCTACACCACGCTGGTCGCCGCCGACCAGGCCGCCGCCTATCGCGCGCTTCGCAAGGGCATCATGGACTACGAGCGGCGCCAGATCTATCGCGGCCCCGAGAAGTTCGTCGACCTGCCGAACAATCCCAAGGAACTCGACGAAGCCGTGGACGATGCGCTGGCCGACCATCCCGACAACGGCGACGTGATGTCGGCCGTCGTGCTCAAGGCCAATGCCAAGGAGATCAATGCGGTCCGCGGCAACGGCGACGCGGTCCAGATCGTCGGCGAAGGCCTGAAGCCCGCGCAGTCGGGGCTTTCGGACAAGGCGCCGCCCAATATCAGGATCCGCCGCGGTGCGGTGATTCGCGTCGTCAAGACGCCCAAGGGCAGTTGGGAGATCACGCAGTTGCCCGAAGTGGAAGGCGCATTCGTGGCTACGGATCCGCGCGACGGCGCCGTGAAGGCGATGGTGGGCGGTTTCGACTTCGACAAGAACAAGTTCAATCACGTCACGCAGGCATGGCGCCAGCCGGGCTCGAGCTTCAAGCCCTTCATCTACTCGGCGGCGCTCGAAAAGGGCTTCACGCCCAGCACGGTGATCAACGACGCACCGCTGTTCTTCGACGCCGGCACCACCGGCGGCCAGCCCTGGGAACCGAAGAACTATGACGGCCAGTTCGAAGGCCCGATGCCGATGCGGCGCGCGCTGATGAAGTCGAAGAACATGGTCTCGATCCGCATCCTGCAGTCGATCGGCACGCGCTATGCGCAGGACTGGATCACCAACTTCGGCTTCGAGCGCGAAAAGCACCCGGCCTATCTCCCGATGGCCCTCGGTGCCGGCTCGGTCACGCCGATGCAGATGGTGACCGCCTATTCGGTCTTCGCCAATGGCGGGTACCGCGTGAACCCCTACCTCGTGACGCGCGTGACCGACCACAAGGACAAGGTGCTGGTCGACCGGCAGCCGCCGCTGCTCAACGAGTCGATGCGCGCGATTCCGCAGCGCAATGCCTTCATCATGGACAGCCTGCTGCAGTCGGTGGCGAGCGGTGGCACGGCCGCCAAGGCGCAGGCGACGCTCAAGCGCACCGATCTCTACGGCAAGACGGGCACCACGAACGACTCGCTGGATGCCTGGTTCGCCGGGTTCCAGCCGACGATGACCGCCGTCGCATGGATCGGCTACGACACGCCGCGCAAGCTCGGCGACAAGGAGACCGGCGGTGGCCTGGCTCTCCCGATCTGGATCACCTACATGGAGACCGCGATCAAGGGCGTCCCAGTGGCCGAGGTGCCCGCGCCGGCCGGCGTGGTGAATGTCGGCAACGAGTGGTATTACGACGACTACGCGCCGGGCCGCGGCGTCGCGAGCCTGGGTGTCGAGGCTGGCCCGACGCCTCCTGCCGAGGCGATCTCGGCGCCGCCGATCGGCGCGCCTGCGCCGCCCGAGGAACGCAGCAAGATCCTCGATCTGTTCCGGAACTGATCAGTCGGGGGTGAAGGCCAGCGGCTGGCCAGCCTGCAGGGTCGCCTCGCGCGTCAGGTTGCCGAAGAACTCCTCGCGGGTCTTGGTGTCCACCCACGCGTTGCCATCGTGTCGGTAGTGGTAGCCGCCGGAGCGCGCCGCAAGCCAGATTTCGTGCAGCGGCTTCTGCAGGTTGACGATCAACTGACTGCCGTTGCGGAAGGTGATCGTGATCATTCCTCCCACGCGCTGGTTGTCGATGTCGGCATCGGTCGCATCGTTGATGCGATCGCAGCTGCGTTCGATCGCGGCCAGCGCGGCCTCGGCTCGGTCCATGTACTCGGGGTCGGTCATTACTACAATTTCGCCATGTCTGTTCGCCAAATTCTAGTGAGCGCCGTTGGCCTCGCGCTCGTTGGGGTCGGTTTGTCCGGCTGTGGTCAAAAGGGTCCGCTGTATCTGCCGACCGATCCCGCTGCCAAGGACCGGGCCACATTGCCCCAGGTCCTGATCCCCGGCCGCAGCACGACCGAAACGCCGACGAAGCCCGCGCAAGCGCCGGCCTCACCAAACGAAAACGATGCTCCGGCATCCACCGGAGCCAAGCAATGAGTCAGCCGGCACGTCTTCCAGGACACCCCCACATCGCACGCAAGAACGGTGAACTGCAGGTCGAAGCCGTTTCGCTCACCTCTCTGGCACGCGAGCATGGCACCCCCCTCTTCGTTTACTCGAAGCAATGGATGCTCGACGCACTCGCGGCGTATCAGCGCGGCTTCGAGGGCCGCGATGCGATGGTCTGCTATGCGATCAAGGCCAACTCCTCGCTGGGCGTGCTGCGCGTTTTCGCGGAAGCCGGCTGCGGCTTCGACATCGTCTCGGGCGGCGAACTCGCCCGCGTGCTCGCGGCGGGCGCCGATCCGGCCAAGGTGATCTTTTCCGGTGTGGGCAAGACGCGCGCCGAGATGCGGCAGGCGCTCGCCGTCGGCATCGGGTGCTTCAACGTCGAAAGCGAGGCCGAGCTCGAAGTGCTCAATGCGGTCGCGATCGAGGAAGGCCGGCGCGCGGCGATCAGCGTGCGGATCAATCCGAACGTCGATCCGAAGACGCACCCCTACATCTCGACAGGCCTGAAGGGCAACAAGTTCGGCGTGGCCCATGACCGTGCGGTGGCGATCTATCGGCACGCCGCTTCCCTCGAGGGCCTAGAAGTCGTCGGCATCGACTGCCACATCGGCTCGCAGATCACCGACGTATCACCCTACCTCGAGGCGCTGGAGCGCGTGCTCGATCTCGTCGAGGCGATCGAGAAGACCGGCATCCGGCTGCACCACCTCGACTTCGGCGGCGGCCTCGGCATCGACTACAACGGCGACACGCCACCTGGCGCGGATACGCTTTGGCGGCAGATGCTGACGCGCCTCGATGCGCGAGGCTTCGGGCAGCGGCGGCTCATCGTCGAACCCGGCCGTTCGCTGGTGGGCAATGCGGGCGTGTGCGTGACGGAGGTGCTCTTCACCAAGCCGGGCGAAGAGAAGAACTTCTGCATCGTCGATGCAGCAATGAACGATCTTCCCCGTCCCGCGATGTACCAGGCCTTCCATCAGATCGTCCCGGTGAAGGATCGCCAGGATGGATCGCCCGTCCTTTACGACGTGGTCGGGCCGGTGTGCGAAAGCGGGGACTGGATCGGACGCGATCGCAAGCTGCAGATCGCGCAAGGCGACCTGCTCGCGGTGCTCTCGGCCGGCGCGTACTGCATGGCGATGGCGAGCAACTACAACACCCGTGGTCGCGCGGCCGAGGTGCTGGTCAGCGGCGAACGCGCGACGCTCATCCGCCGCCGCGAAACGCTCGACGACCAGTTGCGCGCGGAACGATTCGAGGATTGAGCGATATCCCGAAGCGACCGGATCATTCGGTCGGCTGCGGCCGCACGCCGATCGGCCGTGCCGGCTGCTGCTTCTTCTTGCTGGCGAAGTTCCACACCCGCCATGCGAGCAGGACGCCGATGATCGCGGCATAGACGAAGACTTCGCTGAAGTTGTTCTTGCCGGCCCGCATCCAGAAGAAATGCAGCAGGCCCAGGCCCGCAATCAGGTAGACCAGCCGATGCAGCGCCTGCCAGCGCTTCGCGCCCAGCGCCTTGATCGCTCGATTGAATGACGTCGCAGCCAGCGGCGTGAGCAGCAGAAACCCGCTGAAACCGACCAGGATGAAGGGCCGCTTGGCAATGTCCTTGGCGATGTCCTGCAACTCGAAGCCCATGTCGAACCAGCTGTAGCTCAGCAGATGCACGACGACGTAGAAGTAGGCGAAGAGCCCCAGCATCCGGCGGAACCGCGCCAGCGCGTTGGTCTTGGTGGTGACTCGCAGCGGCGTCACGGCCAGCACGATGCAGATGAAGCGAAGCGTCCAGTCGCCTGTCGAGCGGATCAGGTGCTCCGCGGGATTCGCGCCGAGCCCGTCGGTCGCCGCCGCGTAGAACAGCCAGGCGAACGGCAGCAGGCAAAGCGCGAAGACCACCGGCTTGGCGGCCGGGTGCATCAGTAGCTTGTTCACGGCGAGGCCCGGATCAGTAGTACTTCTTCAGATCCATGCCAGCGTACAGCTGGCCGACCTGCGCCTCGTAGCCGTTGAACAGCAGCGTCTTGGTGCGCTTCGCGAAGAGGCCGGCGCCGTCGCCGATGCGGCGCTCGGTGGCCTGGCTCCAGCGCGGATGGTCGACGTTGGGGTTCACGTTCGAATAGAACCCATACTCGTTCGCCGCGGCCTTGTTCCACGCGGTGCCCGGTTCCTTCTCGACGAAGCGAATCTTGACGATCGACTTGCCGCTCTTGAAGCCGTACTTCCATGGCACCACGATGCGAACCGGCGCGCCGTTCTGATTGGGCAGGACCTCGCCGTACATGCCGAAGGTCAGCAGCGTGAGCGGGTGCATCGCCTCGTCCATGCGCAGGCCTTCGGTGTAGGGCCAGTCCAGGATGCGCGAGCCCACGTAGGGCATGGTCTTCGGGTCGGCCAAGGTGACGAACTCGACGTACTTGGCGCTGCCTTGCGGCTCCACCCGCTTGATCAGCTCGGCCAGCGAATAGCCCACCCAGGGGATCACCATCGACCAACCCTCCACGCAGCGCAGCCGGTAGATGCGCTCTTCCTGGGCGCTGAGCTTGATCAGGTCCTCGATGCCGAACTTGCCGGGCTTGTTGACCAGCCCTTCGACCTCCACCGTCCACGGACGGGTCTTGAGCGTGCCGGCGTTCTTGACCGGGTCGCCCTTGTCGGTCCCGAACTCGTAATAGTTGTTGTAGCTGGTGGCGTCCTTGTAGTCGCTCAGCTTTTCCATCGTCTGGGCGCCGGGGACGGCCGACTTGGCGCCATGGAGAGGCGGCAGCTTCCCGGGCGCGACGACCTGCGCGAGGGCTTCGCGCGATGCCCATGAGGCCATCGCAGCGCCGGCGACGCCGGTCGCCAGCCACTTGAGCATGTCGCGACGCCCTTCGTACACGCCACGCGGCGTGATGTCGCTCGAATCGGGATGAATGAAGCCGCTGTCGCGGGATTGAATCAGCATGGATCGCCTTTCACCAGAAACTGCCGTGCACGTATAGATTCGTTGCCAGCCTCGGTTTGGTTACGCGCGATCCGGATTCAGTTCACGCCGACTTGCCGCGCTCCGGCTAGAGCGTGCCGTAGCTGTGCAGGCCGCTGAGGAACATATTGACGCCCAGGAAGGCGAAAGTCGTGACCGCCAGCCCGCCCAGCGCCCACCAGGCTGCGACCGTCCCGCGCAGGCCCTTCACCAGACGCATGTGCAGCCAGGCCGCATAGTTGAGCCAGACGATCAGCGCCCAGGTTTCCTTCGGGTCCCAGCTCCAGTAGCCGCCCCATGCATCGGCCGCCCAGAGCGCGCCGAGCACCGTGGCGATGGTGAAGAAGGCGAAGCCGACGGTGATGGACTTGTACATCACGTCATCCAGCACCTCGTTGGATGGCAGGCGTGCCGCGATGCGACGACGTCCCACCAGGATGCCCGCGGCGATCAGCGCCGAGATGGCCGCATAACCCACCCAATAGCTTCCGCCGGCTTCCTGCACGCGCTGGCGGAACGCTACCGGCACGAAGCACAGTGCGACGCCGAGCAGCCAGATCGGCGTCAGCTTGTACCAGCGCGTTTCATTCGCCTGTTCCTTGATCAGGTAGGCGAACGCGACCATGGCCGAGAGCGAGAAGGTTCCGTAGCCGATGAAATTGGCCGGCACGTGCAGCTTCATCCACCAGCTTTGCAGCGCCGGCACCAGCGGCTGGATCTCGTGCGCATCGCGCACCAGCGTGTACCAGAGCAGGAAGCCGACCGCCGCGCTGACCACCAGCATGACGAAGGCGCCCAGCGCACGGGTGCGATAGCGCGATTCGAAGTAGAGATAGAACGCGGCCGTCAGCCAGCAGAAGAGGACGAACACCTCATAGAGATTGCTGACCGGAATGTGGCCGATGTCCGGACCGAGCTGATGGCTCTCGTACCAGCGGACCATCGTGCCGATCAGCGCCATGGTCACCGCTGCCCACGCGAGGCGCGAGCCGATGAGGTCCATGGTGTCGCCCTGCCTGCCGCCGAAGAATCCGATCCAGTAGAAGAGCGTGCTCATGAAGAAGAGCACGCTCATCCAGAGGATGGCCGACTGGCTCGAGAGGAAGTACTTGAGCCAGAACACCGAGTCGGCCCGGGCCAGGTCGCCCTCGTAGGACGCGATCGCAAGCAGCGACGCACCGGCCACCACGATCCCGAGCACGCGCAGCGGACGCCAGAACCAGCCGATCCAGATGGTCGCGGCCATGGCCGCGATCAGGATGGTCTTCTCGTAGTAGTCCATCGCGCCCGCATAGCGCGAGAACGCGAAGAGGCCGCCGGCCAGCACCAGCACGGCAAAGATCCAGTCGAACGCATTGCGCCGCGAAAGCCAGCTGTCGTTGAGTGTGAGGGTGGTCGTGGTCATGACGCGGTGTCTTTCCTGATGGCGAGCAGCCTGTCCTTGAGGTGCTCGAATTCGCGATCGCTGTCCATGGTCTTGCGGTTGACCGAGAAAGCCATGGTGGCCGCGGCGCCGTCCGCGGACGCGCCGTCCTTCGCGAGCCACACCCAGAGCCTGCGCTCGCGAACGTACAGCATGGCAAAAATGCCGACGATCAGCAACAGGCAGCCCAGATAGACGACGTTCTTGCCGGGGGCACGCGCGACCTGGAACACGCTGGCCTGCACGTGCTTGAAGTCCGTCATCATCATCGCGACCGGGGCCGGGTAGAAATGCGCGTCGCTGACAGCCAGCACGGCTTGCGTCAGATAGGCCTGCGTCTTTTCGTCGGCGGGCAGCGCCGCGAGGCCCGCCTTCTCGCGGCTCACATTGAGCACTTCGAAAAGCACGTCGTTGAGGATGCGCACCAGCACGGCGCCGGCGCGTTCGCGCTCGCTCTCCGGCACGTTGGCTTCCATGAATTCGGCAATGGCCTGCCAGCCGCCGGTGCTCACCGCGTCGGCCTTGGCGCGTTCGGCGCCTGCGAAGAGCGCGAGGGCGCGGCCTGCCGAGACACGAAGCTGCTCGGCCAGCTCGGGGCGCTTGGGATCGGCCACGCGCGCGATGTAGCGGTCGATGGCGCGCGAGCGTGCGGCGCCGTCTGCCAGCGTCTCGCGCATGCGCACGAAGTCGTCCATCGAGCCCTTGTCGTCGGCAGGAACGCGCAGGTACCGGAAAGGCTCGTCCGGCCGCTCGCGCACACCGAGCAGGAACACCGGCTGGCCGTCGCCGGTGTCGACGGGCACCATGTAGTTCTGGAATTCGCGCGCCTGCCCCGCCGCGTCGCGGAGCTTGTAGCCGATGCTGGGCCCGATGTTGCGCAGCACCTTCGGCTTGTTCGTCTTGTTGGCAGCCCCGAGTCGCGATTCGAGTTCGCCGCGAAGATCGACCTTGCGGACGTCGGCACCGCTGGTCATCGCGCCTGTCGCGCCCTCGCCGAAATTCTCGACATTGATCACACGCAGCGCGGAATATTCGAGCGTGAGCCGGTCGGTCCCATTGGTGATCTCGGTGCTGTTCCCGATCACGCCGTCGACCTCGAAGGGCTTGGCCGCGGCCGCCATCGGAACAGCCTTGAGCTTCACGCTCGAACCGCCATCGTCGAAGCTCGACTGATAGATCTCGATGCCCTTGTAGCTCGCCGGATGGTTGACCTCGATGCGCTCGGGGATCGCCTCGCCGGTCTCGCGGTCATGCAGCACCACCTCGCTCGCGAACAGCTTGGGCATGCCGGTCGAGTAGTAATCGACGATGAACTTCTTCAGCTCGATCGTGAACGGCAACTCCTGCAGCAACACACCGTCCGACTGGTTGAGGATCGCGATGCCCGACTGGGCGCCTTCCGGCACCAGGATGTTGCCGCGGAAGGTCGGGTTGCTCGGCGAGAGTCGGTGCTGGGGCGGCACGTCGGCGATCAGCCCGCCGCCCGTATAGACGCTCTTGCCGTTGAACCAGGTTTGCGCGCGCACGATCAGGTCGCCATCGAGCAGGCCGCCCAGGCACACCAGCACGATCGCACTGTGCGCCGCGATGTAGCCGAGCTTGTGCGCACCGCCCGCACGGGCCGCGACCATCCAGCCGTCACCCTCGCGATGCTGCAGCTTGACCTTCCAACCACCGCTGACCAGGAGCTGCCCGATGCGATGGGCCGCCACGTCCGGCGTCTCGGCAAGGACCGTTTCGGCGCGCTGCCCGAAGGCTCGCAGGCTCTGCGCGCGGATGCCTTCCTTGTAGGTGCGCAGGTCCGCGACGATGCGCGGCGTATTGCGTGCGATGCACAGCGAGGTGCTGATCACCAGAAAGGCCAGGATCAGCAGGAACCACCAGGCGCTGTAGATCGAATCGAGCCGCGCGGTTCTGAAAAGCTCGGCCCAGAACGGCCCGAACTGGTTGATGTAGTTGTTGATCGGTTCGTGCTGCTTGAGCACGGTGCCGATGATCGACGCGATGCATATGACGGTCAGCAGCGCGATCGCGAAGCGCATCGACGAGAGCAGTTCCACCGCCGCACGGGCCGCGCGCGGACCGTGGTGGACTCGAAGACCGTGGGTGTAGACCGACATAGGGAGCGAACTCTCGAAAAGCAAAAAGGCGGGCCATCCTCGCTGGATCGGCCCGCCTGTTTGGGGTTTGTTATCGGCGGTTAGTTCACGACGAACCGCGGGGATTCATCGCAGCCCGGCGATGTAGTCGGCCACGGCCTTGATCTCGCGGTCGCTGAGCTTGGCGGTCACGCCGGTCATCTGCGGCGAGTTCGAGCGGGCGCCGTCGCGGAACAGCGTGAGCTGCTGCACGGTGTAGTCGGCATGCTGGCCGCCCAGGCGCGGGTACTGCGACGGGATGCCTGCGCCGTCCGGGCTGTGGCAGCCGGCGCAGGCGGGGATCTGACGATCGGCCAGGCCGCCGCGGAAGATCTTCTCGCCGAGCGTGACGAGGTCCTTTTCCTTGGCGAAGCCGGTCTTGACCTTCTTCGAGCCCACGAACCATGCGATGTTGCGCATGTCTTCCTCGGACAGCGAGGCGACCATCGGCTTCATGATGGCGCTCTTGCGCTTGCCGGACTGGAAGTCCTGGAGCTGCTTGAAGATGTATTCGGGATGCTGTTGCGCCAGCTTGGGGTTGGTCGCGATCGCGGAGTTGCCGTCTGCGTTATGGCATGAGGCGCAGGCCGCGCCATTGGGGGGCGCCGTGGTGAAGAGGGCTTCGCCTTTCGCCGGGTCGGGCTTCTTGGCAGGCGCGGCGGCGGCCGGCTTTTCGGTTGGCTCGCCGGCTGCAAAGCTGACGTTGGCAACGGCGCTCAGAAGGGCCGCAAGCAGAAAATTGGCAAACAACTTCATATCGGGGGCTCGAATTTATGGCGCAAAACCCGGCGATTCTACAATGGCGCCCCGCTCCGAAAGCCCATCGATGACCACCCCGCCGCGCAAGCCGGCCACCCCCTCCCGCACGAAATCCGCCGTCGACCCGGCGCTGGCCGAACGCTTTCGGATCGCGCGCGGCTGGCTGCATACCGCGCATTTCCTCACCAGCGCCCCGCAGCTCGAGCACCTGCCGCAGCTCGACCTGCCGGAAATCGCCTTCGTCGGCCGCTCCAACGCTGGCAAGTCCACGGCGATCAACACGCTCACGCAGCAGACCCGCCTCGCCTTCGCGTCGAAAACACCTGGTCGGACGCAGCACATCAACCTGTTCGGCGTCGGCAAGCAGAAGGTCGACGACGCAGTGCTCGCCGACCTCCCCGGCTACGGCTACGCGGCCGTCCCGCGCGAAGCCAAGCTGCGCTGGCAGCGCGTGATGGGCAACTACCTGATGACGCGCGAGAACCTGCGCGGCGTCGTGCTGATGTGCGATCCCCGGCATGGCCTCACCGAACTCGACGAGATCCTGCTCGAAGTGATCCGGCCGCGGGTGGAACAGGGCCTCAAGTTCCTCGTCCTGCTCACCAAGGCCGACAAGCTCACTCGCTCGGAGGGCGCCAAGGTGCTGTCCATCGTGCGACTGCAAGCCGGCGGCGGCGAGGTCAAACTGTTCTCCGCGCTCAAGCAGCAGGGTGTCGACGAGGCGGCCGAGCTGCTGTGGCGCTGGGCCCATCCGGAGGATGGGGCGTCCCCGAGCGCAAGTCCGACCGCAGAAGACGCAGGCGAAGGCCCCTGAGCGCAGGGTGTCTCCCTGGCTTTCGCCGGATGGACTTGCACATCCACCAACGAGGCATGAAGGAGACACCGTGATCGAGACTTTCACCCGCGAGCTGCCCAACGGCATCACGCTCAGCTGTCGAGCCAAAGGCACGCCCGGGCGTCCGTTGATGGTGTTCCTGCACGGCTTTCCGGAGGCCGCATTCATCTGGGACGAGTTGCTCGACTACTTCGCGCGCCCCGAGAACGGCGGCTTCCGCTGCCTGGCGCCGAATCTGCGCGGATTCGAGAAGTCGAGCTCTCCTACCGAGGTGGCCGCGTACCGCCCGCACCTGCTCGTGCAGGACGTGGCCGAACTCGCGGCGAGCGAGAACGCGCAAGGCCGGATCGACGTACTCGTGGCCCACGACTGGGGCGGCGCATTCGGATGGGGCTACGCGAACCAGCATGCCGATCGACTCGGAAAGCTCGTCATCATCAATTCGCCGCACCCCGGCACCTTCGCGCGCGACCTGCAAAGCGACCCGGCGCAACAGGCAGCGAGTGCCTACATGAACTTCCTCGCTCGGCCCGACGCCGAAGCGCTGCTGTCCGAAGACGACTTCCGGCGCATGTGGACCTTCTTCGACCGGATGAAAGCCGGGCCCGACGGATTCGGCTGGTTGACCGACGCGGTCAAGGACCGGTATCGGGGGGTCTGGCGCGCGGGCCTGACCGGCGCCTGCAACCTCTACCGCGTCACGCCGCTCAAGCCCGCGATGCCCGGCCAGACCGCGCAGATCCCGGCGTTGCCGAGAGAGCGGCTGACGGTTGCCGCACCCACGCTGGTCCTGTGGGCGCTCGATGACGCAGCGTTGTTGCCGGGCCTCCTGGACGGCCTCGAAGACTATGTGCCCCGTCTCGAAGTCCAGAAGGTTCCGGGCGCGACCCACTGGATCGTGCACGAGCAACCGAACCTTGTCGCCGGCGAGATCAAGGCCTTCCTCGATCGGACCAGCTAACCCAATAACCAGAGACACCGTGGAACCGGCTCTGCCGGGCCACCGGTGTCGCTCCCGGCAGGGGGAAGGCGCGCGCGACACGAAGTGCGCGCAGCCTGGGGCGAGCTCAATACACGGGAGGTGCGCCCTCGGGGCGCGTCTTGAAGCGCCGGTGCACCCAGTAGTACTGCGAGGGCATGGTGTCGATGTAGCCCTGCAGCCGCTTGTTCATGAGGGCGGTGTCGGCGATCAGGTCGTCGGTCGGAAAGTCCTTCCAGGCCGGCAGCAGTTCGATCTCGTAGCCGTCCTCCGTGAACCTCGAAATCACCGGCACCACGCGCG
This sequence comes from Variovorax ureilyticus, assembly GCF_037889935.1. Classification (NCBI taxonomy): domain Bacteria; kingdom Pseudomonadati; phylum Pseudomonadota; class Betaproteobacteria; order Burkholderiales; family Comamonadaceae; genus Variovorax; species Variovorax ureilyticus. The sequence goes on from NZ_JBBKZU010000010.1 coordinate 192,658, forward strand.
CCCGACCCAGCCGGGCAAATCGTGAGAGCGACGGCATGGTCGCGGCCTGCACGCCGTAGAACGGTACGAACACGGTCTGGTCGCGCCCGAAATCCATGTCGGGGAGCAGGTACAGCACACCCCCCTTTCGCAGCCCCGCGACGATCGGCTTGATGCCGTCGACGCGATTCAGGGCCGTCACGTTGCCGAAGCGCCTGCGGCCCTCGCCGACCCATGCGTCGATCATCGGATCGCGCTGGGTCGTATAGATGGTGGTCGAGGGGCGCGGGGTGCGCATCGTGAGCGCTGTGGCCGCGGCATCCAGGGCGTAGAAGTGCGGCGCGAACAGGATGGTGGGCTCCTTGCCGTTGGTGAGCGCATCGATCTCGCTCGCCGACCCCACGACCTTCAGCCGCTTGGCCACCACCTGCTCGGGCGCGTGCCAGAGCCAGCTCCGGTCGAGGAACGACTGGGCGGCGTAGACGAAGGTCTCGCGCGCGATGCGCTTGCGCTCCTCGGCCGGCTTCCCGGGAAAGCACAAGGCGAGATTGGCATCGACGACGCGCCGGCGAGGTTTTGCGAGCACGTAGAGCAAGTTCCCCATCGCGGCGCCGAGCCCGCGCACCAGACGCAAGGGCACATGGGCCAGCGCCCGCATGAATCCGATGCCGAGCCTCGACGCCAGGCTCATTGGGCAACCTCCGCAAACCAGCGCTGCGGTATTCGCCTTGGGGCGGCCCGGCGCCTCATGCGGCGCCCTTCGGGCGGTCGGCCGTCACGACCTCTTCGCGCGGCTGCTTGTAGCGCGCGTAGTCCCAGACGTACTGTCCCGGAAGGCTGCGGATCAGCCGCTCGATGCCCTGGTTCATCGCGGTCGCGGCGGCCTCGGGCGTGGCCTTCGGATCGCTCATGGCCGTGCCGTCGAAGGGCTCGAAACGGATCGCATAGCCCGCGCCGCGCGGCAGCCGCTCGCACACGCCCAGGAAGACGCGGGCGCCGGTCTGCTGCGCCAGCCGGGGCAGCAGCGTCATCGTGTAGGCGGGACGACCGAAGAACGGCGCCCAGACGCCCTGCCCGAGCGGCGGCACCTGATCCGGCAGGATGCCGGTGTAGCCGCCGTTGCGCAGCGTGCGGATGAGGCCGCGCACGCCGGCCACGGTCGTGGGCAGGGTCTGCAGGCCCGGGCGGTCGCGCGAGCCGGCGATCAGGTCCGCCATGAACTGCTTGCGCGCGGGGCGGAAGAGCGCCGTGATGGGTCCGTAGGTCTCGAAGAACCGCTCGCCCACCGCCTGCCCGAAGGTCTCCCAGCTGCCCAGGTGCGGCGACACGAGAATCACGCCCTTTCGCGCCGCGAGCGCGGCCTCGAATGCCTCGATGCCGTCCCAGCGCACGATGTGCGGCAGCAGGCTCTGCCCCTGCGGCCGCGACCAGACCAGCGGAAGCTCCCCCACCATCTTGCCCGCCGCGGCAATCGCCGGGCGGTACTGCTGCGGCGTGAAGCCCGCCGCTTCGGCGTTTTCCTTGAACCGCCTGCGGTAATCCGGCGCCATCCACCAGACCAGCCATCCGATGCAGCCGCCGAGCGCATGCATCCAGGGCAGCGGCACGCGCGCGAGCAATCGGAACAAGGTGATCATCGAAGCTGGGGGTGAAAAGACGGCGCGCGCGCAACACAGACGCGGCTCGAATAGAATATGAATTGTCGCCGAGTTATGGAACTACTTGCAGGGCGACGTTAAACCCAACTGCTAAAGCGTTCGCCAAAGCTCCACGAGGCTGGCAACGCGCCAACCCACTTTTTCTGGAGTTTTCTCGAATGGCGAACGACTTTCTCTTCACCTCCGAATCGGTTTCCGAAGGCCATCCCGACAAGGTCGCCGACCAGATCTCGGACGCAATCCTCGACGCGATCTTTGCCGAGGACCCCCGCTCGCGCGTCGCCGCGGAGACGCTGACCAACACGGGCCTCGTCGTCCTGGCGGGTGAGATCACCACCAACGCGCACGTCGACTACATCCAGGTCGCACGCGACACCATCAAGCGCATCGGCTACGACAACACCGACTACGGCATCGACTACAAGGGCTGCGCGGTCATGGTCTGCTACGACAAGCAGTCCAACGACATCGCCCAGGGCGTGGACCACGCGAGCGACGACCACCTCAACACCGGCGCCGGCGACCAGGGCCTGATGTTCGGCTACGCCTGCGACGAGACGCCCGAGCTGATGCCCGCGCCGATCTACTACGCGCACCGCCTCGTCGAGCGCCAGGCCCAGCTGCGCAAGGACGGTCGCCTGCCCTTCCTGCGCCCGGACGCGAAGAGCCAGGTCACGATGCGCTACGTCGACGGCAAGCCGCACAGCATCGACACCGTGGTGCTCTCCACGCAGCACCACCCCGACCAGAGCGAGACGCCGACGAAGATGAAGTCCTCGTTCGTCGAAGCGGTCGTCGAGGAAATCATCAAGCCGGTGCTCCCCAAGGAGTGGCTGAAGGAAACCAAGTACCTGATCAACCCGACCGGCCGCTTCGTCATCGGCGGTCCGCAGGGCGATTGCGGTCTCACGGGCCGCAAGATCATCGTCGACACCTACGGCGGTGCCTGCCCGCACGGCGGCGGCGCGTTCTCGGGCAAGGACCCGAGCAAGGTCGACCGCTCGGCCGCTTACGCCGCGCGCTACGTCGCCAAGAACATCGTCGCCGCGGGCCTCGCGCGCCAGTGCCAGATCCAGGTCGCGTACGCGATCGGCGTGGCCCGCCCGATGAACGTGACCGTCTACACCGAAGGCACGGGCGTCATTTCCGACGAAAAGATCGCCGAGCTGGTGCAGGAGCACTTCGACCTGCGTCCGAAGGGCATCATCCAGATGCTCGACCTGCTGCGCCCGATCTACAGCAAGACTGCAGCCTACGGCCACTTCGGCCGCGAAGAGCCCGAGTTCACCTGGGAGCGCACCGACAAGGCTGCCCTCCTGCGCGCCGCCGCCGGTCTCTGACGCCATCCGCGTTCGGCCTCGTCGAACCCTGAAAAGCCTGTGGATGCTGCGGCATCTGCAGGCTTTTTTCTTTGAAGCTCAGGCACTGCCGGACAGCAGCCGGTCCACCTCTTCGTCGCTGGTCTGCGCAAAGTCCGCGTACCAGAGGCCCACCGCGCGAAAGTGCTCGGGCGTGAAGGGGCAGACCACCTCGTCGGCCAGCGCGCCCACGCTCTGGACGGCCTCGACCGAGGCCACCGGCACAGCGACCACGATCCGGGCCGGGTTGGCCGTTCGTGCCGCCTTGACCGCAGCGCTCATCGTCGCGCCGGTCGCCAGGCCGTCGTCGACGAGGATCAGAACGCGCCCCGCCATCTCGAGGGGCGGACGTCCGGCGCGATAGCGCCGTTCGCGCCGCTCCAACTCGGCCTGTTCGCGCGCCACGATGGCTTCGAGCTGCCGCTCGGACACCGGCCAGGCGCCCTCCGTCTCGCTCATCACGCGAATGCCGCCCGACGCGATGGCGCCCATCGCGAACTCTTCCTGGCCCGGAAAGCCCAGCTTGCGCACCACGAGCACGTCGAGCGGCGCGCCGAGCGCGTGCGCGACTTCCCAGGCGACCGGCACGCCACCGCGCGGCAGGGCCAGCACCAGTACATCGGACCGCCCGCGCCAGGCATCGAGTGCCCCGGCGAGCCGGCGGCCGGCATCACGCCGATCCTTGTATTGCATCCGAGCTCCTCGCGGCCGGAATTCAGAAGCGATAGGCCCCGCTCATCCCGACCGTCCAGTTGCGCCCCGGCGCCGGCTCGAAGTAGCGGGCATTCCCTTCGTTAACGATCACCGAGCCGATATAGCGCTTGTCGAACAGGTTGTCGATGCGCGCAAAGGCATTGAACTCCCAGCGATCCCAGCGCTTCAGGTAGCCGGCGAAAAGCGCAACCACACCATAGCCCGGCGCGCTGACCGTGTTGCGATCATTGGCTTCGATACTGGAGGCTGCGCGCAGCTCCGTGCCGGCGCGCCAGCCCTCCGGCGGCACCCAGCCGTAGGAGGCGAACAGCATCTGCGACGCGATGCCGGGGATGCGGTTGCCGGCGGGCACGAAGCTGCTGGCGGTGCAAGGCACAGTTCCGCAAAACGGGTCGCTGTAGCGCGCGTCGAGCCAGGTGTAGGCGACCTGCGTGCGCCAGTGGTTCTCGGTTTGGTGCTGCCAGGCCAGCTCGAAGCCTTCGCGCTTGGTCCGGCCCGCATTCTGGAAGGTCGCGCGGCCGCCGACGTTGGTGGCGGTCACGATCTCGTCGTCGGTGCGGGTTTCGAACACCGCGGCGGTCAGCAGGCCACCCGCGAGCCGCGCCTTGGCGCCCACCTCGACGCTGTCGTTGGTCGCGGGTTGCAGCGCGAAGTTCAGGCCGCTCTGGCCATCGGGCCGATAGGAGAGTTCGTTGAGCGTCGGCGTCTCGAAGCCCCGGCCCACGGAGGTGTAGAACGCCAGATCGCGCGAGGCTTCGTAGCGCAGCGAGGCCACCGGCAGTGTCTTTTCGTAGCCGGCACTGCCGCTGTCGTTCCGGTTCGCACCGACGATGTAGTGATCCTGCGAATCGAAATCGACCTTGCTGCGGCGCACGCCCATCTCGAGCGTCCACTGGTCGGCGAACTTCCAGTTGGCCTGCGCGTATGGGTCGACGTCGTGGACCTTGTTGATCTCGTTGCGGCGAAGGCGGCCCTGCACACCGAGGATCGGGTTCGCGACGCTGCCGATGTAGTTCTCGTAGCCGGTGCGGTGTTCGCGCAGGTCGTCGTAGCCGAGGCCGGCGACCAGTTCGAATGGCCGACCGGCCAGCGTCATCTGCGAGGTCCATCGCAGGTCGGCACCGCCATAGTCGCGATCGAGTCCGATCACGCCGCCGGCGCTCGTCGGGCTCAGCTGCGCCGAGGGCGGGATGGCCTGGAACTGCGTGGTCTTGCGCTCGCCGGTGTAGAGCATCAGCCGCAGCGCGTTCGCCGAGTCGATCCGGCGCTCGTACAGCAGGCCGCCCTGGGTCTGGTCCACCGTCTTGCGGGTGTTGAACTGCGTCGCGACCGCGGCGCTGCGCGGATTGAGCGCGTACTGGTCGGCCGTGAGCCCCAGCGGGTCCTGCGCATTGATGTTCACGCTGTTGGCGATCAGCGTGAGCCGGCTGCCGTCGTCGAGCGTGAAGCCCATCTTGCCGTTGACGATGTTGCGCTGCGCCTCGCTGTGGTCGCGCCAGCCGTCGGTGGAGAAATGGCTGCCGCTCAGCAGGTAGTCCACCGCGCCGGACGAGCCGCTCACTTGCGAGCTGATGCGGCTGGTGCCGAAGCTGCCGCCGGCCATCGAGAAGCCGAGCCGCGGCGGCCCCTCGCCCGTCTCGGTGAACGTCTGCACCACGCCTCCTGACGAGTTGCCGTAGAGCGCGGAGAAAGGCCCGCGCATCACCTCGACGCGATCGAGCGAGCCGATGTCGATGTTGGAGGTCTGCCCCTGGCCGTCCGGCATGGTCGCGGGAATGCCGTCGACGTAGAGCCGCACGCCGCGCACGCCGAAGGTCGAGCGCGCGCCGAAGCCGCGGATCGACAGCTGGAGGTCCTGCGCATAGTTCTGCCGGTTCTGGATCTGCAGTCCCGGCACCGGCCCGAGGCCTTCCGAGAGGTTCACGCCGAGGCGGCTCTCGCGGATGTCCTCGCCCTCCACCCGGTCGACCGATCCGGCCACGTCGAAAGCCGGCGCCGGACCGCGCGGGGTGGTGACGATGACTTCGCTCAGCGTCGGCGCCTCGACCTGAGCCCAGACCGCCGGCGGTGCTGCAAACAGAAGACAGGCCGACGCGGCGAGGGTTCTTTTCATCGCCGCGATTCTGCGGTGACGCGCCGCGTCGCGATGGGAGGACTGACCCTAGGGACGCGCCGGCCAGCGGAGCCGCTCCCGGCCGGCTACGATCCCGCGCCAAGCTTCCGGCAAGCCATGCCCCGATTCCTTTCAGCGTCAGTTCCGATTCTTCGCTGCTTTGCGTTCGCTCTCGCGTGCCTGCTCACCGCATGCGCGAGCGTCCCGCCGCGCACGGTCACGGCGTATGCGCCGGGCCTTCCGCCGTCGCCGGCGACCGAGCTGGGCCGGCTCACCGCAGGGTTCCGGACCGACCCCGATGGCATGTCCGGCGCCCGGGTGCTGCCGCAGGCCGCGTTTGCGCTCGATGCACGGCTTGCGCTGATCCACCATGCCCGGTCGTCGCTGGATCTGCAGTACTACCTGCTCGGCAATGACAAGACCGGCAAGCTGATCTCGCGCGAACTCCGCGATGCCGCGACGCGCGGCGTGCGGGTGCGGCTGCTGCTCGACGACTTCTACACCGCCCATCTCGACCCGATGCTGCTGGGCCTGGCGGCTCATCCGAACGTCGAGATCCGCCTGTTCAACCCCTTCGTGACCGGAAGGGAGCACACCGCGACACGCTGGATGAACTTCGCGGCCGACTTTCGCCGGCTCAACCACCGGATGCACAACAAGTTGTTCATCGCCGACGGCGCGCTGGCGGTCGTGGGTGGCAGGAACCTCGCGGACGAGTACTTCCTGCGCGCGAGCGGCGCCAATTTCATCGACCTCGACGTGATGCTGGCCGGCCCGGTCGTCGCCGAGCTGCAGACGATCTTCGACAACTACTGGAACAGCGAGGTCGTCTATCCCCTGCACGACATCGTGCAGGGCGCCAAGCCGCCCGCGGCGCTGCGTGCAAGGTTCGACACGATCACCTCCGCCGCAGAGGCGCCGCTTCCGCCCGCCACGCCCGAGGCCGACATGTTCGGCGACCCGCCCGTGAGCCTCGCCATCGCCCAAGGCAAGCTGGAATTGAGTCCGACGCTGGCAACAGCGATCGCGGATTCGCCCAACAAGGCGCTGGTCGCAACCGACGGCGACGACCCCCGCCAGCACCGCCCGCCGACCGTGGCCGAGCGCATGCGCGCGATGTTCGAGGAGGCCCGCTCCGAGATCAACATCATCTCGCCCTACTTCATCCCGGGCGAAGCGGGCATGGAACGCATCGCACGGCTGCGCGCACGGGGCATCCGCATCACGGTGGCGACGAACTCGCTGGCCGACACCGACGAGCCGCTGGTCAACATCAACTACAACCGCTTCCGCGTCGAGATGCTCAAGCTGGGCGTGTCGCTCTACGAGGTGAGCTCGGAGCAGATGAAGCGCAGCCTGAACCTGCGCAAGGTCTTCCGGGAGTCGCGCGGCGCACTCCATGCCAAGCTCGCGCTGGTCGATCGCGAATGGGCGCTCGTCGGTTCGCTGAACTTCGATCCGCGCTCGGCCTACCTCAACACCGAACTCGGCGTGCGCCTGGACAGCTACGACGTCGCGCATCGCCTGCTCGAGGCCTTCCAGATCGACAACGTCGAGAGCGTCTACGAAGTCCGGCTGCGGCCGGGCACCGATTCGATCCAGTGGGTCACGACCGATGGCGAGAACATCGTGCTGGACCAGGAGCCGGACGCCAATGCGCTGGTTCAGCTCAAGCTGCTGCTGTTCTCGTGGTTCGTGCCGACCGATCTGCTCTAGCGTGGAGCTGCGCTCGACTTTTCGCCTGGTCGGGTCGATGATCGCTTCCACTTGGACCTTTGACACAGGGCGCACAGCATGGCCTCGCGAATCAGTCCCCTCGCCGGCAAGCCGGCCCCCCCCGAGACCCTCACCGACGTCGACCGCCTGATCGCGGCCTATCACGACGGGGTTCCGGACCCGGCTCTGCCGGCGCAGCGCGTGGCGTTCGGCACCTCGGGCCATCGCGGCACCTCCTTCGAGCAGTCGTTCAACGCATGGCATGTCCTCGCCATGACGCAGGCGATCTGCGACTGGCGCAAGGCGCATGCGACCTCTGGGCCGCTGTTCCTGGGCATCGACACGCATGCGCTCTCCGGGCCCGCGGGCGAGAGCGCACTCGAAGTGCTGGCGGCGAACGGTGTCGACGTCATGCTGGCCGCGAACGACGAGTTCACGCCGACTCCCGCTCTCTCGCACGCGATCCTCACGTACAACCGGGGCCGGCAGTCGGGCCTCGCGGACGGCATCGTCGTCACGCCTTCGCACAATCCGCCGCGCGACGGCGGCTTCAAGTACAACCCGCCGAACGGCGGACCTGCTGCGCAGGACATCACCAGCTGGGTGGAATCCGCCGCCAACCGTTATCTCGAACAGCGGCTGGGCGGCGTCAAGCGCATGCCGCATGCGGACGCCTTGCGCGCACCGACGACGCATCGGCACAGCTACCTCGACGGCTACGTCGGCGATCTCGAACACGTGATCGACCTGGCGGCAATCCGCGACGCGGGGGTCCGCATGGGCGTCGATCCGATGGGCGGCGCCGGCGTGCATTACTGGAGCGCCATCGCCGAGCGCTACGGCATCGACCTCACGGTGGTCAACGAGACCGTGGACCCGCGCTTCGGCTTCATGACGCTCGACTGGGACGGCCAGATCCGCATGGACCCGTCTTCCACGTACGCGATGCAGCGCCTGCTCGACATCAAGGACCGCTTCGATGTCGGCTTCGGCTGCGACACGGACCACGACCGCCACGGCATCGTCACCCGCAGCGCCGGCTTGATGCAGCCGAATCACTACCTGTCGGTGGCCATCGACTATCTCTTTCAGCACCGTCCGCAGTGGCCGGCGAAGGCTGCGGTCGGAAAGACCGCCGTTTCGACCGCGCTGATCGACCGCGTGGCGGCGCGCCTCGGCCGCCGGCTGTATGAAGTTCCGGTGGGCTTCAAGTGGTTCGTCGATGGCCTGCTCGACGCCTCGCTGGGCTTCGTCGGCGAGGAAAGCGCGGGCGCCACCTTCCTGCGCCGCGACGGCTCGGTCTGGACCACCGACAAGGACGGCATCACGGCCGCGCTGCTCGCGGCCGAGATCACCGCGCGAACGGGCCGCGACCCGGGCGCCCACTACGCCGACCTCGCCGCCGAATTCGGCCGCCCCTATTCCGACCGGATCGACGCACCAGCCACCATCGCGCAGAAGAAGCAGCTGGCCGCGCTCACCCCCGAGCGCCTGCAGGCCACCGAACTCGCCGGCGACAGGATCACCGGCGTGCTGAGCCAGGCGCCCGGCAACGGCGGCGCGATCGGCGGGATCAAGGTGGTCTCCGAAGGCGGCTGGTTCGCCGCGCGGCCTTCCGGAACCGAGAACATCTACAAGGTCTACGGCGAGAGCTTCCGCAGCGCCGAACACCTGCAACGCATCCTCGGCGAAGCGCAGGCCATCGTCGACGCGGCGATCGCGCCCGCCTCCTGACCTGCGGAACGAGTCGTTACTTTCCTACGTGCGTTCGGGGCTGCGGCAGACGCATGCGGGCCACTGATCAGGTGCATCCTCACTGCGCCACTACTGGAGGAAAGCAATGATCAAGATCGGTATCGTGGATGACCATGCCATCGTGCGGACGGGCCTGCGCGACTTCTTCTCGCAGCACGTCGATCTCCGCGTCGTGGGGGAAGCCGCGACGGGGCGCGAAGCGATCGATCTCGTGCGATCCAACGAGATCGACGTGCTCGTCATGGATTTGTCCATGCCGGGCCAGAGCGGGATCGACGCCATCGCGATGATCCGCGCCAAGGCGCCCGACACCGGCATCCTGATCCTGAGCGGCTATCCGGAAGAGCACTACGCGATGAACCTCATCCGGCAAGGCGCGAGCGGCTACCTCAACAAGGAGTGCGATCCGATGGAGATCGTGGAGGCCATCCGGACCATTTCCCTGGGCCGCCGCTACATCACGCCGGCCGTGGCCGAATTGCTCGCGCGTCAGCTGGACCGCAACAGCGACGCGGCACCGCACGAACAGTTGTCGGAGCGAGAGTTCCAGGTCTTCCTCAAGCTGGCGACCGGCGAGACCGCCGGCAGCATCGCGGAGGCGCTTTCGCTGTCGGTGAAGACGGTGAGCACCTATCGCAGCCGGCTGATGGAGAAGATGAACCTCACCTCCAACAGCGACCTGACCTACTACGCGCTCAAGAACCAGCTGATCAGCTGAAGCCGTCGATCGGACTGGCACTGCAACTCCCGTGGCCCAAACCCACTCTCACCCCGCAGGCGCTTTTCAGCGAATGCGGGGTTTCTCATGACCGTGCGCTTTCTGTTCGTCATTTGCCTTTCGATCGCAGCTGCCGCCGGGCCTCGGCTCGTCCTCGCCCAGACGACGAGCGCGGCGGGCATCTCGGCAGAGTCCAGCGAGCAGCTCGAAGCCGACTACCGCGTGATCGCAGCCCGTTGCGGAACCCCTGCTTTCGAGAAGTCCTTCTACAAGCAATCGAAAGCCGCAGTCGCCGCCGGCCTCGTCACCCGGCATCGCGACCCCGCGCAGGTCGAGAAGACCGTGACCGCGCTGCGACGCAACCCGGTGGTGCTCATCGGCGCACAGTCGGACTGCCCGGCCCAGATCGAGCATCTGAAGGCGATCCAGAAGGAGCGTGCCAGGTCGCTTCACAAAGGCGGCACGGCAAAGACATGAGCTGGCGATGACGAAAGCTGTAGGCCTTCGGGTCACAACACCGGTCGATTGGCCGATTTCCAATCCCGCCGGCGCGAAGCAGACTGCCGCCATCGGACTCGTGAGGGATGCGGACCATGGAAACTGACCTCTACACGCTGGGCGTGCTCGGGATGGTGCTGATGTGCGGCTGGCTGGTGAACCATGCCAATGCCTGGAGCAGTTCGGATCTTGGGCAGGCCCTGCGGCTCCAGCTGGTCCGGTCCACCGACGCCATCCGCGGCGCGCCGCATCGCCGATGAGATCCCCGCGGCCGGTGGCCGCCATGGCCTCGGTGCGGCGCAAGTCGGCATTGCTCGCCGCCGCGTCGCTCCTCATTGCAGGCCTGGGGCTGCAAGGCTATGCGTCGGGATATCCGATGGGACTGGCGCTCCTGGCCGCCGCCACCGTGCAGGCGCTGATCTGTTCCGCGATGTTCCGCAGCCGGCTGCTGATGGCGGCCGTCGCGACCAACCTGCTGCTCTTCGTGATCCACGCGATCGTGCTCAGCCCGTTTCTGACCCAGCCGGACCCGCAGCCGATCTTCATGTTCGGCGACTTCTGCTTTGCCGTGTTCGCGGGCGCCTCGCTGGTCTTCACGCCGGTCGAGACCATGGCGCTGGTCGTGCGCGACGCCTACCTCAAGCGGCCTCGGCACCGGACGCCGGGCTGACGCGCCCCGGCCGCATTTCCGGACCGACATATCCGACCACGTGCATCGGCCGGCCGGCTGTGAAATCATCGGCAGAAGAAAAAAGAACTAGTTGCACCCCCATCCAGAACCCCCGACATGCCGCAATTGATGCTGACGACGCTGTCCGGCGAAACCACTCAGATCACGCTCAGCCCCAACGAGAACACGCTCGGCCGCGGTCCCAGGAACGACATCGTCATCGATTCCCCGCAGGCGAGCCGCGTCCACGCAGTGATCACGGTCGAGCCGGCGTTCGTCACCATCCGGGACCTGGGCAGCCGTAACGGGACCTTCGTCAACGACTACCGCGTCGAAAGCCAGCTGCTCGTCCACGACGACACGATCAGGCTCGGCAGCTACGAAATGCGCTTCGTCTCGGGCGACCAGGAATTCAGCCACGTCGAAGCCGAGCGGGTGTCCACCGAGCCGCGACTGCTGCTGAATCCCGACCCGGAAGACGCCCCGACCGCACCCGAACCGCCGATCACCACTCCGGGCAAACCCTGATTCAGAAATCGTCGCCCTCACCGGGCAAGTCGGCCGCGCCGGCCTTGAAACGACACAAAACGCCCTTATGATTAGCACTCGTTGGAGTTGAGTGCTAACAACAGCCCCCCTCCACGATGCGGCGCAGGCCCGGTGCTCGCGCCGAACCCAACCCCCGTTTCTTATCAGGAGATGCAATGAAACTTCGTCCTTTGGCCGATCGCGTGATCGTCAAGCGCATTGAAAGCGAAACCAAGACCGCCTCGGGCATCGTGATCCCCGACAACGCGGCCGAAAAGCCGGATCAAGGCGAAGTCCTGGCCGTCGGCCCGGGCAAGAAGAACGACAAGGGCGAACTGAGCGCGATGAGCGTCAAGGTCGGCGACCGCGTCCTCTTCGGCAAGTACAGCGGCCAGACCGTCAAGGTCGACGGCGACGAACTCCTGGTCATGAAGGAAGACGACCTCTTCGCGGTCGTCGAGAAGTAATTCCTTCCTCCTTCATCCCCCACATCAACTGAATCTCGGAGAAATCACATGGCAGCAAAAGACGTAGTCTTCGGCGGCGAAGCCCGCGCGCGCATGGTCGAAGGCGTGAACATCCTCGCCAACGCCGTCAAGGTCACCCTCGGTCCCAAGGGCCGCAACGTGGTGCTCGAGCGCTCCTTCGGCGCCCCCACGGTGACGAAGGACGGCGTGTCGGTCGCCAAGGAAATCGAACTCAAGGACAAGTTCCAGAACATGGGCGCCCAGCTCGTGAAGGAAGTGGCCTCGAAGACCTCGGACAACGCCGGTGACGGCACCACCACCGCGACCGTGCTGGCCCAGGCCATCGTTCGCGAAGGCTTCAAGTACGTGGCCGCCGGCATCAACCCGATGGACCTGAAGCGCGGTATCGACCGCGCCGTCGCGGCCCTGGTCGAAGAGCTGAAGAAGGCTTCGAAGGCCACCACGACGTCGAAGGAAATCGCGCAAGTTGGCTCGATCTCGGCCAACAGCGACGAAACCATCGGCAAGATCATCGCTGACGCGATGGACAAGGTCGGCAAGGAAGGCGTCATCACCGTCGAAGACGGCAAGTCGCTCGACAGCGAACTCGACGTCGTCGAAGGCATGCAGTTCGACCGCGGCTACCTGTCGCCCTACTTCATCAACAACCCCGAAAAGCAAAGCGCGATCCTCGAGAACCCGTTCGTGCTGCTGTTCGACAAGAAGATCAGCAACATCCGCGACCTGCTGCCGACGCTGGAACAGGTCGCCAAGGCTGGCCGTCCGCTGCTGATCATCGCTGAAGAAGTCGAAGGTGAAGCCCTCGCGACGCTGGTGGTCAACACGATCCGCGGCATCCTGAAGGTCGTGGCCGTCAAGGCGCCTGGTTTCGGCGACCGCCGCAAGGCCATGCTCGAAGACATCGCCATCCTGACGGGCGGCAAGGTCATCGCCGAAGAAGTGGGCCTGACCCTCGAGAAGGTGACGCTGGCTGACCTCGGCCAAGCCAAGCGCATCGAAGTGGGCAAGGAAAACACCATCATCATCGACGGCGCTGGCGCCAACGGCGACATCGAAGCCCGCGTGAAGCAGATCCGCGTGCAGATCGAAGAAGCCACCAGCGACTACGACCGCGAGAAGCTGCAAGAGCGCGTGGCCAAGCTGGCTGGCGGCGTTGCCGTGATCAAGGTCGGCGCTGCCACCGAAGTCGAAATGAAGGAAAAGAAGGCTCGCGTCGAAGACGCCCTGCACGCCACCCGCGCTGCAGTGGAAGAAGGCGTCGTGGCTGGCGGTGGCGTGGCTCTGCTGCGTGCCAAGCAAGCCGTGGGCGACAAGATCAAGGGCGACAACGTCGACCAGGACGCCGGCATCAAGCTGGTCCTGAAGGCCATCGAAGCGCCCCTGCGCGAAATCGTGAACAACGCCGGCGGCGAAGCCTCGGTGGTCGTGAACGCGGTGTTGGCCGGCAAGGGCAACTACGGCTTCAACGCCGCCAACGACAGCTACGGCGACATGCTCGAGCTGGGCATCCTGGACCCGACGAAGGTCACCCGCACCGCGCTGCAGAACGCAGCCTCGGTCGCTTCCCTCCTGCTGACGACCGAAGCCATGGTCGCCGAAGCACCGAAGGAAGAATCCGCTGCCGGCGGCGGCATGCCCGACATGGGCGGCATGGGTGGCATGGGCGGCATGGGCATGTAATTCACGCCCGGCTTCCAGCCAACGAAAAACCTCGCAGCGAAAGCCGCGAGGTTTTTTTTCGCCCGCACGGTTTGCGAAAAGCGCTCACACTGGACTTTCAGGAGACACGCGATGAACACATGCATTCGATCCCACGCCGCGGCCGCGATCTCGCGCCGCCCCGCGATCCTCGCGCTGGCGCTTGTCGCCTCGCTCGCGGCTTGGCCTTCAGGCGTCGCGCTGGCGGCCGAAAAGGCGGTCGTGATCCCCCCGCCCGTGGACGACCCGGCCTCGGCCAACGCATCGGAGACGGCCGTCCTGGCAGGAGGCTGCTTCTGGGGCGTGCAGGGCGTGTTCCAGCATGTGAATGGCGTGGCGAGCGCCGTCTCGGGTTACGCCGGCGGAGAAAAGGGATCGGCCACCTACGACGCCGTCAGCATCGGCAACACCGGCCATGCGGAGTCGGTCCGGATCGTCTTCGATCCGAAGCAGATCAGCTACGGGCGAATCCTGCAGATTTATTTCTCGGTCGCGCACAACCCGACCGAACTCAACCGGCAAGGGCCCGACGTCGGCACGCAATACCGCTCGACGATCTTCGCGTCGAACCCCGAGCAGGCACGCATCGCCAAGGCTTACATCGCGCAACTCGACAAGGCGAGGGTGTTCGGAAAGCCCATCGCGACCACGATCGAGCCACTCAAGACCTTCTACCCGGCGGAGGCCTACCACCAGGACTTCATGACCCGCAACCCGGACCATCCGTACATCTCGTACAACGACCTGCCGAAGGTCGACAACCTGAAACGGGTGTTTCCGGATCGCTATCGCGTGAAGCCTGTTCTGGTGGGCGCCGGTGCCTGATGTTCAGACGCCCGCCGGTTGCGGCTGCGGCGGCGGCCCATAGGCGTTGGACTCGGTCTGGCTCGGCTGCACCGTGAAATAGAGAAGCACCAGCCCGCCGACGACGGGGACCAGCCCGATCAGCAGCAGCCACGCAGTCTTGCCGACGTCGTGCAGACGCCGCGCGCCGGCCGCCAGCAGCGGCAGCAGGAAGGCGAGAACCACGATCAGGTAGAGGTAGTCGTTGATGAAGCGGGCGACGAACGACAGGATCACGTACGCCAGCACGAACCACCAGTACTCGGGGCGCGAGGCGCGCCCGGAAAAGTCGACGTACTTGCGAAAGCAGGTCTGAACGGCCTGTTGAAAGTTCATGAGCAACTCCTCTCGATGATTCCCACGGGACAACCCCGCGGCCATCATATCGAGCAGTGCTGCGAACGAAGATGACGACCGTCAACCACGCGGTCGCAACCTCTGGAGCAGCCCCGCAGTGGACGCGTCCAGCCCCTCAGCATTGCCGGACGCAAGCCTCGGCTCGATGTCCCTGGCCAGCACCTTGCCGAGCTCAACGCCCCACTGGTCGAAGCTGTTGATGCCCCACACGGAGCCGCTCGTGAACACGCGGTGCTCGTAGAGCGCGACGAAGGCGCCCAGCGATTCGGGCGTCAGCTTCTCGAACACGAAGAAGCTGCTGGGCCGGTTGCCCGGGAAGTTCCTGTGCCCGCCGGCATCCGCCTGCCCGACCATCAGCGCCTGCGCCTGCGCGAGCGCATTCGCCAGCAGCTTGGGATGGTGGCCTTCGAGGTCATGGGCTGCATCGCGCACCGCGATGAACTCCAGCGGAATCACGTCCGTGCCCTGGTGCAGCATCTGGAAGTAGGCATGCTGCCCATTGGTGCCCGGTTCGCCCCACAGGACCGGCGACGTGCCGAACGGCAACGGCTTGCCGTCCATGTCCACCTGCTTGCCGTTGCTCTCCATCTCGAGCTGCTGCAGATAGGCGGGCAGCCGCCGCAGCGAACTGTGATACGGCGCGATGCAGCGGCTCGTGAAGCGATGAAAGTCGCGATACCAGACGTCCAGCAGGCCGAGGCGCACCGGCAGGTTCTGTTCGAGCGGCGCGGTGAGGAAGTGCTCGTCCATGACGCGGGCGCCGGCCAGCAGCCGCCTGAACCCTTCCGCGCCGATCGCCAGCGCAATGGGCAGGCCGATGGATGACCAGAGCGAATAGCGCCCGCCGACCCAGTCCCAGAAGCCGAAGGTGGTCTCGATGCCGAACTCGCGTGCAGCCTCGACGTTGGTGGTGAGCGCCGCGAAATGGCGCGCGATGTCGACGCTGCCCGACTGTTCGAACCAGCGCTTGGCCGAACGCGCGTTCGCCATCGTCTCGGCGGTCGTGAAGGTCTTCGAGGCGATCAGGAACAGCGTGTGCTCCGGCGCCAGGCCGCGCAGCACGCCGTCGAGCTCGTGGCCGTCGACGTTGGAGACGAAGTGGAAGCGCTTGCCCCGCGCGACATCGGCCTCGAGCGCCAGCACCGCCATCTGGGGCCCGAGATCGGATCCGCCGATGCCGATGTTGACCACGTCGGTGATCGTGTGGTCCGCGCGCACTTCCTCGGCAAAGGCCAGCATCGCGGCCAACGTGGCCTGCACATCGTTGAATGCCGATGCCAGGCTCGCATCCACCGCAGCACCCGCAGGCGTGCGCAGCAGCGTATGAAGCACCGCGCGGTTCTCGGTGGCGTTGATGTGCTCGCCCGCAAACATCGCGTCCCGATGCGCTTCCAGCCCCGTTTCGCGCGCCAGCGCCACGAGGAGCGCCTCGGTGCGGGCATCGATCAGGTTCTTCGACAGGTCCGCGAAGACATGAGGCGCCGACTGGCAGAGGGCGCCGAAACGCTTCGGATCCTCCGCAAAGGCCCGGCGCAGATCGAAATCCTTGCCGCTTGCGTCGTAGTGCGCCCGCAGCGAAGCCCAGGCGGCCGTTCTGTCTGCGCGGGTGCGTTGCATCGTCAGGCTCCCATGAGTTTCTCGAGCTTCACCGCGTCGGCGGCGAAGGCGCGAATGCCTTCGGCGAGCTTCTCGGTGGCCATGGCGTCCTCGTTCAGCGCATAGCGGAATGTCGGCTCGTCGAGAACGACCTTCGGGACGTCCTGGCGCTTCGCGGCTTCCGCGTCCAGGGCATGCGCGAGCGGCGATCCGCTGGTGGCGAGTTCCGCGAGCAGTTCGGGGCTGATGGTCAGCAGGTCGCAGCCGGCGAGGGCCGCGATCTGCCCCACGTTGCGGAAGCTCGCGCCCATGACCTCGGTCCGGATGCCGTGCTTCTTGTAGTAGTCGAAGATCGCGCGAACGGACTTCACTCCCGGGTCGTTGGCGCCGGCGTTCTCCGCCTCGTTCCAGCTGCTGCCGGCCGACTTCTTGTACCAGTCGTAGATGCGGCCGACGAAGGGCGAGATGAGCTGCACCCCGGCCGCCCCGCAAGCCACCGCCTGGGCGAACGAGAACAGCAGCGTCAGGTTGCAGTGGATGCCCTTCTGCTCGAGCCGGCGTGCCGCCTCGATGCCCTCCCACGTGGAGGCGATCTTGATCAGCAGGCGCTTCTCGACGTCGATGCCCTCGGCGCGGTACAGCGCCACGATGCGCTCCGCACGGGCGATGGTGGCCTCGGTGTCGAAGCTCAGCCGTGCATCCACCTCGGTGGAGACGCGGCCGGGAATGATCGAGAGGATCTCGGTGCCGAAGCGCACCAGCAGGCGGTCGATGACCTCGTCGATCGGCTTCCCGTCGTGCTGGCGGACCGCTTCGTCGAGCAGCGGTCGGTACTCCGGTTTCTGCACCGCCTTCAGGATGAGCGACGGGTTGGTCGTCGCGTCGCGCGGCTTGAACTGGGCGAGTTGGCGGAAATCACCGGTGTCGGCTACCACGGTGGTCCATTGACGGAGGGTATCGAGTTGGTTCATCCGGCCATTATCCCGCCGCAAAACTACAGCTCGTGTGGTCTCCGGCTGACGCGCCGCCGCGCCCTGAGCCACTAATCTTGGAGACCCTACCGACCGTCTCTCAGGAGGAACTCCATGGGTCTTCGCACTCGCAGGGCACCCCCGCCCGCAGCCCCATTCGACGATCGCGCCGTCAGTGCCTCGATCGGGACGCTGGCGACCGCCTTTTGCGTCGGGGGCGCGCTCACGCTGCTGGCGTTTTCGACCGCGCGCAATGCTGCACGCAACGGCGCGATCGCCGGTCCGGCGGATGGCGCACCGCTGATGCGTGCACCGCTCCAGGTGGTCGCGCCGGTCGATCTCAGGCGCTATGCCGGGCTGTGGCACGAACAGGCGCGCCTGCCCAACAGGTTCGAGCGTCAATGCATCGGCCAGGTGACCGCCGAATACACCTTGATGGACGATGGCAACGTGCAGGTGCGCAATCGCTGCCTCGCCAACGATGGAACATTCGACGAGTCGGTCGGCGTTGCCCGCGTCGTGAACGTGCCGGGCCAACCGGGGGCAGGCCGGCTCGAGGTGCGATTCGCGCCCGACTGGCTCGCATGGCTCCCCGCCGTATGGGGCGACTATTGGGTCCTGAAGCTCGACCGCGACTACCAGGTCGCGCTGGTGGGCACGCCCGACCGCCGATACCTCTGGGTCCTGTCGCGCGCGCCGGTGCTCGACGTGGCAGCGCTCGACGCGGAACTCGACTACGCCCGCACGCTGGGCTTCGACGTCGACAAGGTCGTGCTGACCGGCAAATAGGCCGCCAGTTGCGCGGGCAGCTGGCTCGGCCTTTCGCAGTGGATCGCCTTCCAGCCCAGCTCGCGCGCGGCTTCGACGTTGGCGGCGGAATCGTCGATGAAGACGGTTTCCGAGGCTTGCAGGCCATATCGCTGTGCAAGAAGGTCGTAGATGCCGCGCTGCGGCTTCATCATCTTCACGTCGCCGGAAAAGATGCCGCCGTCGAACCACGCGAAGAAGGCATGGCGGTATTCGAGCACCCGCGCATAGGGCGCCGGCATGTTCGAGAGGTAGTAGAGGCGCAGGTCTTCACCGGCATCGCGCCGATCACGCAGCTTCTCGAGCAGGTCCATCGCGACACCGATCGGCTCCAGCCTCTCGCCCATCGGCTCGAGCACTTCGCCGAGCCGGTCGCTCGGCAGCGAAAGCCGCAGCGCCATCCGGCCGATCGCGTCGTCCAGCGAGTGCGTGCCGCGGTCGAAGCCGAGCCAGTCCTCGTGGTGGAACATCTGCGTCGCCAATGCGTGCGCCGCGTCCGCCGTGGGCGCGTGCGCGGCGAAGTGCGTCTGCACCAGTGCCACCGGCTCCCAGGTCAGAAGCACCGCACCGAGATCGAAGACGACATTCATAGGGCAACGGGCACGATGGAGACGCCGTGGTTGGTCAGGGACAGATGGGTCTGCGCGCCGGCAGTCAGGGGATGCACGAGGTCGGTCGACACGACGAACACCGAGCCGAGCGCGGTGTCGAAAGCATACTCGTAGAAGTTGCCGAGGAAGGACGCCTTGCGCACCGTCGCGGGCAAGCCCACCGCCGCGCCGATGTACCAGGCTTCCGGCCGCACCGCGACCTTGACGATGCCCGGCGCGACCGCGTGGCGCGGCGTCAATGTCAGCGGTCCCATCTGCACCCGCCCGTCAGGCTGCGCGAGCGCCGGGAACACCATCGCCTCGCCCATGAAGCCCGCCACGAACTCGCTTTCCGGATTGCCGTAGAGCTGCTCGGGCGTGCCGCGCTGCGCGATCACGCCATGGTCCATCACGATGATCTGGTCGCTGACCGCCAAGGCCTCGCTCTGGTCGTGCGTGACGTAGGCCACCGTGAGTTGCAGGCGCTGTTGCAGATTGCGGATTTCTTCGCGCATCTCCCGGCGCAGGCGTGCGTCGAGGTTGGACAGGGGCTCGTCGAACAGCAGCACCGCCGGCTCCAGCACCAGCGCACGCGCCAGCGCCACGCGCTGCTGCTGGCCGCCGGAGAGTTCGCTCGGCAGGCGCGCGTCGAAGTCGACCAGCCCGACGCCCTTCAGCGCATCGCGTGCCCGCGCACGCGCCTCGTCCTTTCGCACGCCGCTCATGCGCAGGCCATAGCTGACGTTCTCGATCACGTTCATGTGCGGAAAGAGCGCGTAGCTCTGGAACATCATGCTGACGTTGCGCTCGGAAGGCGCGAGGTCGGTGACGTCGCGTCCACCCATGATGATCGACCCGGATGTCGGCGACTCCAGCCCCGCGATCATCCGCAGCGTGGTGGTCTTCCCGCACCCCGAAGGACCGAGGATCGTGGTCAGCGTGCCGGCCGGCACTTCGAAGCTGATCCCCTTGACCGCGAGTGGCGCGTTCGCGTCCTTGCCGTAGCGCTTGGTGACGTTGCGGAATTCGATGCCGTTGCTCATGGTTTCCTTCGTTTCAGGTCGCGACCGGAACGAGCGCCGGCGCGTCGGCCTTGCGGCGGCCGAGCTTCCTCTCGCCGACGAGCAGTTGCACGAGCCCGATCGCCAACGCCATGAGGACCATGAGCACCGTGCAATACGCGAGCGCGACCCCGTAGTCCCCGTTGCCGACGCGGCCGATGATGTAGGTGGTGGCGAGCTCGTTCTCGGCCGTGACCAGGAAGATCACCGCGCTCACCGTCGTCATCGCGCGCACGAAGCTGTAGACCAGCGCCGCAGCCAGTGCGGGCTTCAGGAGCGGCAGCACGACCTTGAACAGCGTCTGCGAAGTCGATGCGCGCAGCATCATCGATGCCTCGTCGAGCGATCGGTCTATCTGCTTGAACGCAGCGGTTCCCGCGCGCACGCCGACCGGCAGGTTCCGGAACAGGAAGCACAGCACGATGATGAGCCCGGTCCCCGTGAGTTCGAGCGGCGGCACGTTGAAGGCGAGGATGTAGCTCACGCCGAGCACCGTGCCCGGTATCGCGAAGGCCAGCAGCGCCGCGAACTCGAACGCGCCCTGCCCCCGGAACTCGTTGCGCGCGAGCAGCCATGCGATCAGCAGGCCGAGCCCCGCGGTGAGCGGCGCGGAAATGCCCGCGAGCCTCACCGTCGTGATCAGCGAATTCCATGCGGTGCCCGCCCACACGACGCCGAACTGGCCCCATTCGAGCGCGAACGCAGTCCTGAAGTGATTGAGCGTGAAGGTGTAGTCGCGCCCCCAGGTCTGCACGAAGCCGCCCGCGAAGGCGAAGAGATAGACCACCACCGTGAACACGATCCACGGCAAGGCGATGCAGTGGATCACGCGCCGCACGCCGTCCGGCAGCGGCATCGCGATGCCGGCATCGCCCTTGCCGCTCACCGTGGTGTAGCTGCGCCGGCCGAGCAGCCCGCGCTGGAGCGCGAACACGGCGAGCGCGAAGATCGTCAGCACCCATGCCAGCGAAGCGGCGCGCCCCTGGTCGTACTGCGCACCGACGATCGCGAAGAAGATGTCCGTCGACAGCACCGAGAACTGCCCGCCGACGACGATCGGGTTGCCGAAGTCTGCGATGCTTTCGATGAAGCCGACGAGGAACGCATTCGCGAGCCCCGGCTTGATGAGCGGCAGCGTGATCGTGAAGAAGGCGCGGCGACGGTCCGCGCGCAGCATCAGCGCGGCTTCTTCGAGACTCGGGGCCACACCCTGCACCACGCCGCGCATGATCATGAAAGCGATCGGCGTGAAGGCGAAGAGCTGCGCGACCAGCACGCCCGGCATGCCGTAGAACCAGCGCGTGGGCTCGATGCCGAAGGCGCTTTCGAGCAGCTGGTTGACCACGCCCGCACGGCCGAACAGCAGGATCAGGCCCAGGCCGACCACGAACGGCGGCGTGATGATCGGCAGCAGCGCGAGCGCGCGCAAAGGCGCCTGCCAGCGCCGGCTGCCACGTTCGGCCATCAGCGCCATCAGCGTGCCGAGAAAGGTCGTGCCCGCTGCGGTGAGCAACGCGAGCACCAGCGTGTTCCATGCGACGCCGCAGCGAACGCCGCCCGAAAGGCAGCCCAGTCCCCACACGCGCTCGGTCGCGATGCGCGCCAGGAATGCGGCGGACGACCAGCGCCCGTCCTCGTCGAGAAAGGCCCCGGCCAGCGCCTTGCTCACCGGGTAGGCAATGAACACCGCCATCAGCACACCGGACGCGATCACCGCGCCCGCGACGAACAGATCGCCCTTGAAGAATCCCAGGCGGGCGATCCCGAACGCCGCGAGCAGCACCAGCGCGGAGAACGCCACGAACCCGCCCGCGCCCATCCCGAACTGGTTGACCGAGAGCTCGCCGAGCTGCGTGTCGAGGATCGCGAGCGACCAGCCCTTCGCGCCAATCAGGAAGCCGCTCAACGCAAGCCCGATGCTCCCCACAGCGCCGCCGATGAACAGCAGCCGCCCCTGTGCGCGCCCGGCGCCGAGCAGCGCTCCGAGCAGGCAAAAGGCCCATCCGATGAGCCCGATGAAGAGCCAGCTGCGTCCCTGGAAAGCCGCCTGCATCACGCCATTGGCGGCCTCGCCTTCGCCGAACACCTGCGGGATCACCTCGTACCACGCGGTGTCCTGGATCGCATACCAGGGCAACGCGAGATAACCGACGAGGCCCGCGACGATGCAGGTCCAGATCGATCGATTCGGGCTGCGCCGCCCTGGCGAGGTGGGCGACACGCTAGCGCGGCAGCGAGTTGACGTCCTTTTCCCAGCGCGCGATCAGCCGCTTGCGCTCGGCGCTTGCACCGTACTTCGCATAGTCGTAGTTGATCATCTTGATCTTCTTGAAGTCGGGCACGTTGGGGTCGACCGGCGTCGCCTTGTTCGAAGGCAGCTGGTACTGCTTGGCCGCCGCGCCGAACGTCTGGGCCTGCGGCGTGAGCGCCCATTCGTAGAACTTCTTCGCCTGTTCGAGATTGCGCGCGCCCTTCACGATGCTCATCGAGCCGATCTCCGCGCCGGTGCCCTCGGAGGGCGTCGTGGTCTCGACCGGGAAGCCCTGCATCCTCTCCTGCGGCGCGTCGTGGATGAAGCTGATCGACACCGCCGTCTCGCCGCGCGCCACCGCCTTGATCGGCCCGGTGCCCGAGCGCGTGTACTGGCCCACGTTGCGATGCAGGCCCTTGAGGTATTCGAAGGCCTTGTCCTCGCCCATCAATTGCACCAGGGTGGCGATCATGGTGTAGGCCGTGCCGCTCGACGCCGGATTGGCCACCTGGATGTCGCCTTTGTATTCGGGCTTGAGCAGGTCGGCCCAACTGTGCGGCACCGGCAGCTTCTTCTTCTGGATCAGCTCGGTGTTGTAGCCGAAGCCCAGCGGGCCCGAGTAGATGCCGATCGTCCGATAGCCCGACTGCTGCGCCTGCTGCTGCGCCCATGGATAGAGCTGCGGCAGCGTGGGCGACTTGTATTCGAGCGTGAGGCCCATCTCGGCCGCCTGCAGATGCGGATCGCCGGTGCCGCCGAACCACACGTCGGTCTTGGGGTTGTCCTTCTCCGCAATGAGCTGCGCGAGCGCTTCGCCCGAGCCCTTGAGCGACATGTTGAGCTTGACGCCGGTGGTGCGCGCATAGACGGTCGCGATCATGTTGCACCATTCGGCCTGCACCGAGCAGATCACGTTGACGGTCTGCGCCGATGCGCCCGTCGACGCGCCGATCAATGCCGCTGCAGTTGCCATTTGCAAGGTTTGCACGAGCTTGTTTTTCATGGGGTCCTCGTCGAAAACAAAAACGGCCCCCGCGGGCCGTCTTCAGCTTATCGCGGAGTCATCAATGGCCGGATCGGTACAAGTACCATTCGCTGGCAAGCTTCATGCTCGCGCCTTCGCAACCCTGGGGATGTATCCATGAGTTTCGATCTCGTACTTTTTGGCGGCACCGGCGACCTCGCATGGCGCAAGTTGATGCCGGCGCTGTTCCAGGCATTCCGGCACGGCACATTGCCCGAGGGCGGCCGCATCATCGGCATCGCGCGCGACGAGCTGGACGATGACGCCTACCGCAAGTTGATTCAGGACCGCTTCAACGCGGTCGAAGGCGCCAAGCGACCCTCGCCCGAAGAGTTCAAGAAGTTCGCGTCGCTGCTCTATTACCTGCGCATGGATCTTTCGCAAGCGGCGGACTACCAGAAGCTCGCCGAGGTGTTGAAGGGACGCAACGCCAATGTGGTCGTGATGTACCTTGCGACCGCGCCCGCGCTCTTCACGCAGGTGGTCGAACAGATCGCGGCGGCCGGCCTCAACGGCGAGCAGACGCGGGTGGTGCTCGAAAAGCCGCTGGGCCACGACCTCGCATCCAACCGCGCCATCAACAGCGCGGTGCGCAAGGTCCTCGCCGAGCACCAGGTGTTCCGCATCGACCATTATCTCGGCAAGCCTTCGGTACAGAACCTGTTCGCGATGCGCTTCGGCAATGCGCTGTTCGAGCCGATCTGGCGCCGCGAGCACATCGCCAACATCCAGATCACGATCGCGGAAGACCTCGGCGTCGAGAAGCGCGGCGCCTTCTACGACCAGACCGGCGCACTGCGCGACATGGTGCAGAACCACGCGCTGCAACTGGTCTGCGCGGTCGGCATGGAGCCGCCGATCAACGCGCACGCCGACGCGATCCGCGACGAGAAGCTCAAGGTGCTGCGCGCCCTCAAGCCCTGGACCGCGGAGTCGATCGGAATGCATGCGATCCGCGGGCAGTACACCCCAGGCACCGCATACGGCGAGCGGGTGCAGGGCTATCGCGACGAGCCCGGTGTCGACCTGGACAGCCGCACCGAAACCTTCGTCGCACTGCGCACCGAGATCGCCAACTGGCGCTGGGCCGGTGTGCCGCTCTATATCCGCACCGGCAAGCGGCTCGCGTCCCGCGATGCGCGCATCGAGGTCAGCTTCCGGCAGACGCCGCATGCGATCTTCCGCGCGCCGACGAACTCGGTGAACAAGCTGGTCATCAACCTGCAGCCCAAGGACGGGCTCGAGCTGCACATGCTCGCGCAGGCGCAGGACAACCGGCAGCGCAACGGCAACCGGCACGCAGGGCCGCAGCTCGCACCGGTGCAGCTCGATCTCGACTTCGACAAGCGCTTCGGCTCGGAACGTGTGGGCGCGTACGAACGCCTGCTGCTCGACGTGATCGACGGACGCTTGAACCTCTTCGTTCGCAGCGACGAGCAGGAAGAAGCCTGGCGCTGGGTCGAGCCGCTGATCGAGAGCTGGAATTCGGACGGCGCGCCGCGACCCTACGCCGCAGGCACCTGGGGCCCGAGCGCATCGAGCGCAATGATCGCCCGCGACGGCTACGCCTGGGGGGAAGAGCAATGACCCCCAGGCTGCGCGCACTTCGTGTCGCTTCGCCAACCCCCTGAAAGGGGGCGCCGCCAGCGGCCCGGCAAAGCCGGTTCCGCGGCGGCTCCAGCATAAGAGCTCGCGCTAGGCTCTTCCCTCTTCCACCGCATGGCAGGCCACCTGCACGCCGCGCAGCGATTGCAACTGCGGCCGTTCGGTCTTGCAGCGCTCGTTGGCGAGCGGGCAGCGCGGATGGAAGGCGCAACCGGTGGGTGGATTGAGCGGGTTGGGCACCTCGCCCTGCACCGGCGTGCGCGAGCGGCCGACATGCTTCATCTGCGGAATCGCATCGAGCAGCATGCGCGTGTACGGGTGCTGCGGGGACTCGAACAGCCTCTGCTTGTCGGCCAGCTCGACCAGCCGGCCGAGATACATCACGCCCACCTGGTCCGCCACATGACGCACCACCGCGAGGTTGTGAGAGATGAAGAGATAGGTCAGGCCCTGCTGGCGCTGCAGGTCCTTCATGATGTTGAGCACCTGCGCCTGCACGCTCACGTCGAGCGCGGAGGTCGGCTCGTCGCACACGAGGAATTCAGGCTGCGTCGCCAGCGCCCGCGCGATCGAGATGCGCTGGCGCTGACCGCCGGAGAACTGGTGCGGGTACTTCACCATGTCGGCCGGGCTCAGGCCCACGGACTTGAGCAGTTCGCCCACGCGCGCCTCGAGTTCCGGGCCTTCCTTCAGGATCTCGTGCTCGCGCAAGGGCTCGCCGATGATTGCCTCGACGGTCCAGCGCGGATTGAGGCTCGCGTAGGGGTCCTGGAAGATCATCTGTATGCGCCGCCGCAGCACACGCCCTCCGGGGCTCCTGTATGCCGCATGCACGTCCTGCCCGTCGAAATGCATGCCGCCGCGCGAGGGCTCGTAGAGGCCCACGAGCAATCTGGCCACGGTGCTCTTGCCGCAGCCGGATTCGCCGACCAGCGCCATCGTCTTGCCGCGCTCGATCGAGAAACTCACGCCATCGACCGCGCGCAGCAGCACGCGCGGCTTGCGCTCCAGCACCCGGTTGAGCCAGGGCGGCGAGACGTCGAAATTCTTGGCCAGGTCGTTGGCCTGCACCAATGCATTCGCCGAAACCTCCGTGCTTCGCACTGCGCTGCGAGCGCCTTCGGACGGCCGGGCGGCGCTCATGCAACTTCTCCGTAGGCCGGCGCAGCTTCGTGCAACCAGCAGGCAGCCCGCGTGGCACCCGCGTTCATCAGGTCCGGGCGATCGATCCTGCAACGGTCGAAGACACGCGGGCAACGCGGATTGAACGCACACCCGCTAGGAATCGCATTGAGCCGCGGCATGGCACCGTCGATCTGGTTGAGGCGTTCGCGGTCCACCGTCATGTCGGGGATCGACGCCATGAGGCCCGAAGTGTAGGGATGCGCCGGCTGGTGGATCACCTCCTGCACCGGCCCGATCTCCGCGATGCGGCCGGCATACATCACGGCCACCCGGTCGCAGGTCTCGGCGATCACGCCCATGTCGTGCGTGATCAGCATCACGGCCGCGCCGCGCTCCTTGCAGATGCCCTTGAGCAACTGGATGATCTGCGCCTGGATCGAGACGTCCAGCGCGGTGGTCGGCTCATCGGCCACGATCAGCTTGGGCTCTGCCGCGAGCGCCAGCGCGATCACGACGCGCTGCCGCATGCCGCCGGAGAACTGGTGCGGATAGTGATCGATGCGCTGCGCGGCGCCGGGAATGCCGGTGTCTTCCAGCAGTGCGATGGCGCGCCGGCGCGCTTCCCGCTCGTTGACCGGCAAGTGCGTGCGGATGGTCTCGACGAGCTGCCGCCCGATCGTGTAGAGCGGATTGAGCGAGGTCAGCGGATCCTGGAAGATCGCACCGATCTTGCGGCCGCGAATGTGCCGCATCGCCTCGTGGCCGAGGTTGTCGATGCGCTGGCCTTCGAGGCGGATCTCGCCGCCAGCCACACGGCCCGGCGGCTCCAGCAGACCGATGATGGCTGCGCCGGTGAGCGACTTGCCCGCACCGGACTCGCCGACCACGCCGAGGATTTCGCCGGGCGCGATGTCGAAGGAGATGTCGTCGAGCGCACGCAGTGTGCCGTGCCGGTGCGGGAACTCGACGACCAGATTGCTGACTTGAAGGAGGCTCATTCGGTCGGCTCCAGGCTCAGCGCAGACGAGGATTGAGCGCGTCGCGCAGCCAGTCGCCCAAGAGGTTCACGCTGAGTGCGATCAGCACCAGCATGAGGCCCGGGAATACCGTGATCCACCATTCGCCGGAAAAGAGATAGTCACGCCCGGTGTTGATCAGCGTCCCCAGCGAAGGCGAAGTCGGCGGCACGCCAACGCCGAGGAAGGACAAGGTGGCCTCCGTGATGATCGCGGTGGCGACGTGGATCGTCGCCAGCACCATCACCGGCCCCATCACGTTGGGCAGCACGTGCCGCAGCATGATGCGCACGGGCGGCACGCCGGTGACGCGCGCGGCCTGCACGTATTCCTTGTGGCGCTCGACGAGCGTGGAT
Organism: Variovorax ureilyticus; assembly: GCF_037889935.1. Lineage (NCBI taxonomy): Bacteria > Pseudomonadati > Pseudomonadota > Betaproteobacteria > Burkholderiales > Comamonadaceae > Variovorax > Variovorax ureilyticus. The sequence continues at coordinate 220,153 of NZ_JBBKZU010000010.1, forward strand.
CCGCGCACCGTGCGTGCGTACTGCACCCAGCCCGCGAGCGAGATCGAGATGATCAGCACGCCGAAGGCGAGCGATCCGTGCGCGTCCGGAAAGAGCGCGCGCCCGATGCCGGCGATCAGCAGCGCGATCAGGATCGGCGGAAAGGAAAGCATCACGTCGCACAGCCGCATCAGGAAGGCATCGAGCCAGCCGCCGAAGAAACCCGCGCATAGGCCGAGCACCACGCCCACCAGAACAGAGAGCAGCACCGACACCAGCCCCACCACGAGCGAGATCCGCGCGCCGTACATCAGTGCCGAAAGGATGTCCCGGCCCTGATCGTCGGTGCCGAGCAGGTACTTGGTCGTGCCTTCGGCACTCCATACCGGCGGCAGCCGTGCGTCGCTCAGTTCGAGCACCGCGAGATTGAAGGGGTCGTGGGGCGACACCCAGTTGGCAAAGACCGCGCAGAAGACGCAGACGAAGGCGATCACCGCCGCGAGCATCGCCACGGGCGAGTTGCGGAAGCTGTATCCGACGTCGCTGTCGAGCCAGCGGGCGATTCTCTGTTTCATCGTTGTCTTCCGCCGCGCTTCACGCGATCCACGAACCCGCGCAACCAAATCCCGGAATCCCGCGGAACCGGCTTTGCCGGGCCGCGGGATTGCCCCCTGCAAGGGGGTGTCAGAGCCACACGAAGTGGGCGAGGCTGGGGATGAGCCCAAGCCGGGGGAGAGCTCAAGGCTGCTGTGGCTTGATGCTCATCCACTTGAAGAACATGAAGTTGTCGGCGAGCTGCGTGAGCTCCACCTTCTTGCTCACGCCCCATGCGAGCGACTGCTGATGCAGCGGCAGGTGGCCGATGTCGTCCGAGTGGATCTTGAAGGCCTCCTCGATCATCTCGTCGCGCTTGGCCTTGTCGGTCTCGGACTGGATCTTCCGGGTCAGCTCGTCGAGCTTCGGGTTGCAGTACGAACCGAGGTTGAACTGGCCGGTGCCCTTGTCGTCCGGGCAGGCCATCAGCGAACTCAGTGCGTTGTGTGCGTCGTAGGTGGTCGGCGTCCAGCCGAGCATGTAGAAGCTGGTGTCGCGGCGCAGCACCTTCGGGAAGTAGCTGCCCTTCGTCTCGGCCACCAAGTTGATCTTGACGCCGATGCGTGCCAGCCCCGCGGCAACACCCTGGCAGATTTGCGCATCGTTCACGTAGCGATCGTTCGGACAGTTCATCGACACCTCGAAGCCGTTCGGGTAGCCCGCGTCGGCCAGCAGCTTCTTCGCGGCGTCGATGTCGTAGGGCAGGCGCTTGTCCTGCTCGGCGCTCCACCCGTTGATGCCGGGGCCGACCATCAGCGCGGTCGGCCGCGACGCACCGCGCATCACGGTGCGCTGGATGCCGGCGATGTCGATCGCCTGGTAGAAGGCCTGGCGCACGCGCTTGTCCTTGAAGGGATTCTTGCCCTTCACGTTCGAATAGAGCAGCTCGTCGCGCTTCTGGTCCATGCCCAGGAAGATGGTGCGCAATTCGGGGCCGGTGATGACACGTGCGTTCGGGCTCGAATTGATGCGCGCGATGTCCTGCACCGGCACCGGCTCCATCACGTCGACTTCGCCGGAGATCAGCGCGGCCACGCGCGTGGCGGGATTGGCGATCGGCGTGAAGACGATCTCCTGCGCGTTGCCTTCGATCTTGCCCCAGTAGCTCGGGTTGCGTGTGAACACGGTCCGCACGTCGGGCTGGCGCTCACGCACGCGGAACGGACCGGTGCCGTTGGCCTTGAACGATGCGGTGTTCTCGACGCCCTTGCGCTTGTCGACCGGCTTGGCAGCGCCGTTCTCCTCGCACCACTTCTTGCTCATGATCATCGTCAGCGTGATCACGTCGGGGAGGATCGGGAACGGGCCGTTGGTTTCGATCTCGACCGCGTGGTCGCCGACCTTGCGCACTTCCTTGATATCGCTGAGCGTGGCCTTCATGTCGGAGCCATCGCCCTTCGCGCGAGCGAAGCTGAAAACCACGTCGTCGGCGGTGAACGGCGTGCCGTCATGGAAGGTCACGCCCTTGCGCAGTTCGAAGCGCCAGACGCTCGGCGAGGTCTGCTTCCAGCTCGTGGCAAGCAGCGGCGCGAGGCTCAGGTCCTTGTTGCGGCCCACGAGCGGCTCGTAGGCATTCGCCGTCACGCTCAGCTGCAGCGATTCGTTGAGCGAGTGCGGGTCGAGCGAAAGTGCGTCCCCCTGGTTCGCGATGCGAATGGTTTGCGCGCCGGCCACCAGGCTCGTGGCCGTCAGCACCGACAGGATCGCCGCGGCGATCACGTTTTTCTTCAGACTCATGAGAAGCACTCCTCTGGGTTGGAAAGGCTCAAGCGGCCGTCTGGGCCATCTTGCTTCGTGAACTGCCGGCCTCGGCGGCCAGCGGCATGCCCTGCTCGATCAGACCCGCGTGCAATGCGGCGCCGAGTGGCAGGATTTCATCGTTGAAGTCGTAGCGGCTGTTGTGCAGGAAGGCGCCGCCCTTCGCGTCCTGGCCGATGCGCAGGTAGGCGCCCTTCTTCTTCTGCAGCATGAAGGAGAAATCCTCGGCGCCCATGCTGGGCTCCATGTTGCGCTCGACGTTGTGCGCGCCGACCAGCGACTGCGCGACGTCGCCCGCGAACTGCGCCTCGGGCGCGGTGTTGATGGTGGCCGGATAGATGCGCTCGAACTTCACATGCGCGGTCGCGCCGAAGCCGGCGGCGACCGCGGAGCACAGCTCGGCCAGACGGCGCTCGACCTGCTCCTGCACGCGCGAGCTGAAGGTGCGCACCGTCCCGACGAGGGTCGCCTTGCCCGGCACCACGGCCATCGCGCTGAGGTCGCCGGCCTGCACCGCGCAGATGCTGACCACCGCCGCATCGATCGGCCGCACATTGCGCGACACGATGCTCTGAACCGCGGTGATGATGTGCGCCGAAACCACCACCGGGTCGATGGTGAGATAGGCATGTGCACCGTGGCCTCCCTTGCCCGTGACTTCGATCGTGATGCGGTCCGCCGCAGCCATCATCGCGCCGCGGTTGATGCCGACGGTGCCTGCCGGCAGCCCGGGCCAGTTGTGCATCGCGTAGACCGAATCCACCGGGAAGCGATCGAAGAGGCCGTCTTCGATCATCACGCGCGCACCGGCGAAGCCCTCCTCGCCGGGCTGGAAGATCAGCACTGCGGTGCCGTCGAAGTTGCGCGTCTCTGCCAGGTAGCGCGCAGCCCCGACGAGCATGGCGGTGTGGCCATCGTGCCCGCAGCCGTGCATCAGGCCGTTCTTGGCAGAGCGCCAGGCGAAGTCGTTGTCTTCGCACATGGGAAGCGCATCCATGTCGGCGCGCAGGCCGATCATGCGGCCGCTGTCGGTGGAGCGCCCGCGGATCACGCCGACCACGCCGGTCTTGCCGATGGCCGTGTGGATCTCGTCGACGCCGCACGCCCGGAGCGCCTCGGTCACGCGAGAGGCGGTATAGACCTCCTCGAAGCCGAGCTCGGGATGCGCATGCAGGTCGCGCCGGAACGCGGTGATCTCGGGATAGAAGCGGGCGATATGCGCAAACGCTCGTCCGGAGGCTTGCAAACGGGGTGCGGTCATCAGTGTCCTCCTGCAGTGCCGACACGCAAGCGTGGATCGACGACGAAGTAGAGCAGATCGACCACGAGATTGATGACGACGAAGATCAGCGCGATGAGGCAAAGATACGCGGCCATCACCGGAATGTCGGCGAAGGTCACTGCCTGGATGAACAGCAGTCCCATGCCAGGCCACTGGAAGACCGACTCGGTGATGATCGAGAAGGCGATGAGACCGCCGAGCTGGAGCCCGGTGATGGTCATCACAGGGACCAGCGTGTTCTTCAGTGCATGGCCGAAGTGGATCGCGCGGTCTGTGAGCCCCCGCGCGCGAGCGAACTTGATGTAGTCGGTGCGGAGCACTTCGAGCATCTCCGACCGGACGAGGCGCATGATCAGCGTGAGCTGAAAGATCGCGAGCGTTGCCGCCGGCAACACGATGTGCGTCCACCCATCGGCGCGCAACAGTCCGGTGCTCCACCAGCCGAGTCGAACGACCTCGCCACGTCCGAAGCTCGGGAGCCACCCGAGCAAGACCGCGAAAACGAGGATCAGCAGGATGCCGACCAGAAAGGGCGGCAGCGAGACACCGAGCAGCGAGAGCGTCATGAACACCTGGCTCATGAAGCTGCCGCGTCGCAACGCGGCATAGACCCCCATCGGCACGCCGATGACCAGCGCCAGAACGGCAGCGACCATCGCCAGTTCGAGCGTGGCCGGGAAGCGCTCTGCAATCAGTCGCGAGACCTTCGCGCCCTGCCGCAAGCTCAGACCGAACTCGCCCTGCGACGCGTTGACGAGGAAATGCCAGAACTGAACGAAAAAGGGCTGATCGAGCCCCAGCGAAGCCCGCAGCTCACGGATCTGCTCGGGCTTGGCATCCTGGCCGAGCAGAAACACCACCGGATCACCGACGTACTGGAAAAGAAGAAAGGCGATGAAGGCAACCGCGATCATGACGATCACGGCCTGAATCAGGCGACGCAGTACGAAAGCGATCATTCAGCAGATGAAGTGTTCGTCGATGCTAGCAGGAGCAAGGTGTATGCCCATGCAGGAGTACCCCAGTGTGGTGCGCCGGCACACATCGCGACGACAGTCACGGCAGCAATGAAAAAAGCCACTCGACTTTCGTCGAGTGGCTTTCAAGAACTTCCCATTGATGCTGGCTTACGCCAGCGTCAGATCAGAAAGCGTGACGGATACCGATGTCGTAACCGATCGAGCTGGTCGGGTGCGTAGCACCGATGGCAGCTTGAGCGGCAGCGTTGTTGGCGCTGAGACCCGTCGCGGCGGTGGTCGCCGGCGCGTAGAAGGAACCGCTGGTCGACAGACCGGAACCATACAGATCGTTGTCCTTGTTGTTCACGTAGGCAACGGTCGCGTACAGGGCGGTGCGCTTCGACAGGTTGTGCACGTAGCCGAGAGCGAACTTGTCAGCCTTCGGATCCTTCAGACCGAAGATCTGATTGACCGTGCCGATGGCAGCAGCGGGGACCGGCAGGTCGCTGTACTTGACGCCCGAGTACGACGCACGGATCAGGCCAGGGCCGACCGGAACGGTCGCGCCGATGAGCCAGCCCTTGGCGCTGGGATCGGTGAAGCCGAAGGCGTTGAAGGCGTTGACAGCCGAGCGATCGGTCTTGTTCTTGCCGTACGAGTACTCGCCGAAGAGCTTCACGACGCCGAGGTCATACGAAGCGCCGATGTTCCAGGACTGGAGCGTGCCGGTCGTGCCAGCGAAGAAGTTGTCCGTGTTCGTGGCTTCGCCGTAGGCAGCAGCAACATCCAGCGGGCCGTTGGCATAGCCAAAACGACCACCGATGTAGCGGCCAGCGCGCTGCGTGTCAGCGAGGTCAGGCGTCAGAGCAGCGTTGTCGTACTTCGTCGCTTCGTTGAAAGCGTACATGACTTGGCCATAGAAACCACCCAGGTTCGGGGGCAGGAAGTAGCCGACCGAGTTGCTGGCGCGGACGTACATCTGGTTGGTCGTGAAGCCGGTCGGAGCACCAGCACCGTAGCCGTTGGCCGTCGAGATCAGGTTGGTACCAACGCCGTTGGTGCCGAACGGATCGAACACGGTGTCGTTCCAGAAGGTCGGGACGTAGTCACGGCCGAGGCGGACTTCACCGAATGCGCCCGACAGGCTCACGGTCGAACGGCGGTTGAAGAGGCCAGTCACGGTGCGGCTCGTGCCAGCAACGTTCGAAACATTGCCACCAGTCGTGCCGTCGTCGTTGCCCAGCGAGGCTTCGAGCCAGAAGCTAGCAGCCAGACCGCCACCCAGATCTTCCGTGCCACGGAAGCCAAGACGGCTGCTGTTGTAGCCGGAGTTCGTCAGTTGGTTCTTCGTGACCTTGACTTCTTGGCCGAAGATGTTTTCCGACTTGTTCGAGTAGCCACTGAAAGCAGCGTCGACCACGCCGAACAGCGTCACGGACGACTGAGCCGAAGCAACGCCGGCAACAGCCAGAGCAGCCAGGGCGACTAGAGATTTTTTCATTGCAAGTTTCTCCAAGGTTAAACATAGGGCTCCGGTGCGAAGGGCTCACCGTGACTGGCACTTCTGTGCACCCACCGGACCCCGGGCCAACCTCCTTTTGGGAAGTTGACGCTATTGCACCAGAGCAGCTCCGCAAGGGCAAAACAAATCGCCCGAAATGTCGGCTGCGCTCGACGTTTCGTTGCACGACTGCAACAAAGCATCTCGAACGCGCGGCGTACCGCAGTGCAGAACGTGTTTCGCGGGATTTGTGTCTTTTTGTAGATCGGTTCCAATTGCCCGATGAACCGATCGCTCGACTCCATCCTGTCGGTGGCAGACGCGGCACTGCGCACCCTTTTTGCAACGCCGCACGCGACGCGGCCGACACCGTCGCCGGACACGCCGCCCAGCGCGCTGACTGATGCGGAACGCCGCGAAGCGGGCGCGCTCATGCGCGTGAACCATGTGGGAGAAGTCTGCGCGCAGGCGCTCTACACCGCGCAGGCCGCGGTGACCCGGGATCCTGCGCTGCGCATGCATTTCAACGATGCTGCGCGCGAGGAGACCGATCATCTCGCATGGACGCAACAGCGGCTGGACGAGCTCGGTTCGCGCCCGTCCGTGCTGAATCCGGTCTGGTACATCGGCGCGTTCGGCCTCGGTCTTGTCGCCGGGCGGCTCGGCGATTCGTTGAGCCTGGGATTCGTCGCAGAGACCGAGCGACAGGTGGAAGCCCATCTCGACGGCCATCTGGACCGATTGCCCGCCGGCGATACGGCATCCCGGGCCGTGATCGACCAGATGAAGTTCGATGAAGCGCGCCATGCCAGCCAGGCATGGAGTGCAGGCGCCAAGGAGCTGCCGCCGCCGGCCAAGTTCCTGATGCGCGCAGCGGCCAAGGTGATGACGACCGTCGCCCACCGCATCTGAAGCCCCGACGGCTCGCGAGGGCCGGGCTGTCTTTACAAGTCGATCAGATCGAAACTGGTGGTGATCTCGGCCGTCTTCGCCAGCATCACGCTGGCCGAACAATAAGTGTCGTGGCTCAAGGCGATGGCCCGCTCCACCGCGGCTGCCGGAATGCCCTTGCCCGCCACGGTGAAGTGCATGTGGATCTTGGTGAAGACCTTGGGGTCCTTCTCTGCACGCTCGCTGGTGAGCTTGACGCTGCATCGCTCGACCTGATGCCGGCCGCGCTTGAGGATCAGCACGACGTCATACGCCGTGCATCCGCCCGTGCCGGCAAGCAGCGTCTCCATGGGGCGCGGCGCCAGGTTCTGGCCGCCGTTCTCGGGCTTTGCCGCGTCGGGCGCGCCATCCATCATCAGGACATGGCCGGTCCCGGTCTCGGCAACGAAGCCCATCGCCGATCGCGCACCGGAATTCCCGGTCCAACTGACAGTACATTCCATCTTCACTGACTCCAAAGGGTCCACGAACACACGCAGAATCACAAAATTCATACGGCGGCGTGAATTTGTGTTCGAAAAGCATCACTCGCTTGTTGCAATGCAACAAACAGTCGATATACTTTATTTCATCGCACACGAAGCCGTGTGCACCGGTTGTCTCCTCCACCCTCCCAATTGGTGGATTTAGCCCCGAGCCGCAAGGCCCGGGGCTTTTTTCTTGGCACAGCCGCCCGCGGGTGAGAGGCCTATGATCGCGGCCCTATGTCCAGCAACCCGAATCCGCCAGCCCCTCCGCTCACCCCTGCCGACTACCTGAAACGCATCCTGACCGCGCGCGTGTATGACGTCGCCGTCGAATCCGCGCTCGAGCCGGCGCGCGCGCTGAGCGCGCGGCTCGGCAACACCGTGCTGCTCAAGCGCGAAGACCAGCAGCCCGTCTTCAGCTTCAAGCTCCGGGGCGCCTACAACAAGATGGCGCACCTGAGCCCCGAGCAGCTCGCCAGCGGCGTGATCTGCGCCTCGGCGGGCAATCATGCCCAGGGCGTGGCGCTGGGCGCCAGAAAACTCGGTGCGCGCGCGGTGGTCGTGATGCCGGTCACCACGCCTCAATTGAAGATCGATGCCGTGCGCGCGCTCGGGGGCGAGGTGCACCTGCATGGCGACAGCTACTCGGACGCCTATGTCTATGCCCTCGAGCAGCAGAAGACGCATGGCCTGACCTTCGTCCATCCCTTCGACGATCCGGACGTCATCGCGGGACAAGGCACGATCGCCATGGAGATCCTCCGCCAGCACCAGGGGCCGCTCGACGCGGTCTTCGTGGCGATCGGCGGTGGCGGCCTCATCGCGGGCGTGGCCAGCTACATCAAGGCACTGCGCCCGGAGATCAAGGTGATCGGCGTTCAGATGAACGATTCGGACGCCATGATCCAGTCCGTCGCCGCGAAAGAACGCGTGGCGCTCCCGGACGTGGGCCTCTTCTCCGACGGCACTGCCGTCAAGCTGGTCGGCGAGGAGACCTTCCGGCTGGCATCGGGACTGGTCGATGAATACATCGCCGTCGATACCGATGCCGTCTGCGCCGCCATCAAGGACATCTTCATCGACACCCGCAGCATCGTCGAACCCGCGGGTGCACTCGCGGTCGCCGCGATCAAGCAGTACGTCGAGGAACGCGGCACCCGCGGCGAAACCTATGCCGCCATCCTGTGCGGCGCCAACATGAATTTCGATCGGCTGCGTTTCGTCGCCGAGCGCGCCGAGGTCGGCGAGGAGCGCGAGGCACTGTTCGCAGTCACGATCCCCGAGGAGCGCGGGAGCTTTCGCCGCTTTTGCGAACTGGTCGGCCAGCTGCCCGGCGCTTCGCGGAACGTCACCGAGTTCAACTACCGCATCAGCGACTCGAAGGAAGCGCACGTCTTCGTCGGGCTGACCACCACGACGCGGGGCGAATCGAAGACGATCGCGGACATCTTCGGGGCGCACGGCTTCGGCGCCATCGACCTCACGCACGACGAGCTCGCGAAGGAGCATATCCGCCACCTCGTGGGCGGTCGCACGGGGCTCGCGCACGACGAGCGACTGCTGCGCTTCGTGTTCCCCGAGCGGCCCGGCGCTCTGCTGAAGTTCCTGAGCCTGCTCCGGCCGAACTGGAACATCAGCCTCTTCCACTACCGGAACCAAGGCGCCGACTACGGGCGCATCCTCGTCGGACTTCAGGTTCCAGCGAGCGATAACGCCGCGTTCGACGAATTCCTCCAGACGCTGGGCTATCCCTTCGTGGAGGAAACCCAGAACCCCGCGTACCGGCTGTTCCTGCAGGCCTGAGCCGTCGCGCTCAGCTCGGCTGGGCCGCAGGCGGCATCACCGGAGCGACCCCGGGCGTAGGGAAATTCGGCGGCAGCGGTGGTGGGGCGGTGCCCGCCGGCGGGGCGCCCGCCGGCGACGGCGGTGCCGCCAAAGCCGGCTGCTGCGGCGCCACCGCCGCGGGCTGAGGCGGAGCCGCCAGAGCCGGCTGCTGCTGCGGCTGGAGCGGCCGCGATGGCGACGGTATCGCCAAAGGCCGCGTCGGCAGCTGCAGCGTCAAGGCCGCCTTGCCATCCGCGCTCGGACCGAGCGCGGCCCCGCGCGTCGTCACGGACTGGAGCACGAATCCGTCAACCACCCTGGCACCGACCTTGAACGGGCGCGCCGGCTTTCCATCGACAGCGATGAGCGCCGCACCCTGCTGGTCCGCATCCGCGACCACGCCGAGCAATGCGAAGCGGCTTGCCGCCTCGGGCGTGGCGGCCACGGGCTGGTTCGAGATCGCGCCCAGCATCTGAGCCACAGCCGCCGGATCGGGCTCCAGCGGGGCCTTGACGACCGCAGGCGGCGCGACTGCATCGGAAGGCGCCGTCAATCTCAGTCCCCAGAACACGGCGCTCGCCGCCGCAAGTGCCCAGATACCGGCTGTCACAGAGGCTGCAGGCCATCGGGCAGGTGCGTAAGGGACAGACATAAGGCCGGATTATCATTCAGCGAACACGGCGAGCGCCGCCCTCCCCCCGGGTTCTCACTCAAATCCATGCCCATTTCCTACCGCTCCATTTCGCGCACCCTGCAGCGCGGCTTCACGCTGATCGAACTGATGGTGGTGCTGGTCATCATCGGCGTGCTCGCCGCGCTGATCGTTCCCAACGTCATCGAACGCGCGGATGACGCACGCGTGACCGCGGCCAAGACCGACATCAACAACCTGATGCAGGCGCTCAAGCTCTACCGGCTCGACAACCAGCGTTACCCGACCGGGGAGCAAGGGCTGCAGGCACTGGTCGCCCGCCCGACAGCGGGTCCGGCGGCGCCCAACTGGAAGCCCTATATCGACAAGCTGCCCAACGACCCCTGGGGCCATCCCTACCAGTACATGAATCCGGGCATCAAGGGCGAGGTCGACGTACTCTCGCTCGGCGCCGACGGACAGCCCGGCGGCGAGGGCAAGAATGCCGACATCGGCAGTTGGCAGTAGGCGCGGCTGGCGACCCTTCCAGCGGACACGCCGCGCGGGCCGCGGGTTCACGCTGCTCGAGCTGCTGGTCGTGATCGCGATCATCGCGGTCGCCACCGCGGGCGTGAGCTTCGCGATGCGCGATTCCGCCCAGGCCGCGCTCGATCGAGAAGCGGAAAGGCTCGCGGCTCTGCTCGAATCGGCGCGTGCGCAATCGCGTGCAAGCGGCATCGTCGTGCGCTGGCGACCGACGCCCGAAGGTCCCGGCAGCTTCGCCTTCGACGGACTGCCGGTCGGCACGCTGCCGAACGTGTGGCTGACCGAAGGCATCGCGGCCCAGCCGATGACGGCGGGCCGGGTGGCGGTGTCGGCGCTGCAGCTCGGGCCCGATCCGATCATCGCGTCCCAACAGGTGCTGCTGACATCCGAGACGCTCCCCAATCGCAGCCTCATCGTCGGCACCGATGGCCTGCGACCGTTCACGGTGATGACGCCATGAAGCGCGTGCGCCAAGTCGGCTTCACGCTGATCGAGGTGCTGGTCGCGCTGGGCATCGTCGCGATCGCGCTCGCTGCCGGCACGCAGGCGAGCATGGCGCTCACGCGCAATGCACAGCGCCAGTCCGATGTGATGCTGGCCCAGATCTGCGCCGAGAACGAGCTCATCAAGACCCGGCTCGCCAAGCAGTTGCCTGCAGTCGGGGACGCGGGCTCCACCTGCGTGCAGGCAGAAGCCACATTCGGCGTCACCGTCTCGACCACCGCCACGCTGAACCCCAACTTCCGCCGCGTGGACGTGCAGGTCGTGGATGTGGACCAGGCGCCGGTGCTCAGAATCTCGACCGTCGTGGGGCGCTACTGATGCGTCGCGCGCGCGGCTTCACGCTCATCGAGCTGCTGGTCGCGATCGCGGTCATGTCGATGCTCGCGATCATGAGCTGGCGCGGCCTCGACGGCATGGCCCGCGCACAGGCAGTGAACCGCGAGCGCGGGGATGCGGTGCTCACGCTGCAGACCGCCCTGACCCAATGGGGCGCCGACCTCGATGCCACGGTGGCGCTTTCGCGGATCAGTGCCATCGACTGGGATGGCCGCGTACTGCGCATGACCCGCCGAAGCACCGACGGCGACACGCCGCGCATCCATGTCGTGGCCTGGACGCTGCTGACGGACCCGGCGACCGGCACGCGGTGGCGCCGCTGGCAGTCGCCGGGCTTCACCACCCAGCCCGAGTGGCAGCAGGCATGGGATCGCGCAGCGGCATGGGCGCAGGGCAGTTCCACCGATGCCGGCGATGCCCAAGTCGACCTGCTGCCGGTCGCCGAATGGCGCGTCTACTACTTCCGCAACGACGCCTGGAGCCCCGCGGTCAGCGCCGAGGCGCTCGGCGCCAGCACGCCCTTGCCCGATGGGGTCAGGCTGGTCATCAGCATTCCCTCTGGCGCATCGCTGTCAGGCACGATCACGCGCGACTGGGTGCGCCCTTCCGTCACGGTGCCCAAATCATGAAGCGAACCCAGCACGGCGCGGCCCTGTTGACCGCCATGCTCACCGTGACGCTGGTCGCGACCTTCGCGGCGGCCGCGCTCTGGCAACAATGGCGCTCCACGGAAGTCGAAGGAGCAGAGCGGGCGCGCGTGCAGTCAGGCTGGATCCTGATCGGGGCGCTGGACTGGTCGCGGCTGATCCTGCGCGAAGACGCGCGCGCCAGCTCCGCATCCGGTGGCGCGGACCATCTCGCCGAACCGTGGGCCGTCCCGCTGGCCGAGGCGAAGCTGTCGAGTTTCCTGGCTGCCGACAAGAACATCTCCAGCGACGCGCTCGAGGGGCTGCCGGATGCCTTTCTTTCAGGCCAGATCATCGACGCGCAATCCAAGCTCAACGTGATGAACCTGGTCGACGGCGGCAAGCCAGTGGAATCGGCCGTCACCGCCTTCACCAAGCTCTTCCAGTTGCTGGACCTGCCGGCTGGCGAGGTCAACGTGCTGGTCAGCAACCTGCAGCGCGCGTTGCCTCCGGCCGCGACCACGAGCACCAGCAGCGCGACACCCGGCAGCACCGCGACCACGACAACGGGAACGACTTCGACCACCTCGACCGGCTCGACTTCCACGACGTCGACGACCGGCGCGACCGGCACCACGGCCGCGAGCAACAGCCCGGGCACTGGGCCCCTGATGCCGCAGCACACCTACCAGCTGGTCTGGCTCGGCCTGTCGTCGTCGACCGCGGCGGCGCTCGAGCCGTACGTCACGGTGCTTCCGGTGAAAACTCCGCTCAACCTCAACACCGCCAGCGCCGAGGCGATCTACGCGAGCGCGCCCAAGCTCGACATGGCCAGCGCCAAGCGGCTGGTCGAACGCCGCGCCCGGAGCTATTTCCGAAGCCCGGCCGATGCCAGCGCGCTGGTCCAGGAAAGCTCCACGCAGTTCACCGACACGAACCAGTACAGCGTGGCCACCAGCTACTTCGAAGTACAGGCCCGCCTGCGACTCGACAACGCCTGGGTCGAGGAGCGAACCCTGCTCCAGAGAGACAACCTCGATGTCCGCATCGTGTGGCGGGAGCGTGGCGCCGGAGCCACGGTCCTGCCGCCGAAATCCTGACGGCTGAGTTGAACTGACGTTGATTGGGTCAAGAATATTTGCAACGCCCGCAGCTCCTGTATGGGATGCTATCAAATTTGTAGCGGAAATTGTCGTCCCGCCCCTACAATGACGACCCTCTTTCTCCTTCTATATCCGTGCTGCTTGTAACTATTCCTCTCACATCCGGTTCGGCGCCCGCCGAATACGGCTGGGCGGACTGGTCCAGCGACGGCCGCAAGCTGCAAGCCCAGGGGACGGCGCCCGCGGCCCTCTTGCCGTCGAGCGATGAAATAGTGCTCGGGGTGCCCAATGGGGCACTTTCCTGGCATCGGGTCACGCTGCCGCAAGGCAGCATGAGCGGCGGGGCCCGCGTGCGCTCCGTGCTCAACGGCCTGCTCGAGGACCATCTTCTCGACGACCCCGAATCCCTGCATTTCGCGCTGGAGCCCGGCGCCAGCGTGGGCGCCCCGATCTGGGTGGCGGCATGCAACCGGACCTGGCTGCGCAGCGCCGTCCAGGCGCTGGAGGCGGCCGGCCGCCGTGTCACGCGCATCGTTCCCGAATTCACCCCTGCGCCCGTCGATGGTCCCTCGATGCTGTTCGTCATCGGCGAGCCCGATGCGGCGGTCTGCGTGATCACCGGTCCGGACGGCGTCGCGACGCTGCCCTTCGACAGCACGGGCCTCGCAGTGGCGGGCACGCTTCCGCCCGGCACCAGCGCGCTGGCCGAGCCCGCGGTCTCCGAGCTGGCTGAAAGCGTCCTCGGCCAGCGGGTGCCGATCGTCAAACCGGCGGAACGTTGGCTGCGCGCCAGTGCGTCGCCCTGGGACCTCGCGCAATTCGACCTCGCCTCCACCGGACGCGCCCGCGCGAGCAAGAAGCTCGCGGCAATTTCGCGCGAACTCTGGCGCGGCCGCCGGTGGCGCGCGGCGCGTTGGGGTGCGCTGGTGCTGGTGCTGGCGCAGCTCGCCGGTCTCAACGCATGGGCCTGGAGGGAACGCAGCGCGGTCGAAGCCAAGCGCGCTGCGGTGCGCAACGTGCTCACGCAGACCTTTCCCTCGGTGCAGATCGTGGTCGACGCGCCGGTCCAGATGGCGCGCGAGGTCGCGGCGCTGCAGCAGGCGACTGGGGGCGTCACCGCCGCGGACTTCGAACCCATGCTGGGCGCGCTCTCAGCCAGCCTGCCGCGCGGGCGCGTGCCGACGGCCATCGATTTCAGCGGCGGGCAGCTTCGCCTGCGCGGCCTTGGTTTGCAGCCTTCGGAGCTGGCCAGCGTGACCTCGGCACTGTCTTCGCGCGGCTACAGCGCGCGCAGCGAGGGTGATCTCCTGCTCGTGCAGGCGGAGGCAACGCGATGAAGTGGACCCAGACCCTCGAAGCCCGCTGGCAGGCTTGGTGGCCTGAGCTCGGCGCGCGCGAACAGCGGCTGGTCATCGCCGCCGGCGTGTTCGTGGCGGTCGCCCTGTTCTGGTGGATCGGTCTCGCGCCGGCACTGCGCACGCTGTCTTCCGCCCCTGCCGAACACGCGCAGCTCGACGCGCAACTGCAGAACATGACGAACCTGCAGAAGCAGGCCAAGGCCCTGCAATCGCAACCGCGCGCAAGCCGCGACGACGCCATGCGCAGTCTCGAAACCTCGGTGCGCGAGGACCTGCGCGGCGCCGGGCAGTTGCAATCCGCCGGCGTCGGCGAAGGCGCGACCATCGCGGTGCGCGGCGCATCGGCCGAAACGCTGGCGCAATGGTTTGCGCAGGTGCGCAGCAATGCACGCGCGGTGCCGCGCGAGGTCCACCTGACGCGCAACACGCAGCAGGGCGGCAAGCCGCCGGGCACCACGGGTTCCGGGGGCGCCGAGCCTTCGGGCTCGCGCTGGGATGGCACCCTCGTCATGAGCCTGCCGGCTCGCTGACCATGGCCGCACGACGCCTCGCCCCCAACTTCGACGGCGCCTCCGGCTGGCGCTGGGCGGCGCTCGGCGGGCTGGTCGGGGTCGCGTTCGCCCTCGCTTTCTTCGCACCGGCGCGCTGGCTGGCGGCCGGGCTCTCCCAGTGGAGCAACGGTCACCTGAAGCTGGTCAACGCACGCGGGACGGTCTGGACCGGCACGGCGGGACTCGTGTTCTCGAGCGGCGCGGGCGGCGCCGAGGCGATCTCGCTGCCGGGCACGCTCGGCTGGACGCTGCGCCCGCGCTGGGACGGCGTCACCGCCGCGCTCGACATCCCGTGCTGCGCCGCGAAGCCGCTGGAGTTCAGCGCACGGCCTCGCCCGGGCGGGCTCGAACTCGCATGGCGCGACGGTCAGTCGCGCTGGCCCGCCGCGCTGCTGACCGGCTTTGGCGCCCCCTGGAACACGCTCAAGCTCGACGGCACCATGGACGTCTCGATGCAGGCCTTCAGCCTGCGCTGGAACGGCCCTCAACTCGCACTCGCGGGCCGCGCCGTGCTCGACGCGACCGACATTTCGTCCAGTCTCTCGACCCTGAAGCCCATGGGCAGCTACCGGGTGGCCCTCGAAGGCGGCCCGTCGCCGAGCCTGCTCCTGACGACCCGCGAAGGCAGCGGCCTGCAGCTCAGCGGCAGCGGCCGATGGAACGGCAGTGCGCTGCACTTCGACGGCGAGGCCAGCGCAGCGCCGGGACGGGAAGACGCACTGTCGAATCTGTTGAACATCATCGGGCGGCGCGAAGGCGCACGTTCGCTCATCACACTGGGATGATCATGAAGAAGCCCAAGACTTCGTACGGTGCGCGCATCGGCACCATCGCGCTCGCCGCACAGATGCTGGTCGGCGCGTGCATCCCGTCGGCCTTCGCGCAAGACCTTCCGCGGCGGGGCGAGCCGATCACCCTGAACTTCACCAACGCCGAGATCGAGTCTGTCGCCCGCACGATGGCGGTGGTCACCGGCCGCGACGTGGTGGTCGATCCGCGCGTGAAGGGCACCGTGACGCTGCAGACCGATCGCGCGATCCTGCCGGAGGCGGCGTTCAACCAGTTCGCCGCCGCGCTGCGGCTGCAGGGCTTCGCGGTCGTGCAGGCCGAGGGGCTTTACAAGATCGTGCCCGAGGCCGATGCCAAGCTGCAGAGCACCACGGTGTCCGCGGCCACGCCCGTCACGTCGAGCGTGAGCGGCAACCAGATCGTCACGCAGATCTTCCGGCTCAACTACGAGTCGGCCAACAACCTGCTGCCGGTGCTGCGCCCGCTGATCGCGCCGAACAACACGATCAACGTGAACCCTGGCAACAACTCGCTGATCATCACCGACTACGCCGAGAACATGCGCCGGCTGGCGCGCATCATCGCCTCGCTCGATTTGCCGAATGCATCGGACATCGAGGTGATTCAGCTCAAGCATTCGGTCGCGACGGACCTGGCGCCGCTCGTGACCCGGCTCGTCGAAGGCAGCTCGGGTACGGCCGGCGCGCCGGGTGCCGCCCCGGGCACTACCGACGCGTCGTTCCGGACCACGCTGCTGGCCGAGCCGCGCAGCAACTCGCTGATCCTGCGCGCCGCCAACCCGGCAAGGGCGCAACTGGTCCGCACGCTGGTCGAGAAGCTCGACCGCCCCCCAACGGACAACGGCAACGGCGCCGCGGGCAATGTGTACGTGGTCTATCTGAAGAACGCCGACGCGGTGAAGCTCGCGGCGACGCTGCGCGCGGCCATCGCCGCGCAGGGAGGCGATCGAAGCGCCGGCGCCAGCAGCGTGACCCCGGTCACCGGCGGGAACCAGCCTGCGGCGCAGCTCAATGCGGCGCAGGGAACCTCCGGGGCTTCGACGCAGGCGACCGCGCCGGTGAACAACGCGAACCAGCCATCGACCGGCGGCCAGATCCAGGCCGACCCCTCGACGAACTCGCTGATCATCACCGCCGCCGAGCCCCAGTACCGCCAGTTGCGCGCCGTCATCGACAAGCTCGACGGCCGCCGCGCGCAGGTCATGATCGAGGCCCTGATCATCGAGGTCAGCGCCACGCGGGCGGCCGAGTTCGGCGTCCAGTGGCAAACGGCGGTCGGCAACCGCGGCGTGATCGGCACCAACTCCAGCCTGACGGGCGCGAACATCCTGGCGCTGACCGCGGCGCTCGCGGGCGGCACCACGTCGGCGCTGACCACGCTGGGCACGGGCATGAACATCGGCATCGGACGCCAGACCTCCAGCGGCTTCGTGATCAATGCGATCGCCAACTTCCTCGCCCAGAACAAGGAAGGCAACCTGCTGTCGAAGCCGAATCTGCTGACCCTCGACAACGAGGAGGCAAAAATCGTGATCGGCCAGAACGTCCCCTTCGTCACCGGCCAGTTCACGAACACGGGCGCCTCGAACGGCTCGGTCAATCCGTTCCAGACCATCGAGCGCAAGGACGTCGGCCTCACTTTGCGCGTGCGCCCCCAGATCAACGAAAACGGCACCATCAAGATGGTCGTCTTCCAGGAAACGTCGACGGTGCAGGCGGGCACCGAGAACGCGCTCAACGGCCCGACCACCAACAAGCGGTCGATCGAATCGAGCGTGCTGGTCGAGGACGGCGGCCTCGTGATGCTCGGCGGCTTGCTGTCGGACAACTACAGCAACAATCTGGAGAAGATTCCTCTCGCCGGCGACATCCCGGTGCTGGGGAATCTCTTCAAGAACGAGACCCGCTCACGCGAGAAGGTCAACCTGATGATGTTCCTGCGCCCCGTCGTGGTTCGGGACGGCGCCACCACCGACGCCCTGGCCTACGACCGCTACCAGATGATCCAAAGCGCCCAGCAGCAAGTGCAGCCCGAAGGCGGCAACGTGATGCTCAACAACGTGCCCGAGTCCGGCGTCATACCGCCGGTGCCGGTTCGCCCGACGAGCAGCAGCAGTAGCAGCGGCGGGATCGAGGGGACGGTGCTCATTCCGCCGCCCACGCCGACGTCGACGCGGCTCGCACCGTCGCCGCTCAGGGGCGCCCTGCCGGCGACGTCCGACCCAGCGAGCTCGCGCGAACTGCCGTAACGAAGGCGAAGTTCCGATGCGCTACCCACTTCCCTACGCTTTCGCGCGCAGCCAGCAGTTGCTGCTCGAAGAAACGGATGACGGCAACCTGACGCTCTGGATGCCGACGGTGCCGCCACGCAGCGCGCTCGGCGAGGTGCTGCGCAAGTTCCAGGTGAAGAGCTTCGAGCCGCTCCCGCCGGACCAGCTCGCCAAGCGCATCAGCGCCGCCTATGCGCAGGGCGAATCCAATGCCGCCGCGGTGGTGAGCGAAGTGCAAAGCGACGCCGACCTGTCGCGCATGATGCAGGAGCTGCCCGCGGTCGAGGACTTGCTCGAATCGGCCGGCGACGCGCCGATCATCCGGATGCTCAACGCGCTGCTCACGCAGGCGGCGCGTGATGGCGCGAGCGATATCCACATCGAGCCCTACGAGCGGACGTCTTCGGTGCGCTTTCGCATCGACGGCACGCTGCGCGAGGTGGTTGAGCCCAACCGCGCGCTGCACGCGGCGCTGATCTCGCGTCTGAAGATCATGGCCGACCTCGACATCTCCGAGAAGCGCCTGCCGCAGGACGGCCGCATCAGCCTGCGCATCGGCACGCGGGCGGTGGATGTGCGGGTCTCGACCCTCCCTTCGGCACACGGCGAGCGCGCGGTGCTGCGTCTGCTCGACAAGTCCGAGAACAAGCTCACGCTCGAATCGGTCGGCATGCAGGGCGACACGCGCGCCCGCTTCGAGCACCTGATCGGGCAGCCGCACGGCATCGTCCTCGTGACCGGGCCGACCGGCTCGGGCAAGACGACGACGCTGTACGCCGCGCTCGGCCAGCTCGATGCCAGCAGCAGCAACATCATGACGGTGGAAGACCCGATCGAGTACGAGCTGCCCGGCGTCGGCCAGACGCAGGTCAACGCGAAGATCGACCTGACCTTCGCCAAGGCGCTGCGCGCCATCCTGCGGCAGGACCCGGACGTGATCATGATCGGCGAGATCCGCGATTTCGAGACCGCGCAGATCGCGATCCAGGCATCGCTCACCGGCCACCTCGTGTTCGCCACGCTGCACACCAACGACTCTGTCAGCGCGGTGACCCGGCTGACCGACATGGGCGTCGAGCCCTTCCTCCTGAGTTCTTCGCTGCTCGGCGTTCTCGCGCAGCGTCTGGTGCGCAAGCTCTGTCCCGTGTGCTCTGCGCCCGGCCCCGGCGGCGGCGAGGCCGTGCCCGTCGGATGCGACGCCTGCGGCCAGACCGGCTACCAGGGCCGCACCGGCATCTTCGAGCTGCTGGTGGCGGACGACACGGTGCAATCGCTGATCCACAACCGCGCGCCCGAAAGCCAGATCTTCGTGGCAGCCGAGCGCGGCGGCCTGCGATCGATGCGCGAGGACGGCGAGCGGCTGGTCAAGGCCGGCATCACCTCGCGCGCCGAGTTGCTCCGGGTCACCCGCGAGTAGCTCAATCCGCCACGACGAGGTTCTTGGTCTGCGGGTCGGTCACGATCTCGCGCACCCTGCCAGCCTTGTCGAAGACGACCTGGTATTCGGCGAAGCTGCTGATCCACATGCGCCAGATCTCGGCATCGAGCTTCGGGTTCTCGCTGCTGATCGGCCAGCCGACCGCCATCGCGACCTGTTCTCGCGTCATGCCTTTGGTCACGCGCGCTTCCTTGATGGCGGCCTGGATCTTCGGCGGGAAGGTCGCGATCTTGGCGGCCGGGTCTTCCTGCACCACCCAGCGCTGGGCGAAGCCGCCCAGGTCGATGTCGCGGCTGTAGTCGTTGCCGATGTCCTGCTTGCCGCCGTTGACCTCGATGTGCACCCGGTAGCGGCCGTAGCCCGTGACCTTCACCGGCGTGCCGACGGGAATGATGCGCTTACCACTTTCGGCATAGTTGCTGTCGCTGGCCCAGCTTCCGTCGGTGCGCAGGTTGCAGCACAGGTAGCCGCTGAAGGTGGGTTGCGCCCAGGCGGGAACGGCGAGCGCGCCGAGCAGAGTTGCAACGACGGCGATATGGCGGATCGGCATGATGAACTCCTCCGATGGGTATTGCCCCGACAATGCGGGCTCGCGCATTCTGCAACCCGTCCCCCATGCCTGCCTATTCCTTCGAAGCCATAGACCAACAGGGACAGCCCCGCAAGGGCGTACTGGAGGCCGACACCGCCCGCAGCGCGCGCGGCATGCTGCGCGCCCAGTCGCTGATCCCGCTCGCGGTGACGGTGGTCGGCAGCGCCGAAGGCGGCGCACCGGCCGCCGGCGGCTGGAACCGCGTGATCGGCGGCGGCCGGATCTTCAACTCGACCACGCTGGCCGTCTGGACGCGCCAGCTCGCCGGGCTGGTCTCGTCGGGGCTGCCGCTCGAACGCGCGCTGACCGCGCTCACCGACGAGGCGGAGAACGAGGCGCAGCGCAACCTCGTCGCTTCGCTGCGCGCCGAAGTCAACGCGGGCTCGCCCTTCGGCCGTGCACTCTCGCAGCATCCCCGTGAGTTCTCTCCGATCTACACCGCAGTGATCGGCGCCGGCGAGCAGAGCGGCAACCTCGGGCTGGTGCTCGAACGCCTCGCGGACGACCTCGAGCAGCGGCAGGCCCTGCAGCAGAAGCTGGTCGGCGCCGCGCTGTACCCGGCGATCGTGACCATGGTCGCGATCGTCATCGTCGTCTTCCTCGTGAGCTACGTGGTGCCGCAAGTGGCGAACGTGTTCGCGGGGACCAAGCGTGCCCTGCCGATCCTCACCGTCGCCATGTTGGCGATCAGCGACTTCGTACGCAACTATGGGTGGTTGATGCTGGGCGTGATCGTCCTCGCGGCGCTCGGTGCGCGGGTCGCACTTTCGCGTGCCGCATTGCGCGAGAAGTTCGACGCGGCCTGGCTCAACCTGCCGCTGGTCGGCAAGCTCTCGCGCGGCTATAACGCCGCGCGCTTCGCGAGCACGCTCGCGATGCTGGCCACGGCCGGGGTGCCCATCCTTCGCGCGCTGCAGGCGGCGTCCGAAACGCTGGGCAACCGCGCCATGCGCGCCGATGCGCTCGATGCGCTGGTGCTGGTGCGCGAGGGCGCGCCGCTCGCATCGGCGCTGGCGCAGAAGAAGCGCTTCCCGGGCATCGTCTCGATGTTCGCGCGGCTCGGCGAACAGACTGGCACGCTGCCGCTGATGCTTCAGCGCGCGGCCAATCAGCTCGGCGCCGAAGTGCAGCGCCGCGCCATGCATCTCGCAACGATCCTCGAACCGCTGCTGATCGTCGCCATGGGCGGCGTCGTGATGCTGATCGTGCTCGCCGTGCTCATGCCGATCATCCAGCTCAACCAGTTCGTCAAATGAAGCACACCCCCGGGCTCGCGCACTTCGTGTCGCTCTCCACCCCCTTGCAGGGGGCGCAGCCAGCGGACCGGCAGAGCCAGTTCCGCGGCGCCCCCCGCGAAGAGCAGCGCGAAGCATTGCGAGCCATACCAGGAATACCGCGGAACCGGCTTTGCCGGGCCGCTGGTATTGCCCCCGGTCGAGGGGTGGCGGCTACACGAAGTGAGCAAGCCTGGGGGCGAGTGTGGTAACCCTCGAGGACAAACTCGTCGTCGCGATCTCCTCGCGCGCCCTTTTCAACCTCGAGGAGGAAAACCGCATCTTCGAATCGGGCGACGATGCCGGCTACATGAAGCTGCAGCTCGAAAGGCTGGACGTCCCGGCGCAACCGGGCATCGCCTACTCGCTGGTGCGCAAGCTGCTGCGCTTCAACGACGATGGCGTGCAGCGCGTCGAGGTGGTGATCCTCTCGCGCAACGATCCGGTGTCGGGCATGCGCGTGTTCCGCTCGGGCGTGGCGAACGGGATCACGCTGCAGCGCGGCGTGTTCACGCAGGGCCGCCCGCCCTTCGGCTATCTGCGGCCGCTGCGTGCGCACCTCTTCCTCTCGGTGAATGCCGATGACGTGCGCGAGGCGCTGCGCGCGGGCTTCCCGGCCGCCCGCGTGCTGGTCGAATCGGTGCATGCGAGCGATGCCTATCCGAACGAAGTGCGAATTGCCTTCGACGGCGATGCAGTGCTCTTCAGCGACGAGGCGGAGCGCGTCTTCCAGTCGCAGGGCCTGGACGCCTTCCAGCTTCACGAATCGAGCAAGGCGCAGATGCCCCTTCCGGAAGGCCCGTTCAAGCCGCTGCTCGCCGCGCTGCACCGGCTGCAGCAGGCCAGCAATCCGGCGATGCGCATCCGCACCGCGCTCGTCACGGCGCGCAGCGCGCCGGCGCACGAGCGCGCCATCCGCACGCTGATGGACTGGAACATCAAGGTCGACGAGGCGATGTTCCTCGGCGGCCTGCCCAAGGGCGAGTTCCTGCGCGAGTTCGAGCCCGACTTCTTCTTCGACGACCAGACCGGCCACGTCGACGCGGCCGCGCGGCATGTGCCGGCCGGCCACGTTGCGAGCGGCATCAGCAACGAGCGTTGATCGCGCCGCAGCACACGCCTTCACGGGAGGGAATGACATGAACGCACCCCCTCGCACTCTCATCCTTCGCCATGCCGACGTGCTGGTCACCATGGACGCCGACCGCCGCGAGATCCCGGACGGTGCTGTGGTCGCCGATGGCCCGGCCATCACCTGGGTCGGCGCCACGTCCGAGCTGCCGGCCGTCCATGCCGATGCCGCGCGCGAGGGCCGCGCCGACGTGTTCGACCTGCGCGGGCACGTGGTGATGCCCGGCCTCGTCAACACGCATCACCACATGTACCAGAGCCTGACGCGCGCGGTGCCCGAAGCGCAGGACGCCGAGCTTTTCGGCTGGCTCACCAACCTCTACCTGCTGTGGGCGCGCATCACCCCCGAGATGATCCGCGTCTCGACCCGGACCGCGATGGCCGAGTTGATGCTCTCCGGGTGCACCACCACGAGCGATCACCTGTACCTCTTCCCGAACGGCGCGCGGCTCGACGACTCGATCGAGGCGGCCGAGGCGATGGGCATGCGCTTCCACGCGTCCCGCGGGAGCATGAGCGTCGGCCGCAGCCTCGGCGGCCTGCCGCCCGACGAGGTGGTCGAGACGGAAGACGCCATCCTGCGCGACAGCGAACGCCTGATCGATCGTTGGCACGACCCTTCGCGCCACGCGATGCGGCGCATCGTGCTGGCCCCGTGTTCGCCGTTCTCCGTCTCGCGCGACCTGATGCGCCTGGCGGCAGAGCTGGCGCGCGAACGCGGCGTCTCGCTGCACACGCACCTGGCCGAGAACGACAACGACATCGCGTACTCGCGCGAGAAGTTCGGCATGACGCCGGCCGAATATGCCGAGGACCTCGGCTGGGTCGGCCATGACGTGTGGCATGCGCACTGCGTGAAGCTCGACGCGGCCGGCATCGCGCTTTTCGGCCGCACGGGGACCGGCGTCGCCCACTGCCCCTGCTCCAACATGCGCCTCGCCTCGGGCATCGCGCCGATCGGTGCGATGCGCCGCGCCGGCGTGCCGGTGGGCCTCGGCGTGGACGGCAGTGCGTCGAACGACGGCGCGCACATGCTCGGCGAGGCGCGGCAGGCCATGCTGCTGCAGCGCGTCGGCTTCGGGCCTTCAGCGATGACGGCGCGCGAGGCGCTGGAGATCGCGACGCTCGGCGGCGCGCGCGTGCTTGGCCGCGACGACATCGGCGCGCTCGCGCCGGGGATGGCGGCCGACATCGTGGCGTTCGACATGAATGGCGTCGCGCACGCCGGTGCGGGCCACGATCCCGTCGCGGCCCTGGTGTTCTGCCAGCCGGGCGGGGTCGCGCTGAGCGTGATCAACGGGCGCGTGCGCATTCGCGACGGCCGCTTCGACGATGTCGAGCTCGCACCGCTCCTGGCGCGGCATCGCGATCTGGCGCGCACGCTGTACGAGCGGGCGCGGCATCCGCACACGGCCTGAAGCATCCTTTTTCAGCGGTGCTTAAGACTGGGGCGCTGCAGGGGGGTAGCATGAAAGCAACGCGCCTTCCCGGCGCGCTTACATGCCCACGCAATGAATTCTCCTGACGGCTCCAAGAACCTCCTTGCCACCCTGCGTCGCATCGGTGCACTGACCGCGCCCTACTTCCGCTCGGAAGAGAAATGGACCGCCCGCGCGCTTCTCGCAGCGATCGTCGCGCTCAACCTCGGCACGGTCTACATGCTGGTGCTCAACAACGAGTGGTACGCACGCTTCTACGATGCCCTGCAGAACAAGGACCAGGCCGTCTTCTGGCGCGAGATCATCTTCTTCTGCTGGATCGCCGCCGGGTACATCGCCATCGCGATCCTGAAGTTCTATCTGACGCAGTTGCTGCAACTGCGCTGGCGGGCGTGGATGACGCGAAGTTATCTCGCGCGCTGGATGGCGGACCACACCTTCTATCACCTGGAACTCGCGCGCTACGGGCAGAAGGACGGCCAGTCGCCCGACAACCCCGACCAGCGCATCCAGGAAGACATGCAGCTCTTCACCGACTACACGATGACGCTGTCCATGGGCCTGCTCAACGCCGTGGTCACGCTGGTGAGCTTCATCGGCATCCTGTGGGGACTGAGCGGCGTCACCTCCGTCTCGCTGTTCGGCAACACCTACACCGTGCCGGGCTCCATGGTGTGGATCGCACTGGCCTATTGCGCGGCGGGCACGATCATCACGCACTACATCGGCCGTCCGCTGATCGGCCTCAACTACCAGCAGCAGCGCTTCGAAGCCGATTTCCGTCACCACCTCGTGCGGGTGCGCGAATACAGCGAAGCCATTGCGCTCGACCGCGGGGAGCAGGTCGAGCATGAGCAACTCAAGCTGCGCTTCGGTTCGGTGCTCAGGAACTACCTGCAGCTGATCACGAAGCAGAAGAACCTCGTGGCGTTCACCGCATCGTTCGGGCAGGCCTCGGTGATCTTCGCGTTCATCGTGCAGGCGCCGCGCTTCTTCAGCGGCGCGATCCAGCTCGGACAACTCATGCAGGTCAACTCCGCGTTCGGCCGCGTGCAGGATTCGCTGAGCTGGTTCGTCGACAACTACGACCGTGTCGCGGTATGGCGCGCCACCGCCGATCGTCTCACCAGCTTCGAGGCGGCGATGCGCGCGCATGCGAGCGAGACGAGCGCGCTCGAGCGCACGCCGGCGGTGAGCGGCGAAGGCCTCCAGGCCGCCGACGTCAGCGTCACGCTGCCCGACGGCGTGCCGCTGATCCAGGGCGCGGCGCTCGCGGTCCAGCCCGGCGACAGCGTGCTGCTGCAGGGCCCCTCGGGCAGCGGCAAGTCGACGCTGTTCCGCGCCTTCGCGGGCATCTGGCCGTTCGCGAACGGCCGTGTCTCGATACCGGCGAACGCGATGTTCATTCCGCAGCGGCCTTATGTGCCGAACGGCCGCCTGCGCGATGCGCTTGCCTATCCGCAGCCGGCGAGCGCCTATACCGACACGCAGCTCGTACAGGCCTTGAAGGAAGCGATGCTGCCCGACCTGGCGACACGCCTGGACGACAGCGATGCCTGGAGCCAGAAGCTCTCCGGCGGCGAACAGCAACGGCTCGCGATCGCGCGCGTGCTGCTGCGCAAGCCGGCATGGGTCTTCGCCGACGAGGCCACGAGCGCACTGGATGCCGAGACCGAAGAGACGCTGTATCACCGCCTCACGTCGGGCGTGAAGGCCGCGGGCGGCGCGATCGTGTCGATCGCGCATCGCGCCTCGGTCGGCGCCTTCCACGACAGGCGCTGGACGCTGGTACCCGAATCGAACGGCTCGGCCGCCCGCTACAGGGTCGAGGCGATGTAGCGCTCCCAGCCGCGGGCGCGCAGCTCGCAGGCCGGGCAGTTGCCACAGCCGTAGCCCCAGCCGTGGCGCTGGGCGCGGTCGCCGAGATAGCAGGTGTGCGTGTCCTCGACGATGAGATCGACCAGCGCCGGGCCGCCGATGCGATGAGCCATCTCCCAGGTGGCGGCCTTGTCGATCCACATCAGCGGCGTTTCGATCAGGAGCCGCCGGTCCATGCCGAGCGACAGCGCGAGCTGCATCGCCTTCATGGTGTCGTCGCGGCAATCCGGGTAGCCGGAGAAATCGGTCTCGCACACGCCGGTCGCGATCACGTCGAGGCCGCGCCGGTACGCCAGCGCGCCGGCGAGCGTGAGGAACAGCAGGTTGCGCCCCGGCACGAAGGTGTTCGGCAAGCCGTTGGCCTGCATCTCGAAGGCAATGTCCTGCGTCAGCGATGACGCGCTGATCTGCCCCAGCACGTCGACCGTGAGCAGGTGGTCCTCACCCAGACGTGCGTCCCAGCGCGGGAAGCGCTCGCGCAATTGCTCCAGCACCCGGAGGCGCACATCGAGCTCGATGCGATGACGCTGGCCATAGTCGAAGCCCACCGTTTCGACACGCTCGTACTTGTCGAGCGCTGCCGCGAGGCAAGTGGTCGAATCCTGCCCCCCTGAGAACAGGACAAGTGCGGAGGTATGCATGGTGATCTTCGTTCCCTGAAAGGGCGCGAGTTTGGCACCATCCAGCGGCGCGTGTCGAACGTCGGCTCAGCAGTCGCGTTACAGGAAACGTTCCAGCAGCTTGCGGGAGGGGCGATCCAGCGCCTTGACGTCCGGGATGCGGAACTGCAGCCCGTGCGCGCTCGCGATCAGCAGCGCACCGTGGTCCAGCCGGCGGATGTCTTCCTCGGCCTTGAGCACGAAGCTGGTTTCGCCGCGATCGGTGCTCACGTTCCACGTGCTCGGCACGCCGAAGCTCGACACCTTGTGCAGCTTGAGCAGCGTCGGTGCGAAGTCGCGCGCCACCAGGTCCTGATTCAGCAGCTCGCGCATCGGCGTAGGCAGGTCCGCAATCTTGTCGATCCACTCGAGCTCGCGCCCGTCCGGCCCCACCAGCGAAATGCCGTGGTCCGGCGCCGTCAGCGGAAAGGCGCGCACCGGCACGACGCCCGCGTGATGCCCACCCTCGGCATCGGTCAGCACGAGGCGCCCGAAGGCATCGCGTTCCAGTTGAAAGTCGATCATGCGTCCCCCGCCGGATGGGCTGCGTGTGCGCCGAGCGCAACGGCCACGGCGCTGCGTTCGGCCGCCGCGCCCGCGCTTTCCTCTTCGTCGGCCTGCCGCAATTGCGCCTGGTAGAGCCGCCAGTAGGCGCCCTGCTTTTCCATGAGCGCGTCGTGCGGGCCCACTTCGACGATCTCGCCGCGATCCATCACGACGAGGCGATCGGCCTTGCGCAGCGTGGACAGCCGGTGCGCGATCGCAATGGTGGTGCGGCCCTTCACGAGGTTGTCGAGCGCCTTCTGGATTTCCTTCTCGGTCTCGGTGTCGACCGCCGAGGTGGCCTCGTCGAGGATCAGGATGCGCGGGTCGATGAGCAGAGCGCGCGCGATGCTGATGCGCTGCCGCTCGCCACCCGAGAGCCCCTGGCCGCGCTCGCCGACCAGCGAGTCGTAGCCATGCGGCAGGCGCAGGATGAAGTCGTGCGCATGCGCCGCGCGCGCCGCCGCCACGATCTCCTCGCGTGTCGCATCGGGCTTGCCGTAGGCGATGTTCTGGGCGATCGTGCCGAAGAAGAGGAAAGGCTCCTGCAGCACCAGCCCGACGTGCCGGCGGTAGTCGGCCACCGCGAAGCGGCGGATGTCCGTGCCGTCGACCTTGATCGCGCCATCGGTCACGTCGTAGAAGCGGCAGATCAGGTTGACCAGGGTGCTCTTGCCCGAGCCGCTGTGGCCAACGAGGCCGATCATCTCGCCCGGCTCGATCACGAGATCGAGGTCGCGGATCACGGCGCGGCTGCCGTAACGGAAGCCGACATCGGACATCTCGATGCGGCCCTGCACCCGCTCGACCTGCACCGGGTTCGTGGGCTCGGGCACGTTGCTCACATGGTCCAGGATGTCGAAGATCCGCTTGGCGCCGGCGGCCGCCTTCTGCGTGACCGAGACGATGCGGCTCATCGAATCGAGGCGCGTATAGAAGCGGCCGATGTAGGCGATGAACGCCGTGAGCACACCGACCGTGATGCTGCCGCGCGCCACCTGCCAGATGCCGAATGCCCAGACCACGAGCAGCCCGACTTCGGTGAGCAGCGACACGCTCGGCGTGAAGAGCGACCAGGTCTTGTTGAGCTTGTCGTTGACCTGCAGGTTGTAGGTGTTGGCCGCGCGGAAGCGGTCGGATTCGCGCTGCTCCTGCGCAAAGGCTTTCACCACGCGGATGCCGGGAATGGTGTCGGCGAGCACGTTGGTGACCTCGCTCCACACCCGGTCGATCTTCTCGAAGCCGGTGCGCAGCTTGTCGCGCACCACGTGGATCATCCAGGCGATGAAGGGCAGCGGCACCAGCGTGACGATCGCCAGCAGCGGGTTGATCGAGAACAGGATGACCGCCGTCATCGTGATCATCAGCACGTCGGTGAGGAAGTCGAGCGCATGCAGCGACAGGAAGACGTTGATGCGGTCGGTTTCGGAGCCGATGCGCGCCATCAGGTCCCCGGTGCGCTTGCCGCCGAAGTAATCCAGGGGCAACGTCAGCAAGTGTTCGTAAGTTGTGGTGCGCAGGTCGGCGCCGATGCGTTCGGACACCAGCGCCAGCAGGTAGGTGCGCGCCCATCCCAGCGCCCAGCCGACGAGCGCTGCGGCCAGCAGCGCGCTCAGGAACACCACCACCTTGTGGACAGCGATCTGCTGCCCGTTCTGGAACGGGATCAGGATGTCGTCCATCAGCGGGATGGTCAGGTAGGGCGGGACCAGCGTGGCGGCGGTCGAGGCCAGCGTCAGCAGGAACCCGGTGATCAGCTGCTTGCGATAGGGCTTGGCGAAGCGGCCGAGCCGCAGCAGCACCCAGGTCGAGGGCGGGGTCTGGAGTTCGGATTCGCCCGCCCCGTCGTCCCCGTCGACCCCCGGCAGTGTCACTTGCGCGACACGCTCCGCATGCTGCTCGAAGAGCTTCTGCACCTTCAGCGCGGCGGCCTGGTGCGCCAGCGTGTACCGCCACCGGGCGAGCCGGCCCTTGTCGTCCAGCAGGTCCAGCGTGCCGATGCCCGCATGGTCGGAAAGTTGCAACTCCAGCCCTTCTGCGGGGAGCGCCCATTCGAACCAGGCGCCTCCCGGATCGCGCACGAGCAGGCGCCGATCGGTCAGCGCGAGCAGCCCGGATGCAAACCGAAGTTCCTCGTCAAGGTCAACCGGCAGCGTCGCCAGAACGTTTTCCGCGGGTATGAGCCGGCTTTCCAGCGCCGCTGAAGCCTCCTCAGATTCGCCCCCCGGGGTGCCGACTGGATCGTGATGTTGCATTGTGTTTCTGTATCTCCGGCCCGCTGCCGGACCCTTCATGGCGCCCAGGACCTGTTTCCGAGGGCGCCGATTCTGACCGATCGCCATGGGCGCTTCTGAAGGCGCCGCAGTGCTCGGCCAAAGCACATCGAACGTTTTCATGACCCGTTTCGACGACATCCGACTGCTGCGCATCAACTATTTGCGCGGCCCGAACCTCTGGACCTACCGACCCGTGCTGGAAGTCTGGCTCGATCTCGGCCGGCTGGAGGAGCATCCATCCAACACGATCCCCGGCTTCACCGACCGGCTCACGGCCCTGTTGCCGGCGCTGATCGAGCACCACTGCGGCGTCGGCGAGCGCGGCGGCTTCATCCAGCGCCTGACCGAAGGCACCTGGGCCGGCCACGTGCTCGAACACGTGGTGATCGAGCTCCTGAACCTCGCCGGCATGCCGACCGGCTTCGGGCAAACCCGGAGCACCTCGGAGCACGGCGTCTACCGCATGGTCTTCCGCGCGCGTGACGAGCAGGTCGCCCGCGTCGCGCTGGCCGAAGGCCACAGGCTGCTGATGGCCGCGATCAACAACGATCCGTTCGGCGCACCCGACGTGCAGAAGGCGGTCGACGCGGTCAAGGCCAAGGTCGAGGACTGCTACCTCGGCCCGAGCACCGCCTGCATCGTGGGCGCGGCCACCGACCGCGGCATCCCGCACATGCGCCTGAACGACGGCAACCTCGTGCAACTCGGCTACGGCGCCAACCAGCAGCGCATCTGGACCGCCGAGACCGACTACACCAGCGCGATCGGCGAATCGATCGCCAGCGACAAGGAACTGACCAAGTCCCTGCTCGCGAGCTGCGGCGTGCCGGTGCCCGAAGGCCAGGTGGTCGCCGACGCCGAGGAAGCCTGGGAAGCGGCCGAGGACATCGGTCTGCCGGTGGTGGTCAAGCCATCGGACGCCAATCATGGGCGGGGCGTCTCGCTCGAACTGAACACGCGCGAGGAAGTCATGGCCGCCTTCGCGGTCGCCGAGCCGGAAGGCAGCGACGTGATGGTCGAGCGCTTCATCCGCGGATCCGAACACCGCCTGCTGGTGGTCGGCGGCCAGGTGGTCGCGGCCGCGCGGGGCGAAATCATCACGGTGAGCGGCGACGGCCGCTCCACCGTTGCGGAACTGATCGACAGCCAGCTGAACAGCGACCCCCGCCGCGGTGCGGAAGAGGAATACCCGCTGGACGTCATCATTCTCGAGACCGACGCCAAGCTGCAGCTCGAACTCAAGCGCCAGGACCTGGGCGGCAACTCGGTGCCTGCCGCCGGCCGCGTCGTCACGATCCAGCGCAACGGCAACATGTCGATCGACTGCACCGACCAGGTCCATCCTGAAGTCGCGCATGCGGCCGTGCTGGCCGCGCGCGTGGTCGGCCTCGACATCGCGGGCATCGATCTCGTGGCGCAGGACATCGCGCGGCCGCTGCACCTGCAGGGCGGCGCGATCGTCGAAGTCAACGCAGGCCCCGGCCTGCTGATGCACCTGAAGCCGGCGGTCGGCTCGCCGCGTCCGGTGGGCCGCGCGATCTGCGACCACCTCTTCCCGGACGACGCGCCGGGACGCATCCCCGTCGTCGGCGTCGCCGGCTCGCGCGACACCGCGGTGCTGTCCCGCCTCGTCGCCTGGCTGATCGGTCTCGGCGGCCGCCACACCGGCCTCGCCTGCCGCGACGGGCTTTTCCTCGAACGCCGCCGCGTCGACGCGCGCGACAGCGCCAATTGGGAAGCCGGCCATCGCCTGCTGGTCAACCGCGCCGTGCAGGCGGTCGTCATCGAGAACGGCGCCGAGACCATCCTGCGCGACGGCCTGGCCTACGACCGCTGCGAAGTCGGCATCGTGACCGACCTCGAGGGCTACGAGGCGCTCTCCGAATTCGACATCATCGAGAGTGACCAGATGGTCAAGGTGCTGCGCACGCAGGTCGACGTGGTGCTGCCCGAAGGGACCGCCGTGCTCAATGCGGCCGATCCGCGCGTCGCAGGACTGGCCCCGCTGTGCGACGGCGGCGTGATCTTCTACTCGACCGACCCGCAGGCCGAAGCGCTCGCCAGGCACCAGGCCGACGGCGGCAAGGCCGTGCTGATCCGCCAGGACCGCGTGGTGCTCGCCAACGGTTCCAGCGAATCCTTCCTGCCCGGTCTGGGCCGCCTGACGATCTGGCGCGCCACGCATGCCGGCGTCAGCCTCGAAAGCCTGCTCGCGGCAGTGGCCGCCGGCTGGGCGATGGGCATTCCCCTGAACCTGATCGGTGCCGGCGTCGAAGCCTTCGAAGCCGACCTGCAGGCAGCGCTCGCGTCCTTGCAGCTCTCGCAGACGCTGCTGTCCCCCGAACAACAATTCGCCTAGAAATGGAGCACACCCCCAGGCTCGCGCACTTCGTGTCGCTCTCCACCCCCTTGCAGGGGGCAATCCCGGCGGCCCGGCAAAGCCGGTTCCGCGGGATTCCCCGCAGCCTGATGGAGGCGCCGCGCGTCTCTTTGTGGGAGCAGTCGCGGAACCGGCTTTGCCGGGCCGCTGACTGCGCCCCCTTGAGGGGGGAGGCGGCTACGCGAAGCGAGCAAGCAACGGGGGTGGGTCAATAGATATGGAAGTCATCCGTACCCGCGCCCTGCGCGGCCCCAACCTGTGGAGCCGCCACACCTGCATCGAGGTCGTCGTGCGCTGCGAAGGCGATGAAAACGCTGTCGAGCGGCTGCCCGAATTCGAGAACCGCCTGCGCGCCCTCTTCCCGACCATCGGCGAGCTGCACCCCATCGTGCTCGGCCAGCCGCTGGCGCTGGCGCACGTGCTCGAAAACGCCGCGGTGGCGCTGCAGGCGCAAGCCGGCTGCGCGGTGAACTTCGGCCACACCTCGCGCACGGTCGAGGAAGGCGTCTACCAGGTCACCTTCCAGTACAGCGAGGAAGCGGTCGGGCGGCTGGCACTCAAGCTGGCGCTGAAGCTGATCGAAGCGGCGATGCGCCCGGGCGGCGAGTTCGATGCGACTGCAGCGATCACCGAGTTGCGCGACCTCGACGAAGACGAACGGCTCGGGCCCAGCACCGGTTCCATCGTGGATGCGGCGGTCGCCCGCGGCATTCCCTATCGACGTCTCACCAGCGGCAGCCTCGTGCAGTTCGGCTGGGGCTCGAAGCAGCGCCGCATCCAGGCCGCCGAAGTCGACAGCACCAGCGGCGTGGCCGAGTCGATCGCGCAGGACAAGGAACTCACCAAGCAGCTGCTCAATGCCGCCGGCGTTCCAGTGCCGCTCGGCCGACCGGTCGCGGACCTCGAGGACGCCTGGGCCGCCGCGCAGGACATCGGCATGCCCGTGGTGGTCAAGCCGCAGGACGGCAACCAGGGCAAGGGCGTCACGGTCAACATCACGACGCGCGAACAGCTCGGCGCCGCCTTCGCGTCCGCCGCGCACTACGGCGAAGTCATGGTCGAGAAATTCCTGCCCGGCTTCGACTTCCGCCTGCTGGTGGTCGGCGATCGCCTGGTGGCCGCCGCGCGCCGCGATCCGCCGCAGGTGATCGGCGATGGCGCGAAGACGGTGCGCGAGCTGGTCGACATCGTCAACCAGGACCCGCGCCGCGGCGAGGGCCACGCGACCTCGCTCACCAAGATCCGGCTCGACGACATCGCCGTCGGCCGCCTCGAAGCGCAGGGCCTCACGCCCGACAGCGTGCCGTCGCTCGGCCAGCGCGTGGTGCTGCGCAACAACGCGAACCTCTCCACCGGCGGCACCGCCACCGACGTGACCGACACCGTCCACCCCGAAGTCGCCGCGCGCGCGGTCGACGCAGCGCAGATGGTCGGCCTGCACATCTGCGGCGTCGACATGGTCTGCGAGAACGTGCTGCGCCCGCTCGAAGAGCAGCACGGCGGCGTGGTCGAAGTCAACGCGGCGCCCGGCCTGCGCATGCACATCTCGCCTTCGTTCGGCCGCGGCCGTGCGGTTGGCGAAGCGGTGATGGACACGCTCTACGCGCCCGGCGACGACGGCCGCATCCCCGTCGTGGCCGTGACCGGCACCAACGGCAAGACCACCACCGCGCGCCTCATCAACCACCTGCTCGCGAGCAGCGGACTGCGCACCGGCATGACCAACACCGACGGCGTCTACGTCGACGGCCGACAGACCGACAGCGGCGACTGCAGCGGACCGAAGAGCGCGCGCAACGTGCTGATGCATCCGGATGTCGATGCGGCCGTGTTCGAGGTCGCCCGCGGCGGCATCCTGCGCGAAGGCCTCGGCTTCGATCGCTGCCAGGTGGCGGTCGTGACCAACATCGGCAGCGGCGACCACCTGGGCCTGAACTACATCACGACGGTCGAAGACCTCGCGGTGCTCAAGCGCGTGATCGTGCGCAATGTCGCGCCCGGCGGCTACGCGGTGCTCAACGCGGCCGACCCGAACGTGGCCGCGATGGCGACCACCTGCCCCGGCAATGTGATCTTCTTCGCCGCCGATCGCCAGCACCCGGTCATGGCCACGCACCGCGCGCAAGGCAAGCGCACCGTCTACGTCGACCAGGACGCGGTGGTCGCGGCCGAAGGCTCGTGGCGCGAGCGCATTCCGCTGCGCGACGTGCAGATCACGCGCAACGGCACGATCGGCTTCCAGGTCGACAACGTCATGGCCTCGATCGCCGCCGCATGGGCCGTCGGGCTGGACTGGGACACCATCCGCAGCGGCCTCGCCAGCTTCAAGAACGACGCCGCCGGCGTGCCCGGCCGCTTCAACGTGATGGACTATCGCGGCGCGACCGTGATCGCCGACTACGGCCACAACACCGACGCGATGCGCGCGCTGGTGTCGGCGGTCGACACCATGCCCGCGAACAAGCGTTCTGTCGTCATCAGCGGCGCGGGCGACCGCCGCGATTGCGACATCCGCGACCAGACCGCGATCCTCGGCGAGGCGTTCGACGACGTGATCCTCTACCAGGACGCCGCGCAGCGCGGACGCGCCGACGGCGAGGTGATGGGGCTGCTGCGCCAGGGCCTCAAAGGCGCGAAGCGCACGCGCTTCATCGACGAGATCCGCGGCGAGTTCATCGCGATCGATTCCGCGCTGGCCCGCCTTCAACCCGGCGATCTCTCGCTGATTCTGGTCGACCAGGTCGAGGAAGCGCTCGCTCACCTCGCCAAGCGCATCGCCGAGGGCTGAGCGTCCGGGCGCATCCGCAAGACGCGCCCGCGACCGCCAGCCGGTCTTGTCCGACACGAATGCGCGCCGGTGGGCGCTGGCCCCGGGCCCGCCCGCTTCACATACTTTGAACTCCTGGTGCGGCCCTGCCGTGCCGCAGTGAAAAAGGAGTGACCCATGAAGAGTGCTGTTCGTTCGTGTCTTGCCGTTCTTGCCGCTGCAGGTGGCTTGGCCGCGGCGTCCTCCGCCCTCGCGCAATCCAGTTCCCTGCCTTGCGACGGCGTGATGCAGGACCGCGCCGCCTGCCTGCGCGAAAGAGGTGCGGCAGCGCAAACCGCGCGCCAGGGAGGCTTCCCGAAGGTGGACGAAGCCCAGCTGCGCCAGAACGCACTGGCCCGCTGCGCCCGCCAGCCCCCGGCCGAGCAGACGGCCTGCGAACAGCGCGTGCTCGGCACCGGCCAGACCACGTTCACCGGCACGGTGCTCGGTGGCGGCGTGATCCGCACGACCGAAACACCGGTGCCGGCCGCCGAGGCAACGGTCGCTCCCATGCCGGCACCTGCGCCCCAGGTGACACCGATGCCGGCGACGCGGCCCGCGCCGATGCAGAGCCCGATGCAGAGCCCGATGCCTATGCCTGCCCCGACGCGATAGGCACCGCATCGCCAGGGCCGCGCCCAGACCGTCACAAAACGGTAACAATCGGGCGGGGCCCCGTGGCTATATTCGTGGGCTTGTCTCAATCGAGGAGAGTTCCCCATGAACGCCATCAAGGTCGCGCGTCGCTTCATTGAAACCGACCCGGCCAACGAGTCGGCACAAATCCTGGCGAGGCTCGTGCTCGCGCTCGAAGCCGAAAGCAGCTTCGAGCTCGTGCGGCTGTACGACCTCGACTACAAGAGCTTCCAGTTGGCCATCGACATCCTGAAGGAATGGCGGCTCGACCGGTACTACGCCAGCAAGTCCAAGCTGTTCGATCTTTCGCTGCAGGTCCGCGAGCTGCAAGAGTGATGCCGCCGGATGCGGCCGTCGACCCACCAGTGACCGAATTCGAACTCAAGTTCCAGATCGACCCCCAGCAACGTGCAGCGGTCGAAGCGGCGGTGAGCCGCGGCCGCTCCCACGTCGCGCGCCTGCGCGCACGCTACTTCGACACCGCCGACGGGGCTCTTGCGGCAGAGCGCATCGTGCTGCGCCTGCGCAAGGAAGGCCGCACATGGTGGCAGACCGCGAAGGCGCCGGGCGGCACGCTGCTCGAACGCCATGAGCACAACGTCGAGCTGCCGCCCGCGAGCGCGCGCGAAGTGCCGGTGCCGCGCATCGAGCGCCACGAAGGCACGCCCGTCGGCGCGCTGATCCACGATGCGCTGCGCAAGGCCGGACACGATGCCCGGGCGGTCGAACTCGTCGCGCTCTACGGCACCGACGTACGCCGCACCACGCGCGAAATGCGCACCGGCGACGCCCTGGTCGAACTCGCCTTCGATCACGGCGAGGTGAGCGCAGGCGAACGTTCGCATGCACTGTGCGAACTCGAGATCGAGCTGAAGAGCGGCAGCCCCCGTTCGATGCTCGAGCTTGCCCATCGCTGGCGCAACCGCTACGCGCTCTGGCTCGACACCGTGTCGAAGTCCGCGCGCGGCGAGCGTCTGGCCAGCGGCGCGCGGTTCGGCGATCCGGTCAAGGCCGAGCCGCCCCGCCTCGATGAGCGGTCCGACGACGGGCCAGAGGTGCTTTGCGCGGTCATCAAGACCTGCCTGTCGCAGATCCTCGCCAACGCGAGCGAAGTCGCCGCCGGCAGCACCGAGCCCGAACACGTGCACCAGTTGCGCATCGGCATCCGTCGGCTGCGCACCGGACTGCGCGAGATGGAGGCCCTCGCACCGACACTGATCGATCCGGCCTGGGAGCCCGCGCTGGTGACCGCGTTCCGCGCCCTCGGCCGCCAGCGCGACCGGGATCATCTGCTGCAGGACGTCGAGCCGCGCCTCGCGGCCGTCGGAGCGCCGCCGATCGCATGGGCCGACGAAGAGCCGCTGCCCGCCCCTGCGGACGTGGTCCGCAATGCCGACTTCCAGAACGCACTGCTCGATCTCGTGGCCGCCACGCTGCCGACGGAACAGGCGGAGGACGACACCGCCGGAAATACGCCCGCACCACCCGCCTCCGCCCGCAAGGCCCTGCGCAGGCAGCTCACGAAACTGCACCACCAGGTCGTGCGCGACGGCCAGCGCTACGAAACCCTGGAGCCGCACGCGCAGCACCGTGTGCGCAAGCGGCTCAAGCGCCTGCGCTACCTCGGTGAATTCGTCGCGCCGCTCTTCGGCACGCGCGATGCGAAGCGCTACCTCAAGAAGCTCGAACCGGCGCAGGATGCGCTCGGGCAGCACAACGACAACGCGGTCGCCATCGCCGCATACCGCGACAACGCGCCGCACGACGGGCGCTCGTGGTTCGCGGCCGGCTGGCTCAGCGCACGCCAGCCCGCGAGCGCCGCCGAATGCCGCAAGGCGCTCGACGAGGTCGCGAAGGCCAAGCCCTTCTGGAAATAGTTCGGGCTTCAGCACGCCCAATGCCAGGAATCCCGCGGAGCCGGCTTTGCCGGGCCGCCGGGGTTGCCCCCGGAAAGGGGGTGGAGAGCGACACGAAGTGCGCGAGCCTGGGGGTGAACTTCAATGCGAATGCTTGGGCACCGCGGCACCGCGGCAGCCGACAAGGAAGTCGAAGTCGCAGCCTTCATCGGCCTGCAGCACATGGTCGATGTAGAGGCGCTGGTAGCCGCCGCCCTTTTCGCGGGGCGGGGCGACTGATTGGAGCCGATCGGCGAGTTCGGCATCGCCGATGTCGAGATGCAGACGGCCCTGTTCGCAGTCGAGTTCGATCCAGTCGCCGTCGCGCACCACGGCGAGCGGGCCGCCGGCGGCCGCTTCAGGCGCGACGTGGAGCACCACGGTGCCGTAGGCCGTGCCGCTCATGCGCGCATCGGAGATCCGCACCATGTCCTTGATGCCCTGGCGCAGCAGTTTCGGCGGCAGGCCCATGTTGCCGACCTCGGCCATGCCCGGATAGCCCTTGGGCCCGCAGTTCTTCATCACCAGCACCGAACTGGCATCGACGTCGAGCGACTCGTCGACGATGCGCGCCTTGTAGTGTTCGAAGTCCTCGAACACCACCGCGCGCCCGCGATGCCTGAGCAGTTCGGGCGAAGCCGCCGACGGCTTGAGCACCGCACCGCGCGGAGCAAGATTGCCGCGCAGGATGCACATGCCGCCATCCTCGATCAGCGGCTTGTCGATGGGGCGGATCACCTCGTCGTTGTGGCTCGGCGCATCGCGCACGTTGTCCCACAGCGAGCGGCCGTTGACCGTCAGCGCGTCGGGATGCGGCAGCAGGCCGTGTTCGCCGAGCCTGCGCAGCACCGCGGGCAGGCCGCCGGCGTAATAGAACTCTTCCATCAGGAATCGGCCCGAAGGCATCAGGTCCACCAGCGTGGGCGTGCCGCGGCCGATGCGGGTCCAGTCCTCCAGTTCGAGCGGCACGCCGATGCGACCCGCGATCGCCTTGAGGTGGATCACCGCGTTCGTCGACCCGCCGATCGCCGCATTGGTGCGGATCGCGTTCTCGAAAGCCTCGCGGGTGAGGATCTTCGACAGCGCGAGGCCCTCGCGCGCGATCTCCACCGCGCGCATGCCCGACATCTGCGCGAGCACGTAGCGCCGTGCATCGACCGCCGGAATCGCCGCGTTGTGCGGCAGCGCCACGCCGAGCACCTCGGCCATGCAGGCCATCGTCGACGCGGTGCCCATCGTGTTGCAGGTGCCCGCCGAACGCGACATGCCCGCTTCGGCCGAGAGGAACTGGTGCACGTCGATCTCGCCGGCCTTCATCGCTTCATGCAACTGCCACACCGCGGTGCCGGAGCCGATGTCGCGCCCTTCCAGCTTGCCGTTGAGCATCGGACCGCCCGACACCACGATGGCGGGAATGTCGCAGCTCGCCGCGCCCATCAACAGCGCGGGGGTGGTCTTGTCGCAACCGGCGAGCAGCACCACCGCATCGATCGGATTGCCGCGGATCGCCTCTTCCACATCCATGCTCGCGAGATTGCGGGTGAGCATGGCGGTCGGACGCAGATTGGACTCGCCGTTGGAGAACACCGGAAACTCGACCGGGAAGCCGCCTGCTTCGGATATACCGCGCTTCACGTGCTCGGCGATCTTGCGGAAGTGCGCATTGCATGGCGTGAGCTCCGACCAGGTATTGCAGATCCCGATGATCGGCCGGCCGTCGAATTCATGATCGGGAATGCCCTGGTTCTTCATCCAGCTGCGGTACATGAAGCCGTTCTTGTCGGCCGGGCCGAACCAGTCGGCGGAACGCAGCTTGCGGGGTTTCTGATCGGACATGCGTGTTCCTAGCGCTCTGCAGCGCGCGCGGTGAAAAGTCGTTGAAGCAGGCAGAAGACGAACAGCAGCACGCCGACCACGATCCGTGTCCACCACGAACTGAGCGTGCCGTCGAAGGAGATGAGCGTCTGGATGATCCCGAGCATCAGCACGCCGAACAGCGTGCCGACCACGTAGCCGACGCCGCCGGTGAGCAGCGTGCCGCCGATCACCACGGCCGCGATGGCATCGAGTTCCAGCCCCACGGCATGCAAGCCGTAGCCGGACAGCATGTAGAAAGTGAAGACCACGCCACCCAGCGCCGAACAGAAGCCCGACAGGGTGTAGACGCCGATGATGGTCGAGCGCACCGGCAGCCCCATCAGCACCGCCGATTGCTCGCTGCCCCCGATGGCGTACACCGCGCGGCCGAAAGGCGTGTAGTGCGCGACGAACACCGCGATAGCCACCACGCCGAGCGCGATCAGGCCGCTGAGCGAGATCGACGCGCCGCCCCACACCGGCAGCCGCCACTGCGAGACGTCCGAGTAGAACTCGTTGGTGATGCTGATCGAATCGATGCTGATGAGGTAGCAAAGCCCGCGCGCGAGGAACATGCCCGCGAGCGTGACGATGAAAGGCTGGAGCCGGAAGCGCTCGATGAGGAGCCCCATGAAGGCGCCGAAGAGCGTGCCCATCGCCAGCACGAGCGGGATCACGATCGCGGGGCTCCAGCCCTGCTTCTCGACCAGCGAGGCGGACACCATGGTGGTCAGCGCGATCACCGAGCCGACCGACAGGTCGATGCCGCCCGAGAGGATCACGAAGGTCATGCCCACCGCGACCACGCACAGGAACGCGTTGTCGATCAACAGGTTGAGGAACACCTGCAGCGAGAAGAAGCCGTCGTAGAACACCGAGCCCAGCGTTCCCATCAGCACGAACAGCGAGATGGTCGCGGCCAGCGGCAGGTACTTCGGGTTCAGGCGCGCGCGCGGACGCGTCTCGGGCGCAGTCTTGGCCTTCCCGCGCAACGCGGTCGATTCGGGTACGACGGCGCTCATTGGTGCCCCCACGCTCGGCACTTCGTGTCCTCGCTGCCCCCCGAGGGGACGCGAGCTTGCTCGGAGCGATCCGGCGCTGCGCTCATCGCACCCACTCCCCACGCGCCGGGCGCTGCACGAGTTGCCGGATGCTCGCGCGGAACTCGGCCGACTGCAGCAGCATCACGGCGAAGACCACCGCCGCCTTCACCACGAGGTTGATCTCCGGCGGCACGCCCAGCGAGTAGATGCCGTAGGTCAGCGTCTGGATGATGAGCGCGCCGATCACGCTGCCGACGAGGCTGAACCGCCCGCCGGTCAAGGCGGTGCCGCCGAGGGTGACCGCGAGGATCGCGTCGAGCTCCAGCAGTTGCCCGGCGTTGTTGCCGTCCGCGCTCTTGACGTTGGAGCTGATCAGCAGGCCCGCGACTCCCGCGCAGAAGCCGCAGAACACGTACGCGCCGACCATGATGCGCCGCGCCCGCACACCGGCTACCCGCGCCGCACTGGGGTTGATGCCGACCGACTGCACGAACAGCCCGAGCGCGCTGTGCGTGATCGCGAGATACACCAGCGCGAAGACCAGCGCGGCGATGTAGACCGAGAACGGCAGACCCAGCAGGTAGCCGCTGCCGATGAAGAAATAGGGCTTGTAGTAGATCGTGATGATCTGCCCGCCCGTGATGAGCTGCGCGATGCCTCGGCCGGCCACCATCAGGATCAAGGTCGCGATGATCGGCTGCATGCCCACCCGCGCCACCAGCAGCCCGTTCCAGAGTCCGCAGATCGCCGCGACACCGAGCGCCGCGACGACCGCCATCCACATCGGGAAGCGGCTCACCTCCGCGGCGGCACCGTTGTTGACGACCAGCGAGCCGCCGATCATCCACGCAGCCAATGCCGCAGCAATGGCGACCACCGCGCCCACGGAGATGTCGATGCCGCGCGTGGCGATGACCAGCGTCATCCCGAGCGACACCAGCACGAGTGGCGATGCGCGGTTGAGGATGTCGACCAGGCTGCCGTACAGATGCCCGTCGCGCACCTCGATGCGCAGGAAGCTCGGATTGAAAGCTGCGTTGATCGCGAGCAGGATCAGCAGCGTGATGACCGGCCATGCGAGGCGATGGCGGAAGATGCGTGCGATGCGGTCGCTCATGCCTCTGCCGCGATCAGGTCATAGACCGCGTCCTCGCTGGTTCCCGCTGGCAATTCACCCACCTTTCGCCGTTCGCGCAGCACCGCGATACGGTGCGACACGCGCACCACCTCGTTCATTTCCGACGAAATGAAGATCACCGCCATGCCGCCGCGCGCCAGGCGAAGGATCTCGTCCATGATCTCCTGCTTGGCCGCCACGTCGATGCCGCGCGTCGGCTCGTCCAGGATCAGCAGGCGCGGTTCGATAGCGAGCCAGCGCGCCAGCAGCGCCTTCTGCTGGTTGCCGCCGGACAGCAATCCGATCGGGGTGTCGACGCTCGCGGTCTTGATGCCCAGCGCCTTGACGAAGCGCTCCGCCAGTGCGGTCTGCTCGGCGCGATTCAGCGTGTTGCGCACGCCGCGCCGCGCCTGCAGCGCGAGTGCGATGTTCTCGCGCAGCGAGAGGTCGGCCACGATGCCGTCTGTCTTGCGCTCCTCCGGGCACAGCGCCAGGCCGTGCCGGACCGCGTCGGCCGGGCTGTCCAGGTCCACCGCCACACCGTCGATCCGCAGGGTCCCCGAATCGGGTGTCGCGAGTCCGAAGAGCAGACGCGCGAGTTCGGTGCGGCCCGATCCGAGCAACCCTGCGAGCCCGACGATCTCGCCCTTGCGAACGAGCAGGTCGACGGGCTGCAACTGCCCGCGCTGGCCCAGGCCTTCGGCCTCCAGCACGCTGCCCGATGATTCATCGATGGCAGGCAACGGTGCGGGACCACTCGCCTGCGCCGCCAGTTCACGCCCGACCATCGCGGCGATCAGCGCCTGCGGACCCAGTTGGCTCGTCGGCCATTCGCCGACCCACGCACCGTTACGCAACACGGTGATGCGATCCGACACCGCATACACCTGGTTGAGGAAGTGCGTGACGAACAGGATCGCCATGCCCTCGCTGCGCAGGCGCCGAAGCACCGCGAAGAGACTCTGCACTTCGTCGTCGTCCAGGCTCGACGTCGGCTCGTCGAGGATCAGCACCTTCGACGACAAGCCCAGCGCCCGCGCGATCGCGACCATCTGCTGCACCGCCACCGAGTAGCTCGACAGCAGCCGCGACACGTCGATGTCCACGTCCAGCCGCGCGAGCAGGGCGCGCGCCTCGCGGTTCACGCCCGCCCAGTCGATGCGCAGGCCCCGGCGCGGATAACGGCCCGCGAGGATGTTCTCGGCCACCGACAGGTTCGGGCAGAGGTTCACCTCCTGGTAGACCGTGCTGATGCCCATCTTCTGCGCCTCGATCGGCGAGGCCGGGCGGATCGGCTGGCCCGACAGCGCCATCTCGCCGCTGTCGGCCCCATACACGCCCGTGAGCACCTTGATGAGCGTGGACTTGCCCGCGCCGTTCTGCCCCATCAGCGCATGGATCTCGCCCGCGCGCAGGCGCAGCGACACCCCGCGCAGTGCAGGCACGCCGCTGAAGCTCTTGTCGATGCCCGTGAGCTGGAGCACAGGAGAGTCGGCCACCATCTCAATCACCCGAACTGACAGGGGAACCGGCGACGTATGCAACTGGCGCAGACAGGACCAGGAATCCCGCGGAGCCGGCTTTGCCGGGCCGCTGGGATTGCCCCCGGAGAGGGTGTGTCAGAGCCACACGAAGTGGGCGAGGCTGGGGGTGAGTCATCATTTGTTCTTGTTGTAGAC
The DNA here is from genome assembly GCF_037889935.1 of Variovorax ureilyticus. Lineage (NCBI taxonomy): Bacteria > Pseudomonadati > Pseudomonadota > Betaproteobacteria > Burkholderiales > Comamonadaceae > Variovorax > Variovorax ureilyticus. The sequence continues at coordinate 262,845 of NZ_JBBKZU010000010.1, forward strand.
GTCGATGAAGACGGCAGCGAGCAGCACCAGCCCCTTGATCACCTGCTGGTAGTCGATGCCGATGCCGAGGATCGACATGCCGTTGTTCATCACACCCATGATGAAGGCGCCGATCACCGCACCCATGACCTTGCCCACGCCGCCGGACGCCGAAGCCCCGCCGATGAAGCAGGCCGCGATCACGTCGAGCTCGAAGCCCAGGCCCGCCTTCGGCGTCGCGGTGTTCAGCCGCGCCGCGAACACCAGCCCCGCCAGCGCCGCGAGCACGCCCATGTTCACGAAGGTGAGGAAGGCCAGCCGCTGCGTCTTGACGCCCGAAAGTCGCGCCGCCTTCTCGTTCCCGCCCAGTGCATAGATGCGGCGGCCGATGGTGGTGCGGTTGGTCACGAAGTCGTAGGCGACGATCAGCACCGCCATCACGATCAGCACGTTAGGCAAGCCCTTGTAGGTGGCCAGCAGGTAGCTCAACAGCAGGATTGCACCCGCGAAGAACAGGTTCTTCAGGAGGAAGAAGCCGTAGGGCTCCTGCGCCATGCCATGCTGCACCAGCCGTGCGCGGCCGCGCATCTTGAAGAACACCAGCGCGCCGGCAGCCAGCACACCCAGCAGCAGCGAGGTGGTGCGCAGGCTCTCGCCGCCGAGCACGTCGGGCACGAAGCCCGAGCTGAGCTTCTGGAAGGCCTCGGGGAACGGCCCGACGGACTGGCCCGCCAGCAGCGCCAGCGTGAGCCCCTTGAACACCAGCATGCCGGCCAGCGTGACGATGAACGACGGAATCCGGAAGAAGGCCACGAACCAGCCCTGCGCCGCACCGATCGCACCGCCCGCGATGAGGCAGACGATGAAAGTCGGCACGAAGTGCCAGTCGTACTCCACCATCAGCACCGCCGCGAGCGCGCCGATGAAACCGCACACGGAGCCGACCGACAGGTCGATGTGCCCCGCCACGATCACCAGCAGCATGCCCAGCGCCATGATGACGATGTAGCTGTTCTGCAGCACCAGGTTGGTGAGGTTGAGCGGCCGCATCAGCGTGCCGTCGGTCAGCACCTGGAACAGCACCATGATCGCGATCAGCGACAGCAGCATGCCGTAGTCGCGCAGGTTGTTCTTGATGAAACCCGCGTGCTCGGCGGCAGCGGTGCTGCTCGGCGCTGGCGTGATGGGGGTGGCCGGTTTCACGGCTTCGACTTCAGGCGGCATGGACGCTGCTCCCGGAAGCTACGATGACTCTCATGATCCTCTCCTGTGAAGCCTCTGCCACGGGGAATTCCGCAACGAAACGCCCTTCGTTCATCACATAGATGCGGTCGCACATGCCGAGCAGTTCGGGCAGTTCCGAAGAGATCATCAGAATGCCTTTTCCCTCGCTCGCGAGCCGATCGATGATGGTGTAGATCTCGTACTTGGCACCCACGTCGATGCCGCGCGTGGGCTCGTCGAGCATCAGCAGCTCGGGCTCGGTGAAGAGCCACTTGCTCAGCACCACCTTCTGCTGGTTGCCGCCCGAGAGATTGACCACGCGCTGGTTGACGCCGGGGCAGCGGATGTTGAGCGCGCGCCGGTAGTCGTTCGCCACCTTGAATTCGCGTGCATCGTCGATCACACCGCGCTCGGAGATGGCTGCAAGATTCGCCAGGCTCACGTTCTTGCGGATGTCCTCCTCGAGCACCAGTCCCGCACTCTTGCGGTCCTCGGTGACGTAGGCGATGCCGTGGGCGATCGCCTTGCCGATCGTGCTCACGTCGACTTCCTTGCCATGCATGTGCACCGACCCACTGATGCGCTGGCCGTAGGAGCGCCCGAACACGCTCATCGCGAACTCGGTGCGGCCCGCGCCCATCAGGCCCGCGATGCCGACGATCTCGCCGCGCCGCACGTTGAGGTTCACGCCCTTGATCTGCTCGCGATCGGCATGCAGCGCGTGGTGCACGCGCCAGTCGCGCACCTCGAAGATGACTTCGCCGATGTTCGGCACGCGCTCCGGGTAGCGGTGCGCCATGTCCCGCCCGACCATGCCGCGGATGATGCGGTCCTCGCTGATCGGCGCGGCGCGGCAGTCCATGGTCTCGACCGTCGCGCCGTCGCGCAGCACGGTGATCGAATCGGCCACCTTGGCGATCTCGTTGAGCTTGTGCGAGATCAGGATCGACGAGATGCCCTGCGCCTTCAGCTCCAGCAGCAGCTTCAGGAGCGCATCGCTGTCGCTTTCGTTCAGGCTCGCGGTCGGCTCGTCGAGGATCAGGAGGCGCACCTTCTTCGACAGCGCCTTCGCGATCTCCACCAGCTGCTGCTTGCCCACGCCCAGGTTGGTGATGAGTGCGGTGGGCGGCTCCTTGAGCCCGACTTTCGCGAGCAGCTCGCGGGTGCGCGCATAGGCCTCGAACCAGTCGATCACGCCGCGCTTCGCCGTCTCGTTGCCGAGGAAGATGTTCTCCGCGATCGACAGCAGCGGCACCAGCGCGAGCTCCTGGTGAATGATGATGATGCCGAGCGCCTCGCTGTCGGCGATGTCGCTGAAGCGGCGCAGTTCGCCGTCGAAATGGATCTCGCCCGCGTAGGAGTCGCAGGGGTACACCCCGCTCAGCACTTTCATGAGCGTGGACTTGCCCGCGCCGTTCTCGCCGACCACGGCATGGATCTCGCCTGCGCGCACCGCGAGGTTGACGTTGTCCAGCGCGTTGACCCCCGGGAAGGTCTTGGTGATGCCGCGCATCTCCAGAATCACATCGTTCACCCTGTCTCCTTCGAGCCTGCGGGGCCGTTGGCCGATGCCTCCCGGCCCCGCGTCGCCTTCGCGGCTGCTACTTGATCTGGCTTTCCTTGTAGTAGCCGGTGTCGACCAGTGCCTGCTTCCAGTTCGTCGCATCGACGCTCACCGGCTTGAGCAGGTACGACGGCACGACCTTCACGCCGTTGTTGTAGGTCTTGGTGTCGTTCACCTCCGGCGCCTTGCCGGCCATCATCGCGTCGACCATGTTGACGGTCACCTTCGCCAGTTCGCGCGTGTCCTTGAACACCGTCGAAGTCTGTTCCTTCTTCAGGATCGACTTGACGGAGGGGACTTCCGCGTCCTGCCCCGTCACCACCGGCATCGGCTGCTGCGGCGTGCCGTAGCCCACGCCCTTGAGCGAGGAGATGATGCCGATCGACAGCCCGTCGTACGGCGACAGCACCGCGTCCACGCGGTCCTTCGTGTAGTAGGCCGACAGCAGGTTGTCCATGCGCGCCTGCGCCACGGCGCCGTCCCAGCGCAGCGTCGAGACCTTGTCCATGCCGAGCTGCTTGCTGCGCACCACCAGCTTGCCGCTGTCGATGTAGGGCTTGAGCACCGACATCGCGCCGTTGTAGAAGAAGAACGCGTTGTTGTCGTCCGGCGATCCGCCGAAGAGCTCGATGTTGTAGGGCCCCTTGCCCTCCTTGAGCTTCAGGGCCTGCTCGATGTACTGCGCCTGCAGCACCCCGACCTGGAAGTTGTCGAAGGTCGCGTAGTAGTCGACGTTCTTCGAGCCGCGGATCAGCCGGTCATAGGCAATCACCTTGACCCCCTTGTCCGCCGCCTTCTGCAGCACGTCCGACAGCGTCGTGCCGTCGATCGCCGCGATCACCAGCACCTTCGGCCCCTTCGTCACCATGTTCTCGATCTGCGCGAGCTGGTTCGGAATGTCGTCCTCGGCGTATTGCAGGTCGGTCTTGTACCCCTTCTCGTTGAAGTACTTGACCATGTTCCCCCCATCCGCGATCCACCGCGCCGACGACTTCGTCGGCATGGAGATGGCAACGAGCCCCTTGTCCTGCGCGTAGGCGACGGGCCCCAGCCCCAACACCACGACGGCCGCCACACCGCCCAACAAGGCCTTCAAGAATTCTCTTCTCATAACAGTCTCCTCTAAGTGAAATGCAATGCGGCCGCGAAGCGCGCCGCCCTTGGTGGGCTGCCGCGGAACCGGCTCTGCCGGGCCGCAGGCAGCGCCCCCTGAAAGGGGGTGGAGAGCGACACGAAGTGCGCGAGCCTGGGGGTCAGTACTTACGGTTCGGGAATTCGGCCTTCGCGACCTCCATCGGGAAGATCCCTTCCTTCGTCAGGATGCGCTTGGGAATGGGCTTGCCCGCCTTGATGTCCTTCACCGCGCTCATGAGCTGCGGGCCCAGCAGCGGGCTGCATTCCACCGACACATTGAGCTTGCCGGCCATCATGGCCTCGAAGGCGCCCTTCACCGCGTCGACCGAGATGATCACGATGTCCTGCGCAGGCTTGAGGCCCGCTTCCTCGATGGCCTGGATCGCGCCGATCGCCATGTCGTCGTTGTGCGCATAGAGCACGTTGATCTTCTTGCCCTCGGCCTTCAGGAAGGCTTCCATCACTTCCTTGCCCTTGGCGCGCGTGAAATCGCCGGTCTGCGAGCGGATGATCTTGAACTTCGGATCGGCCTTGATGATTTCCTCGAAGCCCTTCTTGCGATCGATCGCGGGCGCCGAGCCCACCGTGCCCTGCAGCTCGACGATGTTCACGTCGCCCTTGGTGTCCTTCATCTTCTCGACCAGCCAGCGGCCGGCCTTGCGGCCTTCCTCGACGAAGTCCGAGCCCATGAAGGTCACGTAGAGCGTCTCGTCCTTGCTGTCGACCGCACGGTCCGTGAGCACCACCGGGATGTTGGCGGCCTTGGCTTCCTTCAGCACGGTGTCCCAGCCGGACTGGACGACCGGCGAGAAGGCGATCACGTCCACCTTCTGCGCGATGTACGAGCGGATGGCCTTGATCTGGTTCTCCTGCTTCTGCTGCGCGTCGGAGAACTTGAGGTCGATGTCGGACTCCTTCGCGGCCGACTTGATCGACTCGGTGTTGGCGGTGCGCCATTCGCTTTCCGCGCCCACCTGGGCGAAGCCCAGCACGATCTTCTTCTGCGCGAACGCCGTGACAGGCAGCAGCGAAGAAAGGGACGCGCTGGCAAGAGCGATGTTGAGCGTGCGACGGTTCAGTTTCATGTTGTCTCCTGGTTGACGTGGTGAAAGAAATCTTGATGTTGTTATGGCAATCACTCAGGCCAGCACGTAGCCGGTCTTGACGGTGGTGTAGAACTCCGCGGCATGGCGGCCCTGCTCGCGCGGGCCGTAGCTCGAGGCCTTCCGGCCACCGAAGGGGACGTGGTAGTCGACGCCCGCGGTCGGCAGGTTGACCATGGTCATGCCGACACGCGCATGGCGCTTGAAATGCGAAGCCCGCGACAGCGACGTGGTACAGATGCCCGCGCACAGGCCGAAGGGCGTGTCGTTGGCGAGCGAAAGCGCGTGCTCGTAGTCGTCGGCCTGAAGCACGCAGGCGACGGGGCCGAAGATCTCCTCGCGCGCGACGCGATGCTCCGGCCGCGCGAGGAAGAGCGCCGGGCTCATGAAGTAGCCTTCGCTCGCGCGCGAGAGCCGCTCGCCGCCCCAGACGTGCTCGGCGCCCTCTTCCGTGGCGTTGGCGACGGCGGCGAGGTTCTGTTCGAGTTGCGATGCATCGACGACGGGGCCGATGTCGATGCCACGCTCCAGTGCATGGCCGACCTTCAGCGCGGCGAGCCGATGGCGCAGCCGCACCACGAAGGCGTCGTGCACCGACGCCTCGACGATCAGGCGGCTCGATGCGGTGCAGCGCTGTCCGGTCGAGAAATAGGCACCCTGCACCGCGCAGTCGACCGCGCGATCGAGGTCCGCATCCGCGAGCACCACGAGCGGGTTCTTGCCGCCCATCTCGAGCTGCACCTTCGCACGCCGACGCGCGGCCGCCTGCAGGATGTGCTCGCCCGTGGGCACCGAGCCCGTGAAGCTGACCGCATCGACCAGCGGATGGTCGACGATCGCCTGCCCCACTTCGCGGCCGCTGCCCATCACGAGGTTGAACGTGCCCGCCGGCAGCGCCGCGCGGCTGATGATCTCGGCCAGTGCCCAGCCGCAAGCCGGCACCAGTTCGGCCGGCTTGAAGACGACGGTGTTGCCGTAGGCGAGCGCCGGCGCGATCTTCCATGCGGGGATCGCCAGTGGGAAGTTCCATGGCGCGATGAGGCCGACCACGCCGACCGGCTCGCGCGTGATGTCGACCTGCACATCGGGACGCACCGAGGCGAGCATCTCGCCCCCGGCCCGCAGCGCCTCACCGGCGAAGAACTTGAAGATGTGTCCGGCGCGAGCCGCCTCGCCGACGGCTTCGGGCAGGGTCTTGCCTTCCTCGCGCGCCAGGAGCAGCCCGAGTTCGTCGCGGCGCGCGAGGATCTCGCTGCCGATCTGGTCGAGCACGTCGGCGCGCCGCTGCGGCGTGGTGTGGCTCCAGTGCGGAAAGGCATCGGCCGCCGCGCGGATCGCGGAATGGGTCTGGTTGCGGTCGGCGCGCGCGTACTCGGCGACCACTTCCCGCGTGTCGGACGGGTTGCGGCTGATGCCGGTGGTCACGCCCGTTTCCCATCGGCCGTTGATGAACTGCCGGGTGCGTTGCTGAAGCTCGTTGCGTTTCAAGGTGGGGCGAGTCTAGGAATCGCCCCGATATCTTTCCAATCAAGATTTGGATGGAATCGATATCAGAACCGGCATTCAGGTAAACCCCATGACCAACTACACGCACTGGTTCATCCGTGCGCGCCTCAAGACCCGGCAGCTCCTGCTGCTGGTCGCGCTCGCGGAGGAAGGCAACATCCACCGTGCGGCCCAGGTCCTCAACATGACCCAGCCCGCGGCCTCGAAGCTGCTGAAGGACCTGGAAGACGTGCTGGAGGTATCGCTGTTCGATCGCCTGCCGCGCGGCATGCAGCCGACCTGGTACGGCGAGACGATGATCCGCCATGCGCGCATCGCGCTCGCGAGCCTCAACCAGGCGCACGACGAACTGATGGCGCTCAAGGCCGGAGTCGCCGGACAGGTCAACATCGGCGCGATCACCTCGCCCGGGCTGGTGCTGCTGCCGCCGGCGGTGGCCGCGGTGAAGCGCGAGCATCCCAATCTGCGGGTCTCGCTGGATATCGAGACCAGCCCGGTGCTGCTGGAGCGGCTGGAGCAAGGCAAGCTCGACCTGCTGGTCGCACGCCTCTTCGCCGAGCACGACAAGACGAACCTGCGCTACGAGGCGCTCACCGAAGAACCGGTTTGCGCGCTGGTGCGGCCGGGGCATCCGCTGCTCGGCATGACCGGGCTGGGGCTGCGAGACCTCGTCTCGGCCGGCTGGATCGTGCCGCCCGCCGGCAGCGTGCTGCGCCACCGCTTCGACCTGATGTTCCAGGAGGAAGGCCTCGCACCGCCGATCAACGTGATCGAGACCGCGGCGCTGCTCTTCATCACGCGCATGCTGCAGCAGAGCGACATGGTGGCTGTGCTGGCGTACGACGTGGCGCGCTACTACGCGGCGCACGGCATCGTCGCGCTGCTGCCGGTGGAGATGCCCTGCCACATGGACGCCTTCGGCATCATCACCCGCACCGACCGCCTGCTCTCTCCCGCGGCGAAGGTCATGATGAAGGCGCTGAAGGCAGAGAGCTTCGCGGCCTACGGCAAGCGCCTGGAGGACTGAACCGACGGCATGACATCCTCCTTTTTGGGGATGGGCGCCCACTCGCGCCTTTAGTACAAAACGATTAATTTTTCAAGCGTTTGACAGCGGACTAGGCCAAACGGCGGGTTGCCATGCACCAAGGCTGAGTGTTGAATGCGCTGGGCACGGCTGAACGAAGCCTTAACAACAACCTGCCGCGCTGAACTGGAGAAAAGGAATGAGCGATCCGACCTTGAACCCAGCGGAGGAAATGCCTGTCATCCGGCTCATCGACGACGATGTGGCTTTTCGGCGCGCGGTGCGCCGCCTGCTGCAGGCGGCTGGCCACCATGTCGCGGAGTACAACTCGGTGGGCGCGATGCTGCTCGACGGCATCGGGAGCGCACCCGGATGCCTGGTGCTCGATATCCACATGCCCGGGCCCAGCGGGCTGGATCTTCAGGAAATGATCGCCACGCAACCCGAGCCGCTGCCGGTGATCTTCGTGACGGCCCAAGCCACCGTGCACGAGACGCTGCGCGCCATGAAGGCCGGCGCAGCGGACTTCCTGTTCAAGCCGGTCGACGGCGACACGCTGGTGTCGGTGGTGAACCGGGCGGTGGCCGAGGACGCCGCGCGGCGCAAGAGCCGCCGGCACCTCGCCGATCTCCAGAACCGCTATGCGCGGCTGAGCCCGCGCGAGCGGCAGGTGCTCGACATGGTGGTGAGCGGCGCGCTCAACAAGCAGATCAGCGCCGAGCTCGGCGCGGCGGAGCGCACCGTCAAGGCGCATCGCGCGCATGTCATGTCGAAGATGGGCGTGAACTCGCTGGCCGATCTGGTCCGCGCGGTCGTCCAGCTGGATGCGCCGGCCAGCGTCTGATCCGGCCCGCGAAACCGGCTAAGGCTTCAGGCGCAGTCCGGCGACGAGATAGGTCATTCCGGCCACCGCCGTCAGCGCGACCACGAGCGTGCGCCGGCTGTCTTCGGTCGATAGGCCGAAGATCAGCGCCAGTCCGAACAGCAGCGTCGCCAGGCTGACGATGAACAGCGGCAGCGCGCCGTTGCGCTGGCCCTTGGGCAAGGGCTGTCTGCCCTTCGTGAAGGCGTAGATGATCCCGATCGCGCCCAGCACGATGCAGAACACGATGACCACGCCGAAATAGGCCACCGAGCCGAGCACGCGCGACTGGATCCCCGGATTGGCGAGACCGAACACGCCGATCACGACGCGCAGCACCGCATCCGCGAACACCAGCGAGGAGAGCCAGCGTGCGGGCGGGTACTTGGACACCGCGAACCACAGTGCCGCGCCGATCAGACCGTCCACGAGCGAGAAGTAGCCGTTGCGTCCCAGACCCTTCTGCGCTTCGACGGAGATCGGCACGATCAGCAGGTAGGCCACGAAGAGCAGGCTGATCGCCCCCCGAAGCAGCAGGACCAGTCGCAGGTTCATGACGCAACTCCGTCGGAATGTTTCGTGCCTTTTTCAGTGCCTACTTCTTCCTGGCCGCCTTGCCGCCCGGCTCGACGAACAGCGCCTCGCCCTGGATCAGCGTCGCCTCCACCTGGTCGCCGACCTTCAGCGAATCGAGCAGCTTCGGATCGTCGACCTCGAACTTGCGGGTCTCGCGCACGCCGCGCAGCGTCACCGTCTTCTTCTTCCGGTCGATGGCGAAGACATTGACTACCGCACGCACCGTGTGCTTCACCGCCACGCCAGGGCTCTGCCCAGGCTGGGAGAGGAACACTTCGACCCAGTCGGTGCGCTGGCGGATGCCACTGCCTTCCGCCTTGCGCAGTTCCATCAGCAGCGCCGCGCCCTGCTTCAGCGTCACGACGTCGCCGACCTTGAGCTGGGCGAAGTTCTTCACCTCGTCGCCGGCCCGGATCGTGACCTCGGTGCCATTGGGCCGCTTGAGGGTGATGTCGCGCGTCGCGGAATCGATCTTGGTGATGGTGGCCGAGCGCGTGACGACTCCCCCCGCAACCGCCTCGCCCGGCTCACGGCCGATGACGACCGCAGCCGCGTCCGGCGGGGCAGCCTGGGGCTTGTCCTGCGACCAGACCGGAACCGCCACCGTGGCGGACACCGCCAGCATGAGACCCACAATGCGCTTATTCATGAATGAAGCTCCTGATGAGGGGAAGAAAATCGGATCGGTCGCCGGATCAACTGCCCGACCAAGGCCCGACCACCTGCCAAGGCGACGCGCCCTTGGCGGTGCTCTTGTTCCTGCAGAAGATGTAGTCGCCGGCGTTCTGCAGCGAACCGTGGCGGTTCTCCACGCGCGCGAGCTTGCAGTCCGGGCGGCCTTTAGGATCTTTCGAGGGCGTGACGCTGCCGCTGGCGCTGGCGCCGCTTTCCCACTTGGTGGTGACGCCGTCTTCGCCGTCGAGCGCCTTGTTGATCGTCCTGGTCATGACCGCGACGTCGGCCTTGCTGAAACGCGTGATCGGCTGGTCGCGGATCCCGTTGTAGAAGTCCATCGGGCGCGCGTCCGCCGCCATCGTGACCAGCGCCGCCGCGGCAGCCGCCAGCCATCTGATTCCCTCGCTCCTGTGCATCCTCGCCCCCTTGCTTCGGAAGAAGATTTGACATCGACCATGCGCATGAAACCGTGCGGCTTCGATGCACCGTCTGGCCGGATCGTGTTGTAGCCCGCCCGCAGCATGAAGTCCATCGGAACGGTGTCGCGCCCATCTTGCGATTCACCGCGCGGGCTGCAAATCGGCCCGACGGGCAGCACCGCTTGCACCTTGGGGCAATTGGCGTCACCGCATCGTGCGTGCGATGCATTCGAGCAACGTCGGATGCGCCGTGCGCGATGGAATGACGGGGCGAGCCGGAATAGTTCACAAGGTCGATGGCGCAGGGTGTCGAGCGCGCATTACGATGAGTCGCGCAACCAGGACATCGAGGCAGGGAGGCCCGCATGAAGAGACGTTTCGAAATCGAGTCGCTGCTCACCGCAGTCGCCATCGCGGTGCCGTTGACAACGAATGCAGAGCCGGCAGCGGCCCTGTCTCCCGAGCAACAGGAGGCGGACTACCGCGTGATCGCCGCACGCTGCGGCACGCCCGCCTACGAGAAGGCGTTCTTCAAGCAGTCGAAGGCCGTGGTCGCTGCCGGACTGGTCTCCAGGACGCGGCCGCCCGCCGAGGTCGAGAAGACCGTCACGGCGCTGCGGCGCAGCCCTTTCGTGCTCGTCGCCGCGCCTGCGGATTGCGCGGCACAACTCAAGCAGCTCGATGCATTGCGCAGCACCCGCAATGCGCTGCTCAAATCCTCGCCCGGGGCGCGCAAGGCCGCGGCGAGATAGGCGCAGCGGAGTCAGCGCCCGCCGTAGACGCTCTCGTCGGGCGATGCGCGATCGTGCCGGATCGAAGCACTGCGCAGGCTCAGGATCCACAGCCGCGCGTGCCGCTGTTCGCGGTTTTCGAAGCGCTCGGTGAGCCGGCGGATGCCGGGCCGTTCGATGGCTGCGAGGGTCATCCAGTCGGTGCCGCCGAACGACGGCGATTCCCCACTGCGATCCACCAGGGCAGGGCGAAGCGCGGTCACCCATTCGGTGGGAACACTCGGATCGCGATCCAGCGTCCGCAAGGCGATCTTGGCGGCCTTGGGGCTCAAGGCCTGAATCTTGTGAAGGTGGAAATCAAGGTCCAAGAGGCTACCCCCCTTTCAGATACATCAGGATACAGGTGTATGTGAAAATTTCACAGGGGTTTTCCCGGCATTTCCTCCGGTTTGCGTGGCAAGGCTACTGGGAGCTCATCCGTTTGTATTCATTGCGCTTCATCGTGAGATAGTCCTGGCGCTCGACCTCGTGCAACTGGCGCGCGTAACGCTCGGTGCTGTCGAACCAGAGCGCGAGGCGCTGAGGCAGCTGAGCCTTCGTCGGCTGCTCGAGAAAGGCGTCGATCGCGAGGTAGTAGCGCATGGTGTTGCGCTCGACCACGCCGAGCACGCCGCCGATGTAGTCCGGCTCGCCGGATGCCGTCTTGCCGTTGGCGGTGAAGCCGACCTTGTCGCTGCCGATCGTCTTGAGGTAGCCCTGCATCGCGATCCGCGCCGCGGCGCCGTAGCCGTACGAATAGCTCAGGTGGATGAAGCTCTTGCCGTCCGGCAGCGGCGTCGCCTCGAGTTCGATGCGGTAGTCGCGCGTCGACAAAGGCCCCTTGTCGGCCCCGAGGCCCACGCTCAGGAAGTCCGGCGACACCGTCGAGGGCTTCCAGACGAAATCGATGCGCTGCGCCTCCGACAAAGGCTGGTCGAACTTGCGTCCCACCGAGACGGCCAGCGACTTGGCATCGCCTTCCCCACGTACCGCGCAGTACTTGGTGTTGAGATGCAGCATGAGCACATCGCACCACACCGTGGGCTGGCTCAAGGACGCGCTCACTTCGCTGAACGGATGGCTCAGCACCGCGAAGATGTTCCCGCTGAGCTGCCCCGAAGCCTCCGACGATTCGAGCACCAGCGGCCGGCCGAAGACGTTGTCCGCAAGCTGGGATTGCACGGCCGCGTGCTTGGCTTGCAACGCCGCCGCGCTGCCGAGCATGCCCTGCGCGAATCCACCGGCAGGAAGGAAGAGAAGACAGAGCCAGAGCGCCAGGCGACGGAACATCGAGTGCTTCATGATGAAAGACATTCTTTCCGCACGGCAGGGAGCTCGGCGCGCAGGCGGGTGCCTGCTCTGTCGAAGCGGAACGGCCCCGCGCGCCGTGCAACAGCGCGGGCCGCTCCGCCCCGAAGGGTCAGACCGCCGTGACCGACACCGCCTTGGTGACCAGATAGGCCTCCATGGCTTCGGGTCCGCCTTCGGAACCGTAGCCCGAGTCCTTCACGCCGCCAAAGGGCATTTCAGGTGTCGGCGTCGCCGGCTGGTTGACCCAGAGCATGCCCACTTCGAGCTGATGCGACAACAGGTGCAGGTTCTTGATCGACTTCGTGTAGGCATAGCCGGCCAGGCCGTAGGGCAGGCGGTTGGCTTCGGCGATGGCTTCCTCGATGGTGTCGAAGCCGCGGATCGCAGCGATGGGGCCGAAGGGCTCGTTGTTGAACACATCGGATTCGAGCGACACGTCGGTCAGCACGGTGGGCGCGAAGAAGTTGCCCTCGCTCCCCACGCGCTCGCCGCCCGTGGCGACGGTCGCGCCCGTGGCGCGGGCGTCCTCGATCACCTTGGCCATCGCGCTCAGGCGGCGCGCATTGGCCAGCGGGCCGAGCGTCGTGCCTTCGGCCAGGCCGTCGCCCACCTTGAGGCTTTCGGCGTGCTTCACCATCGCCTTCGCGAAGGCGTCGCGGATGCTGTTGTGCACCAGGAAGCGGGTCGGTGAGATGCAGACCTGACCCGCATTGCGGAACTTGGCGCCGCCCGAGGCCTTGACCGCGAGCTCGACATCGGCGTCCTCGGCCACGATCACCGGTGCGTGGCCGCCCAGTTCCATCGTCGCGCGCTTCATGTGCGCGCCGGCCATCGCGGCGAGTTGCTTGCCGACCGGCGTCGAGCCGGTGAAGGTCACCTTGCGGATGATCGGATGCGGGATCAGGTAGCCGGAAATCTCGGCCGGATCGCCGAACACCAGGCCGACGGTGCCCTTCGGCACGCCGGCGTCGACGAAGGCCTGCAGCAGCGCGGCCGGCGAAGCGGGCGTTTCCTCGGGCGCCTTCACGAGGAAGGAGCAGCCGCTCGCGAGCGCCGCGCCCAGCTTGCGCACGATCTGGTTGATCGGGAAGTTCCAAGGCGTGAAGGCGGCGACCGGGCCGACCGGCTCCTTGATCACGAGCTGCTGCGCATTCAGATTGCGCGACGGCACGATGCGGCCGTAGACGCGGCGGCCTTCGTCGGCGAACCACTCGATGATGTCCGCGCCCGCCAGCACTTCGCCCCGCGCCTCGACGAAGGGCTTGCCCTGCTCCTGCGTAAGCACGCGGGCGATGTCGGCGGCGCGCTCGCGCACCAGGCCGGCCGCTTTGCGCATGATGGCGGCGCGCTCGTTGGCCGGCATCCGGCGCCAGGCCTGGAAGCCGCGCTGCGCCGCATCCAGCGCACGGTCGAGGTCGGCGATGCCCGCGTGGGCGACCTTGCCGATCGGCTTGCCGGTCGCGGGGTTGATCACATTCAAAGTCTTGCCACTGACGGCGTCGCACCATTCGTTGTCGATGAGCAGGCGCGTGTCGGGATAACTGGCTGAAGTCATGCTGGGTCCTTGAATCCGTGAGAGGGGTGTGCCGGTTCGAGCGGATCGAACCTGGCGAAGGCCGCGCCGCCGGTAGCGGCGCCGGGCGCAACACGAATCCTAGCGCTGTTTGGCAAGGGCCCGCCCGCGGCGGGTCACTGCTCGCCCCCGCCGGCGCGCACCCAGTAGAAGGTCTTCGGCGCCACCGGCATGGAGGGCGCGCGCAGCCGCCGCTGGGGCGCGGAGCGGAACTGCCCGTCCATTGCGCAATACAGCGGCTCGCCCTCCGGCAGGCTCCGGTGCGCATCGAGCATCGCCTGCAGCGAGACCTCGTCGCTGTGGCAGCGGGTTTCCACCCAGCGGACGTAGAAGCGCTCGCGCGTGGCGACGAGCTGGCTGTGGGGCTGCACATCGCCGTCGGGTCCGATCCAGGTGGCACCGACGTCGAACGCGAGCATCACCGCGTCGGGCGTGTCCATGCCCGCCAGCGCGCCGCTCTGGGCCGCGGAAAGCCAGCCGAGCAACTGGGGCGTGAGTTCGAAGCTGACGGAATCGGGCCCCGACACGCCCGTGCCGGGCACGTCCACGAACACGGTCCGGGTCGCACGGCTCGCCGCCTCGGCCATCAGCATGCGCCGGCGTTGTCGGCGCGTGCGCACATGGACGACGGCGATCAACCCTGCCAGCGGCCCTGCGGTCGCCAGCACCTCGATGGCATTGAAGCCCGACAGCGCCGCATGCACGCCGGCGCCCGCGAATCCAATTCCCAGACTCACACCCGCTCCTCTCGAGGCAGGCTCGCCGGAATCCGCGAGTGCCTGCCGCACAAGGGCTATCGGCAGTCCGCAGGAAAACTTGAGTGCTACTTTGTCGCCTTACTTGATCGACCCGACCGGCCGGGGCGTCATCGCGTCCGCCACATCGACCCAACCCCCGCCCATCGCCTGGTAGACATTGACCACCTGCGTGTAGCGGTCGGTGGTCAGCCCCACCAAGGCGAGCTCGGCCGCAAAAAGCTCCGTGTCCGCCACCAGCACTTCGAGATAGCCGATCAGGCCGCTTTCGAACTTGAGGCGCGACAGCCGCGCGAATTCGCGCAAAGCGATCACTCGCTCGCGCTGAAACGCAACCCCCTCGATGGTCTTCTGCGTGCCGATCAAGGCATCGTTGGTGTCGCGGAAGGCGTTGAGGATGGTCGACTGGTAGACCAGCTCCGCCTGCGCCTTCTGCGCCTCGGCGGACCGGACCTGCCCTTCGATCGCGCCGAAGGTGAAGATCGGCCCGGTCAGGCTCGCGGCGGCCTGCCACGCGGTCGCGGGGCCGGTGAGAAAGCTGCCCGCCGCGGTGCTGGTCGAGCCGTAGAGCCCGGTCAGCGAAATGCTCGGGTAGTACAGCGCGCGCGCCGCGCCGATGCTGGCGTTGGCGGCGACGAGGTTCTGCTCGGCCTGGAGAATGTCGGGGCGGCGTTCGAGCAGCGTCGAAGGCAGGTCGGCGGGGATCAGCGGCGCGACGAGTTGGTCGATGGTCCTGCCGCGCGGGATCGGCCCCGGGTCGCGCCCGAGCAGGATCGAGATGCGCCCTTCCACCGCGGCGATCTGCTGCTCGATCACCGGGATCGACGCCAGCGCCTGCTGCCATTGCGAACGCACCTGCGTGACTTCGGTCTTCGAGACGATGCCGGACTTGAAGCGCAGGTCGAAGATGCGCGCCGTCTCGCCGAAGTTGCCGGCGGTCGCCACCGCGATCTCGCGCTGCCGGTCGAGGCCGCGCAACGTGATGTAGCTCGTGGCGACGCCGGCGACGAGCGTGAGCACCACGCCACGCTGCGCCTGCTCGCTCGCGTAGACCTGCGACTGCGCGGCCTCGCTCAGGCGGCGCACGCGGCCGAAGAGATCGATCTGCCAGCTCGCGCCCAGCGCCGCCTGGTAGAGCGTGAAGTACGGATCCGCCGGCTCCGGAATCGGCGGCTGCCCGACGCGGCTCGCCCGGGTGCGGCTCGCCGCGCCGCTGTACGCGAGCTGCGGATAGAACTGCGAGCGCACCGTGCCCAGCGTGCCGATGAACTGGTCGATCCGTGCCGCCGCCACGCGCACGTCGAGGTTGTCGCGCAGCGCGGTCTCGACGAGCTCGTTGAGCACCGGGTCGCCGAACTGCTCCCACCATTTGGTGTTCGCCACGTCGGCGGCCATCGGATAGTCGATGCGCCAGGCGGCCGGGGCCTGGACCTCGGGGCGCCTGTAGTCGGGGCCGACGGTGCAGCCGCCGACTGCGAAGGCGACGGCGGCCGCGGCCAGCGCGGCCGCGGTGGTCGTCCGGATGCGCTTTCGCGCTGGGGTGGGTGTGGAGTGGGACATCGGTTCAGACTCAGAGAAGGGCCCAGACGAAGAGCAGCGTGACCACGAGCATCACGACGCAGGCCACCGCCCAGCGCCGCAGGAAGGAGTCGGCGTGTTCGAGCGCCGCACCCGCCGCCAGCGCCATGCCCTTGAGCCCGCCCAGTGCGATGCCGACATCGCCGGCGGGAACGCGCGGCAGGCTTCGGAAGCGATCGAGCAGCAAGGCCAGCACCGCGCCGACCAGCACCGGCCAGAGCGCATCCCACAGCGCGGCCGGCGCGAGCGCCTTCGGCAGCGCTTCGAGCGGGAAGTCCACGTAGAGCAGCCACGGGATGACCAGCGATGCCAGCGCCATCGCGATCCAGGCGAAAACGAGCGGGCCGGGTGCGCGCGCCCTGGCATCGCTCGCGGTGTTCTCGCCGAGGCGGCGGGTGAATTGGATCATCAGCAGCGTCGAGGCGATCGACGACACCATGGCCACCGTGCCTGCGAGCCCGCTGCCGAGCAGGTCCTTGGCCGCGTACTTGGCGAGCGAGCCGCCGGTTAGCGGCAACCCGCCGAGCCCGAGCGCGATGATCGCGGCCGGGACGAGCATCGGCCACAGGTGCCGCCGGCCGGTGAGCGCGACCACGCCCACCGCGAGGAAGAGCGAGCCCTTCACGAGCAGGTGATGCGTCGCGTAGAACCCGGCAGCCATCGGGGTCGTGCCATCGCCCGCCGCGAGCCCCATCCCGATCACCGCCACCACGAAGCCCATCTGGCTCACGCTCGAGTACGCGAGCACCGTCTTCGGATTGCGCTGCGTGATGCCGATCACCACGCCGTAGAGCGCGCCGAAGAGACCGACCACCGCGAGCGCATGGCCGAAGCCCGGCATCGCGACATCGAGCGGCAGGAAACGCAACAGCGCGATCACGCTTGCCTTGACCACCGCGCCGCTCATCACGGCCGCCGCAGGGATCGGCGCGGCACTGTAGGCCAGCGGCATCCAGAAATGCAGCGGCACGAGACCCGCCTTCATGCCCAGCCCGATAAGCAGCAAGGTCACGGTGAGATCGCGCGTGGGCGATTCGGGCAGTGCCGCCGCGGCATCGCGGATCAGCAGGCTGCCGTCGGGCGTTGCGTTCGCCATCAGGATCAGGCCCGCGAGCAGGAAGGCCTCGGCCAGCAGCGCGAGCGCGAGGTAGAGCGCGCCCGCACGCATCGCGTCCGGCCCCTGCCCCTGCAGCACGAGGCCGCTCGCGCCGACGCTCAGCACCGCGAGCAGGAAATAGAAGCCGATCAGGTCGGCCGCGAGGAACACGCCGACGCAGCCGGTGAGCGCCATCAGCCAGCAGACGATGAAGCCGTCCGGCTCGGGCCGGTCGCGCAGGAAGCGCTCCGCATACACGCCCGACAGGATCCACAGGAGCGCGGCCGCGCCCAGCAGCATCGCGCCCGGCACGTCGAGCGAGAAGCTGAGCGAGAACAGGTCGTTGCCCAGCTCGAAGCTGCCCGCGTCGGCGTCGAACAGCGCAGCGAGCAAGGCAGGCACCGGCGCGATCACGAAGAGGCGCGGCATGGCGCGGCGCAGCCGCTTCGAGGCGCAGGCGACGAGCAGCAGCAGCGGCAATCCGAGCGCGAGCGGCACCATCACGCCCACGCCGAGCAGGATCGCGAGCAAGGCGGTCGCCGTGATCATGGTCCCTCCACCCACACCAGCAGCGGCCGGCCGATCATCGCCACATCGATCGGGCACAGCGCTGCAGTGCCCAGCAGGAACGAGCACAGCGCCAGCACCAGCACCGCCACCTGCTGGTAGCGCGGCACCGCCTTCTTCGGCGTCCAGCCGGCTTCGGCCGGCTCCATCGCGCGCACCACCACGATGAACACGTAGGCGCTCGTGAGCAGGCCGCCGACGAGCATCACGAGCGCCCACCACCACTGCGCGCTCGCGATCGCGGACGACAGCAGCAGCCACTTCGCGAGAAAGCCGCCCGAAGGCGGCAGGCCGATCAGCGAGGCGCCGCCGAGCGCGAAGGCGACCATCGTCATCGGCAGCGCACGCGCAGCGCCGCGAAGATCGGCCACGCGGTCGTGCCCGAGCGTCGAATAGATCAGCCCCGCGGCCATGAACATCGCGGCCTTCGCGGTGGCGTGGGAAATGGCCTGCAGCATCCCGCCGTTGATCGCAGTGGCGCTGTCGATCTGCGCGGCCTCCAGGCCCGCGATCAGCGGGAACATGAGGAAGAGGTAGCCGATCTGCGCCACCGTCGAATAGGCGATCAGGAGCTTCAGCCGCACCTGGCGCAGCGCCACCACGTTGCCGACCAGGATCGCCGTTGCACCCAACGCCGCGAGCACCTGCGCCGAAGGCAGGGTGACGACATCGGCGAACACATCGAGCCATAGCCGAACGACCAGGAACCACCCGCCCTTGATGACCAGCGCCGACAGCACCGCGCTCGCGGCGGCGGGTGCGCCGGCGTGCGCGGGCGGCAGCCACAGGTGCAGCGGGAAGAGCGCGGTCTTTGCCAGCAGGCCGACCGTCATCAGCACCGCGGCGGTCCAGGTGATCGGCTCGGCGCGGATGCCCTGGGCGAGCAGCGAGATGTCGAGCGTTCCGTAAGCGCCATACAGCAGGAAGACGCCGAGCAGGTAGAACATCGACCCGAGCAGGGCGAACAGCAGGTAGCGCAGCGCCGCCTGCAGGGTCTCGCCGCGCCCGTCGAGGCTCACCAGCGGCACGCCTGCGAAAGTGAGCAGTTCGAGCGCGACATAGAGCGTGAACACGTCGCCGCTCACGAACACCAGGTTGAGCGCGCCCCACACCGCGAGCAGCAGCAGCCAGAAGGTGTAGGGCGCACGCGCTTCCTTCACGCCCTCGGGCGTGCCGAAATCGCCGCAGGCATAGATGCCGATGACACCGATCACCACCGCGATCGCGATGATCATCACCACCGACAGGCCATCCGCGCGCAGCGCCACGCCGAGGGGCGGCACCCAGCCGCCCAGCAGGTACACCACGGGCTGGCCGGAACCTACGACCGCATCGGCGATGCCGAGCGCGACGCAGAGGCCGACCAGCAAGGTGACCAGCGCGACACGCTGCGCGTTTCTGCCGCCGAGCACGAAGCCCAGCATCGTCCCGACGAAGGGCAGCAGCACGGACAGCACCAGCAGCAGACCGCCGGGCGTGGTCGCGTTCATCGCATTGGCCACCGGCACCTAGTGATCTCCCGCGGACGATTCGGTCGTCAATGCAGCGTCGCCCGTTTCTTCGTACAGCCGCAGCAGCAGGGCCACCGCCAGCGCCGACGCGGCGAAAGCCACCACGATCGCGGTGATCAGCAAGGCCTGCGGCACCGGATCGCCGCCCAGCCCCTCTGCGGCGCCGCGCCGCGCGATGACTGCGCACACGAGGAACACGCCGTTGCCGATCAGGTTGAAGGCGAGGATCTTGCGCAGCGGCTGCGGGTTGACGATGAAGCCATAGAGGCCGAGCCCGATCAGCACCGCCGCGCAGAGCCCGAACAACGTGGTCGCTTCGATCATTTCTGCAAGGCCCGGTGCGGGGCGCCCGCGAGCAGCAGGCCGAGCGTGAGCGCGAGCGAAGGCATCAGCGCGAACTCGACCGCGACGATCCACGGCTTGGCGCGGCCTTCCGGATAGCCGAGAAACGCATCCGCCATGACTGCCCCCCCGAAGCCGACGGCGATGAACACCAGGGGCCCGGCGACCAGCCAGAAGCGAAGCGCGATGCGCCCGACCCGCGGCACGTCGGCGAGTCCCCCCATCATCGCGAGCAGCCACATCGCCGCGAGGACCGTGGCGCCCTGGAACTTGCCGCCGGGATCGTCCGCGCCGTACCAGAGGATGTAGATGCCGATCACGATGCCGATCGGCGGCAGCATGCGCGCGAAGTGCGCGAGGATGCTGTTGGGCTCGGCGATCGGCTGCAGGCTCGGACGGCCGCCCCAGGCGCGATCGGGCGCGAGCGACCAGACGCCCAGCAGCCCGAAGGCCAGCACGATCGCTTCGAGCAACGTGTCCATCGCGCGGAACGACAGCAGCACCGCGGTGATCGGATTGCCGACGCCGGTGGTGTGGATGTTCTCCATCACGGCCGGGGCCAGCGTCGGCGTGGCCTCGGGCAGCAGCAGCACGCACGCGGCGACGAGGCCCGCGATCACGATGGAAGCAATGGCCGCGAGCATGCGCGTCGCAGCGCCGGGCCGCGCGAGATTCATTCGCGCTTCCGTGGCGCGCAGGCGCGCGGCCGCACCCACCAGCAGCGCACCGGTCAGCCCGGCGCCGATTGCGGCCTCGGTGATCGCCACGTCCACGGCGGCCAGCCGCAACCACACCGCGGTCAACAGCAGACCGTATGGAATGAACCCCGCAACCGATGCGAAGGTGTCGCGCGCAAAGACGGTCCAACCCGCGAGCCCGATGAACAGCAGCACGAGCGAGGCGTTCAGCAGCAGGCTCATCGCCGGGCCTCCTCCGGTCGTGAAGTGGCCGCATTGCCCTTTGGCTCGCTCTCGCGGATCGCGCGCGCGATCATCTGCGAGGCGGTGGCGGAAGCGAGCAGCACGATGAACCAGATCGCGATCAACTTGAGCCCGAGGCTCACGCTGCCGACCTGCGGCAGAAGTCCGAGCACGATCAGGCCGAGCCCGAGGTTGTCGGCCTTGGTCAGCGCGTGCAGCCGCGTGTACGAATCCGGAAATCGCAGCAGCCCTACCGTACCCGCGACAAAGAAGAACGCGCCCGCGCAGACGGCCACGATGGTGAAGATGTCCGCCATCGTGCGCATCACGTCGGACCTCCGTCGGCATCGGCCTCGTCGCGCACCAGCGCCGAGCCGGCCCGCACGAACGCGATGGTCGCGAAGGGCGCCAGCACCGCGAGGGTCAGCACCACGTTGATGACGATCTCCATGCCGTGCAGCGTGCCCAGCAGCAGCAGGCTCGCGATGCCGCCCGTTCCGAAGAGCATCGCCGCCATCATGCGCTCCACGCTGCCCGGACCGCGCAGCACCGCGACGAGACTGACCGCGACCATCAGGAGGACGAAGGCACAGGCACCGAGCAGGAAGTCATCCATGGGTGCCCTCCTCCGTCACCACGACCAGCGCATTCGTGAGCAGCCGCTCTTCCTTCGCCATCTGCTCCGCCAGCGGCTGGTCGGTATCCAGGCAGTGAAAGATCACCGAGTCCACCGTCTCGTCCACCGGCACCGAACCCGGCATGAGGCTCATGATCGAGACGAAGTCGTTGCGCGCGAGGCCCGGCGGCAGGCTGACCGGGCAGGTGACGAAGCCGGGCTTGAGCCGCATGCGCGGCGACATCGCGCGGCGCGCCACGTCCACGCCGGCCATCACCGACTGCCAGACGAAGTGCGGCACGAAGGCCAGCAGCGCCAGCAGCCGCACATGGCCCACTTCGGGCGGCATCAGGTGCGCGCTGGTCCAGGTCGCGGCCACGGTCGCGACCAGCCCGACCGCGAGATCGGCCGGCTTGAGGCTTGGCAGCAGCACCAGCCAGAGACCGAAGAACAGCACGGCCCGGCTGAGGACGGTGCGGGCGACGGTGGGGGCTGGCGCTTTCATGGGACGGCGCCCCCTTCCGCCATCCGGGGCAAGAGGCTTACGTCGATGCTGCCGAGGCGCTCGTAGAGCCGCACTTCGCCGCGGATCGGCCACCAGTCGTACAGGAAGATCTCCATCGGCCGCCACAGCGCCACCCAGCCGCCGATCACGAGGCTTTCCTGCACGAGCTTCGCGTAGCGCTCCTTGTGGAACAGCACACCCGCCGCCTCGCTGACCGCCAGCGCGGCGCCCAGGAACACTAGCCCGATGAGCAGGCTGATGCGTCCGACGCGGAACAGTTGCGCAAGGCGGCGCCGGGTCGCCTTCTCGCGCTGGCGGAAGTACTGGTCGACCGCCTCGCGCAGCAGGGCCGCGTCCTCGGTTCGTGCGGCGCCGTTGTCGACGTGCACGCGCAGTGCCAGGGGACGCGAGCCCTTGATCTCTCGCGCCCAGTCCACGATGTAGGCCTCGGCCTCGGGGTCGAGGTCGCGCTCGCGGAACGGCGCCGGGTCCATCGAATTGAAGAGCTGCCGCAATTCCGCGACGTGCAGTTCGAGAACCTCGTGCGTGGTCAAGGCGATGCCTCCATCCGCTCAGGCGGCGTCGATCGCCGGCCGCCCGCGCCCTTCGGGAGGAAGCTGGTCTTCCTTGCCGAACACCGCGACGTACATCGTGGGCAGCAGCACCAGCGTCAGCAGCGTCGCCACCAGCAGGCCGCCCATGATCGCGAAGGCCATCGAACCCCAGAACACGGTGGGCGCGATCGGGATCAGGCCCAGCACGGTGGAGATCGAGGTCAGCATCATCGGCCGCAGGCGCGAGGTGCCGGACATCATCACCGCGTCGAACACGCTGTGGCCCTCGCCGCGGTAGGTCTCGATCTGCACCACGAGGATCACCGCGTTCTTCGCGATCATCCCGATCAGGGCCAGGATGCCGAGGATCGCGACGAAGCCCAGCGGCCGGTTGAAGATCAGCAGCGAGAGCACCACGCCGATCAAGCCCAGCGGCAGGATCACCACCACCATCGCCAGCCGCCTGAAGCTCACGAGCAGCACCATCACGCACAGCAGCATGAGCACGATCATCAGCGGCACCACGGCGAACACCGAGTCGCTCGACGCCGCGCTTTCCTCGAACAGGCCACCCGTCTCGACCTTGTAACCCTTCGGCAGCTTGGCGTTGAATTCCTTGATCTGATCGGCCAGCGCCACGACCACGGCGTCGGGCATCACGCCGTGTGTCACGTCCGCGCGCACCGTCAGGGTCGGCACCCGGTTGCGGCGCCAGATCAGCGGCAGCTCCTGATCCTCGTTGAAGGTCGCGAACTGGCCGAGGGGCACCATGCGGCCGGTGGGCGTCGGCACCTGCAGCGAACTCAGGCTCTGGAACGAGGCCCGCTGCTGGTCGGTGGCGCGGGCGACGACGTTCACGAGGTAGATGTCGTCGCGCACCTGCGTGACCACCGTCCCGGTGATCGCAGAGTTGAGGATGCCCGCCAGCGCGGCCGAGCTCACGCCGAGCTGCCGCGCCTCTTCCTGGTTGATGCGGATCTTGACCTGCCGCGCCGGCTCCATCCAGTCGAAATTGACATGCCGCACGCGCGCGTCCGAACCGAGCACGCCCGCCAGGTCCAGCGAATACTTGCGCACCTGGTTCGCGTCGGGACCGCTCACGCGGTACTGCAGCGGCCACCCGACCGGCGGGCCGAGTTCGAGCGGCGACACGCGCGCGACCACGTCGGGGAACTGTTCCGCGAGCACCTTCTCGAGCTTGAGCTGCAGCCGCTCACGTGCGTCGACGTCCTTCGCGACGATGACGAACTGCGTGAAGAAAGGATTCGCGAGCTGCACGTTCAGCGTCAGGATGAAGCGGATCGCGCCGCGCCCGACGTAAGTGCTGAAGTGATCGACGTCGGGATCGCTCTTGAGGATCTGCTCCAGCCGCTGGGCCTGGGCCTCGGTCGCGTGGATCGACGCGTTCTGGCGCAGCGTCATGTCGACCGTGAGTTCGGGCCGGTCGGACGCCGGGAAGAACTGCTGCGGCACGAAGCGCACCAGGAAGATCGTCGCGACGAAGGCCGCGATCGTCACCGCGAAGGTCACCCACTTCGCGCGGATCGCGCCTTCGAGGAAGCGACCGTAGACCGCCGTGACCTTGCTCGGCTTGGCGGCCGGCGCGTCCGCCTTCGGTGCCTTCAGGATCGCCTTGCCCACCAGCGGTGAGAAGATCACCGCCCCGAGCCACGACACCAGCAGCGCCAGCGCGACCACGCTGAAGATCGAGAAGGTGTATTCGCCCGCCGAGCTGCGTGCGAAGCCGATCGGCACGAAGCTGGAGATGGTGACGAACGTGCCGATCAGCATCGGCGCCGCGAGCGTCTTGTAGGCGAAGGTTGCCGCCTGGTCCTTGGTGTCGCCGGCCGCGAGGCGGTTGATCATGGCGTCGACCGTGGTCATCGCATCGTCCACCAGCAGCGTGAGCGCGATGATCAGCGCGCCGAGCGAGATGCGGTGCAGGTCGATGTGCAGTATGTCCATCAGCGCGAACACGATCGCCAGCGTGAGCGGGATCGACAGTGCCACCACCATCCCGGGCCGCACGCCCAGGCTCACGAAGCTGCACACCAGGATGATGATGATCGCCTGCCACAGCGACGACATGAAGTCGTTGATCGCCACATCCACCGTCACCGCCTGGTCGGCCACCAGGGTCGGCTCGATGCCGTGCGGCAGGTTCGCGGTGAAGTCGGCCATCTCCTTCTTGATGTTGGCGCCGAGCGCGAGGATGTCGCCCGCCTCCCGCATCGCGATCGCCAGGCCGATGGCCGGCTTGCCGTTGACGCGGAACATCGGCTGCGGCGGATCGATGAACCCGCGCCGCACCGTGGCGAAGTCGCCGAGCCGGACGATCCGGTTGCCCAGTACCAGCGTGAGCGCCTCGATGTCGCGTTCGGAATCGAAGGAGCCGCTGACGCGCATGAACACGCGCTCCTGGTCGGTCTGGATCGTGCCTGCGGGGCGGATCACGTTCTGCGCCTGCAGCGCGCTGACGATGCTCGGGTAGTCCAGCCGCAGGCCGGCGAGGCGCTCGGTGTTGAACTCGATGAAGATCTGTTCGTCCTGCGCGCCGAGCACCTCGATCTTCGAGACGTCCGGCACCTGGAGCAGCCGCGAGCGCGCGGCCTCGACGTAGTCGCGCAGCTCGCGGAAGTTGAACCCGTCGGCGGTGAAGGCATAGATGATGCCGAAGGTGTCGCCGAAGTCGTCGTTGAAGAACGGGCCGACCACGCCCTGCGGCAGCGTCTGGCGGATGTCGCCGATGTTCTTGCGCACCTGGTACCAGATGTCCGGGATCTCGGCGGGTGGCGTGGACTGCTTGAGGTCGACGAAGATCGTGGTCTGTCCCGCGACGGTGTAGCTGCGCACGCGGTCGAGATGACGCGTCTCCTGCAGCGTGCGCTCCAGGCGCTCGGTGACCTGCTGCAGTGTTTCATCGACGGTCGCGCCAGGCCAGCCCGCGGCGACGACCATGGTCCGGAACGTGAAGGCCGGATCTTCCGCACGCCCGAGGCGCAGGAACGACAGCGTGCCCGCGACCACCGCGATGATCATCAGGAACAGCACCAGCGAGCGCTTGGAGAGCGCCCATTCCGACAGGTTCGGCCCGATCACTGCGCGGCCTCGAGGATGCGGACCTTCTGTCCGGGGCGCAGCGCCTGCACGCCGGCCGTCACGACGAGATCACCAGGCGACAGGCCGGACGTGACCTGGACGCGCGCGGCGTCGAAGGCGCGCACTTCGATCGGGCGCGCCGCGACGAGACCGGTCTTCGCATCGACCACCCACACCGAGGTGCTGTTGCCGGACCGATTGAGCGCCGCGGCGGGAATGTCGATCGCGGGCGTGCTATCGAGCTTCATGCGCCCCGTCACGGTGGTGCCCAGACGCATCGCCGCCGGCGCGTCGATGAGCCGCACACGGACGTTGAAGGTACCGGTTATGGGATCGGCGCGCGGCGACACCTCTCGCACCTTGCCCCTCGCGGTGATCTTCGGATCCTCGGTGAGCGCGATCGTGATGTCGGCATCGGCGGGCGCGCTGTTCTTGATCTGCGCCGGCACGTCGAAAACCGCGTCGCGCGCGCCTTCGCGCGCTACCTGCACCACCATGCGGCCGGCCTGCACCACTTCGCCGGCCTCCGGTCCTCGCGCGGTCACCACGCCGTTCACGTCCGCATAGAGCCGCGTGTAGTTCACCCGGTTCTGCGCCAGCGTGACCTGCGACTGCGCGGTCTCGACCTGCGACTGCGTGACCTTCAGCAGCGAGTCGGCCTGGTCGAAGGAAGCGCGCGACACCGCGTTCTCGGCCAGCAGATCGCGCAGGCGCGTATGGTTGGTACGGGCCTCGACGTTCTGCGCCTGCGCGGCAGCGAGTTGGGCACGCGCCGATTGCAGCGCCGTCTCTTCGTTGAGCGGATCGAGCCGGGCCAGCAACTGGCCCTGCTTCACGCGATCGCCGATCTCGACCTTGCGCTCGATCAACCGGCCGTCGATGCGGAACGACTGGTTGACCTCGGTCTGCGCCTGCACATTGCCGGTCAACGTGACCGTGTCGCCGATCGCGCGCGTCTCGATCTTCATCACGCGCACGGGCCGGACCTCGGCGGCCGGCGCTTCTTCCGCGCGCCTGCAGGCCGACAGCGAAACGACTGCGGCAAGCGCAACGAGCACCGTGGCCCTGTGCAGATACCCGGAATGCTGGCTGACAAGTTCTTCAGGCACGGGCACTCGTCCTCTCTCGTTGGTTGGGTTGACGACTCAGTAGTCCACGGGGTCGCGAACGATCGGGCAGGTCATGCAGTGACCACCGCCGCGGCCGCGGCCGAGTTCGGCGCCGACGATGGTGATCACCTCGATCCCCTGCTTGCGCAGCAACGTGTTGGTGTAGGTGTTGCGGTCATACGCATAAACCACGCCCGGCGATGCGCACACCAGGTTCGCGCCGCTGTCCCACTGGGTGCGCTCGCGCTGGTAGTCGCTGCCGCCGGCTTCCACGACGCGCATCTTCTTGAGGCCCAGCGCCTCGGTCACCACGTCGACGAAGGGCTTCTTCTCGTTGCGCAGCTCGACCCCGCTGGGGTGCTCGCTCGGGTAGTACGAGAAGGTGGTGGTCTTGTTCATGAAGTCCGGCGCGAGCAGCACGCAGTCGCGGTCGGCGAAGGTGAAGACCGTGTCCAGGTGCATCGCCGCACGGATCTTGGGCATGGCCGCCACGATCACGCGCTTCGCCGCGCCCTTCTTGAACAGCGTGGCGGCCAGCTGACTGATCGCCTGGCGCGAGGTGCGCTCGCTCATGCCGATGAGCACGACGCCTTTGCCGATCGGCATCACGTCGCCGCCCTCCAGCGTGGCGAGGCCGTGGTCCTGCGTGGGATCGCCCCACCACACGTTGACCTTGCCCGCGAAGTCGGGATGGAACTTGTAGATCGAGGTGGTGAGGATGGTCTCCTCGTGCCGCGCGGGCCAGTAGAGCGGGTTCAGCGTGACGCCGCCATAGATCCAGCAGGTGGTGTCGCGCGTGTAAAGCGTGTTGGGCAGCGGTGGCAGCAGGTACTCGGTGCCGCCGGCGGCTTCCTTGGCGACCTTGAGCGCCTCGCCGCCATGGGCTTCGGGGAAGTCATGGGTGGAGAGACCGCCGATCAGCGTCTCGGCCAGGTCGCGATGGCTGAGGCCTTCGAGGTAGCTGCGCAGCTCGTCGATGAAGCCCAGGCCCACCTGGTTCGGCACCACCTGGTTGTCGAGGATCCACTTCTTGCCCTCGGGCACCGCCACCGTCTCGGCCAGCAGGTTGTGCATCTCCAGCACTTCGACGCCGCGGTCGCGCATCTTGGTGATGAAGTCGAAGTGATCGCGCTTGGCGTTCTCCACCCACAGCACGTCATCGAAGAGCAGCTCGTCGCAATTGCTCGGAGTCAGTCGCTGATGCGCGCGCCCGGGCGCACACACCATGACCTTTCGCAGTTGCCCGACTTCGGAGTGAACGCCTAACTCGCTGGTCCTGGTCTTGCCTGCCGCACTTGCCTTGGTCATGGTGAGTCTCCTGTTCAGATGGTGATGACGCCCGTGGCGAGGCCGTAGAGGCCCACGACCGCGCCGATGACGATGAGGATGAGGATGAGCCAGTCGATCGGCGAGAACACCGGC